>CALRZY010000003.1:0-228844 GCA_943372765.1 Curvibacter sp. AEP1-3
CAATGTGCGCGAGCTGCGCAACCTGATCGAGCGCTCGCTGATCCTGGGCTCGCTCAACGTGTCGGCCCTTTACACCCTGGGGCAGCGCTCTGGCGCGACGGCCGGCGACAGCGATCGCGCCGTGACCGATCTGCACACGCTGGAGCAGCAGCACATCCGCGCAGTGCTCGATTCGGTGCACGGTGACAAGACGCAGGCCGCGCAGCTGCTGGGCATCTCGCGCCGCACGCTGGAGCGGCGCTGCGCCGAATGGGCCCTGTCGTGAGCATCCCCGCCAGCCTGCCCGCCGCCCTGGCGGCGCGCTGGCTCACGCATTCCATCCGCAACAAGCTGCTGGCCATGGCGCTGCTGCCCTTGCTGGTGGTGCTGCCCCTGCTGGTCGGTGCGCTGCTGATCTGGGGCAATGCCGCCTACGACCGGCTGCTGATCACCAAGGTGCGCAGCGACCTCGCGGTGGCCCGCGGTTACTTTGAGCAGGTGCTCTCCGAGGTGGGCGCCGGCACGCATGGGGTGGCGGCCTCGCACGCGCTGTACCAGCCCTTGCAGCGGCGCAACCTGCCGGCCGTGCAGGCCCTGCTGGCACGCGAGAGCCGGCGCCTGGGTTTTGACTTCATCAACCTCTACCAGCTCGACGGCCGGCTCATCACGGCCGATTGGCTGCCCTCGGCCGTCCCGTCCACGGAGATCCGCGCGCCGGCGCAGGGGGCGGGGGCGATCCACGCCCGCATCAGCACCGACCAGGCCAGCCTGGCGCGGCTGGAGCCGGCCGACCTGCTGGCGCTGGCGCCGCACCTGGCGCCGCGCATCCACATCCCGCTGATCCCGACGCGTAGCGCCGTGCCCACCACCCGAAACGTGGAAGACCGCGCCCTGGTCATGCTGGCCACCACCCCCGTGCGCGGTGCCGACGGCAATATCGTGGCGCTGCTGCGCGGTGGCGTGCTGCTGAACCAGAACCTGCCCTTCATCGACCACATCAACCGCATCGTCTACCCCGAGGGCTCCCTGCCCTTCGGCAGCCACGGCACGGCCACGCTCTTCATGGACGACGTGCGCATCACCACCAATGTGCGCCTGTTCCAGGACGAACGCGCCATCGGCACGCGCGTCTCGCAGGCCGTGCGCGAGGCCGTGCTGACCCGCGGCGAAACCTGGCTGGACCGCGCCTTCGTGGTGAACGACTGGTACGTCTCGGCCTACGAGCCCTTGCTGGACGCCGCGGGTGAGCGCACGGGCATGCTCTACGTGGGTTACCTGGAAGAGCCCTTTCGATACGTGAAGTACGGCATGCTGGCGCTCATCGTGGGCATCTTTGGGGTGGTGATGGTGCTGGCCGCGCTGTTTTCGCTGCGCTGGGCGCGCAGCATCTTCCGCCCGCTGGAGCAGATGAACCAGACCATGCAGCGGGTGGAGGACGGTGACACCGGCGCGCGTGTGGGCCTGGTCAGCGCACGCGACGAGATTGGCGCGCTGGCCGGCCACCTGGACCAGCTGCTGGATGTGATCGACGAAAAGACCCGTGCCCTGCAGCGCTGGGCGCAGGAACTCGACGCCAAGGTGGTCGAACGCACGCAGGAACTGGCGCAGAGCAACGCCTCGCTGCAGCAGGCACAGGAGCAGCTGGTCAAGTCGGAGAAGCTGGCCGCCATCGGCCAGCTCACGGCCAGCGTGGCGCACGAGATCAACAACCCCATCGCTGTGATCCAGGGCAACCTGGACCTGATGCGCGAGACCCTGGGTGCGCAGGCGACACCCGTCAGCGCCGAACTCAGCCTGCTGGACCAGCAGGTCGAACGCATGCGCCTGATCGTCACGCAGCTGCTGCAGTACGCACGTCCCACCGAATACGCGGGTTACGTGGAAGCGGTGGACGTGAACCAGACGCTGGAGAATTCGCTGGTGCTGGTGGCGCATCTGCTGGCACGCACCCGCATCGAGGTCGAGCGCGACCTGTTGGCCACGGCGCGCGCCGGCGTGAACCGGCAGGAACTACAGCAGGTGGTGATCAACCTGATGATCAACGCCATCCAGGCCATGCCCGAGGGCGGGCGCCTGCGACTGCGCACGCGCAACCGCGAGGACGGCAAGACCGGCGTGCTGCTGGAGATCAGCGACAGCGGACCCGGCCTGAGCGAACGCGTCAAGGAACGCCTGTTCCGTCCCTTCTTCACCACCAAAAACGACGGCAACGGCCTGGGCCTGTGGATCAGCGTGGGCCTGGTGGAACGCTACGGCGGCAGCATCGAAGGCCTGAACCGCCGCGAACTCGGCGATGAGGCTGATGGTGCGGTCTTCCGCGTCTGGCTGCTGACCGAGCCGCTGGTTCCGCAGGATGGTCCGACGGGGCCGATGGAAGCAAGGCGGGCCTGACACCTTCCGTTCTGGCTGCGCTTGTCGAAGCCCCACAGCGTTTCGACAGGCTCAACGCGAACGGAGTGCAATCAGGCGAGCATGTCGAAGCCCTGCATCTCCACGCTCAGGAAAGCACGCGTGAAACCGGCCAGCGCCGCATAGAAACGCGCCGAGGGGCTGCCCTCGATCGCATCGCACATCGGGTTGACCCAAGGCTGCAGATGCGCGGCGAAAAACTCGCGCTGTTTCGTCAGGTTGGCCACGGCGACGTCATCACCGGCGATCAGGTAGCGCATCACCTCGCAGAGGTAGGCGATGTGGTCCTCGGTCTCGGGCATGGTTTCGTCGCGCGCCAGGCCCAGGGCGGCCAGGTCATCGCGCAGCTTGGCCAGCGGCTTCTCGTTGAGGAAGCCGCTCAGGTAGTGCGAGCCGAAGAGGTAGACCTCGGGTTTGCCGACGCCGCCGAACAGGGCGTTGTACTCGGTGGAGACGGTCGCCAGATCCAGATCGCGTGCCGCACTCACCAGGCCGCGCCAGGGCTCTTCCAGGAATCCGCCCTCGGCCGGCGCCTCGGTGGCGGCCACCCGCAATTGCTCCAGCAGCTCGGCGCCCGGGGGGGCGTAATACAACGCAGCCAGCAGGCCATAGACCTCGGCGCGGGCGGTCTCTTCGTCGAGCGTACCGCCCTGGGCCAGCAGGGCGTCGTTGGATTCAGCTTGATTGCTCATGGTCGGCTCAAAGGTCGGTGATCTTGGATTCGTTCGGATTGCTGTAGATGTCGATCACACGGCAGTCGCCGCACATCTTCAGCCGCTCCAGGGCCGCGCCCTGGAACATGGAGTGTCCTGCCAGCTTGCCCAGCATGCCTTCGATGGCCTTGAGCGTGCCGAAAGGCTTGCCGCAGCGCACACAGGCGTAGGGCTGCATCTCGTTGATCACCACGGCTTCCTTGCGCTGCGGCGTCAGACGCAGCTGCGGGATGAGCGACAAGGCATTTTCCGGGCAGGTCTGCACGCACAGGCCGCATTGCACGCAGTTCTTCTCGATGAACTTGAGCTGCGGCGCGTTCGGGTTGTCCTGCAGCGCGCTGGCCGGGCAGGCGTTCACGCAGCTCAGGCACATCGTGCAGCTGTCCTTGTTGATGGCCAGTGCCCCCAGCGGCGAACCCTGGGCCGGCAAGGCGATCAGCTCGGGCTTCGGCTCTGCCAGCGTGGCGTGCGTCAGCAGATGGTCCAGCGCCAGTTCCAGCGTGGCGCGCTTGTCGGCCTGCACGGCAAAACCGGCGGGCTTGGCCACGCCCTGCGCGGCCGGCAGTTGCAGATCGGCGTCCAGCGCGGCCAGATCACGCGCATCGCGCGCGTGCAGGATGCGGAAGTGTTCGCCCTTGTAGCCCAGACCGGTGAGGATGGCCTGCGCCACGTCCATCTGGGCGCGCACGGCCTCCAGGTACTGCGGCGCTTCCTCGCCCGTCATCAGCACCCAGACATTCGTCGCGCCGTAGGCCACGGCGGTGAGCCAGACGTCCAGACCGAGCGAGGCCGTGTGCCAGACCGGCACCGGGATCACGCGCGCCGGCACGCCCAGCATGTCCGGGTCCACGCGTGCGGCGCGGCCCAGGTCGCCGATCATCCGGGTGCCGCCCTGCTGGCTGTGCAGCAGCAGCGCGGGCTGCTTGCCGCCGGCACGCAGGTAGGTGGAGAGCAGGGTCTTGAGCTTGACGCCCTGCTCGCCGGCACGCGGGTAGGCGAAGGTGAGCGCACCGCTGGGGCAGACCGTGGTGCAGGCACCGCAACCCACACAGAGGTTGGGGTTCACCTTGATCTGCTGGCGTTCGTAATCGGAGCTGATGGCCGAGGCCGAGCACACCTCGATGCAGGCATTGCAGCCCACCTTCTCGTTGCGGCTGTGCGCGCAGAGCTTCTGCTTGTAGACGAAGAACTTGGGTTTCTCGAACTCGCCCACCAGGCCGCGCAAGTCGATGAGGGTGCGCTGGTTCTGGCCGTCCCACTGGAAATAACCTTGGGGCTTCGCATGCTGGGTGAAAGCCGGCGTGGCCCGCAGGTCCAGCACCAGGTCGTAGGTCTCGCTGTCGGATTGCGGCTCGCGCGTGAAGTCGATGGCCCCGGCCACACCGCAGGCCTTGACGCAGGCCCGGTGTGATTTGCACAGATTGCTATCAATTTGATAGTCGAAGCCGATGGCGTTCTCAGGGCAGGCGTCGATGCAGGCATTGCAGCGCGTGCACAGGTCGAGGTCGATGGGGTTGTTGCGCTGCCACTTGAGCTCGAAGGCACCCAGCCAGCCGGTGAGCGCCTCGATCTTGCCGGCCATCACGGGGTAACGACGCTCCTGCAGGCCACCGTCGGTCCCGGGACCGGTGCTGAAGATGCTGACATCCAGGGTGTCGGCCAGCAGCTCGGCGGCGCGCTCGGCCGCGTCCAGCGCACCGATGATGAGCAGGCGCCCGGCGCTCTTGTAGGTGACGGTGGGCACGGGTTCGGGGTCGGGCAGGCGTGCGGCGGCCAGCAGCGCAGCCATTTTCGGCATGGCCTTCGGTGCATCCTTGCTCCAGCCACCGGTCTCGCGGATGTTGACGAAGCGGATCGGCACCGACTTGGCGCCCTCGGTCTGCCCGGCGATCTCGCCGAAGAGGCGGGCTTCCTGCGTGCAGGCCACCACCACGTCCTCACCCTGGCCCAGCGCCTGCTGGAAGGCGCCAGCCTCGCGCCGGCACAAGGTGCTGTGCAGCGTCAGGTTTTCATTGAGGACCGCGCCCAGACCCTTGGGGTCCAGTGGCATGGTCTTGTTGCAGTCGCAAATCAGGGTCGACATGGTCTTGATCGTTCAGTTGGGCCTTGGCGGCAGGGGTTGGCAAACCGGTGTTCGCCGCCACCGTGGGTGGATTATCAGTTTGCGCAACAGGCACCGGGCTAGGGGTCAGCCCTGCCCCGGGCTGCTTGTCTTTCTCTTCCTCGTCATCGAAGAGGTTCAGGAATTTCGCGCTCGCCATCTGGCGCAGCATGGATTGCGGCAGCGGATCGGGGATGGAGTAGTCGTCGATATAAATATCCAGACGGTCCATCACATTGAAGTGCGGGTCGGTGAAAAGCTGCTTCATCGCCGCGTTCCTGACCTCGGGGTCCACGTCCGCTGCCATGAAACGCTTGAAGTCGGACTGCGGCGTCAGCGCCCGCGCGTCCTGCAGCGTGGGCGGTGGCGGCGCCGGCTCGACCACGGCCGCAGGCTGCGGTGCGGCGGCCACAGGCTCGCTGGATGTGGACACCGGCGGCTCCGGCGTTGCGACAGGCGCGACCGGCTCAGCGATGGGCTTGCCCTCGCGCACCGCCTGCTTGCGTTGCGCCCAGCGGCCCAGGAAACCGTCAGCCATGCCCGCCCCCGCCGAATTTTTTCTCCGTGCTCACCGAGGCCGGGTTACCGAAGCGATCGGTCAGCGGTTTGAAGCTGTCCGGCCGCTTGCGCTTCTTGGGTTCCAGCTTGTAGTGCTCGTCGGCATAGGCCCGGAACCAGGCCACCACCTCGGGCGGCGCCGGCACCTGCTCCACGGTTTCCTGTGCGTCGAGCCAGCGGCCGGCGTCGTGGTAACTCACCGAGACGGCGGCCGGGCGGGGAATCGGCTCATCGGACAGCGTAGCCTCTTCGTCCATGCGCCAGAGAACGAACCAGCAGGGCGCCGGCGTGGTGGCGTTGAGGTAATACCCTTCCGCGTCGTCGCGGAAGAGTTCCACCGTGAAGTTCGGGTGCAACCACTGCTCGCCGTTCTCGTCCTGGCGCAGCCGGCGCGGTTCGGTGCCGAAGGCCGGCTCGTGCATCACCACGTCGGCCAGCTCCCAGCGCCAGGGCTGCCAGCGGCTCATGGGGCCGGTGATGCGCACCTTGCGCATGACGACGGCCACTTGGAGGGAAGGCTGCTTGGTATTCATGTCAGGCGACACTGTAGCGGATAGGAAAGACCCTTCATAAGGGGGCTCTGCGACAATTTGTCGCAGCGCCCTGCTCATCGGCGCCGGGAAGTAAAAGGGCCTTGCGGCATGCCGCAAGGCCCTTGTCTCGTCCCGCCGGAGGCGGGCATCAGGGGAACGCTCAGCCCAGCATGGCCTCCGCTGCACCGAAGCCCTGCGTCTTGGCCGGCGTGCCGCCACGGCGGATGGCCACGGCGCAGTACTTGAACTCCGGAATCTTGGCGACCGGATCAAACGCGGCGTTGGTGATCAGGTTGGCCGCTGCCTCGTAGTAGGCGAAGGGGATGAACACGGCGCCACGCGGCGTGCCGTCGTCACGGCGCAGGTGGATGGCCACCTGGCCGCGGCGCGAGGCCACGGTCACCACATCGCCGGGCGCCAGGCCCATTTCGGCCAGGTCGTCACCGCACATGGAAGCGGTGGCGATGGGCTCGATGGCGTCCAGCACACCCGAGCGGCGCGTCATGCTGCCGGTGTGCCAGTGTTCGAGCTGGCGGCCGGTGATGAGCACGAAGGGGAACTCGGCGTCGGGACGCTCGTTGGCCGGGATGATGTCGGCCGGCACCAGCTTGACCTTGCCGTCGGCCGTGGGGAAGTCCTCGATGAAGACGGTGGGCTGGCCCGGGTCTTCGGCGCTCAGGCAGGGGTAGGTCACGCTGGATTCCTTCTCCAGGCGCTCCCAGGTGATGCCCGAGATGACGGCGTGCATGGCCTGACGCATTTCCTCATAGACGGCAGCGACACCGGCGTGCTCACCTTGGTAGTTCCAGTTCAGGCCCATGCGCTGGGCGATCTGCTGGATGATCCAGAGATCCGGCTTGGCCTCGCCCGGCGGCGTGACGGCCTGCTTGCCCATCTGCACCATGCGGTCGGTGTTGCTGACGGTGCCGGTCTTCTCGGGCCAGGCGGTGGCGGGCAGGATCACGTCGGCCAGCCAGGCGGTCTCGGTCATGAAGATGTCCTGCACCACCAGGTGCTTGAGCTCGGCCAGCGCGTGGCGCGCGTGGTTCAGGTCCGGGTCGCTCATGGCGGGGTTCTCACCCTCGACGTACATGCCGTGGATCTTGTGCGGATCGCTGTCGTCGACCAGGGCCTTGTGCATGATCTCCACCACGGTGTAACCGGGGCGGTCGTCGAGCTTGGTGTTCCAGAACTTCTCGAACCACTGGTGCACTTCCTTGTTGTCCACGCGTTGGTAGTTCGGGAACATCATGGGGATCAGGCCGGCATCGCTGGCGCCCTGCACGTTGTTCTGGCCGCGCAGCGGGTGCAGGCCGGAGCCGGGCTTGCCGATCTGGCCGGTCACCGCGCACAGCGCGATCAGGCAACGGGCGTTGTCGGTGCCGTGCACGTGCTGGCTCACGCCCATGCCCCACAGGATCATGGAAGACTTGGAGGTGGCGAACTCGCGCGCCACTTCACGCAGCTTCTGCGCGGGGATGCCGCAGATGGGCTCCATGGCCTCGGGGCTGTAGCCCTGGACGTTTTTCTTCAGGGCTTCAAAGTTGCTGGCGCGCTTCTTCACGAAGTCCTTGTCCACCAGACCTTCTTCGATCACCGTGTAGATCATGGCGTTGAGCATGGCCACGTCAGTGTCGGGCTTGAACTGCAGGGTGCGCCAGGCGTGCTTGCCGATGTCGGTGATGCGCGGGTCGGCCAGCACGATCTTGGCGCCGGCCTTGGCGGCATTTTTCATCCAGGTGGCCGCCACCGGGTGGTTGGCCGTGGGATTGGAGCCGATCACGAAGATCAGACCCGAATGTTCCACGTCATTGACCTGGTTGGACACGGCGCCCGAGCCCACGCCTTCGAGCAGGGCGGCCACGCTGGAGGCGTGGCACAGGCGGGTGCAATGGTCCACGTTGTTGCTGCCGAAACCGGTGCGCACCAGCTTCTGGAAGAGGTAGGCCTCTTCGTTGCTGCCCTTGGCCGAGCCGAAACCCGCCAGGGCCTTGAGGCCGTACTTGTCGCGCAGAGCCTTGAGACCGCCACCGGCCAGGTCCAGCGCCTCGTCCCACGTGGCTTCGCGGAACATGGTGCCGATGATGGACGGATCCTCGCTCATCTGGCGGTTCAGATCGTCAATGGCCTCCGGGTCCTTGGGCACACCGGCCTTGCGGATCAGCGGCTTGGTCAGGCGCTGCGGACTGTGCGCGTAGTCGAAACCGAAACGGCCCTTGACGCAAAGGCGGTTGTGGTTGGCCGGGCCGTCGCGCCCGTCCACGCTGATGATCTTGTTGTCCTTGACGTTGTAGGTCAGCTGGCAACCGACACCGCAGAAGGGGCAGACCGAGTCGACCTTCTTGTCGACGACTTGTGAGCCGACGCGCGTCTTGGGCATGAGGGCGCCCGTGGGGCAGGCCTGCACGCACTCGCCGCAGGCCACGCAGGTGCTGTCGCCCATGGGGTCGTTCAGGTCGAACACGATCTCGCTACTGGACCCGCGCATCGCGTAGCCGATCACGTCGTTCACCTGCTCTTCACGGCAGGCGCGCACGCAGCGGTTGCACTGGATGCAGGCATCCAGGTTCACGGCCATGGCCGGGTGCGAGATGTCGGCCTTGGGCTGCTCGCGGCGCAGGGCCTTGAGTGCGGGGCGCACGGTCACGCCCGCCTGGTCGGCCCACTGCGACAGCTCGCCGTGCTGCAGCGACTCGTCTTTTTCATCCCACTTGTAGCCGGTGTCGGGCATGTCGGACAGCAGCATCTCCAGCACCATCTTCTGGCTCTTGACGGCGCGCTCGCTCTTGCTTTGCACCTCCATGCCAGCGGTGGCGCTGCGGCAGCAGCTGGGGGCGAGCGTGCGCTCCCCCTTGACCTCGACCACGCAGGCACGGCAATTGCCATCGGCGCGGTAGCCCTCCTTGTAGCAAAGGTGCGGGATCTCCATGCCCATGCGCTTGGCAACGGTCAGGATGGTTTCACCGGCGTAGGCCTGGGCCTTCTTGCCGTCGAGCGTGAACTCGACGATCTGCGGGGTGACTTCGTTGAGCTTGGCGGGTGCGTTCATGCTTGGGCTCCCAGTTCTTGCGGGAAGTATTTCTGGACACAGCGGATGGGATTGGGTGCGGCCTGACCCAGGCCGCAGATGGAGGCGTCGGCCATGACCTGGCACAGGTCTTCCAGCGTCTCGTTGTCCCACTGTTTGGCTTCCATGAGCTTGACGGCCTTGGCCGTGCCCACGCGGCAGGGTGTGCACTGGCCGCAGCTTTCGTCGGCGAAGAAGCGCATCATGTTCACGGCGGCTTCGCGCGCCGTGTCCTTCTGGCTCAGCACGATGACGGCGGCCGAGCCGATGAAACAGCCGTAGGGCTGCAGGGTGTCGAAGTCCAGCGGGATGTCGCCCATGCTGGCCGGCAGGATGCCGCCCGAGGCGCCTCCCGGCAGGTAGGCGTAGAGCTCATGGCCGTCGAGCATGCCGCCGCAATACTGGTCGACCAGTTCGCGGATGGTGATGCCCGCCGGCGCCAGCTTGACGCCCGGGTGCTTGACCCGGCCGCTGACGCTGAAGCTGCGAAGGCCCTTGCGGCCGTTGGCACCAAAGCCGGAGAACCAGCTCGGGCCCTTCTGCACGATGTCGCGCACCCAGTACAGGGTCTCGAAATTGTGCTCCAGCGTGGGCCGGCCGAACAGGCCGACCTGGGCGATATAGGGCGGGCGCATACGGGGTTCGCCACGCTTGCCCTCGATGCTCTCGATCATGGCCGACTCTTCGCCGCAGATGTAGGCACCGGCACCGCGGCGCAGCTCGATCAGCGGCAGCGGGCACGGCGGGTTGGCCTGCAAGGCGGCCAGCTCGGCCTCCAGCAGCGCGCGCGCGCCGTGGTACTCGTCACGCAGGTAGATGTAGCAGGCGCCCACGCCCACGGCGTAGGCTGCGACCAGCAGGCCTTCGAGGAAACGGTGCGGGTCACGCTCCAGGTAGGTGCGGTCCTTGAAGGTGCCGGGCTCGCCTTCGTCGATGTTCACGGCCATCAGCTTGGGCGCGGGCTGGTCGCGCACGATGCGCCACTTGCGTCCGGCCGGGAAACCGGCGCCGCCCAGGCCGCGCAGGCCCGAGTCTTCCATGGCCTTGATGACGGCTTCCACGTCCTGTTTGCCGCTGAGCAGATTGGCCGCCAGCTGGTAGCCGCCCTTGGCCTTGTAGGCCTCAAAACCCACGAAGTCGGGCGAGACCTGCTGCTGGCTCGGTGCGGGAGAAATGGACTTGAGCGCCAGCGCTGCCGGGTCGAAAGCCGCCTTGCCGCTGGACTTGGGGTGCGTACTGGCGCCGGCCTTCACGGCCTTGGCCACGCTCTCGGGGGTGGCGCGCAGCACCGGGTTCTGGTGCACCACGGCCACCGGGGCCTGCTCGCAGCGGCCCACGCAGGGCGCGTGGATCACGCGCACATCCCCTGTCAGAGAGGCCTGGAGCTTGCTCATCAGGCTCTGGGCGCCGTGCATCTCGCAGCTCAGGCCGTCGCAGACGCGAACGGTCAGGCCGGGGGCCTTCTCGTCGCCCTTGACCACTTCGAAGTGGTGATAGAAGGTGGCCACTTCATAGACCTCGGCCATGGGAATGTTCATTTCCTTGGCCAGCGCCACCAGATGCCGGTCGTGCAGGCAGCGGTAGGCGTCATTGAGCTTGTGCAGATGCTCGATCAGCAGGTCACGGCGGTGGCCGTTGGCCGGTTTGGCGCCGATCAGGGTGATGACTTCGGCCAGCGACTTGTCGTCGGCCTGGCGGCCCTTGAGCTTGCTCTTGCGGCGGATGCGTTCGCGCAGGTCGTCGACGGTGGCAACAGCCACGGCCTGGATTTCGCCTTTGCGGCCGGGATGGTTCATGGGGATGTCCCTCGGTTCATGACTATGCGCGCAGTGTCAGCCCAGGACACGCCACGGTCAAATTCCATCGAAACATGTGATCATTCAAAAAGTAAATGATGCATGGCAATATGCAGTAGTCATTCTTATTGAAAACCACTCCCGGCGGCAAGGCCAGGCCGGTGACCTGGGCTCAGGCGTGAAGCAAACCGCTGTGCGCGGCCGCATGGCGCAGCCAGGCGGCGTCCTGGGCCAGGGTCAGGGCGGCCTCCAGCGGGCGCGAATGCCGCTCCGCCGTCTGGAACATGAAACCGATGGAAGTACGCACTTCGGGACCGCTCAGCGGCCGGGCTTCCAGTTCGCGGTAAGCCCGTACCGCCCCCACCAGCGCGCCGGGCATCACGCACGAGACGGCCCCGCCCACGGCGCTGAGCGCCAGCGTCAGCAGGGAATTGGTTTCCAGCACGGGCTGGACGCGGACGCCGGCCTCGGCGAAGGCGCCGTCCACGATGTGGCGGTTGTACATCTCGGAAGTCATCAGGCACAGGGGCAGCGCGGCTGCCTCCTGCCAGGGCATGGGCGCACCAAAACGCATGCCCTGTGCGTTCGGCTCCGGCGGCACCGCGGCCTTGCGCACCAGGAAATAGTGCTCGGTGTACTGCAGCAGGGTCTGCAAGGCGCCGGCGCCGGGGCGCACGCGCTCGACGAAACCCAGGCCCATGTCCAGCGTGAGCTCTTCCAGCCCGGCCTCGATCTCCTGCGAACTCATGGAACGCACCACGGGCCGGATGCCCGGGTGGCGTGCCTGCAGCATGGCAGCAAAACGCGCCGCCACCGGCTCGGCCGAGGGCACGACGCCGATGCCCAGGCGCCCCTGCGGCTGGCCGCCCACGCTGCTGAGGTCCTGCTTGAGCAGCGTCTCTTCGCGTAGCATGCGGCGCGCGCTCTCCAGCAGACGCTCACCCTCAGGCGTGAAACCCACGAAGGTGCGGCCGCGCTTGACGATGGAGGAACCGAACTCCTCTTCCAGCGCACGCAGCGCATTCGACAGCGCCGGCTGCGTCACGAAGCAGGACTGCGCCGCGCGTGCGAAATGCTTGTGCTCGTCGAGGGCGACGAGGTAGCGCATGGAGACGAGCAGGTTCATGGTTTGTCATCTTGCCAGAACGTGAACTTGTTCACTTCCACACCGGATTCCCAAGGGAAAACACTGAAACGAAAATTCAGTTGATTCATTCAAATAACTATACTTAATAACCATTTAGGGGCTGCACAAACCACGGACAGCCCCTTTCACTGAAGCCGCAGGCTGTACAGGAAAAAGCTATGTTGAGACCCTTCGTACTCGCCATTGGATTGATGATGGGCGGGGTGGTGGTCGCGGGAGACCGCGGCGTCACGCCCACCGAAATACGCCTTGGCGCCTCGGCCGTGCTGAGCGGGCCGCTGGGGCCCCAGACACTGGAGTTCGGCGAGGGCTCACGGCTGTACTTCGACACGGTGAACGCAGCAGGCGGCGTGTTTGGCCGCAAGATCGTCTACACCACGCTGGACGATGGCTTCGACGTGAAGCGCGCCGTCGAAAACACCCGCAAGCTGATCGACGAGCAGGGTGTGTTCATGATCTACAACAACACGGGCACAGCCCAGACCGGGGCCATCCTGCCTTTGGCCGAAGAAAGCCGGACCATCATCTTCGGCCCGGTGACCGGCGCCACTGCCTTTCGCAACAAGGTCAATCCCTACCTGTTCCACGTGCGGGCGAGTTATGCCGACGAGGCACGCCGCATCGTCTCCCACCTGAAGGACACGGGCATCAGCCGTGTGGCCGTGCTGTACCAGGACGACGGGCTGGGCAAGACCCTGCTGGCCGAACTGCAACAGGCTGCCGCAGCCGCCAACATCAGCTTCAACACCGAGGTGAAGCTCGACCCCAAGGCACCGGACTACGCGGGTGCCGCCGCCGCCGCCGAGCGCGCGCAACCCCAGGCCGTGCTGCTGGGCGTCGCAGGCGGCACGATGACGAATTTCATCAAGGCGACCTTGCAGACCAGCCTGCGCCCGACCTTCTACGGCTTCTCGATCGCCAACGTGGACTCGATCCGGCGCGACCTGAAGGAGCAGGCCCGCGGCATCGTCCTGGCGCAAGTCATGCCGCCGCTGCGCAACACCACCATCCCGGTGGTGGCCGAGTACCACCGGGCCCTGCGCGAGAAGAACCCGTCAGCGGTCCCGTCGGCTTTCCAGCTTGAGGGGTTTGTCCACGCCAAGCTGCTCGTAGAGGGACTGCGCCGCGCGGGGCGCAATCTGAGCACGGCGTCGTTCATCAAGGCCATGGAAGATGCCGGCGAGATCAGCTTCGGCCGCTTCGCGGCCAAATATTCGCCCAGCTCCCACAACGGATCGTCCTACGTTGAACTGGCGATCGTGGACAGCACGGGGCAGTTGCGTTATTGACGCATCGCCCCCACTGAGTGGCGCGCTCAGGGTGTTTCTTGCTTGTTGCTTGTTGCTTGTTGCTCAGCTTTTGTAACCCCCCACTCATCCCCCCGCCCTTCTCTACCCCCGCCGGGGTAGAGAAGGGGGCCTGGATTTGGCGGTTAGCACTTTGGAAAGGCTTCTACGGAGCGAGACGCCGCCAACTCGGCTGGCTTGCCGAGATTGCTGGCCTGCGGTCGTAGTAAAGGGTTAGCCCGGGCATGCCAAGAGCAGCAGCCGCTGCGCGGCCGGCTGCGCACGAGACAGGCTTCGTCACTGGCCGGCGCAGCCGCCAGCGGTTGTGTACCAGTCCAGACGATTTCTCTACGACCGTTGGCTCACCACTCTGAGCCAGCGAGGATGACCGCGACCTCGCGCGCCTTAGAAGCGTAGCCGGCGCGACAAAACCAAATCAAGGCTCCCCTCTCTACCCCGGCGGGGGTAGAGAGGGGCGGGGGGGAGAGTGGGGGAAAAGAAGGTGCCCCGACAGGGAGAAGCCCCTCGAAGCACGAAAGCAACCAAGCCGATCAAGTCTCTTTCGAAATCTTGATGCTCGGAAACTTGTTCGAAAAGTCCTTGTTCTTGGCCGCAATCGCCAACGCAACCTGCCGTGCCACCGCCTTGTAGATGCCAGCCACCTCACCGTCCGGATCCGCCACCACCGTGGGCTTGCCGTTGTCGGCCTGCAGGCGGATCTGCATGTCCAGCGGCAGGGCGCCGAGGTAGGCCATGCCGTATTCGGCTGCCATCTTCTTGCCGCCGTCCACGCCGAAGATGTGTTCGGTGTGACCGCAGTTGCTGCAGATGTGCACCGCCATGTTCTCGACCAGACCGAGGATGGGCACACCCACCTTCTCGAACATCTTGATGCCCTTCTTGGCATCGATCAGCGCGATGTCCTGCGGCGTCGTGACGATGACCGCGCCGGTCATGGGCACGCGCTGCGACAGCGTGAGCTGGATGTCGCCGGTGCCCGGGGGCATGTCAACGATCAGGTAGTCCAGGTCTTTCCAGTTGGTCTGGCGCAGCAGTTGCTCCAGCGCCTGGGTGGCCATGGGGCCGCGCCAGATCATGGCTTCGTCCTGGGCCACCAGGAAACCGATGGACATGACCTGCACGCCGTAGTTCTCCATCGGCTCCATAGTCTGGCCGTCTTCGCTCTCGGGACGGCCGTCGATGCCCATCATCATGGGCTGGCTGGGGCCGTAGATGTCGGCGTCGAGCAGGCCCACGCTGGCGCCCTCGGCCGCCAGGGCCAGGGCCAGGTTCACGGCCGTGGTGCTCTTGCCCACGCCACCCTTGCCCGAAGCCACGGCCACGATGTTCTTGACCTTGGGCAGCAGCGCCACGCCACGCTGCACGGCGTGCGCGACGATCTTGGTATGGATGTTGACCGAGACGTTGTTGACGCCGGCCACACCCTTGGCCGCGGCGATCAGCGCCTTGCGGAAACCTGCGGTCTGGCTCTTGGCCGGGTAACCCAGCTCGATGTCGAAGGCGACGTCGCCATCCTGCAGGGTCAGGTTCTTGACAGCCTTGCTGGAAACAAAATCCTTGCCCGTGTTCGGGTCCACCACCACCTTGAGGGCGTCCAGCAACGCCTGTTCTGTCACTGCCATTCGAATACTCCTGAAGAGGGCGTAGTCTAGCCTTGGCCGACATAACCTCGCCGAACCGGGCAAATTGCACACCCCGGGATGTCCCGCGCCCCCCAGTGCGCCCTTGTGGTGGGCACGCCTCGCATAATGGGCGCATGGCCCACGATGCCCACGACGACACGAGCCCGCCGCGCATCGGTCTGCTGCTGACCGGTGGCGGCGCACGCGCCGCCTACCAGGTGGGCGTACTGCAGGCGCTGGCCGAACTACGCCGCAACCGTGCCCCCGGCGCGCGCCCCTCCAGCCCCTTTTCCATCATCACCGGCACCTCGGCCGGCGCCATCAACGCCGCTTCGCTGGCCTGCGGCGCCGACGACTTCGACGCAGCGGTGCAGCGCATCGTCTCGGTCTGGGAGAACTTCGAGGCCCGCCAGGTCTATGAGGCCGACCTGCTGAGCGTGCTGCGCAGCGGCGCACGCTGGATGAGCCTGCTCTCGCTGGGCTGGCTGATCGCACGCTGGCGCCGCATCAAGCCGCGCTCGCTGCTGGACAACTCGCCCCTGGAAGAACTGCTGCGCACCATGGTGCCGCTGGAGCGCCTGCCCGGCCTGATCGCGCAGGGCCACCTGCAGGCGCTGGCCGTGACGGCATCGAGCTACAGCTCGGGCCACCATGTCACCTTCTTTGAAGGCGGCGAAGCGCTGCAGCCCTGGGTGCGCTCGCAGCGCCTGGCCGTGCGCGACCGCATCACGCACGAACACCTGCTGGCCTCTTCGGCCATCCCCTTCGTCTTCCCGGCCAAGGCCCTGCCCATCAACGGCGGCATCGAATACTTCGGTGACGGCTCCATGCGCCAGACCGCGCCGGTGGCCCCGGCCATCCACCTGGGCTCCGAGCGCATCATGGTGGTGGGCGCCGGCCGCATGAGCGAGCCGCGTGACACCCTCACACGCGCCGCGCCGTCCACCTACCCTTCGCTGGCGCAGATCGCCGGCCACGCCATGTCCAGCATCTTCCTGGACGCGCTGGCGGTGGACATCGAGCGCATCCGGCGCATCAACCAGACCCTCAACCTGATCCCCCGCGAGGCCCGCCAGGCCAGCGCCCTGAAACCGGTGGAACTGCTGGTGATCTCGCCCTCTGAACGGCTGGACCAGATCGCCGCCAAACACGCCGGTGCGCTGCCGCACGCCGTGCGCAGCCTGCTGGGTGGGCTGGGGGTGTCCTCGAAAAAGGCCGACATCAAGGGCGGCGCCCTCACCAGCTACCTGCTGTTCGAAGCCGCCTACACACGCGAGCTCATGGCCCTGGGCCACGCCGACACCCTGCGCCAGGAAGACGAGGTCTGCCGCTTCTTCGGCTGGGATCCGGTGCCGGCTGTCGGCCCGGCCCCCGTGGTGGAGCGCCGGCGCGACCCGTTGCGGGTCTGAGCCCCCATCGTCCCCCGGGCGGGGCGGGCGACTAAAATCTCCGGTTCCCCTCCGGAAGACCTTCCCATGCCCCGCAAAATTTTCGTCACCACCGCCCTGCCCTACGCCAACGGCAACTTCCATATCGGCCACATCATGGAGTACATCCAGGCCGATATCTGGGTGCGCTTGCAGCGCATGCTGGGGCACGAAGTGAACTTCGTCGGGGCCGACGACACACACGGCGCGCCCATCATGATCGCCGCCGAAAAGGCCGGCAAGACCCCGCAGCAGTTCGTGGCCGACATCGCCGCCGGCCGCGCACAGTACCTCAACGGCTTTCACATCCAGTTCGACAACTGGAGCTCGACCGACAGCCCGGAGAACCACCAGCTGGCCCAGCAGATCTACCTGGACCTGAAGGCCAACGGCCTGATCGCCAGCCAGGTGGTTGAGCAGTTCTTCGACCCTGAAAAGAGCATGTTCCTGCCGGACCGCTTCATCAAGGGCGAGTGCCCCAAGTGCGGCGCGAAAGACCAGTACGGCGACAACTGCGAGGTCTGCGGCGCCGTCTACGCCCCCACCGACTTGAAGAACCCTTATTCCGCCCTGTCGGGCGCCAAGCCGGTGCTCAAAAGCTCGGAGCATTTCTTCTTCAAGCTCTCCGACCCGCGCTGCGTGGCCTTCCTGGAAGAGTGGACGCAGGACGGCCGCCTGCAGCCCGAAGTGGCCAACAAAGTCCGCGAGTGGTTCACCGTGCGCACCAACCCGGACGGCACGCGCAGCGAAGGCCTGGGCGACTGGGACATCTCGCGCGACGCGCCCTATTTCGGCATCGAGATCCCCGGCGCGCCCGGCAAATATTTCTATGTGTGGCTGGACGCGCCCGTGGGCTACCTCGCCTCGCTCAAGAACCTGCTCGACAAACGCGGCCAGAGTTACGAGGCCTACATGGCCGACCCGGCGCTGGAGCAGGTCCACTTCATCGGCAAGGACATCGTGACCTTCCACACCCTGTTCTGGCCCGCCATGCTGAAGTTCAGCGGCCGCAAGACGCCGGACAAGGTTTTCGTGCACGGTTTCCTTACCGTGAACAACGGCGAGAAGATGAGCAAGAGCCGCGGCACCGGCCTGGACCCGCTCAAGTACCTGGCGCTGGGCATGAACCCCGAGTGGCTGCGTTATTACCTGGCCGCCAAGCTCAGCGGCCGCAACGAAGACATCGACTTCAACGCCGACGACTTCATGGCGCGCGCCAACAGCGACCTGGTGGGCAAGTACATCAACATCGCCTCGCGCGCCGCTGGTTTCCTGAGCAAACGTTTCGGCGGCAAGCTGGGCAGCGACATCTCGGGTGACGGTGACGCCCTGCTGGAGCACCTGCGCGATGGCGCCGCCAACCTGGCCGAGCTGTACGCCGAGCGCGAATACGGCAAGGCCCTGCGCGAAATCATGCTGCTGGCCGACCGCGTCAACGCCTACGTGGACCAGAACAAACCCTGGGAACTGGCCAAGCAGGAGGGCATGGACAGCCATCTGCACGATGTCTGCACCGTCTGCATCGAAGCCTTCCGCCTGCTCACCATCTACCTCAAGCCGGTGCTGCCGGCCCTGGCCACCCAGGTCGAGAGCTTCCTCCAGATCCAGCCCCTGATGTGGAGCGACGCCGCGAAGACGCTGGGCGCCGGCCACGTCATCGGCGAGTACAAGCACCTGATGCAGCGCGTGGATATCAAGCAGCTGGAGGCGCTCTTTGAAGCCCCCGCCGCACCCGAGCCCGAGAAAGTGCTCCCTGGCGGCGAGGAACTGGCCCCCACCATCAGCATCGACGACTTCGCCAAGATCGACCTGCGCATCGCGAAGATCGTCAAATGCGAGCCGGTTGAAGGCTCGACCAAACTGCTGCGCCTGACGCTCGACGTGGGCGAAGGCAAGACGCGCAACGTCTTCTCCGGCATTGCTTCAGCGTACAAACCCGAAGACCTGGTGGGCAAACTGACGGTGATGGTCGCCAACCTGGCGCCGCGCAAGATGAAGTTCGGCATCAGCGAAGGCATGGTCCTCGCCGCCAGCCACGCCGACGAGAAGACTGAGCCCGGCATCTACGTGCTCAACCCCTGGCCGGGCGCGCAGCCGGGCATGCGGGTGCGCTGAGACGCCTCGTTCGCTGTACGGGGATCGACGGAGCCGTTATCGCCGCGTTCTGTCAGCGATACCGCGCGCCTTAAAACTCAAGGCTTAAAGGTCGCCACATGGCATCACACCAGATTGCTATGCGACGAAGGACTAAAGGAAAGACCCATCCCTGAATTCCCACTGCCAGTGGTTGGGGATCACTTCTTGGTCCAATCTGGCTTCATGCTCGGGTCATATTTATGAATGCAACCACTACTCGCCTTGTATAGAGGGTCGATCTGACTGCCTGACTGCGAGTAATAGGTGCTATCACGGTGGCTTCTGTCTTTGGTTGAGTAACGCTCTTTTCGCTTCTCATCAAGGCGTGGAATGCTGGCCATTACGTTAGCCGGCAAGTTGTATAGCCAAGGTTCAATTTTTTCCGGCCACACCCAATTCTTTCCTGTGCTATCCGGTACGAGTTGCACGTAGTAGGGGATGACGCAGTAATAGCTGTTGGCCGTAGCCCATCCGTGGTCCGCAGCAGGTGCGACAAGAACAGGTTGTCGCTCAGGGGAAATCGCTATCCACACGATATGCGCGCTGCCTTTGTAGCTGTAGTCTTTCCCTGAGTAATTGAAGTGAATGGTCTGCTCGCCCGTCGGCAGCATCGACATATCAAACGGATTACCAAATCCGCCCTTGTAGACCCAGGGCATGCTTCGCTTGACCCAGATGGTTTCTCCGGTATTCAGAGGAACTTCTTCTTCCCAAGTCACCGTGCGAGAACAGCCGCCGAGCAACACGGCAGCGAGCACCCATGCCGACCTGAGAGTCAGACTCTTGATGAATGTTTGCAGCTTCATTTCTCCCTCCCTGGCCTCCGAGCCACCTTGCTCACCGGCGACAGAAGATACTAACAACGTAGGCTATCGAGGTAAAAACTCGCGCAGCCATCGTAGCGAGCAAGCCGCAGGCAAGGCGGACGGAGCACAGCCACCGGAACGTACTTGCAGTACGTGAGGATGGCGCGCACCGCCCAACGCCGCATGCGGTTTGCGCAGTAGATGGATGCGTGAGTTTCAGGCGGGGCAGGGGGCGACGATGTAATGCCCCCGCCCCCCATTCTTGACCCGGTACAGCGCCTCGTCGGCGCAGCGCACCAGGCTCTCAGGCACCAGGTCCTGCACGGCCACCACAGTGGCCACGCCGATGCTGCAAGTCAGGAACTCGGCCACGGGTGAATCCTCGTGCGGCATGCGGGCCTTGGCGATCTCGTCCATACAGCGCTGGGCCACGGTCATGGCAACGTCGCCGTCGGCACCCGGCAGCAAGAGGGCAAACTCCTCGCCGCCGTAACGGGCCACCAGTTCACCCGAGCGCTGGGCGCAGTCGTAGAGGATGCCGGCCACCTGGCGCAGGCAGGCGTCGCCGGCCAGATGGCCGTAGCGGTCGTTGTAGCGCTTGAAGTGGTCGATGTCGATCAGCAGCAGCGAGATGGGTTGGCCGCCGCGCATGCTGCGCTGCCACTCGGCATAGAGGTGCTGGTCGAACTGGCGGCGATTGGCCAGGCCGGTCAGGCCGTCGGTGGCCGAGAGCCGCTCCAGCTGCTGGTTGCTGCGCTCCAACGCCATGCTCTTCTGCACCAGCTCGGTCACATCCAGCCGCGCCATCACCAGGCAACCCGAGGGCGTGCTGATTTCATAGAGGTGCATCCAGCGCCCATCCTCACGCGAACGCAGCAGGGGGCGGTTGAGCTTGCCGCGCCCGGCCAGGCGTTCGCGCAGCCAGTCTTCCTCGTGGCCCAGGGCCTCCTCGATCAGGCCCTTGTCCAGCGCGCGGCGGATCATGGCCTCGAAGGTCTGGCCTATCAGTTCGCCACCGTAGCGGTAAGGCGCCATTTCGGCGGCCGAGCGGTTGAAGAGCACCAGGCGGTCGTGCTGGTCATAGATGGCCACCCCCAGGGGCAGGGCCTCGATGGCCTCCTGCAGGCACTGGTGCAGCATTTCGAGGGACTGGCGTTCGTACTCGTTGTTCAGCGTCAGCCGCATGACGGCACGCCCCAGAACCAGCAGCCCCAGGACCAGGGCGGCACCCAGCGCGGCGGCCACCCAGGTCGGCCAGCCGGACGGCGCCAGCAGAACCAGGCCGCCACCCAGGCCGAGGGCGATCAGCAGCACGAGCACGGCCAGCGACGTCAGCCAGCGATGGCCCGTCATGCCTACGAAATCTGCCAGATGCATCAACGGAGAACCTGATGGAACGGGGGGTCGAACGGGCCTGCCTGTTGTCCTTGTCTGCCTGGAAAAAAGAAGGCACACCGGCATTCCTCGTCGCCGGTGTGCCCCTTTTGCCTGATGGCTGTGACAGCATCCCCTCCAATGTAGGCAAGGCCCGCCGATCTGCCTATCCCCCAAAAGGGTCATATGGCAACACCTTCCATCTCGCCTGGCGAAATGGGCTGGGGTGAACAGGCCCTAAACTGACCCCATGTCCAGTCCCCGGCCCGCGTCCCATCCCCACTGGTGGACCGACGTACACCGCTCAGCGGTCGTCAACCTGCGCCTGGGCATCTGCCTGAGTTTCATCGCCGGCGCCACCAATGCCGGTGGTTTCCTGGCCATCGGCCACTACACCTCGCACATGACGGGCCTGCTCTCCGCTGTGGCCGACCACCTGGTGCTGGGCCAGTTCGCCCTGGTGGCGGCCAGCCTGGCGGCCATCGCCGCCTTTGTGGGCGGCGCCATGACCACGGCCCTGATGGTCAACTGGGGCCAGCGGCGCCAGTTGCGCAGCGCCTTTGCCCGGCCGCTGGCCCTGGAGGTCAGCCTGCTGCTGGTGTTCGGCCTGTTCGGTGCGGCCATCAACCTGCACGCCGAGCTGTTCGCGCCGCTGACCGTGCTGCTGCTGTGCTACATCATGGGCCTGCAAAACGCGGTGATCACCAAGGTGTCGAACGCCGAGATCCGCACCACCCACGTGACCGGCCTGGTCACCGACATAGGCATCGAACTGGGCAAGCTGGTCTACTACAACCGCTCACCCGCGCCGACAAAGGTGGTGGCCAACCGGCGCAAGCTGCGCATCCACCTCTCGCTGATCGCCGCCTTTTTTGCCGGTGGGGTGCTGGGCGCCCTGGGCTTCAAATTCTGGGGGTACATCACCACCGTGCCGCTGGCGGTGCTGCTGGGCCTGCTGGTGTCCGGCCCGCTGCTGTATGACCTGCGCCACGGCCGCCTGGCGCCGCCGGCGACACCGGGCTGAAAAAGCGGCGAGGCCCGGCAGGCTGGGCGTAAACTGATTCTCCATGCCCGCCGCCGAATCCGCCAGCCGCCTGGCCGCTTTCCGCCCCAAGCTGCTCGACACCCTGCCCGGCTATGGCCGCGCGCATTTCGCCCGCGACGTCGGTGCCGGCCTCACGGTGGGGGTGGTGGCCTTGCCGCTGGCCATGGCCTTTGCCATCGCCTCCGGCCTCAAGCCCGAGGCCGGCCTGTTCACCGCCATCATTGCCGGTTTCCTGATCTCCGCGCTGGGCGGCAGCCGGGTGCAGATCGGCGGGCCGGCCGGCGCCTTCATCGTCATCGTCTACGGCATCCTGGAGCGCTACGGCCTGGCCAACCTGATCATCGCCACCGCGATGTCGGGTGTGCTGCTCTTTCTGATGGGCCTGTTCCGCCTGGGCACGCTGATCCGTTTCATCCCCATCGCCGTGGTGATCGGTTTCACCAACGGCATTGCCGTGCTCATCATGCTGTCGCAGGTCCGCGATTTCCTGGGCCTGGAGCTGGCCAGCGTGCCGGCCAGCTTCTTCGCCATGCTGGCCGCGCTGGGCGGGGCCCTGCACACCGTGAACCTGGCCGCGCTGGCGCTGTCGCTCGGCACGCTGGCGCTGCTGGTGGCCTGGCAGCACGCCATGCCGCGCCTGGGCCCGCAAAAGCTGCCCTTCTCGGGCAAGCTCACCCTCATCCCCGGCACCGTCGTGGCGCTGGCACTGGCCACCGGCGCCAGCGAGCTGCTGGCGCTGCCGGTCGAGACCATCGGCAGCCGCTTCGGCGGCATTGCAGCCAGCCTGCCGGCCTTCGCCTGGCCCGAATTCAGCTGGAACACGGTGCGTTTCCTGCTCATGCCCGCGCTCACCCTGGCCCTGCTGGGTGCCATCGAGTCCCTGCTGTGCGCACGTATCGCCGATGGTCTGAGCGCCGACCGGCCGCCCGTAGGCGCGGGCGCCGCAGCCCCTGAGGGCGCAGGCTTGTCCCTACCCCAGGACCGGCACGATCCCAACCAGGAACTGATGGCCCAGGGCATCGCCAACTTCGTCACCCCCTTCTTCGGTGGCATGCCCGCCACCGGCACCATCGCGCGCACCGTCACCAACGCCAAAAGCGGCGCCGTGAGCCCGGTCGCCGGCATGGTGCACGCGCTGACCCTGCTGGTGGTGGTGCTGGTGGCCGCGCCGCTGGCCCGGCACATCCCGCTGGCGGCGCTGGCCGCCATCCTGGTCTACGTGGCCTGGAACATGGGCGAATGGCGCGAATTCGTGCAGTTGCGCCAGTACCGCATGCCCTACCGGCTGACCCTGCTGGCCGTGTTCGGCCTGACCGTCATCGTGGACCTGACGGTGGCCGTGGAGGTGGGCCTGATCGCCGCCTGCCTGACCTTCATCTACCGCATCTCCAGCCTCACCCGCGCCGAAGCCGTCAGCGCGCAGGACCAGCCCGCTCTGGCCGGCCAGGACGGCCAGGTGCGGGCCTGGCGGCTCTACGGCGCGCTGTTTTTCGGTGCCGTCAAGCTGGTGGAAGACATGGAGCAGCGGCTGCCCGCCCGCGCCCTGGTGCTGGACCTGAAGAACCTGATCTATGTGGATTCCTCGGGGGCCGACACCCTGCTGGACCTGTCGCGCCATTGCCAGCAACGCGGCGTGCGCCTGATCCTCTGCGGCCTGGCGCACCAGCCGCTGGACATTGCGCGGCGCAGCGGCCTGCTGGCCGCGCTGCCGCCGGCAGACGTCTGCCCGGACCTGGCCAGCGGCCTGGCCGCCGCCAGCCTGGCCGTACCCTGAATACCGGCCCGGGTCCGGCCCCGGGGCCAGGGGGCTAAAATGCCCGGTTCCTGTCGAGAAAGACCAGCCCCATGCATCTGTTCCGCCGCCCCGACTACCAGTCCGACACCACCCAGTTCATCCAGCAGCTCAAGACCGAGAAGCCCGACCTGGAAGCGCGCCAGCGCCAGGGCCGCGACCTGCTGTGGGACCAGTCCGTGGACCGCCAGGCCTGGGACGGCTACGAATCGGCTCGCGTGGCACAGCAGCCCTACGTTTACCAGACCAGCGGCACGAAGTAAGCGACGGGCCCACCGCCCGCCACGAAGCAGTAGGGCCTGTTCACACTCATTTCACAAGATGCGTTTCGGATCAAAAAAGTCATGCGGTAGGCGCGTGGACGCCGCCGGAGTGATGTCCGGCAAGTCCGCGCAACGCCCCGCATGGCTTTTTTGGCCGCAACCCGAAGGGAACGTGGTTAAAACGGCGCCACTCGTTGTTGCACTCCTAGCCCAGGCGGCCAGCCTGGGCGTCGTCCCGCGCCTAGATTGGCGCGGTTTTAATCACGTTCGCGCTGGCGAAATGAGTGTGAACAGGCCCTAGATGAGCGATCTCCACGACAGCGCCGGCCGGCCCGCCGCCGAGGCCCCGCATGCGGCGGCCATGCCCCAGGTGGTGGACCACGTGGCCGTGGCACGCCTGTATGGCGAGCCGCTGTTCACGATGCCGCAGGACCTGTACATCCCGCCTGATGCGCTGGAGGTCTTCCTGGAAGCCTTCGAAGGCCCGCTGGACCTGCTGCTCTACCTGATCCGCAAGCAGAACTTCAACATCCTCGACATCCCGATGGCAGCGGTCACGCGCCAGTACCTGACCTATGTGGACCAGGTGCGCGACCGCAACCTGGAACTGGCCGCCGAGTACCTGCTGATGGCGGCCATGCTGATCGAGATCAAGTCGCGCATGCTGCTGCCGCCCAAGAAGGCGGCCGAGGGCGAGGAGGCCGAGGACCCGCGCGCCGAGCTGGTGCGCCGCCTGCTCGAATACGAGCAGATCAAGATCGCCGCCGCCCAGCTGGGCAATCTGCCGCAGTACGGGCGCGACTTCCTCAAGGCCCAGGTCTACATCGAGCAGTCGCTGCAGCCGCGTTTCCCCGAGGTGCACGTGGTCGACCTGCAGGAAGCCTGGGCCGACATCCTCAAGCGCGCCAAGCTCGTACAGCACCACAAGATCTCGCGCGAAGAACTCTCGGTGCGCGAGCACATGAGCATCGTGCTGCGCCACCTGCAGGGCCAGAAGTTCGTCGAGTTCGAGCACCTGTTCGACGCCACCAAGGGCGTGCCGGTGCTGGTGGTGACCTTCATCGCCCTGCTGGAGCTGGCCAAGGAAAGCCTGATCGACATCACCCAGGCCGAAGCCTTCGCCCCCATCTATGTCCGGCTGGCGTACTCGCCGGCCTGAACCCAACACGAGACCCTGCGTGGCCCCGACCTCCCATCACTCCTTCGACGTGCTCATCGTGGGCAGCGGCCTGGCCGGCCTGAGCGCCGCCCTGCACCTGGCGCCCACCCACCGCGTGGCCGTCCTCACCAAACGCGAACTCAACGACGGCTCCAGCCGCTGGGCCCAGGGCGGCATTGCCGCCGTCATGGGCGAAGGTGACACCCTGGCCTCGCACGTGCAGGACACGCTGGTGGCCGGCGCCGGCCTGTGCGACCTGGAAGCCACCCGTTTTGTCGTGGAACAGGCGCCCGAGAGCATCCGCTGGCTGCAGGGCCTGGGTGTGCCCTTCTCGCAGGAACACGGCCACCTGCACCTCACGCGCGAGGGCGGCCACAGCGAACGGCGCATCGTGCACGTGACCGACGCCACCGGCGCGGCGGTGCAGGACACCCTGATGGGCAAAGTGCGCGCTACGCCGAACATCACGCTGTTCGAGCACCACATGCTGGTGGACCTGATCACCAGCGCCAAGCTGGGCCTGGAGGGCCAGCGCTGCCTGGGCCTGTACGCGCTGAATGAGGTCACCGACGTGGTGGACACCTTCAGCGCGCCGCACACCATCCTGGCCACCGGCGGCGCCGGCAAGGTCTATCTCTACACCACCAACCCCGACACCGCCACCGGCGACGGCATTGCCGCGGCCTGGCGCGCCGGCTGCCGCGTGGGCAACATGGAATTCATCCAGTTCCACCCCACCTGCCTGTACCACCCGCACGCCAAGTCCTACCTGATCAGCGAGGCGGTGCGCGGCGAAGGCGGCAAGCTGCTGCTGCCGGCATCGGCCGGCGGCACCCGCTTCATGCCCGCGCATGACGAACGCGAGGAACTGGCGCCGCGCGACGTGGTGGCGCGCGCCATCGACTTCGAGATGAAAAAGCACGGGCTGGACTGCGTCTACCTGGACATCTCGCACCAGCCCAAGGCCTTCCTGCTGGAGCATTTCCCCAACATCTACGCGCGCTGCCTGGAGCTGGGCATCGACATGGCCACGCAGCCCATCCCCGTGGTGCCGGCGGCGCACTACACCTGCGGCGGCGTGGTCACCGACCTCGATGGCCGCACCGACCTGAAGGGCCTGTACGCCGTGGGCGAGACCGCCTACACCGGCCTGCACGGCGCCAACCGCCTGGCCAGCAACTCGCTGGTGGAGTGCATGGTCTACGCGCGCGCTGCGTCGCAGGCCATCGCGCGCGAAAAACCCGTGGCCGTGCCCCAGCTGCCGGCCTGGGACGACAGCCGCGTGACCGATGCCGACGAGGCCGTGGTCATCTCGCACAACTGGGACGAACTGCGCCGTTTCATGTGGGATTACGTGGGCATAGTCCGCACCAACAAGCGCCTAGAGCGCGCGGCGCACCGCATCGAGCTGCTGCGCTCGGAAATCCAGGAATACTACGCCAGCTTCCACGTCACGCGTGACCTGCTGGAATTGCGTAACCTGGTGCAGGTTGCCGACCTGATCGTGCGCAGCGCACAATCACGCCATGAAAGCCGCGGCCTGCACTTCAGCCGCGACTACCCCCAGACCGATGCGGTGGCCCAGCCGACCCTGCTGACGCCCCCCTCCCCCTGAATGCCCGGAGCTCCCTCCATGTACCGCACCCTGCTCAAATCCAAGATCCACCGCGCCACCGTCACCGACTGCGAGCTGCACTACGAAGGCTCCTGCGCCATCGACGAGAACCTGCTGGAAGCCGCCAACCTGATGGAGAACGAGCAGGTTCACATCTGGAATATCAACAACGGCGAGCGTTTCATCACCTACGCCATCCGCGGCGAGCGCGGCTCGGGCATCATCTCGGTCAACGGCTCGGCCGCGCGCCGCGCCGCGGTGGGTGACCTGCTCATCATCGCGGCCTTCGCCCAGGTGCCGGAAGAGAAGTGCAAGGGTTTCGAGCCCAAGCTGGTCTTCGTGGACGACAGCAACCGCATCAAGGAACAGCGCAGCCACATCCCGGTGCAGGAAGCCTCCCACCTGCCAGTGCATGCCGAACACCACGGCGGCGACAGCGCCTGAAGCCCGCCGGCTGAGACCAGAGGAATTGCCATGACAACCGCCACCGAACAAACCATCACCCTGCACCGCCCCAAGGCGACCCCCGCTGCAGCCCCGAAGACCGAACGCTGGAGCGTGGACGCCATCGAGGCCCTGTTCCAGCTGCCCTTCACCGAGCTGCTGTTCCGCGCGCAGACCGTGCACCGCGAACACTTCGACCCGACCAAGGTCGAGTTCGCCACCCTGCTCTCGGTCAAGACCGGTGGCTGCCCGGAAGACTGTGGTTACTGCCCGCAGTCGGCCAAGTACGACACCGACGTGAAAGCCTCCAAGCTCATGGAGCTCGAAGAGGTGCTGTTCGCCGCGAAACGCGCCAAGGACGCTGGCGCCACGCGTTTCTGCATGGGCGCGGCCTGGCGGGCTCCGAAGGACCGCGACATCGAGAAGGTGGCCGAACTGGTGCGCGGCGTGAAGGATCTCGGCATGGAGACCTGCGCCACCCTGGGCATGCTGGAAGACGGCCACGCCGAGCAGCTGCGCGACGCCGGCCTGGACTACTACAACCACAACCTGGACACCGCGCCCGATTTCTACGGCGACATCATCACCACGCGTGACTACCAGGAGCGCCTGGACACGCTGGCGCGCGTGCGTGGCGCCGGCGTCAAGGTCTGCTCCGGCGGCATCGTCGGCATGGGTGAGACGCATCGCCAGCGCGCCGGCCTGATCGCCGAACTGGCCAACCTGAGCCCCTACCCCGAGTCCGTGCCCATCAACAACCTGGTTCGCGTGGAAGGCACGCCCCTGGCCGACCAGGCGCCGCTGGACCCCTTCGAGTTCGTGCGCACCATCGCCGTGGCGCGCATCACCATGCCCAAGGCGCGCGTGCGCCTGTCCGCCGGCCGCCAGCAGATGGGCGACGCCATCCAGGCCCTGTGTTTCCTGGCAGGCGCCAACTCCATCTTCTACGGCGACAAGCTGCTGACCACCGGCAACCCCGACACCGAAGCCGACGTGTTGCTGCTGCAGCGCCTGGGCATGGGCCCGGCCCACCAGCCGCCCGGCAAGACCTGATCCGTTTTCCGCCTCCCGCGCAACTTCTGGAGACCACCGTGAGCACCCCGACCTCCACTTCGAACAACGGCGCCTCGCCCTACGGCACCCTGCCACCGGCCTCGGCGCCTTCCACCCGCAAGCCCATCAGCCTGCCGCGCCTGCAGGAAATGCACGCGCGCGGCGAGAAGATCACCATGCTGACCGCCTACGACGCGACCTTCGCCGCCGTGGCCGACGCCGCCGGCGTGGAGTGCATCCTGATCGGCGACTCGCTGGGTATGGTCTGCCAGGGCCTCTCCAGCACCGTGGGGGTTTCGCTGGAGACCATGCGCTACCACGTGGAAAGCGTCACACGCGGCGTGCGCCGTGTGCAGGGCACGGCCTGGATCATCGGCGACATGCCCTACGGCACCTTCCATGAGTCGAAGGAGCAGGCCTTCCGCAACGCCGCCGTGCTGATGCAGGCCGGCGCGCACATGGTCAAGATCGAAGGCGGCGGCTGGACCGCCGAGACGGTGCGTTTCCTGGTCGAACGCGGCATTCCCGTCTGCGCCCACCTGGGCCTGACACCGCAGACCGTGCACGCCCTGGGCGGCTACCGTGTGCAGGGCCGTGGCGACGAAGCCGCCGCGACCTTGAAGCGCCACGCGCTGGAGTTGCAGGACGCCGGCGCCAGCCTGCTGGTGCTGGAGATGGTGCCCGCCGCACTGTCGGCCGACATCACCCAGGCCCTGCCGCGCTGCGCCACCATCGGCATCGGTGCCGGCGTGGACTGCGCCGGCCAGGTGCTGGTGCTGCACGACATGCTGGGCATGAACCTGGGCAAGATGGCCAAGTTCGTGCACAACTTCATGGGTGACGCCGGCAGCGTGCGCGGCGCCATGGAAGCCTATGTGAAGGCCGTCAAGGAAAAGACCTTCCCGGTGAATTCTCAGCACGCTTGGTGACCAGGCTTCCCCCTGAGCCGCCTGCGGCGTCATCCCCCTGAGGGGGACGACACCAGCGGCCCGGCGAAGCCGGTTCCGCGGTGTCCCGCGACTGAATACCCTTTATATTCGTGACGATGAAGCTGATTTACACCATCGCGGAGCTGCGCGCGCACCTCGCCAACTTCAAACGACCGGCCTTCGTGCCCACCATGGGCAATCTGCACGAGGGCCACATCGCCCTCGTGAAGCAGGCCAAGCCGCTGGGTGACGTGACCGTGGTGAGCATCTTCGTCAACCGCCTGCAGTTCCTGCCGCACGAGGATTTCGGTACCTACCCGCGCACGCTGGAAGCCGATTGCGCCAAGCTCGAAGCCGCCGGCTGCGACGTGGTCTTCGCGCCCAGCGAGGCCGAGCTCTACCCCGAGCCCCAGGGCTACAAGGTGCAGCCGCCCGCGGAGCTGGCCGACATCCTGGAGGGCCACTTCCGGCCCGGCTTCTTCACGGGCGTGTGCACCGTGGTGCTCAAGCTTTTCAACATCGTGCAGCCGCGCGTGGCCCTCTTCGGCGCCAAGGACTACCAGCAGCAGATGGTGATCCGCCGCATGGTGGCGCAGCTGGCCCTGCCGATCGAGATCGTCACCGGCGCCACCCTGCGCGCCGAGGACGGCCTGGCCCTGTCCTCGCGCAACGGCTACCTGAGCGCCAGCGAGCGCGCCGAGGCGGTGCAGCTCTCGCGCACCCTCAAGAGCATGATCGCCATGCTGCGCGCGGGTGAGCACAACCTCGCGGCCATCGAACAGCATGCCGCACACACCCTGGCGCACCGCGGCTGGAAACCCGACTACATGACCGTGCGCCGCCGTCACGACCTGCAGCCCCCGCAGGCCGACGACCTGACCCACGCCGACCGCCTCGTTGTACTCGGCGCCGCCAAGCTCGGCATCACCCGGTTGATTGACAATCTGGAAGTCTGAGACTTCCAGATTGCGTCGAAGGCTAACAATTGCCCGAAGGGCTTGTTATGCCGGAGACACAACATCGAGGTGTAGCCTCGATGTTGCGGTGAAGACAGATAATTGCCCCCGGGTTTGTCAGTCGTGGCCTTTGTCCTCATGACGCGCTCGCGTTGCCCAAACCCAGGCACACAGCGGCGAGACCGGCAAGCTCGTCGAACTGCTCGACCTGGTGCATGCCGACCCGGCAGCGCTCCAGCCAGCCCATCTGGCGGCCCTGAAAGACTGGCTCACGCAGTACATCCAGGGGGACGACAAGGCCTGCGTGGCCCTGCTCCAATCCAGGGGTGCGTGACGCTGCGCCAGCGGCTGGCAAGACTTAGGGCAGGAAGGCCCGCACCGCTGCCAGCGTGGCCACCGGGTCTTCCTCCTGCGGCACGTGGCCCAGGGCGTCGAACATCACCAGCTTCGATCCGCTGATGTCGGCTGCAAAGCGCTGCGCGTAGACCGGCGGGATCAGTCTGTCCTGCCCGCCCCAGAGAATGAGCGTGGGCAGCTTGAGGGCCTTGATGTCCTGCTCGCGCCCGGTGTCGCGCTGCGCCAGACGCTGGCGCAAGGCGGCGCGGTTGCCGGCGCGTCGCGCCATGTCGGTGTACTGCGCCACCAGCTCGGGCGTCACCCGTGACGGGTCGCCATAGACGCTGCGCACGGACTTCTCGACCATGCCCGGCGGCAGGATGTTGGCCATGACCTTCTGCAGCCCCGGCGTGCCCGCCATCCGGAAGCCCAGCGGGATGGACAGGGACTCGATGCGGTAACCCGCCGAGTCCACCAGGATCAGGCGCTCCACCCTCTGCGGCTGCGCATGGGCCACGGCCCAGGCCACTTCGCCGCCCAGCGAGTTGCCAGCGATCACGAAACGCTGCACACCCAGCTGGTCCAGCAGCGCGGTGACAAAACGCACGTAGACGTCGATGGAATAGTCGTTCACCGCCCGGGGCCCGGTCAGGCCGAAACCCGGCAGATCGAAGCGGATCACGCGGCGTGTTGTCTTCAGCCCGCTGGCCCAGCCCTCCCAGGTGTGCAGACTGGCCGAGGTGCCGTGCACCAGCACGATGGGCAGGGGGTCGTTGCGCGGGCCTTCGTCACGCAGATGCACCTGCAGGCCATCCACCTCGACAAACTGCGAGGGCGGCGGGGCCCAACGCGTCTTGAGCTGTTCCACCGGAATGTCCGGCGCCCAGGACCAGGCGAAGAAACCACCGATCAGCGCCAGCAGGGCGAGCAGCAGGACGGCCAGGACACGGAACAGTTTTTTCATGTGACAGCGTTGTGTTTTGGAATGCCTGCAGTCTAGGCCTCGGGGGCGGGCCCGCCTGTCACCCGCCCGACAGGTTCTTGAAGAAGTGCCGCGCCAGCGCCCGCCAGAAGTCGGCCCCCGAATGCTCGCCGGCCAGGCGGGACACATCGGCATACCCCTTGTGCAGGATGACCGCGCAGATCAGCAGCAGCAACAGGATGGCGAGCACCTGCAGTGCAGTCTTGAAACGTTCCTCGGCGCGCTGGGTCATAGGGAAAAAGCAGACTCTGTTGGTGGCGGATGGCAGGCCACTCAGTCGCCCCCGCCCCCGCAACCTCCACCGTCGCCACCCCCTGCGTCGGAAGACGTGGTCTCGGCACCGCCATCGCCCAGGCCGGCAGTGCCACCGTCCACCGACGCATCGGAAAAATGGCCGCCACAGTAGGGCGCCGGGCCGCCGTCGGCACCGGCGCGGCGCACGCCGCTGCAGTCCGGCACATAGACAAAGCCGTTGGGGATGTGGAGCTTGGCATCGAGCGCAAACAGCAGGGGCAGGCGCGTGGGGGCGCGTGGGTTGATGTTTTCCTCGCGGCAGGTGTGCCACCAGCAGCGCCGCAAACCCTCGTTCTGCTGCTGCGCAGTGCCCAGCACCACGGCGGGCGTGTGGTGCATGAAACGCCCGAAGGCCTTGCGGCAGAAATGATCGTAGTTGCGCGTGTAGAGGATGAACTCGTGCCAGAGGTCGTCCACCACCTGCGAGGGCATGGCCACGAACTGGCGCCCGCTCTTGAGATGCGCCAGGAAAAACTGCCGCAGGCCGTGCGCCACCAGCTGGCAGTACTTGAGCGTGAGCTGCGGGTGTTTGGCCCGCAGCTTGTCGAAGACGCCGCGCGGCAGCTCCGCGTGGCGGATGTAGTCTTCGCGGCGCAGCCGGGTGTGGCGTGCGATCAGCACGGCGACCGCCAGCAGACTGACCACGGCGATCACGATGAAAAAGATGTACATGTCTTCGGCTCGGCGTTGGAGATCAGCAGGAACTGTAGACGATCCGCTCTCGATGAACCGCCCGGATCTCACCCTGCACTTCCAACGGCCTGACGTGGTTTCTTGCACACGTCGATGCCACGACAGGGCCCGGGCAAGCAGGCCTGGACCGCCCGCCTGGGGATGCGCGTTTTACAGCAGCAGTGCCTAACTGCGTTGTAGCAAATGGGCGTGCACCGCACCGGCTTTCAGATGCCGGTACAGCGTCAGGCCCAGTGGCGCCAGCTGCTCTTCATTCCAGGCCACAGGCGCTTCCAGGTACAGGTAGCCCCCGGGTGCGACGGCACGTGCAGCGGCCTGCAAGGCGGGGGCGAACAGGTTCGCATCGAAAGGCGGGTCCAGGAAGACCAGGTCGGCACTGGCCGGCGGCCAGGCCTTGAGCGCGGCGACGCCCTCACCGCGCTGCACCTGCACGGTATCGGCCTGGAGCTGTTCCTTGATCTTCTTCAGCTGCGCGACGAGCCCAGCGTCCTGCTCCACCAGCGTCACTGCCTTGGCCCCACGCGAGGCGGCCTCGAAACCGAGGGCACCGGTGCCGGCAAAGACGTCGACACAGGACCAGCCCGTCAGGTCCTGGCCCAGCCAGTTGAAGACGGTCTCGCGCACGCGGTCGGGTGTGGGGCGCAGGCCGGGCTGGTCGGCCACGGGCAGTTTGCTGCGTTTCCACAGGCCGCCGATGATGCGCACTTCGCCAGAGGGTTTGCCCGTCACGGGGCGGCCGGCGGTTTTCTTTGCGACTTGGGCTTCGACAGGCTCAGCCCGAACGGATTTCTTACTGGCCATCACGGCCGCCCACCACCACAGTCACCATGCGCTCGGGCTGCAGCTTGCGCGCAAAGGCGGCCCGGATGTCGGCCACCGTGACCTTGGCCACCTGTTGTGTCCAGCTGTCCAGGTAATCGAGTGGCAGGCCGTGCGCGGCGATGTTGGCCACGTTGTCCAGCAGCTTGCGGTTGCTGTCGATGCGCAGGGCGAAGCCGCCGATGAGGTTGTCCTTGGCGGCCTTGAGCTCGGCTTCGGTGGGGCCGTCGGCGAGAAAACGGCGCAAGGTATCGCGCGCCACCTGCACGGCCTGGGCTGCCTGATCGGGCCGGGTCTGCAGGCCGATGCTGAAGGAGCCGGCGTGCAGGCCAGGGTTGAAGTAGCTGTAGACGCTGTAGCTCAGCCCCCGTTTCTCGCGCACCTCGGTGGTCAGGCGCGAGACGAAACCGCCACCGCCCAGGATGTAGTTGCCCACGGTCAGTGTGAAGAAATCGGGGTCGTCGCGCTTGAAGCCGGGCTGACCGATCAGCACGTGGGCCTGGGCCGATTCAAAGGGGATCCGCTTTTCCACGGCGGCGCCGAGCGGCTGCACCTCGGCCACCGGGGGCAGCGCTTCGCAGGCCGTGGCGGGGAGGCGCGCGAGCAGCTGCGTGGCCAGGGCATCGGCTTGCGCGCGGGTGACCGCGCCGACGATGCTGACCCGGGCGCGGCAGGGCCGCAGGTAACGCGTGTGCCAGGCCTGCATGTCGGCCACGCTGATACGCGCCAGGGTCTGCTCGTTGGTGTCATGGCCATAGGGATGGCTGCCGAACACGGCCTGGTTGTAGGTGCGCGCGGCCACGGTGGCCGGCCGGGTGTTGGCTTCGCGCAGGCCGGCCACCAGGCGTTCGCGTTCACGTGTCCACACGGCCTCGGGATACGCCGGCTCGGCCAGCTGGCGTGCCGCCAGGGCCGCGGCGCGCGCCAGCAGGTCGGGATAGGTGAGCGAGCGCAGCGAGAAGCTCACGCGGTCACCGCCATCGCTCCCGGCAAAGGAGGCGCCGAGATCGGCCCAGGCTTCGCCCAGGGTGTTTTCATCCAGCGCCGGATCGTTGCCTTGGGCGCGGATGCCCTTGCTCTGCATGGCCACGCTCACGCCTGCCAGGCCGGCCTGGGCGCTCGGGTCGCGCCGGCCGCCGGCGTCGAAGTCGATGCGCACATCCACCATGGGCACGGTCGGGCTTTCCACCAGCCAGACGCCGGCGCCCGAGGACTGCGTCCAGTGCTGGATGGGAATGCCGGCCTGGGCCAGGGAGGCCAGGCCGAGGCCGAGCACGGCAGCTATATTTTTGATAGCAATCATCTTGGCTTTCATGACCACCCCTTAATGACGACTGCCGGCAGCAGGCTGGCGGCGCGGGCGGTTGGGATCGGGCGGCTGCGGCAGCAGATGCGCCACGGTCAGCTGCTCGTCGCCGAAATAACGTGCGGCCACAGACTGCACCTGGGCCGCGGTGACCCCACGCAGGCGCGCCAGCAATTGGTCGTTGCTGTCCAGCGGCAGGCCCAGCACCCAGTAGGTGCCGATCTCGCGCGCCTGGTTGAACAGCGAGTCGCGTTTGTAGACCTCGCTGGCGATCCACTGGGTCTTCACACGCTCGAGCTCGGCGGCGTTGATGCCCTCGCGGGCCACGCGCGCCACCTGCTCGCGCAGTGCGGCTTCCACCTGCGCCGCGGTCTTGCCGGGGGCAGGCACACCATCGAGCACGAACAGCTGCGGGCCGCGACCCAGCAGGCCGTTGCTGGCGCCGGCGCTGTCGGCCACGCGGTCCGTGCCCTGCGACAGGGCGCGCTCCAGACGCGCGCCGCTGTAACCATCGAGCACGGCGGCCAGCACGGTCAGGGCCAGGGCATCGTCGTCGGCCGGGCCGGGCTGGCTCAGCGAGCGCAGGCCCGGCACCTTGAAGGCCAGGGCCACATAGGCCTGCTCGGCCGGTGCCTTGACATCCAGGCGGCGCAAGCCGGTCTGCACGGGTTCCTCCCGCGGCTTGCGCGCAGGCACGGCGCGTGCCGGGATGCCGCCGTAGTGCTTGTCGGCCAGGCGCCGGACTTGGGCCGGCTCGACATCGCCCACCACCACGATGACAGCATTGGCCGGCACGTACCACTTGCGGTAGAACGCGCGCGCGTCCTCGGGCGTCATGCTCTCCAGGTCACTCATCCAGCCCACGATGGGGCGGCGGTAGGGCGAGGCCGTGTAGGTCGTGGCCAGCAGCGTCTCATACAGCAGGGAGCGCGGGTTGTCTTCGGTGCGCATGCGCCGCTCTTCCTTGACCACCTCGATTTCCTTGGTGAACTCGGCATCCGCCCAGCGGTTGTTGGCGAAACGGTCGGCCTCCAGCTTCATCACGTCTTCCAGGCGCTGGGCAGGAATCTGCTGGAAATAACCGGTGTAGTCCAGGCTGGTGAAGGCGTTCTCGCGGCCGCCCAGTGCCGCCACACGGCGCGAGAATTCGCCGGCCTTGAGCGTCTTCGTGCCCTTGAAGAGCATGTGCTCCAGCACGTGGGCCACGCCGCTGGCGCCGTCCACCTCGTCCATGCTGCCCACACGCAGCCAGACCATGTGCACGGCCGTGGGGGCACGCCGGTCGGGCTGGACGATGAGCGTCATGCCGTTTTTCAGGGTGTATTGCTGGGCGCGGGCTTGGCTGTGCACCGGGGTGGCCAGGACGGCCAGGGTGAGCCAAAAGAGGGTGAGTAGACGTTTCATAGAATGCTCTGATTCTAAGAACGCCCCATATGTTCAGTTTTTTCAAGAAAAAAGCCCCTGCTGAAGCCACTCCCGCCCCCACGGAGCCGGCGCGCCAGGGCTGGCTGGGCAAGCTGCGCGCGGGCCTGCGCAAGACCGGCGCCAGCATCAGCACCGTCTTCACGGGCACGCAGATCGACGACGCGCTCTACGAGCAGCTCGAAGAAGCCCTGCTGATGGCCGACGCCGGGGTCGCCGCCACGCAGTTCCTGCTGGACGACCTCAAGCGCCGCGTCAAGGAAAGCAAAACCACCGAGCCGGCGGCCGTCAAGGGCCTGCTGGTCGATGCCCTGGCCGATCTGCTGGCGCCGCTGGAAAAGCCGCTGGCCATCGGGGCGCACCAGCCCACGGTGATCATGGTGGCCGGCGTCAACGGCGCGGGCAAGACCACCTCGATCGGCAAGCTCACCCACCACCTCTCCAACGACGGGGCCACGGTGCTGCTGGCAGCGGCCGACACGTTCCGCGCTGCCGCGCGCGAGCAGCTCATGGTCTGGGCCGAGCGCAACACGGTGGAGATCGTGCACCAGGCCGGGGGCGACCCGGCCTCGGTCTGTTTCGACGCGGTCAGCGCGGGCAAGGCCCGTGGCAAGGACGTGGTGCTGGTGGACACGGCCGGGCGCCTGCCCACCCAGCTGCACCTGATGGAAGAGCTGCGCAAGATCAAGCGCGTGGTGCAGAAGGCCGACGAGACCGCACCACACGAGGTGCTGCTGGTGATCGACGGCAACACCGGCCAGAACGCCCTGGCCCAGGTGCGCGCCTTTGACGACGCGCTGGGTCTGACCGGGCTGATCGTCACCAAGCTCGACGGCACGGCCAAGGGCGGTGTGCTGGCGGCGATTGCGCGCGAGCGGCCGGTGCCCGTGTATTTCATCGGCGTGGGCGAGCAACTCGACGAGCTGGAGACCTTCAAGGCGCGCGAATTCGCGCAGGCCCTGCTGGACTGAGCATTTGTGCACACCTGGGCCGCGCCCGGGGCTTACCCTGACTTGAGCGCCGGCGCGGCGGCGCGCAGAATGGGGGGGAACCGCCGCATCCCCGGCGCCACCATCCAAAAACTACCGTGACCCCGCCTGCCCAGGACCACGCCCCTGCCGAACACGCCGCGGACTCACCGTACTCCTGGCAGCCGACACTCGCTTTCCTGCGCTACACCGTCGTCACCATCCTGGCGGCCTCGGCCGTTTTTTTGTTCATCATCTTCACCTTCCTGCCCGAGCAGAGCGCACGCGCCATCGGGCCAGTGATGCTCTCGCTGGTGGCGCTGGTCTCGGCGGGCCTGCTGCGCAGCGGGCGACAACGTGCGGCCGTGCTGTTCCTGGCCAGCGGCGTCTGGGTGGCCGTGACCATCGTCGCGGTCTTTTATGGCGGCATCCGCTCCACCATTTACTACGTCTACCCGCTGGTCATCTTCCTGCTGGGCTGGATGGTCAGCCCCCGGGCGTCGGTGATCGCGGCCGTCCTGACCTCGGGTGTCACCATCAGCCTGATCCTGGCCGATGCCCGCGGCTGGCTGCCACCCTCGCGCCTGGCGGAGCCGGTCCTGTACGGCGTGGTGCAGGTCTTTGTCTACATGCTGACCGCGGCCATGGTCATCTACCTGGTCCAGGCCTTCCGGCGGCAGCTGGAAGACCTCAAGCAGTCCGAGCTGAAGTTTGCGACCGCCTTCACGTCCAGCCCGGTCGCAGCCTCTATCGCCACCGCGAGCGAGGGGCGCATCCTGGACGTCAACGCCAATTTTGAGCGTGACTTTGGCTGGAGCATCGAGGAACTCAAGGGACAAACGGCACTGGGCCTGGGCCTGTGGCCTGATGTGCCGCGGCGCCAGCAGTTTGCAGACATCCTGAACCGGCACGGCCGCACGGTGAACCACGAAACGGTCTGGCGACACCGCAACGGCGAACTGCGCAACGTCAGTATATCGGGCGAGATCATCGACCTCGACGGCGTACCCTGCATCCTGGCCTACACCACCGACATCACCGAACGCAAGGCCGCCGAGGAGCAGATCCAGCGCCTGGCCTTCTTCGACCCGCTGACCAACCTGCCCAACCGGCGACTGATGATGGACCGGCTCGACCAGGCCATGGCCGCCTGCGCGCGCCACCAGCGCCTGGGCGCGCTGCTGTTCATCGACCTGGACAACTTCAAGACAATCAACGACACCCATGGCCACGACAAGGGCGACCTGCTGCTCAAGCAGGTGGGCAAGCGCCTGGTGGACTGCGTCCGCGATGGCGACACCGTGGCGCGCCTGGGCGGCGACGAGTTCGTCGTGATGCTGGAAGACCTCAGCGGCAACGCCACCGAGGCCGCCCCCCAGGCCGAAACCGTCGGCCGCAAGATCATGGCGACGCTCAACGAGACCTACGACATCCGGCCCCTGAGCTTCCACTGCTCGCCCAGCATGGGCATCACCCTGTTCGGCGCGCAGCAGGAAAACATCGAGGAGCCGATCAAACGCGCCGACATGGCCATGTACCAGGCCAAGGCCGCCGGGCGCAACACCATTCGCTTCTACGACCCGCGCATGCAGGCCATGGTGGCCGCACGCGCCGCCATGGAGCGCGACCTGCGCCTGGGCCTGCAGCTGAACCAGTTCGTGCTGCACTACCAGCCCCAGGTGCAACGTGGCGGTCGGGTCATGGGGGTAGAGGTGCTGCTGCGCTGGTTGCACCCCGAGCGTGGCCTGGTGCCGCCGGGGGAGTTCATCGCGCTGGCCGAGGAGACCGGCCTGATCGTGCCGCTGGGCGAGCGCATCCTGGAGATGGCCTGTGCGCAGCTGGCGCGCTGGACGAAGGCGGCGGGCATGGCGCACCTGACTCTCTCGGTCAATGTGAGCCCGCGCCAGTTCCAGCAGGACAACTTCGTGGCCCAGGTTCTGGAGGCGCTGGCACGTACCGGTGCGCCAGCACAGCGGCTCAAGCTGGAGATCACGGAGAGCCTGCTGATTGCCAACGTGGACGAGGTGATTACCAAGATGACGGCACTCAAGGCGCGAGGCGTCGGCTTCTCGCTGGACGACTTCGGCACCGGTTATTCCTCGCTGTCCTACCTCAAGCGCCTGCCACTGGACCAGCTCAAGATCGACCAGGGTTTCGTGCGGGACATTCTGGTCGACCCCAACGATGCGGCCATCGCACGCATGGTCATCGTGCTGGCCGAAAGCCTGGGCCTGGAGGTGATGGCCGAAGGGGTGGAGACGCTCGAGCAGCAACAGGCCCTGCAGGCCCAGGGCTGCCACGCTTACCAGGGTTATCTGTACAGCCGCCCGCTGCCGCTGCAGGACTTCGAGCGGCTCGCACAGCGCGCGGGCTGGCCGGTCATCCGCCCGGCCGCCTGATCCGGTGCGCCAAGGCGAGGGGCCGCAGGCCCTCAAGGCGAGCGCATTGCGCAGGCCCGTCTGGACTGCGCATTTCTTCACGCTTGGTGCAGGGATACAGCGCCAGCCCATTGAGAACGGCCTGATCAGGCTTCAACGACAGGGCAAACCTTGTACGATGGGGACGCGAGGTCGAAAATTTTCAAGCCCACCCTCACTGATCGTCCTGTGCAGGAGCTCGTCGCCGACCGGATATCCTGGCAGCCGACGCTGACCTTCCTGCGGTATGCGATCGCCACCATCCTGGCGGGCGCCGCCAGCTTCGTGGCGGCGGTCATCGGCTTCATGCCCGACCAGATGTCGCAGGCCTATGGCGCGATCGCCTTGGCAGTGGTGGCACTTGTCGGCGCGTGGCTGCTGAGGGTTCAGAAGTACCACGCGGCCGTCTTGTGGCTGGCCGGTGGCGTCTGGACCTGCGTCATGGGCATCGCCTTTTTCCACCAGGGTGTGCGCACCCCGATCTTCTACGTCCACCCCATCATCGCCTTCTTCCTGGGATGGGTCATCAGCGCGCGTGCAGCCGTGACCATGGTGGCGCTCACATCGACCGCGATCATCGGTTTCGTCGTGCTCGAAGCACAGGGCCGGATGCAGTTCATGGCGCCGGCGCCATCGATCCTGCACGGCATCATCCAGATCGCGGTGATGGTGCTGTCGGCCGCACTGGTCATCTACCTCGTGAAGGCCTACCGCGATAGGCTGGAGCAGATGCAAGGCGCCAGCAGCGAGATCGCGCGCGCCAACGAGGTGCTGCGCCAGTCCGAGCTGAAGTTCGCCACGGCCTTCGCCTCCAGCCCGGTGGCGTCTTCCATCGTGACGGTCGAGGACGGGCTCATCCTCGCCGTCAACGACAACTTTCAGCGCGATTTCGGCTGGGCCCGGACCGAGATGGAGGGGCATCGGGTGGAAGAGATCGGGCTCTGGCTGGACCTGCAGTTGCGCCAGCAATGGACCGGGATGCTGCGCCGGCAGGGCCGCACGCTGAACTTCGAGACGGTCTGGCGACGCAAGGACGCCGTACCGCGCCATGTGAGCATTGCCGGTGAACTGATCGAGCTCGATGGTGTGCCCTGCATCCTGGCCTACATCACGGACATCACGGCGCGCAAGGCTGCCGAGGAGCAGATCCAGCGCCTGGCCTTCTTCGATCCGCTGACCAACCTGCCCAACCGGCGCCTGCTGATGGACCGCCTGGAACAGGCCATGGCCGCCTGCACCCGCCATCAGCGCCTGGGCGCGCTGCTCTTCATCGACCTGGACAACTTCAAGACGATCAACGACACCCATGGCCACGACAAGGGTGACCTGCTGCTCAAGCAGGCGGGCGCACGCCTGGTCGAGAGCGTGCGCGACGGGGACACCGTGGCGCGCCTGGGCGGCGACGAGTTCGTGGTGATGCTGGAGGACCTCAGCGGCAATGCCATGGAAGCGGCCACCCAGGCCGAAAGCGTGGGCCGCAAGCTATCGCAATCCCTCAACGAGAGCTACGACATCCGGCCGCTGAGCTTCCACAGCACGCCGAGCATCGGCATCACGCTGTTCGGCGCACAGCACGAGAACATCGAGGAGCCGATCAAGCGCGCCGATCTCGCCATGTACCAGGCCAAGGCCGCCGGTCGCAACACCATCCGCTTCTATGACCCGCGCATGCAGGCCATGGTGGCGGCACGCGCGGCGCTGGAACGCGACCTGCGCCTGGCCCTGCAGCTCAACCAGTTCGTGCTGCACTACCAGCCCCAGGTGCAGCGCGGCGGACGGGTCATGGGGGTGGAGGTGCTGCTGCGCTGGTTGCAGCCCGAGCGTGGCCTGGTGATGCCCGGCGACTTCATCGCGCTGGCCGAGGAGACCGGCCTGATCGTGCCGCTGGGAGCGCACGTTCTGGAACTGGCCTGCCGCCAACTGGCGCAGTGGGCCAATCAGCCAGGCATGGCCCACCTCACGCTGTCGATCAACGTCAGCACACGCCAGTTCCAGCAGGACAACTTCGTGGCCCAGGTGCTGGACGCGCTGGAACGCAACGGTGCGGCAGCGCAACGCCTCAAGCTGGAAATCACGGAGAGCCTGCTGATCACCAATGTCGACGAGGTGATCGCGAAGATGACGGCACTCAAGGCGCGCGGCGTCGGCTTCTCGCTGGACGACTTCGGCACCGGTTATTCCTCGCTGTCCTACCTCAAGCGCCTGCCGCTGGACCAGCTCAAGATCGACCAGGGTTTCGTGCGCGACATCCTGGTCGATGCGAACGACGCGGCCATCGCACGCATGGTCATCGTGCTGGCTGAAAGCCTGGGCCTGGAGGTGATGGCCGAAGGGGTGGAGACGCTCGAGCAGCAACAGGCCCTGCAGGCCCAGGGCTGCCACGCCTACCAGGGTTATCTGTACAGCCGCCCGCTGTCGCTGCAGGACTTCGAGCAGCTGGCGCAGCAGACCGGCTGGCCGGTCATCACGCCGGCGGCCTGATCTGCCTCAGCGCACCACCAGCCGGCCCGGTGCTTCGCCGGTGATCTCGCCAATCTCGGCGGCCGCCTCGAAGCCGTGCTGGCGGAAGATGGCCAGCACCTGCGCCACCGTCTCGGGCGCGCAGCTCACCAACAGGCCACCACTGGTCTGCGGGTCGCTCAGCAGGGCCTGGTCCACCACCGCAAAACCCGCAGGCAGCGTGACCGAAGCGCCATAACCGGCCCAGTTGCGGCCCGACGCGCCGGTGACCATGCCCTGCGCTGCCAGCTCGCGCACGCCGGCCAGCAGCGGCACCCGCGCCCAGTCGATCTGCACGGTGCACTTCGCACCGCGCGCCAGCTCCAGGCCGTGGCCGGCCAGGCCGAAACCGGTGACGTCGGTCAGGGCGTGCACGCCGTCCAGCGCGGCCAGTTCCGGGCCAGGTGTGTTGAGCTGGGTGGTGGTGGCGATCATCTGCGCGTAACCGGCCGCGTCCAGCTGTTCCTTCTTCAAGGCGGCCGAGAGCACGCCCACGCCCAGCGGCTTGCCCAGGACGAGGCGGTCGCCCACTCGGGCATCGGCATTGCGCTTGACGCGTTTGGGGTGCACCAGGCCCATGGCCACCAGGCCATAGATGGGCTCGACCGAATCGATGGTGTGGCCGCCCGCGATGGGAATGCCGGCCGCCTTGCACACGGCCTGGCCACCGGCCAGGATGCGGCCGATGGTGTCGGTGGACAGCACGCTGATGGGCATGCCCACCAGCGCCAGCGCCATGATGGGCTTGCCGCCCATGGCGTACACATCCGAGATGGCGTTGGTGGCGGCGATGCGGCCGAAATCGTACGGATCGTCGACGATGGGCATGAAGAAGTCGGTGGTGGCGATCAGCGCCTGCTCGTCGTTGAGCTGGTACACCGCCGCGTCGTCCGCAGTCTCGATGCCCACCAGCAGCTCGGGCGGCACCGGCATGCCATTGCCGCTCTTGAGGATCTCGGACAGCACGCCGGGGGCGATCTTGCAGCCGCAACCGCCGCCGTGCGAAAGCGAGGTCAGGCGGGGTTCGGGCTTGGGCGAGGTGATGGCGTTCATGGTGTTCTCAGGTCTTGCAGCAGGGCCAGCAAGGCCGCGCGTTCGGCGGCCGGTGCAAACAGGGGCGCACGGAGGGCACATTTTGCCTGCAAGGCGCCAAGCATGCTTGTGGCCTGCCCCATGTCCTCACGGCACTGTTGCAGCAGCCCGGCCAGCGCCGCGGCATCGCCCCAGGGAAAATAACCGGGATAGTCCGCGCCCAGCATGCCGACATTGCCGGGAATGCGCGAGGCCAGCACCGGAGTGCCGCTGCAGACCGCTTCCATCAGCACGTGGGCGCCGCCTTCCATGCGGCTGCAGTGCACCAGCACATGCGCACGCTGGATGTGCCGGCGCACGTGCTCGTGCGCCAGGCCGCCGAGCCAGCGGTAGTTGGGGCAGGCGGCCATGGTGGCGCGCGCCTGCGCGCCCAGGGCCGGGTCCAGCGGATCGCCGATGTGGTCGATGTGGATATCTGGGCGCTCGCGCAGCAACCGCGCCGCTTCAAACAGCGTCTGTGGTGTCTTCTCTTCCCGCAGGTGCCCCACCATGACGGCGCGCAGGTGCCGCTGCGTTTTCTGCAGCGGCTGGCGGGCCGTGGTGGACTGGAAGATCACACGCGCGGGCGCGCGGTATTTCGCCGGCAGCTCCAGCACGCCCTGGTCCTGCAGCACCACCAGCCGCTGCGCCAGCGCCAGCGAGCGCCGCGCGCTCACGTCCTCGTGGATGTCGCGGTAGAGGTCGGTGCCCGTCAGCACGACGGCCAGGCCGCGCCCCGGGTGCACCGCCGCCCAGGCTGCGATGGACGCTGCACTGCGCCGCGCGTGCAGTGCCAGCATGGCCACGGCCTCGGGATGCTCACCGGCTTGCCAGGACTTGACGATCTGCACGCGGTAGGACCCGGCCAGCAGGCGCGACCAGCGCCAGGCGGTCTGCCAGTTGCCGTTGTTGGCATCGGCCAGCGCCGGGCTGACGATAAGGACCAGCGGCTGGGCCATCTCAGGCTTGCGCCCAGTAAACGGCAAACCAGCCGCGTTCGTCCGTCCAGGCCTGCACGCGCGCAAAACCGGCCGCGGTCAGCAGGGCCTGGAAGTCAGCCAGCGCGTACTTGCAGGAGTTCTCGGTGTGGATGCGCTCGCCCTGCGCAAAATGGCGTTCGCCGCCGGGCCAGCGCACGGTCAGCTCGCGCCGGGCCTGCAGGTGCATCTCGATGCGCGAGGCCGGCGCGTTGAAAAAGGCCAAGTGCGACCAGTCGTGCAAGGCAAAGTCGCTGCCCAGCAGGCGGTTGAGGTGCAGCAGCAGGTTCTTGTTGAAGGCGGCCGTCACGCCCAGCGCATCGTCGTAGGCCGGCTCCAGCAGCTCCCGCGGCTTGAGCAGGTCGACCCCGATCAGCAGGCCGCCGCCCTGGGCCTGTGCGCGCACCTGGCGCAGGAAGACCAGCGCCTCCTCGGGGGTGAAGTTGCCGATGCTCGAGCCCGGGTAGAACAGCAGGCGCGGGCCCTCGCCCACCTCGGGCGGCAGGGTGAGCTGCGAGGAAAAATCCAGTCCCACACCCAGCATGTCCAGCGCGGGGAACTGGCGCTGCAGGCACTGCAGGGCGTTGTTCAGGTAGTCCACCGAAATGTCCACCGCCACGTAACGCGCCGGCTGCAGCAGGCCAAACAGCCGTGCCGCCTTCTCGCAGTTGCCGGCGCCCAGGTCCACCAGGGTGGCGCCCCGGGGCACTTCACTGGCGATCGCGGCGCCGTGTTGGGCCAGCAGGGCGGCCTCGGTGCGCGTGGGGTAGTACTCGGGCAATTCGGTGATCGCGTCGAACAGGCGCGAACCCAGAGGGTCATAGAGGTACTTGGGCGAAGTCCGTGCCTGCCTGGCCAGCAGGCCCTCGGCCAGCTCCTGGCGCAGCGCCGCGCGGTCTTCGTGGTAAAGCTGGAGGAAATGCGGCTGGCGCAGCCCGGTGTATGACATGCGGCCAATATAGCAGCGCAAACCCCGGGCTCTCGCCGTCACGGGCACCCCGGGCATTGTGGTTTCCACGGCTGGCGCCCCCGGTTTTCCTGGCGCACAATGCCCGGACAAGCTGTTTACACTGCTCTTTGAAGTGTAGACAATTCGAGCCCGAAGCCCCTCATGGGGGGCCACGGCCACGCACAACAGCCACAAAAGGAGACCGCATGAAACGTCGTACCCTGCTCGGCGCCAGCCCCCTGCTGCTGGCCCCGACCCTGCTGCACGCGCAGAGCTACCCCAGCAAACCGATCCGCTACATCGTGCCGGTGGCCGCCGGCGGCGGCAGTGACATGGTGGGCCGCACCGTGACCGAACGCTGGGGCAAGGTGCTGGGCCAGACCTTCGTGGTCGACAACCAGGGCGGTGGCGGCGGTGTCATCGCCAGCCAGAACACGGCCAAGGCCGCGCCCGACGGCTACACACTGATGCAGGGCTACGTAGCCACCCACGGCACCAGCCCGGCCACGCGCAAGCTTCCCTACGACCCGATCAAGGATTTCACGCCCATCGGCATGATCGGCGGCACCCCCAATGTGCTGGTGGTCAACGCCGCCATTCCCGCCAGGGACGTCAAGGAGTTCGTGGCCTACCTGCGCGCCAACATGGGCAAGATCAGCTACGGCTCGGCCGGCGCGGGCTCGCTCACCCACCTGACCATGGAGCTGTTCAAGCAGCAGATCAACTCCTTCATGGTGCACATCCCCTACCGCGGCGTGGCCCCGGCCTTCACCGACCTGATCGGCGGCCAGACCCAGGCCATGTTCCCCGGCCTGGCCGCGGCCCTGCCGCACATCCGCTCGGGCCGGGTGCGTGCCCTGGCCGTGACCGGCGCGCAGCGCCATCCGCAGCTCAAGGACACGCCCACGCTGGACGAACTGGGCTACAAGGGCTTCGACGCCATGCAGTGGTACGGCGTGGTGGGCCCAGCGAACATGCCGGCGGCCATCGTCAAGCAGCTCAACGAAACCCTCAACGGCGTACTCAAGGCGCCCGACCTGCGCGAGAAGCTCTCGGTCGAAGCCATCGAGCCCCTGCCCATGAGCGCCGACGCCTTCGGCACGTTCATGCGCGAGGACATCGCACGCTGGACCCGGCTTGCGCGCGATCGCGGCATCCAGCTCGACAGCTAAAATTCCCCCGGCAGCGCATCGGCCACAAGCCGATGCGCTCTCTTTTTCATAGCACTCTCAGACAGGCCTTTTCCCCATGGCACGCAATACCCAGGTCACCGCCGACCACAACGCCCCCGCCGTCACGCAAACCCTCGCCCGTTATGTGGCCAGCCATCCCTCGCGCGGCTGGAGCGACACGGTGGACCACGAAGCCCACCGCACCTTCCTGAACTGGCTGGGCTGCGCTGTCGGTGCTGCGCAGCACGAGTCGGCGCACGCCGCCCTGGCCGCGGTCAACATGCTGCAGCCCGCCGCGCAGGCCAGCGTGCTGGGCCGCGCCGACAAGGTGGACATGGCCAGCGCCGCGCTGGTCAACGGCATCACCTCGCACACCTTCGACTTCGACGACACGCACCTGAAGACCATCATCCACCCGGCCGGCCCCGTGGCCTCGGCCGTGCTGGCGCTGGCCGAGCACAAGGGCCTGTCCGGCCGCGCCGTGATCGACGCGCTGGTGCTGGGCATCGACGTGTCCTGCCGCGTGGGCAACACCATGTACCCCGAGCACTACGACCGCGGCTGGCACATCACCGGCTCCACCGGCATGCTGGGTGCAGCCGCCGGCTGCGCACGCCTGCTCGGCCTCAATGAGCAGCAGACCGCCATGGCGCTGGGCATCGCTGCCTCGCAGCCCATCGGCGTGCGCGAGCAGTTCGGCACCATGACCAAGCCCTTCCACCCCGGTGGTGCGGCGCGCGCCGGCCTGATGTCCGCACTGCTGGCCAGCCAGGGTTTCACGTCCAGCCCCAAGGCGCTGGAGGCGCCGCGCGGCATGATCCAGACCATCTCCACCAAGTACGCCTGGAACGAGATCACGGACGAACTCGGCCAGCGCTTCGAGATCTCCTTCAACAGCTACAAGCCCTTTGCCTGCGGCATCGTGATCCACCCCAGCATCGACGCCTGCTCGCAACTGCGCGCACAAGGCGTGAAGGCCGACGACGTGGAGCGCATCGAGCTCAAGGTGCACTCGCTGGTGCTCGAACTCACGGGCAAGAAGGAACCGGCCGACGGCCTGCAGGGCAAGTTCAGCGTCTACCACGGCTGTGCCTGCGGTCTGATCTTCGGCAAGGCCGGTGAAGACCAGTACGCCGACGACATCGTCAACCGCCCCGACATGGTGGCGCTGCGCCGCAAGGTGGTGGCCACGGTGGACGACAGCATCGACGAGGCCAGCGCCGACGTGACCGCCGTGCTGAAAGACGGCCGCCGTGTGCACGTGTTCGTGAAACACGCCATCGGCTCGCTGGAAAACCCCATGACCGACGCCATGCTGGAAGGCAAGTTCCGCGACCTGTCAGATCCGGTGATCGGCAAGGGCAAGACGAGTGAGCTGATCGCCGCCTGCTGGAAGCTGGGCAGCATGAGCGACGTGCGTCAGCTCACGGCGCTGGCGCGCCCCTGAGACTACGTAGGCGGCTAGCCGCCTTGCGCGCGCTTCTGCTCGCGTTGCATGTAGAGGTACAGGCCCTCCACCTTCTCGCGCGCCCAGGGGGTCTTGCGCAGGAAGGTGAGGCTGGACTTGATGCTGGGGTCCACCTGAAAGCAGCGCACCGGGATGCGCTCGGCCAGCCCCGGCCAGCCGTAATGCGCCACCAGCGCCGTGACGATGGCCTCCAGCGTCAGGCCGTGCAGCGGGTTGCGCGGCTGGGCGGGTGGCGGCGTGGACACGGGCGGCCTGTCCGGTTTCAGGCCGTGGCCGAGGTGGCCGAGGTGGCGGCGGCTTGCGCACGCCGTTTGCTGGCCAGCGCAGCCTTGATGACGTCGCGCTCGGCCACGCCATACATGTCGGCGAAATCGCGTGCGCTCTTGCCGCTGGCCTCGAAGGCCTTGTACAGCGCCTCCTCTCGGGCGATCTTCTCCGAGCTCACGCTCAGGGCCTCGTCCAGCAGCGCCATGATGGTGTCGTCCTGCGCCGGCACCCGCGCCAGATAGTCCTGGCGGCTCAGGCCCGAAGCCTCGAAGGCCGCAGAGAACTGGGCGCGCAGCTTGGGGGCCAGGTTCTCCTGGCTGCGGGCCTGGCGACGGCGGTGCAGTTCCACCAGGGTCTGGAAAACGTGCTCGGGTGCCACCTCTTCCACGGCCACGCCGTCCAGGTCGTGCCTCGCCTTGCCAGCGGCCACGCACTGCAGGTAGCGGGTGGAGCGCGCATGCACGGCCAGTGCGGCCTTCAGGCTGTCGCGCTGGAACACCTCGGGATGCCGCTCCAGCAGGTCCTGGAAGATGCCGCGCTTGAGCGGCAGGAACTCGGCCCCGAAGAGATGGGGATAGAAATTGAAGAGCTGCTCCAGCACGGGCAGCGCCGACTGCTTGCGCGCGGCCAGGCTGGTCTTGCCTTCGGGTTTGGCAGCAGGGGCATCGGGAGCGGAGACCGCGGGAGCAGACGGCGTTTCGGCCGGGACTTCGGTAGACAGGGAGGGGCTGTTCGTCATGGGTGTCGGTTTTCCAGGAAGCCCCGATTGTCCGTCACCCGGACGACCCTGTCCCCTGGCCCCATTAGACTTGCGGCATGACCTGGCACGCCTCGCTGCAACTCGATTACACCCGTGACGGCCCGCGCAGCGTGGCGCACTACCTGCATGACGGCCCCTTGCGCATCCTGCAAAGCCTCTACCCCGAGGGCGGGGCGATCTGCCACAACGTGCTGGTGCACCCGCCCGGCGGCCTGGTGGGTGGCGACACGCTGGACATCAAACTCAGCGTCGGCCCCGGCGCCCACGGTCTGGTAACCACGCCCGGCGCCACACGTTTTTATCGCAGCAGCGGTGAAGTCGCACGCCAGCTGCTGCATGCGCGCCTCGAAGCCGGCGCACGCCTGGAATGGCTGCCGCTGGAGGCGCTGGCCTACAACCAGTGCCGCGCCGAGAACAAGGCGGTGTTCGAGCTGGCCCCCGGCGCCGAACTCATGGGCTGGGACGTGACGGCCCTGGGACTGCCGGCGGCGGATCTGCCTTTTGCCGAGGGCACGTTTGCGCAGCACCTGGAAGTGCCCGGCGTCTGGCTGGAGCAGGGGCGCATCGCCGCCAGCGACGCGCGCCTGATGGACGGCCCGCTGGGCCTGGCCGGCCAGCGCTGCATGGCCACGCTGTTTTTCGTGGCGGGAGAGCCGATTGCGCGCGAGCGGCGCGACGCCGCGCTGGAGTGCGTGCGCGATCTGATCGCCGCACACGCCCTGCGCGCCAGCGCCGGCGCCACCAGCCCGCACCCCCAGGTGCTGGTGGTGCGTGTGCTGGCCCCGCTGGTGGAACCGGCCATGGCACTGCTCAAGAGCCTGCGCGCCGCCTGGCGCCAGCAGCTCTGGCAACTGGAGGCCGTGCCACCGCGCATCTGGGCCATGTAAAACAGGACACCCGCATGAACACACCCCAAGCCCTCATCGTCCAGCAGCCCCCCGCCAAGGCGGCGCAGCTCATCCTGCTGTTCCACGGCGTGGGCTCGAACGCGCAGTCCCTGGCCGGTCTGGGCCAGGCCTATGCCCAGGCCTTCCCGAATGCCATGGTGGTGGCGCTGGACGCGCCCCATGCCAGCGAACTCGCCCCCGGCGGCTGGCAGTGGTTTTCGGTAACGGACGTGACGGAAGAGAACCGCCCGCAGCGGGTGGACGCCGCCCTGCCCGCTTTTGAATTTGCCGTGCGCCACTGGCAGGAGCGCTCGGGCGTGGACACCGCTGGCACCGCGCTGGTGGGTTTCTCGCAGGGCGCCATCATGGCGCTGGCCTCGGCCCTGCGCCCCGAGCCGGTGGCCGCACGTGTGATCGCCATCGCCGGGCGCTTTGCACGCCTGCCCGAGGCCCCCCTGCACGAAGGCAGCACCCTGCACCTGCTGCACGGCAAGGCCGACACCGTGATGCCCTACAGCCACGCCATCGAAGGCGCCATGCGCCTGAAGGCACTCGGCACGGACTTCACGGCCGACGTGCTGCCCTTCATCGGCCATGAGCTGCACCCGGATCTGCTGGAACTGGCGGTGGACAAGCTGCAGCACCACGTGCCGGCACGGCTGTGGCTCAAGCCCGGCGACGAGCAAGCCTGAGATGGGCCCGCGGTCTCAGCCCAGCAGGCGAAACAGGCCGTAGGCGGCCAGCACGCCGGTGAGCACGAGCATGAGGGTCTTGACCAGACGGGTGGGCACCAGGGCGCCGATGACGCTGGCGATGAGGATGGCGGCGAAGACGTAGGTCATTTTCATGCCCCGATGTTAAGGCCTGGATGGCGGCAGGAGAGGCGCCCCGGAATCGACCACAATCAGGTCCAGCCCCTCTTCCCATCCAACCGAGACCCGACATGACCACTGCCCGCCAGGTTGTCCTCAACGCCTTCGGCCCCGCCGACGTGATGACCGTGACCACGGTCGAACTGCCGCCGCCCGCCGCGCTTGAGGTGCAATTGCGCCAGACCGCCATCGGCTTCAACTTCATCGACGTCTACCAGCGCAAGGGCATCTACCCCCTGCCCGTGCCCACGGGCCTGGGCCACGAAGCTGCGGGCGTGGTGGAGGCCGTGGGTGCCGGCGTGCAGGGCCTGAAGGTCGGTGACCGCGTGGCCTACATGAACGCCGGCCTGGGCGCCTATGCCAGCCACCGCAATGTGGCGGCCGAGAAGCTGGTGGCCATTCCCGCCGGCGTGAGCGACGAAGCTGCCGCCGCCCTGCTCTTCAAGGGCATGACGGCCCAGTACCTCTTGCGCAAGACCCACCGGGTGCAGCCGGGTGACGTGATCCTGGTGCACGCCGCCGCCGGTGGCGTGGGCCAGATCCTGTGCCAGTGGGGCAAGGCCCTGGGCGCCTACGTGGTGGGCACGGCCGGTTCGGCCGAAAAGTGCGCCATCGCCCGCGCCGCCGGCGCTGACGTGGCCATCGACTACACCCAGGCTGGCTGGCCCACGAAACTGCTGGAAGCCACCGGCGGGCGCAAGGCACGGGTGGTCTACGACTCGGTGGGCAAGGACACCTTCATGCACTCGCTGGACCTTGCCGCACCCTTTGGCATAGTGGTGCTCTACGGCGCGGCCTCGGGCCCGGCACCAGCCATCGAACCTGAACTGCTGAACAAGAAGGGCTGCCTGTTCCTGACCCGCCCCTCGGTCTTTCCGCACAACGCCGATCCGGCGGTGTTCCGCGCCAACGCGGCCGAGCTGTTTGCGGCCATCGCCGCCGGCCACGTCAAGGCCAGCATCGGCGCGCGCTTTGCGCTGCAGGACGTGGTGCAGGCCCATCAGGCGGCCGAGTCGCGCGCCACCCAGGGCGCGCTGCTGATCCTGCCCTGAGGCCAGGGACTCCTGGCGTCGCGAGCGTCAGCCCTGCACTTCGAACAGGGTGCCCAGGCCGCCGGCGTGGTGCTCCAGCACATGGCAGTGGATCAGCCAGTGCCCGGGGTTGTCGGCCACGAAAGCCACCTCCACCCGATCCCGCGGGGCCATCAGCACCGTGTCGCGCCAGGGGCGCTCGGGCAGGGCCTCGCCATTGCGCGAGAGGATGCGGAAGTGGTGCCCGTGCAGGTGCATGGGATGCCACCAGGCGGTGTTATTCTCGAAGGTCAGGCGCACGCTGTGGCCCGTGGGCACGCGGAACTCGGCCGCGTGGCCGGCGTGCTCCCGGTCATGGCGCATGTGGGCCTGGCCATTGATGGTCCACGCCGGGGCCGCTTCGCGCGCGCCGTTCTGCAGCCGCAGGCGCCGCGCCTCGCGTTCGGCCAGCGGCTCCTGTGGCCAGCCCTCGCGGTTCATGGCGCCGCCGCCCAGCCGCAGGGTGTGCAGCAGCGCACCGGCCAGATCGGGTTCGGGCAGCGGCTCGCGCTGCGCGGGCCGGGGCGCCGCGTGCGCCGCGCTCGCCCGGCCCTGCACCTCCAGCGTGGCCAGCGTGCGCTCGCCACGCGCGTAGCTGTCCTTGAGCTGGTAACGGCCGGGGCGTGTGGCGTCGATGATGAAATCCGAGCGCATGCCCGGGCCCAGCAGCAGTTCGCCCTCCCAGGGTACGGCGCTGGCTGCGGGCATGCCGTCGCGCGCGATCAGCCAGGCCGGCAAACCCTCCAGGCTCAGCGCAAAGATGCGCGCATTGGCGGCGTTGACCAGGCGCAGGCGGATGCGCTGGCCGCTTTGCAGCGCCTGCACCAGGTCGACCTGGCCGTTCACCGTGAGCTGCTGGCCCAGGCGCCCGGCGTGCGCCACGTCGTGGAAGTTGTAGAAGTTCTCCGCGATGCGGCCGTTGGCGTCGAGCCGCCAGTCATCGAGCAGCCAGACGATGTCCAGGTCCACGGGCGGTGGCGCGTCGTCCTCCACGATCAGCGCACCGGCCAGGCCACGCTCCACCTGCTCGGGCGTGCCCCAGTGTGGGTGGTACCAGTAGGTGCCGGCGTCGGGCAGCGCGAAACGGTAGGGGAAACGCCCGCCCGGCGCCACCGGGTCCTGCGTGAGACCGGGCACACCGTCCATGGCATTGGGCAAGCGGATGCCGTGCCAGTGGATGGTGGTCGGATCAGGCAGTTGGTTGTGCAGCGTGAGGTCCAGCACGGCACCGCGCTTGAAGCGCAGCACCGAGCCGGGCACCTGGCCGTCGTAGGCCCAGACCGGGAGTGCGGCCTGGCCAGCGGCCGCCAGCGTGGCCGGCGCGGCACGCAGGGTGCGTGGCGTGGCAGCCCCGGCCCACAGCGGCGCCGTCAGCGCGGGCGCACAAGCCAGGGTCTTCAATAGTTTACGGCGTTTCATGACGGTTCACTCCTGCTCAGCTGATGCCAAGCTTACTCCGTCAGGCTCAGAGGTCTGCGAGCGTGCAGACCGCCTCGGTGATGGCGCCGTCGGTTGCGGCGAGTTCGTTCAGGATGGTGAAATGGTTGTGCCCCGCCAGGGCTCGCAGGCTGCCGGGCAGACCTCGGCGCGCCGCGGCAAACAACTCGGACTGGCGCTGGAGTTCGGGCAATTCCGCGCCGCCGTAGAGCAAGGCCATCGGGCGCGGGCTCAGCGGCTGGTGCACAGGGCTCAGCGCCGTTTCCTCGGCCGCGCTCAGGCCTAGCTTGGCGTTCAGATAAGACAGGCGCACCGGCGCCAAGTCATAGATGCCGCTGACCGCCACACCGCCGATCACGCCGGGTTCGTCCAGGCACAGCGCGGTCAGGTGGCCGCCGGCCGACCAGCCCGAGACGATCATGCGCTGCGTGTCCGCACCGAAACCCGCGGCGTGGGCTTTCAGCCAGGCGATCGATGCACGGACTTCCTGCACGATGCCTGTCAGCGACAGATCGGGCGCCAGCGTGTAGCCCACCATGGCGACATGGATGCCGTGGGCCAGCGGCCCGGCGGCGAGGCAGCTGAAATTCTCCTTGGCGCGCATCTGCCAATAGCCGCCGTGGATGAAAACCAGCAGCGGCCCCGGCTGCTGCGCCGCGAAATAATCAATGCGGTTGCGCGGGGCCGGGCCGTAGCGCAGGTCCAGGCGCTCGCCGTGCGCCGCACGCCAGCGGGTGCTGCGCTCATCGAAGTCCTGCATCAGGGCGCTGCTGTTGCTCACAGCCAGCGAGTTGTTATAGGCCGCGTCCAGCGTGACCTGGTCCATGCCGCGGTAGACCGCGCTCATGCTACCGCCTTGCTGGCGACGTGGCTGCTCAGGTAGGTGGTCACATTGCGCCGCACCTCGTTGAAGGCTATGGCGGTGATGTCGCGCGGGCGTGCCAGGTCCAGGGTGATGTCCTCTTCGATGCGGCCGGGCCCGGCCGTCATCACCACCACGCGGTCCGACAGCAGCACCGCCTCTTCCACCGCATGCGTCACGAACACCACGGTGACCTTGGTGCGCGCCCAGATCTCCAGCAGGTCCTGCTGCAGCTTTTCGCGCGTGAGCGCATCCAGCGCGCCGAAGGGCTCGTCCATCAGCAACACTTCGCAGTCATTGGCCAGCACCCGCGCAATCGCCACGCGCTGTTTCATGCCGCCGGAGAGCTGGCCGGGGTAGTAGTTGGCGAACTTCGTGAGCCCCACCATCTCGGTGTAGTGCATCGACAGCTCATCCAGTCTGGCCTTGGGCAGGTGCCGCTGGCGCTGGCCGAAGCCGATGTTTTCCTTCACGGTCAGCCAGGGAAACAGGCCGTAGTCCTGGAACACCATGCCGCGCTCGGGGCCCGGGCCGCTGATCGGCATGTCGTACATGCTGACGCGGCCGGAGGTGGCGGTCTCGAAGCCGGCCATGATGCGCAGCAGGGTCGACTTGCCGCAACCCGAGGCACCGATGAGGCAGACGAATTCACCCTTGTTGATGCGCAGGTTCACGTCGCGCAGCGCCTGCACGGTCTGGCCGCCCACCGAGAACACCTTGCTGAGGCCCTGCAGGTCGATCGCCGCGAGGGGGCGGCGCGTGGAATGGGGTTCAGACATGGTGCTGCGGGCTCCACTTGAGCAGACGGTTATTGATGGCGACCAGGATGCGGTCGGTGGCGTAACCGGCCACGCCGATCACGACCATGCCGGCGATGACCAGATCGGTGCGCGAGAGCATGCGCCCGTCCATGATGACGGCGCCCAGCCCCTCGGGCACCCCCGTCATTTCCCCCACCACGATCAGGATCCAGGCAAAACCGTGGCCCAGGCGCAGGCCGTTGAGGATGGACGGCATCGCGGCCGGCAGCACCACCTGGCGAAACAGCGAGGAGCCGGAGCAGCCCAGCATCAGGGCCGCCTCGAACAGGCGGTTGTCCACGGCCTTCACGCCGAAGATGGTGTTGAACACGATGGGATAGAAGGCGCCGAGAAAGACCAGGAAGATCGCGGCGTTGGGGCCGATGCCGAAGAAAATCATCGACAGCGGCAACCAGGCCGTCACCGGCACCGGACGCAGCAGCTGCAGGGTGGGATCGAGCAGGTCACGAACCAGCTTGAGGCGCCCGATCATCAGACCGATCGGGATGGCCAGCAGGGCGGCTGCGAAAAATCCGCCGTAGACCCGCGTCATCGACTGCCACAGGTGCTGGAACAGCTTGCCGCTGAAGGCGTCGTCGTAGACCCCGCCAAAGGCGAAGTCGATCAGCATCAGGCCGATGTCCTTGGGCAGGGGGATCAGGCGCGTGCCGGTCAGGCGTACGCCCACGTCCCACGCGACGAGCAGCAGCAGCGGCACCAGCAGCGGCGTGAGCCAGCGTCGCATGCCCGGCCACAGCGCCGGCGCGACGCTCTTGCGCGGCAGATCGGCGACTTGTTCCACAGCCATACCCTTGGACATCAGTGGGCCTACTTGAGTTGCTGCACGAAGCTGGTGTTGATGAAGCTGCCGTAATCAGGCAGCTGGCGGATCTGCTTCTTGTCCAGCATCTGCGCGCCGTAGTAGCGGGCGCGCTTGGCCCAGTCCTCGTCGATCTTCCAGGTCAGCTCCACATTGGGCGCGGCCAGCTCGGCGGTGGCGGCCGGCACCCCCAGCTTCTGCCCCGCCATCTCGATGAAGGCCTTGCGGTTGCCCATCGCGTACTCGGTCGCCTGACGGTGGATGCCCAGGAAGACCTTGATCAGTTCGGGCTTGCTCTTGACCATGTCGGCGTGGGTGGCCATCACCATGTTGACCGAGCCCGTGGGCGTCGAATACGGGTACTCGACGATCTTGCCGATACCGCGACCGACGCTGATCGACGGGCCCGGCTCGGCGCCGACGTAGGCGTCGATATCACCGCGCTCCAGGGCCGACGCCATCTCGCTGAAGGACACACGCACCGGCTTGATGTCGGCGATGGTCATGCCCTCGGTCTTCAGGCGGTCCAGGATCACCACCTCCTGTGTGGAGCCGGGCAGGATACCGACCTTCTGGCCCTTGAGCGCCTTGATGGAGTCGATCTTGCCGTCGGCGCGCGACACCACCGCCATACCGCGGTTGCATTGCGCGCCGATGATGACCACCGGCTCGCCGGCGGCCGCGCCGAGCGTGGCGGCCGCCAGGCCAAAGGCGCCGAAATCGACCGACTTGGTCACCAGCGCGTTCTTGCCGTCAGTCGGTGTTTCAAAAGCGACCACCTCGATCTTGTAGCCCGGCGGCGTGAACTTGTCGTAGAAGTGCGGCGTGATGGCGTGCATCAGCTTGAGGGTGCCTACACGGATCACCTGGTCTGCGGCCAGGGCCGAACCGGACGCTGCTGCGCAAACGAACGAAGCGGCCGCCAGGGTGGCCATGAGTTTTCTGCGTGAGGTCATCACTGATCCTTTGAAGTTGGTGAGTCGGCGCCCGTGCAGTCTCCAGAGGCCCGGCCGCAAGCGCGGTGCCATGGACTGAACGAACTGATGCACCTGTTCGCAACTTCCATGCCACGCGGTCCCTGCACCTGCGCACTGCGGACGTACGCGCTGCTGCGCGTCCGCCCCAACCAATACACCGGCCGGCAAGGGCACGGCCCGCCTGCGGGTCCGCCGCACCGTCGTGGTGCGCTACTGGTTTGTCTGCATCCCCAGGTCGCGCACGGCAACGGGGCACGCAAACCCGGTCGTTATGATGGGGGGGGCGACTGTCTGCTCACCCGACGGATCTGTCTCTGCCGATGTGCCCTTGAAACCGATACGCCCATGACGCTGGACCTCATCTACAGCACCGCGCTCCTGCTCGCCCTGTCGGCGCTGTACGAGTTCAACATCCGCGCCTGGGGCCAGCGCGCGCGCGCCGCCGAGGTCAGCGCCGGCCTGATCTTCGGCGCCATCTGCATCTTCGGCATGCTGCACCCGGCTAATCTGGCGCCCGGTGTCATCTTCGACGCGCGCTCGGTCATCCTGGGCGTAGCCGGCATCTTCGGTGGCCCGGTGGTCGCCGTCATCGCCGGTCTGATCGCCGCCGCCTACCGCCTGTGGCTGGGCGGCGCTGGCGCCCTCGTTGGCGTGGCCGTGATCACCACCTCGGTGCTGCTGGGTCTGAGCATGCGCCATGGCCTGCGCCGCGGTTGGGCCCAGCCCAAGCTGCTCGACTTCCTGATGTTCGGCGCCCTGCTGCACCTGGTCAACCTCGGCTGGTTCCTGCTGCTGCCCGCGCAGCACCTGCAAAAGCTGCTAGAGACGCTGGCCTTTCCCTACCTCTTCGTGCTGGCCCCCAGCACGGCCCTGCTGGCCCTGCTGCTGAACGACCTGCAGGAACAGCGGCGGGCCAAGCAGGCCCTGGCACGCAGCGAAGCCCTGCGCCGCGCCATCACCCGGGCTTCGCCCGACCTGCTGTTCGTCATGGACGAAGACGGTCGCTACCTGGAGGTGGTATCGCCCGAGGAACAGCTGCTTTACAAGCCGGCCGCTCAAACCATGGGCAAACGCCTGGACGAAACCCTGCCCGCAGACGAGGCCCGGCGTTTCCAGGACTTCCTGATGCAGACGCTGAAGGCGGACACGCCGCAGGTGATCGAGTACGAGCTCGACACGCTGGGCGGACGCCGTGTTTTCGAGGGGCGGGCGCAGATGCTCGACATGCGGGTGGACGGCAAACGCGCTGTCGTCTTCGTGGCCCGCGACATCACCGAGCGCGTGAAGGCCGAGCAGGACCGGCGTGTGGCGGCAGTGGCCTTCGAGTCCCGCCAGGCCATGCTGGTAAGCGACGCGAACACCGTGATCCTGCGGGTGAACCAGGCCTTCGTGGACCTGATGGGCTACAGCCGCGAAGAGGTGATCGGCCGCAAGACCAGCACCCTGCGCTCGGGGCGGCACGACGCGGCCTTCTACGAGGCCCTTTGGGAGAGCATCCGCAAGACGGGAAAATGGGAAGGCGAGATCTGGGACCAGCGCAAGAGCAGCGAGCTCGTTCCCCTGTGGATGACGATCACCGCCGTGCGCGACGCCCACGGTGCCGTGACGCACTATGTAGCCACCATGAGCGACATCTCCGTACGCAAGCTGCAGGAGGAGGAAATCCGCAGCATCGCCTTCTACGACCCGCTCACCGCCCTGCCCAACCGCCGCCTGCTGCTCGAACGCCTGCAGCGCGCCCTGACGCTGACACGCCGCAACGGCCAGCATGGCGCCCTGCTCTTCGTGGACGTGGACAACTTCAAGCACATCAACGACAAACACGGCCATCACATGGGCGACCTGCTGCTGCAGGAAATCGCCAGGCGTCTGAGCCGGGTGGTGCGCGAGTCCGACACGGTGGCGCGCATCGGCGGCGACGAGTTCGTGCTCGTGCTGGAACACCTGGACGCTAACCCTGCCGTGGCCCGCACCGAAGCCCGTCAGATCGCGGCCAAGGCCCTGCTCGCCATGGCCCAGCCCTATGACCTCGAAGGCCTGGCCTACCAAGCCAGTGGCAGCATCGGCATCGCCATGTTCAACCAGGTCGAGATCGACCTGGACCTGCTCATGCGCCAGGCCGACGAGGCCATGTACCAGGCCAAGCACGCCGGCAAGAACACCGTGCACATGCACGGAGAGTAGACAAGGCAGCGGGGCCCGGCGGGCTCAGCCGAACAGGGCCTGCAGGTCGATGGACGAATGCCGCCCGAGCGCCGGGGCATGCGCCTGCAGCCAGGCCGCCGCGTGTTCACGGCCCTGCTGCTGCAGACGCTGCAGGAAGGGCCCGTGCGGCAGCAGCTTGCTGTCGCTGCGGCCCAGGCTTTCGACCTGGCTGGTGTCGACCATGTGGAAACGCATGTCCAGCAGGCGCTGCTCCAGCCGGCCCTGGCCGAAGCGTTCAGCGGCGGCGAAGCGCGTGGCGCTGGCGAACATGCGCATCTCGCGCATGAAGTTGGCGCTGAAGCCCAGCTCGGCAATGCGCGTCTCGATCTCGGCCACGGAGCCCGGCGTGCCCTCGCGGCGCAGCGGGTTGAGCAGCACCAGCAGCACGTCGCGCGCCTCGCATTCGTAGAACAGCGGGAACACCGCCGGGTTGGCGGTGTAGCCGCCGTCCCAGTAGGCCTCGCCGTCGATCACCACGGTGCGGTGGATCTTGGGCAGGCAGGCCGAGGCCAGCAGCACGTCCACGTCGAGCTCGTCCTCGCGGAACACGCGCAATTTGCCGGTGCTCACCTGCGTGGTGCCGACAAAGAGCTTGAAGGGGCTGTGCGTGCGCAGCCGCGCAAAGTCGATCTGCGCCGCCAGCAGGTCACGCAGCGGGTTGAGATCGAAGGGGTTGAGCTGCATGGGCGAGAACTGCCCGGCCCAGCTGGAGAAAAGCTGGCCCGCGGGCGAGAAACCGATGGACTCGCCCTTGCGCCGCGCCATCAGGCCCCAGGGCATCTGCTGGCCCAGCTCGGTCCAGAACGTCGCCAGGGCAGCCCTGGCGCCTTCGCGGCCGCCTTGCAGCCAGCCATGCGCGAAGACCACGGCGTTCATGGCCCCGGCACTGCTGCCGCTCAGGCCCTCGAACTCGAAACGCGGGTCTTCCAGCAAAGCGTCCAGCACACCCCAGGTGAAAGCGCCGTGGGCGCCACCGCCCTGCAAGGCCAGGTTGAGGCGTACCGGCGGGGTCGTGCGCTGGCCGGAGAGAACCCGCTTCCATGAAGCGAGCAGGCCGCGCGCTGGCGGGCTACCGGCTTGCGCGCCGGCGAGGGATGTTGCACTGTCGGCCAAATCAGCTCCTTGTGGGGGCAGGATGTCTTGCGACATCGCTGGGTCGGGTTGACCCATCGGCGCGACCGGCATCTCCTGCGCCTGATGTTGCAGCGCAGCAATTTTGATCGCACCGAGGCGATCATAAGCGGCGAAGGCCCTGCATGTGTGACATGCAGGGCCTTCGTGCAACTCAAAGTGTTGCGAAAGGATTCACATGGTTTTCATGTGCGCGTCATTGGTGCAGCTTACTGCTTGACGGCTTCAACCTGCACCACCAGGCGCACGTCTTTGGGGAAGCCCCACTGGATGCCGTAGTTCATGCCGTAGGCCGTGCGGTCGATCGTGGTCTCGAAATCGCCACCGCAGACTTCACGCTTGAGCATGGGATTCTGGTAGCAGTTGAACTGGCTGGACTTGAGCACCACGGGGTTGGTCTTGCCCAGCAGCGTCAGCATGCCCGTCACTTCGCTCACCTTGTCGCCGTTGAAGACGAACTTGTCGGCCGTGAACTTGGCCGTGGGGAACTTGGCCGTGTCGAAGAAGTCGGCGCTCTGCAGGTGCTTGTCGAAAGCGGAGGTGCCGGTGCTGATGGAGGCCACGTCGATGGTCAGGTCCACCTTGGCGGTCTTGCCGGCCTTGTCGAACTGCACGGTGCCTTCCTTCTTGTCGAAGCGGCCGCGGTTGGTCGAGGTGCCGAAGTGGCTGATCTCGAAGGTCACGAAGGTGTGGGTCGGGTCGATGGCATAGGTGGCCGACTGGGCCTGTGCGGCGCCAGCGGCCAGGGTGGCAGCGGCGACGAGTGCGAGAGCGGTGGTGCGCATGGGAAAGACTCCTAAGTAGGTTGAAAGAAAACGGAAGAAACTCAGAGCTTGCCCACGCCCGAGAGCATGAGCTTGAACCTGACCTGCACGTCATCGGCGACCATGGACGTGTCGGACCACTGGTTCTCGCCGATGGCAAACACCAGGCGCTTGATGACAAAGCTGCCGCTGGCCGTGGTGCTGGCGCCCGACTGTGTCAGCGCCACCGGCACCACCAGCTCCTGGCTGCGGCCCTTGATGGTGAGCTTGCCGGCCACATCGAAGCGGCCGCCGCCCAGGGCCTTGATGGCGCTGGACTGGAAGGTCGCCTGCGGGAAACCGGGCACGTTGAACCACACGGGCTTGGGCAGCTCGCTGTCGGCTTCGGGCACGCCCAGGGTGGCGCTGCCGGTGTCCACCGTGAAGGCGATCTTGCTGGTCTGCAGCTTGGCCGGGTCGAAGGCGACCTGCGCATCGAACTTCCTGAAGCGCCCCTCGACCGGCACGCCCATCTGCTTGCTGACAAAGACAATTTCACTCTGCGCGGGAACCAGCTTCTGCTGGGCCAGCACAGGCGCGGCCGTGACCAGCGCGGCAAGCAGCAGGGTGTAAAGGCGGATAACTTGCATGTCGACTCCTTGTGGGGGTGAGGTGTTCAGCGGCGCGTGGGCAGCATGCGGGTGAGCAGACCGTCGCGGTCGATGAACTGGTGTTTCAAAGCGGCGACGACGTGCAGCACGACCAGGCCGGCCAGCGCGTAGGCCGCGTACCGGTGCGCAGGCTTGATGAATTCAGCCAGGGCCTTGTCCACCGGCACGAAATCGGGCAGGGGCAGCACCCCGAACACGACGATGGGGAAACCCGCCGCCGAGCTGTAGGCCCAGCCCAGCAGGGGCACGGCAAAGAACAGGGCGTACAGCGCGAAGTGCGTGCCGTGGTGTGCCCAATGCTGCCAGCGCGGCATGGCCGTGGCGATCGCCGCGGGGAGTGCCGGCGGGCGGTGCGTCAGGCGCCAGGCCAGCCGCAGGAAGGACAAAGTGAGCACCACCACACCGGCCCACTTATGCCAGTTGTAGAGCTTGAGCCTTTGGGGCGAGAACGGCAGGCTGGTCATGTACAGCCCGAGCGCAAACATGGCGACCAGGCCCAGGCCCAAAACCCAGTGCAGCGCAATGGCGGTGTGGCTATAGCGGCTGGAAGTCTGTCGTGCGTTCATGGGGGCAAGTCTAGGCCCCGACCCCCGCCGGATCCATGAACTGTCTTGTAGGCTCAGTTCAAAAAAACTGAACGAACAAGGGGTGCTTCAGATCGCCACCAGCTTGCGCACGCCGTCGGCTTCCATGCTCTTGCCCTGGCCGGCGGCGATCACCGCGCCGCGCTCCATCACCACGTACTCGTCAGCCAGCTCCTGCGCGAAGTCGTAGTACTGCTCCACCAGCAGGATGGCCATGTCGCCACGGTCGGCCAGCATGCGGATCACACGGCCGATGTCCTTGATGATGCTGGGCTGGATGCCTTCGGTCGGCTCGTCCAGCACCAGCAGCTTAGGCCCCGCGGCCAGCGCCCGCGCAATCGCCAACTGCTGCTGCTGCCCGCCCGAGAGGTCACCGCCGCGGCGGTTCAGCATCTGCTTGAGCACGGGGAACAGTTCATACAGCTCGGCGGGAATCGGTGTGCCCCCCGGTTTGCTGGCCAGGCCCATGCGCAGGTTTTCTTCGACGGTGAGGCGCGCAAAGATCTCGCGGCCTTGCGGCACGAAGCCGATGCCGGCTCTTGCGCGCTGGTAAGGCGTGTCCTTGTGGATGGGCTTGCCTTCGAACTCGATGGACCCGCTCTTGATGGGCACCAGGCCCATCAGCGACTTGAGCAACGTGGTCTTGCCTACGCCGTTGCGGCCGAGGACCACGGTGACCTTGCCCAATTCGGCTTTGAGGCTCACGTCGCGGAGGATGTGGGAGCCGCCGTAATACTGGTTGATGTTCTTGACGTTGAGCATTTACTTTGCTCCTTGTTGCGCCCTGGCGTGCGGGGCTTTGCCGGGATGTGCGCCCGGCAGCGAAGTAGTCTCGGGTATCGCCCTGCCGTGCGGGGCCACGTCGGGATGTGCGCCCGACAGCGCACTCACTTTCTCTTGCTTCGCCAAGAGAAAGTAAGCAAAGAGAAGGCGACCCTGGTGTCTGTGACCCCGGCTACGCCGGGGCAGCCTGCGGTGCTCGGCTGGTCCGGGGTCTGCGCAAACTCGCCCTGCGGGCTCAGACATGCGCAGCCCTTTTTCCGGCCCAACCTGCGCTCCTCGGCACAGACACAAGGGCACCCGGAAATCGGACAGCCGAATTCCACAAGGACGCGCCATGGCGCGTCCTTGTTGTCTTGGTATCTGGTCTCCGGTACCCCATTGCCGTGAGAGGAGACGAGTAGCGTAGGCCAGGGCGGAAAAAGAACTGCAGATGTCTGAGCCCGCAGGGCGAGTTTCTGCACTTCCCGCCCTGGCCGAGCAACGCAGCGTGCCCGCAGCGCAGCGGAGGGACGACGAACCCGGCTCGCCTTTCTTTTGGGTACTTTTCTTTGGCGAAGCAAAGAAAAGTACCTCGCCCGCCGGGGCGAGACCCGGCAAGGCAGGCGTACCAGGCACATGGGACAAAGGGAAAGACAGCAAAGTCATCTCCCGAGGTAAACCTCAATCACCCGCTCATCCGCCTGAACCTCCTCCAACGTCCCCTGAGCAAGTACAGACCCATCACACAGCACCGTGACGATCTCCGAAATCGCCTTGATGAAACTCATGTCGTGCTCCACCACCATCAGCGAGTGCTTGCCCTTGAGTGTCAGAAAGAGTTCCGCCGTGCGCGCCGTCTCCTCATCGGTCATGCCGGCCACCGGCTCGTCGAGCAACAGCAACTTTGGGTCCTGCATCAGCAACATGCCGATCTCCAGCCACTGCTTCTGCCCATGGCTCAGAAAGCCGGCCTGACGCTTGACGCTGTCGGCCAGGTGGATGGTGTGCAGCACCTCGGCCAGGCGGTCGGACTGGCCGGAGTCCAGGCGGAAGAACATGGAGGACTTCACGCCCTTGTCGGTCTTCAGGGCAAGTTCCAGGTTCTCGAAGACGCTGAGCTGCTCGAACACCGTGGGCTTCTGGAACTTGCGGCCGATGCCCAGCTGCGCGATCTCGGCCTCGCTGTGGCGCAGCAGGTCGATGGTGGAGCCGAAAAACACCGTGCCCTCGTCGGGCCGGGTCTTGCCGGTGATGATGTCCATCATCGTGGTCTTGCCCGCGCCGTTGGGGCCGATGATGCAGCGCAGCTCGCCAGGGGCAATGTCCAGGCTGAGCTTGTTGATGGCCTTGAAGCCGTCGAAGCTCACGCTCACATCCTCCAGGTAGAGGATACGGCCGTGGGTCACGTCCACCTCGCCCGCCACCTTCACGCGGCCGTAGCTGGCGGTCTGGCCGCCGGCAGCGGTTTGCAGTCGCGCTGCGTCGATGGCGGCCAGGCGCTCGCGGTAGCGCTGAGCGCCCTGTTCGAGCAGATCGGGCGTCATGTCGCGTCCTCCGCCTTGCGGCGCTTCAGGTTCCTGAGTTTCTTCACGAGGCCCACCACGCCGTCCGGCATGAACAGCGTCACCACGATGAACAGGCCGCCCAGGAAATACAACCAGAACTCCGGCGCGGCCACGGTCAGCCAGCTCTTGGCGCCGCTGACCACAAAGGCGCCGGCGATGGGGCCGATCAGCGTGCCGCGCCCACCCACCGCCGCCCAGATGGCGATCTCGATGGAATTGGCCGGGCTCATCTCACCGGGGTTGATGATGCCCACCTGCGGCACATACAGCGCGCCGGCAATGCCGCACATCACGGCCGAAAGCGTCCAGATCGCCAGCTTGTAGCCCAGCGGGTTGTAGCCTGAAAACATCACGCGGCTCTCGGCGTCGCGGATGGCCTGCAGCACCCGCCCGAACTTGGCGCGCACCAGCCAGCGCGCCAGCAGGAAAAAGGCCAGCAGCGTGAGCCCGGTCAGCACAAACAGGGCCATGCGCATGTTCTGGGTGGCGATCGGCATGCCGAGGATGCGCTTGAAATCGGTGAAGCCGTTGTTGCCGCCGAAGCCTGTCTCGTTGCGGAAGAAAAGCAGCATGGCCGCAAAGGTCATGGCCTGGGTGATGATGGAGAAGTACACGCCCTTGATGCGCGAGCGGAAAGCGAAGTAACCGAACACAAAGGCCACCACCCCGGGCACCAGCACGATGAGGATGAGCGTGGCCACGAAGCTGTCGCTCAGCGCCCAGTGCCAGGGCAGCTCCTTCCAGTCCAGGAAGACCATGAAGTCCGGCAGATCGCTTTTGTAGTTACCGTCGCGGCCGATCTGGCGCATCAGGTACATGCCCATCACATAACCGCCCAGCGCAAAGAACAGGCCGTGGCCCAGCGAGAGAATGCCGGTGTAACCCCAGATCAGGTCCATGGCCAGCGCGCAGATGGCGTAACACATGATGCGGCCCAGCAGCGCCACGGCGTAGTCACTCAGGTGAAAGACGCTGTCCGCCGGCACGACCAGGTTGAGCAGCGGCGCCAGCGCGCAGATCAGCAGCAGCGCCACCAGGAAGCTGCCCCAGCCGCCACGGGTGAGCAGGGGTTGCCGCGTGGGAAGTTGAACTTGGCTCATGGTCATGCTTCCGCGCTCCGGCCCTTCATCGCGAAGATCCCCTGCGGACGTTTCTGGATGAAGATGATGATGAACACCAGCACGGTGATCTTGGCCAGCACGGCCCCCGTCCAGCCTTCGAGGAATTTGTTGAGCACACCCAGGCCCAGCGCGGCGTACACGGTGCCGGCCAATTGGCCCACGCCACCCAGCACCACGACCATGAAAGAGTCGACGATGTAGTTCTGCCCCAGGTCCGGGCCCACATTGCCCACCTGGCTCAGCGCGCAACCGGCCAGGCCGGCAATGCCCGAGCCCAGGGAAAAGGCATAGGTGTCGATGCGCGCGGTGTTCACGCCCATGCACGACGCTATTGGCCGGTTCTGCGTGACCCCGCGCACGAACAGGCCCAGGCGCGTGCGGCTGATCAGCAGGGCCATGCCGGCCAGCACCGCCAGCGCGAAGGCGATGATGACCAAACGGTTGTAGGGCAGCGTGAGATTGGACAGCAGCTGCCAGCCCCCGCTCATCCAGGCCGGGTTTTCCACGGCCACGTTCTGCGCGCCGAACAGCGAGCGCACCCCCTGCATCAGCACCAGGCTGATGCCCCAGGTGGCCAGCAGCGTTTCCAGCGGGCGGCCATAGAGGAAACGGATCACACCGCGCTCCAATGCCGCACCCACCAGCGCCGAGGCCATGAAGGCCACCGGCACGGCGGCCACCAGGTACCAGTCAAACGCGCCGGGCAGGTATTTCTGGAACAGGCCCTGCACCAGCCAGGTGGCGTAGGCGCCGATCATGATGAGCTCGCCGTGCGCCATATTGATCACGCCCATCAGCCCGTAGGTGATGGCCAGGCCCAGCGCGGCCAGCAGCAGGATGCTGCCCAGGCTGAGCCCGGTGAACATGGCGCCCAGGCGCTCGCCCCACCGCAGGCTGTCGTCGATCTGGCGGATGGCAGACTGCAGTTGCGCCTTCACCTCGGCATCGCCCTCCACCGAGAGGCGCTCATTCAAAAGCAGCTTGGTGTCGGGCGTACGGCTTTGCGCCAGCGCGCCGGCGGCGCTCAGGCGCTGGCTCTTGTCCTCGCTGGCCAGCAGCACGGCCGCGCGGGCCAGCGCCAGCACTGCCTTCACGCGCTCGTCCTGTTCGCCAGCCAGGGCCTTGTCCAGCAGCGGCAGGCGCCCGGCATCGGGTTCCTTGAGCATGGCGCGCGCGGCGTCCCCGCGCAGCTTGGCGTCCGGGCTGAACAGCTTGAGCACCGCCAGCGCGGTGTCGATCTCGCCGCGCATGCGGTTGTTGTTGATGACGTCCTCGGCGTCGTCGGGCAAGGCCACAGCCTCGCCAGTGCTGGGGTCGGTGGCCTTGTCGTCGCGCACGATGTAGACCTTGCCGCCCGCCACCTTGACGACGTCATCGGCCAGGGCCTGCAGCAGCGCGGCCTTGCGCTCGTCGGGGTTCAGCACGGCCTGCTGCAGGGCCGTGATGCGACCATCGGTCTCGCCGATGACGATGGCCTGCGCCTCGGCGGGCGTCAGGGCCTGGGCTTGGGCCGCGCACAGCAGCGCGGCGAGTGACAGCAAGAGAATTCGAAACATAAAAAGAACCTGTAGGGTGGGCACGGGGGGCCGCGCCCACGCTGCAAGACCTTTAAGAAGCGTAGCGAGCGGCCCGAGGTGGGGTTCGCGGCGCGCAACCGTACTGACGTACGGTGAGCACTGCGAGCCCCAGATCGGGCTGCGCAGTAGCTTCTTACTTCTTCACCGGCTCGTCGGGCTTCTTGTCGTTGCCTTCGATGTACGGCGACCAGGGCTTGGCCTTGACCGGGCCCGGGGTCTTCCACACCACGTTGAACTGGCCGTCGGCCTTGATCTCGCCGATGAACACGCTCTTGTGCAGGTGGTGGTTCTTCTCGTCCATCTTGCTCACGATGCCCGAGGGTGCCTTGAAGGTCTGGCCGGCCATGGCGGCGATGACCTTGTCCACGTCCGTGGTCTTGGCCTTCTCGACGGCCTGCTTCCACATGTGGATGCCGATGTAGGTGGCTTCCATCGGATCATTCGTCAGCGGCTTGTCCTTGTGGCCTGCGATGTTCTTGGCCTTGGCGTAGGCGGCCCACTTCTTGATGAAGGCGTCGTTGTCCTTGTTCTTGATGGACATGAAGTAGTTCCAGGCGGCCAGGTGGCCCACCAGCGGCTTGGTGTCCACACCGCGCAACTCTTCCTCACCCACCGAGAAGGCAACGACCGGCACGTCCTTGGCCTTCAGGCCGGCGTTGCCCAGTTCCTTGTAGAAGGGCACGTTGGAGTCGCCGTTGATGGTGGAGACCACCGCCGTCTTGCCACCGGCCGAGAACTTCTTGATGTCGGCCACGATGGTCTGGTAGTCCGAATGGCCGAAGGGGGTGTACTTCTCATCGATGTCGCTGTCCTTCACGCCCTTGCTCTTGAGGTAGGCGCGCAGGATCTTGTTGGTGGTGCGGGGGTAGACATAGTCGGTCCCCAGCAGCACCCAGCGCTTGGCGCCGCCGCCGTCCTTGCTCATCAGGTAGTCCACGGCGGGGATGGCCTGCTGGTTAGGCGCGGCACCCGTGTAGAACACGTTCTTGGACAGCTCTTCACCCTCGTACTGCACGGGGTAGAACAGCAGGCCGTTCATCTCTTCCACAACCGGCAGCACCGACTTGCGCGACACCGACGTCCAGCAACCGAAGATCACCGACACCTTGTCCTGGCCCAGCAGCTGTTTGGTCTTCTCGGCGAACAGCGGCCAGTTGGAGGCCGGGTCCACCACCACGGGTTCGAGCTTCTTGCCCAGCACGCCGCCCTTGGCGTTGATCTCTTCGATGGCCATGAGCACGGTGTCTTTCAGCACCGTCTCGGAAATGGCCATGGTGCCCGACAGGCTGTGCAGCACGCCCACCTTGATGGTGTCGGCAGCATGGGCGGCCATGGAGGCCAGGCCCAGGGTGGAGGCGGCGGTGGCAGCTGCCAGCGCCTTGAGGGTAAATCGACGTTGCATGTGGGTGACTCCAGGTGGTTGAACAAAACCGTCTCGCTGCGCCCGGCCGGGGAAACGGCCTCGGGACGGCGATGGAGTCACTCTAGGGATGGGAGAGGGAAGGGGGAATACGCCGGACGGCGTATGTGGGGGAACTCGCGGGCTGGGGGGATTGGTCAGCTGCTGACTCTTCACGACGGCGGATGTAACCCGGTTGAAAAATCTGACATTGATCGGGTAACTCCCGGCAAATCTTGGCAGTGGTAGCTCAGCTTCGATTCAGGGCCACTCTTCTTGGTTGTTCATAAATCTGCCTTTCACTCTCACGGGTTTCTGTGAAAGCCTTTCATGCGACACAAAACGTCGCACTTTATGCAATGATGATGGCATCAGCTTAGGAATAAGGCCGCCACATGCGACAACTATCCAAATCCAAACTGCTTGCCTATCGCCAATGCCCAAAGCGGCTCTGGCTTGAAATCCATGCGACAGAACTGAAGGTCGAGTCCGAACAGGCGCAGGCCCGCTTCGACCAAGGGCAGGAAGTGGGTGAACTCGCCCGCTTCCTGTATGACCCTGAAGAAACCGGCGAGGCCATCGTTCCCGCGTTCGATGGCTGGGAGAACATCTATAGCAAGACTCAGTTTCTTCTGGATTTAACGAGTCCCCTGTTCGAAGCCAGCTTTGAAGCTTACGGCGCCATGTGCATGGCCGACGTTCTACTCGCCACAAAGACTGGGCGACGCAAGACCTGGCACATGGTCGAGGTCAAATCCTCCACCAGCGTCAAGGACTACCACCGTGACGACATCGCCTTTCAAGCCTTTATAGCCAAGGCGTCGGGGCTGCCGCTGGCCTCGGTGGCTGTGGCGCATGTGGATTCGGACTGGATCTACAAGGAAGAAGGCGACTACCGGGGGCTTCTGACGGAGGTAGATATGACGCAGGAGGCCTTTGCCCGTGAAGCCGAAGTGGTGCAATGGATCGACGAGGCGAAGAAGGTGGCGCGCAAGCGCAAAGCGCCCGACATGGCCGTTGGAGCCCAGTGCAAGGCGCCGTTCGATTGTGCCTTTCTGGCGCACTGCCGCAGCCAGCAGGCTCAACCCAAACATCCTGTGCAGTGGTTACCGCGCGCGCAGACCACCGCTTTGAGGGAGCATTTAGCCGCCTTGCCCAGCCAGGAGTTGCGCGACGTGCCTGATGAACTGCTCAATCCAATCCAATTGCGCGTCAAGCGATGCACACTCAAGGGCAAGAGCTATTCCGATGCCGAGGGGGCTGCCGAAATGCTCAGGCAACTCAAGGCGCACAAACCGCCTTTATATTTCCTCGATTTTGAAACCGTCCAGCTGGCAGTCCCGCGCTGGACCGGGACCCGCCCGTACCAAAAGATCCCGTTCCAGTTCTCCTGTCACTATCTGGGCAGAACCGGCAAACTCAGCCATACGGAGTTTCTGGACCTGAGCGGTGAAGACCCCTCCAAGCCTCTGGCGCAGGCCCTGGTCGAAGCTTGCGGCAGCCAGGGCGCCATCCTGGCCTATGGCGCCAACTTCGAAAGAGATCGCATCCGTGAGCTGGCCCAGCGCTTTCCGCGCCTCAAGACGCGCCTTCTGACCATTGCGGAGCGCATCGTGGACCTGCTGCCCGTAGCCCAGCAGCACTACTACCACCCCGACATGCAGGGCAGCTGGAGCATCAAGAAAGTATTGCCCTGTCTTGCGCCATCCCTTTCGTATGACGCATTGGATGGCGTGCAAAGCGGCGGCCAAGCCATGGCGGCCTATATCAAGGCCTCCGACATATTCGTCGAACCGGAGGTGGTTGCCACCATCGAGGCCCAGTTGCTGCGCTATTGCAAGCTTGATACCTATGCCATGGTGCGGCTGTGGCAGGTATTTGCGGGCCGTACGGACCTGGAGCTTTGAACCATGAAGGAACGCGAAAAATCACTGGAAACGTTGCGCCTGATCATCGCCATCCTCAGGCGTATCCCGCGGGTCGGCAGCATCACCGCCAACCTCTTGCAGGAGCAGTTGGCCGCCGAAGGCCTGGAGCGTGACGTGCGCACCATCCAGCGGCAAATGGAGTCGCTCAGCGCCGACCCGGAACTGGGCATCGAGCGGGATGACCGCAGCAAACCCTATGGCTACCGATGGGCCAAGGGTGCCAAGGGTCTTTCCGTGATGGGCTTGACTCCGCAGGAAGCCTTGTTGCTGCGCCTGGCCGAGCAGCAACTCAAGAGCCTGTTGCCGGCTAGGTTGATGAAATCCATGGATGGGTTTTTCGAGCAGGCCCACCGCCAACTGGCCGACATGGCGCCCACTCGTCTCGAGCGCGAGTGGCTGGACAAGGTGCGTGTGGTCAGTACCAGCCAGCCGCTGCTGCCGCCAAAGATCGACCCAGGAATGTTCGAGCAGGTGAGCAATGCGCTCTACGGCAACCTGTGGCTGGAGGTGGACTACCAAAGTGGCGCGGGCAAGCAGACCAAGGCCAGGGTCATGCCACTAGGGCTGGTTCAGCAGGGGCAACGCTTGTACTTGGTCTGCCGCTTTGATGGCCATGAAAACGAACGCTGCCTGGCGCTACATCGCATGCGCAGCGCCGAAGCCACAACGCTGGCGTTTGAACGGCCGCGAGACTTCAGCCTTCAGAAATTCGACGATGCCGGGCGCTTTGCCTGGGGCACCGGTCAGCCCATTCATCTGGTGTTCTGGGCCAGCAAGGGTCTGGCCATCAACCTGATAGAAACCCCCCTGTCTGTGGACCAAGTGGTCGAGGCGGTGGACGACGGCTATAGGGTTAGTGCCAGAGTGGTGGATTCCATGCTGTTGCGACAATGGTTACGCGGTCATGGGCAAGGCGTTCGGGTGCTGGAGCCATTTGACCTCTCCAATCTCATGAATTGATTAGCGAGGCCTTGAGATTTATATGAAGAACCCACGCAGTGTATTGACTATCGCATTCAAGAGGGCGTGGGAATCCACAATCTCGAAGTATTACAACGTAGATGGACCGAGTCCCGCCATTAACTCAGAGGCTGCTTTACAGGCGTACTTTTTGGTTGAATTGACTGAGGCGGTTCACACTATGGAGATCGACGGAGATATGCCTTCAGGAACTCGTGTTTTCATCGAACCGACAATCTATCCGAGGAAGATCATTCCTGACATGATCGTTTGTCGAAACAAGAGCGTGATTGCTGTGGTTGAGTTGAAATACTTCCCTCGAGTCGACATGGCAGAAAGCGAAAAAAATGCAATCTCTGGTGTGGAAAAAGACTTAGATAGCTTTGAGCGTGTCTATGAGATGACACAAGCTGACACGGAAACGAGCCCTTCATTTATACACGAGCGGTATTTAGGGGAATTTTCAGAAAAATCTGAAAAATTCGAATTTTCCAGAAAAACGCTTTTCATCTGGGGCGGCGTGCACAAGGCGTCATCAAACTCCTTAAAGGAGAAATTCCCGTCACACGCGGTGCTTCAAGGCATGCCAATGTTCGAGATGCACGCAAATACCCGAGATGATGGCAAGGCCGATCCAAGCTACTTCTTCGACGGGATGAAAACGGATGCAGTTTGAAGCCCCCCGCTTTTTGTAACGCTAATGAAAATCAGACCTGCGAATTTCTCTGGTCGCATTAGGTTAGCGGCAATGTGTGAGCCATTTTCCCAATTGCCGTAGCTCTGGGTCAGCCAAGCCAGCATTCGGATCACAAACGATCAAACTTGGATGGCGAGGCGGGAACTCCCAGAGCGCATCATCTAACGCTCGCCAGGAGCGAGTTGCCAAATCGCCGTTTCTCTGAAAAAACTCCCTGATCTCATGGAAGCGTGCATGTCTCCCTATGTGCGCAGGTCCGGTCGTACCGATGACACGTGCAGCCAACGATGCTGGCAAATGGTTCTTGAGTTCATCCAGACTGTAATTGAAGCGCCAGCTTGACGAGATCACTACGTCACAGGGGTGTGGGCGCAGGTAGTCGGCCAAAGCTGGTGCATGGCAGAAGGCCTTCGTCTCGTAGGCCGATGCCGGGTGCAGCACACCGTCAAAATCAAGAAACAATATGGCTCTCATGATGGCTGTCTGATTTCTTGCATGGCTGCTTACTATCCACTCCATTGCGACAAGACGTGTCGTGGCTGAGCAGACATTGGCAGGTTGTCGCCGCCAGCGACGCAACTTGACGCATCGCTCAGAAAAATGAGGTTTCCCATGTGGGCGTCATTTTCTGAAGTACGTCATGAACATCAGCCGTTTCCCCTCCTTTATTGCACTGGTCGCCGCCAGTCTGTCCAGCCACGGGCGCAGCCCGGCGGAAATGGATGCCGGATACCGGCGGTCGGGACTGCAAGAGCACCAGATTCAGATCATCGACAAAGTCGTCGCACCGGTCGGCAGGGAATTGCATGAGAGCGCTAGATTTGAATCGAATCTTGGCTTCAAGTCGCTGAAGATCGGTTCTACGTTTGCCGTGAAATCTGCGCAGTCGCACACGGGGTACAGCGTCAGGAAGTGGAGTTTTTCTGAACTTCCGTCCTACGACCCCGAAATTACCGCCAGCAGCGAAGACTTGTTCGAATGCTGGAGTCAGACTGCAGAAATCTTTGTCACGTGCATGCTGGTCCAGGGGGACAAGTTGGCGGCTGCCTTTGGGCAGCGCTTGCGCACAACCAGCGTATTTCTGACCAGACCGGAAGCGGGACCGGAAGCGGGTTCTGATCCTGCATTTGATCCACCCCATATGGGGACTCAGCCTGTCGTGGCGGGCATCATCCTCATCGGTCAGGGCGAAGAGTTCGCCAAAGCCGCGCTGACCCACTTCGCTGAACTGTATGGGAGAAAGCCGTTGATCCGCATGGACGAAAATCAGGTCAACATCGGCGCAGGCGGCGAGGAATGCAAACGCGTGAATGGAAAGAAAATAGCGGATCTGACGACCCAGGATCTGCACATCCGCAAGGCATGCGCGGCACCCATCAATGATCTACTGGCCCTGGCATCATCCAAGGAAACCACGTATGTTTTCAGTTCTCCCATGGGCTCGGCTGATATTTCCATTGAGAAGACCGGATTTGGCGGTGTTCATGTAAGCATCAAAATGCTGCATCCGAAATTTCTGGAGCATGTGCGCCGTTCGGCGCTCGCTGCCAAGACGGCCATGGGCGACTACAACCAACGCCAGAAAGCACAGAAACTGAAAGATTTCTAGTCTCTACAGGGTGCCATCATGGGTGAACGCAAAATTTTTCTCTCCGTCGCAACGACCGGCTTCTCCATCGAGGACGGTGATCGCATCATTGAAATTGCTTGCGCGGAAATGATCGATGGGCAGCTTACTGACAACAGTTTCCACTCCTACCTGAATCCTGAGTGCAATAGCCACGAGGATGCACTGGCGACACATGGCATCCCCGATGAATTCCTGAAGGACAAGCCCAAGTTCGCCGAGCAGGTGCGGGAACTCCTGAGCTACTTGACCGGCGCGGAACTTGTCGTTCATGACGCAGGCGTGCATCTTGGTTTTCTGGACAAGGAACTGGAGCGCATGGAAAAACCCGGCATCGCGGTATGTTCGCGCGGCATTGTGGATACGCTGGTGTTGGCCAATAAGGAATTCCCCGGCAAATCCAATTCGCTTGAGGCAGTGTGCGACCGCTTGGGCTTGGAAACGCCGCCTTCTCACATATCCGGGGCCATGGTGGACGCCGAACTGACGGCAGATGTTTACGTGGCGTTGATGCACGAATAAGGACATTGCTGGCGAGGCGGCGTGCCGTCCGTTATCGCTTTCGATGACGCTGAAAAGCTTGAGTGCGACGCATCTTGTCGCGCCCGATTGCATAGTTACTCCATCTATAAATTCTGGAGAACGTGATGTTCAACCGGCGCAAATTTATGCAAGCCGTGTCCGCAGCCACAGCATCAGCAACATACCTGGCTGGCGGCGTTCATGCGCACTCAATCGCCCCGCCAAGGAAGGGGGCCATCGAGACGAGCGCTCAATCCGAGTTGCTAACGGATGAGGGATCGGACTTCGCGCCCAAAATCAAGGTGATCGGCGTAGGTGGAAGCGGCAACCTGATCGTCGATTCAGTGGCAGGTGAGTGCTTGACGACCGACGGCTTGGCAGGGTTGGAGTTGATTCGCATCGATACCGATGCCAACGCGCTCACTGATGGCATCGCCCACCAGTTCATCCAACTCGGCACCGACGCGCGGGAACCCGTTCGAACCCCGCAGGAGGCGCGCTGGGCGGCGGAGCACACCGCGCAGGATATTCGCGCCGCCATCAAAGGTGCGCACATGCTGTTCATCCCCGTGGTTCTGGGCGGTAACACAGGCACCGGTGCTGCCCCTGTGATTGCCCGCCTGGCTCTGGAAATGGGTCTGCTGACGGTCGTCGGAGTGGTCACTCCGCCTCTCAAGCGGGGCGATGCTCGAAGCATGACCGAGGCAGATTCAAGCTTGGCTGAACTCGAAGCGATTGCAGACACGGTGATCGTGATGCACTACCCGACGCTACTGGATGCACTGGAAGGCGATGCCACGCCGCACCAAGTTCTGGCTCATGCGAACTCAATGCTGACTAAATTCGTGTGCGACACGGCCCTGGCCGTGAATGTGCCTTGCCACGTGGGTGTGGATATCGAGGATGTGCGTACTGTGTTGAGTCAACCCGGCAAAGCGGTGATCGGCACCGCTCTGGCCCATGGTGCAGATCGTGCCCGTATCGCAGCCGAGCAGGCCATGGCAGGCCCTTTATTCGAGGGCGTTAACCTGAAAAATGCCAACAGCGTTCTGGCGCTCGTCAGCGCAGCCCAAGACAGCTTCCAGCTGTCCGACACCAAGTCTGCGATGGCTACTATCCGGCGGAACATTTCTCCCGAGGCTCATGTGATCTTCGGCACCACCTATGACAATGAATTGGGTGATGCCATTCGCGTCACCGTGATCGCCAAAGCGTTGACGCACCATGATGCCTGATGGGATGCCGGAGTTGTGCGGAACGAAATTGACATGCGGTAATCCCATCCCGAATGGGGGATGGAGGTCTGATTTTTGGGAAATCTTGAGTCGCAGGTATTCGCCGGAAACCGCCCCTCGCCGCCCGCACAAACTCCCCTTCAGTGACAATCCCCCAACAACTCTCGAAAACCCCATGATCGAAGGCCTCATCACCGGCACACTCGTCGGCGTCGCAGAACAGCGGCAGGGCAAGAACGACACCACCTTCGTTCTCGCCAAGGTGAAGGCCACGCCGGGCGAAGGCGAGAGCCTGATCGTCAATGTGATTGCCTTCTCCACCGAGGCCTGCGCAGCCCTGCTGGCGCTGGACGAGGGCGATGCGCTGGCCCTGTCTGGCGCGCTTAGCCCTAAGGTCTGGACCGACAAGCAGGGCAACACCCGGCCCGCGCTGGACATGGTGGCCAGCCAGGTGCTGACGGTCTACCATGTAGACCGCAAGCGCGCGGCCCTTGGCGACGCCTCGCAGCCGACGTAAAAACCATGAAGCCCCCACAACGTGTCATCCCCACGCCCGGCTGGTTGCGCCCCGTGATCCGTTGGGCTACACGCGTTTCCATCAACGCGCCAGCCTGGATGCCGGGCTGGCTGAAGAACGTGCCGCTGAAGTTGACCTCACTCATCCTGCGCGCCTGGATCGCCATCGTGCGTTAGCGCACGGATAGCCCGTGATGCTGCCGCGGACGAGCGGGCCCGTTCACCATTGAACAAGCGCCCCGCCTCCGCTACGATGCAGCGATGAAGAAACCCAAAAACGGCAAGGGCGACAAGTCCGACAAACTGGGCAAGGACGCCTACTACGAGCAGCTCGCAAGGCTGCAGCTGGAGCTCAACGACGTGGCGCGCTGGCTGCAGCACACGGGCAAGCGCCTGGTGGTGGTGATCGAGGGGCGGGACACGGCCGGCAAGGGCGGCGTGATTTCGGCCATCTCCGACACCCTGAGCCCGCGCCAGTGCCACACGGTGGCCTTGGCCAAACCCGGCGAGCGTGAGAAGACCCAGTGGTATTTCCAGCGTTACGTGCCGCACCTGCCGGCGGCCGGCGAGATCGTGCTGTTTGACCGCAGCTGGTACAACCGCGCCGGCGTCGAGCGCGTGATGGGTTTCTGCACCGAAGCCGAGACCGAGGCTTTTCTCAAGCAGGCGCCGGTGTTCGAGCGCATGCTGGTGGAAGACGGCATCCTGCTCTTCAAGTACTGGCTCACGGTGGACCAGGCGCAGCAGGAGGAGCGTTTTGCCGAGCGCGTGGCCGACCCGCTCAAGCGCTGGAAGCTCAGCCCCATCGACGTGCAGGCGCGCGCCAGGTACGCCGAATACGGCAAGGCACGCGACGCCATGCTCAAGGCCACGCACAGCAAGAAAGCCCCGTGGGTGCTGGTGGACTTCAACGATCAGCGGCGCGGCCGGCTCACGCTGATCCGCCATCTGCTGGACCACATCCCCGAGCGCAAGGTGCCGCAAACCCTGGTCAAGTTCCCGCCGCTGGGCCATGCACCCCTGCGCGAAAAATTTGGCACTCCGCTCAAGCCCATCGCGGCGGCAGACTGAGCGCTGCGTTGTGCACGCCCGTTCCCCGTGGTTAGACCGCAGCCCATGAAACGCGACACTGCCGCCAGCCCCGTGCAGGAAATCGAGCTGAAGCTGGCCTTGCCCACTTCGGACCCGGCCGCTCTGGCCAAGCGGCTGGCACGCATCCCCGTACTGGCGCGGCGCAAGGCCCAGCAGTTGCGCCTGCACACCGTCTACTACGACACCCCCGAGCAGGTCTTGCGCCAGCAGCGTGTGGCCCTGCGGCTGCGCCGCGTGGGCAGCGAGGCCCGCCCGCGTTGGTTGCAGACCCTCAAGATCGGCGGCGCAGACGACTCGGCCCTGAGCCAGCGCGGTGAATGGGAAGTGCCGGTGCCGGGCGCGGCCTTGAAGCGCAGCGTGCTCAAGGACACACCCTGGTCGCGCCTGGACCCGGACGGCACGGTCTTCCGCGCCCTGGCGCCCTGCTTTGCCACCACCTTCCACCGCACCAGCTGGACCGTGCGCCGGCGCGACGGCAGCATGGTGGAGGTGTCGCTGGACATCGGGCATATCGAGGCGGGCGAGCAGCGCAGTGCCATTTGCGAACTGGAGCTGGAGCTGCTGGCCGGCCCGCCACAGACGCTGTTCGATATTGCAGAGCTGATCGCCCGCCACATCGCGGTGCTGCCAGCCACACAGAGCAAGGCCGAGCGGGGTTTTGCCCTGGCGCAGGGTGTGATCGACAGGCCGGTCCGGGCGCAGCCACCGGTCCTCGGGCCCAGGCTGTCCGTGACGCAGGCAGCGCAGCAGGTGCTGCGCGAGAGCTTCAGCCAGTTCACGTCCAATCTCTCTGCATTGCGCAGCTCGGACGATGCGGAAGTGGTGCACCAGGCGCGGGTGGCCTGGCGCCGTTTCAGGACTGCGCGGCATCTGTTCCGCTCCTCGCTGCCTGCGGACACCGTGCCGTCCTGGCTGCCGCTGCAGCCCCTGCTGACCTTTCTGGGCGAACTGCGGGACCTGGACGTGGCCCGCATCGAGACGCTGCCGCCGCTGGCCGATGCCTACACGGCCGGCGAGCCGCGGCGCGCCGCGGAATGGCAGGCCCTGTCGGCCTCGCTGCTGCAGGCGGCCACGCTGCAACGCAAGGCGGTGCGCTTTGCGCTACAGGTTCCCACCGTCGGCGCCTGCCTGCTCGCCACCACGCAATGGATCGAGGGTTTGTCGGCCGTGCCGGCAGCGGGCAGCAGCGACGAGCAGCCCCAGGAGGCGCTGCCCCGCTGGGCCCGCCAGCGCACGGCCCATCTGCACCGCCAGCTCAAGCGCGCGCTGAAGCAGGCGCCCGACGCCGAGCAGCAGCACCGCGTGCGCATTCTTGCCAAGCGGCTGCGTTATGGCATCGAGGCGCTGCGCCCTTTGCTGCCGAAGCAAAAAGCGAAGCCCTGGCACGCGCAGGCCCTGCAGTTGCAGACCACGCTGGGGCTGCGCCGCGATGTCCTGCATGCCAGCACCCTGGCCCTGCAACTGGAAACCCAGCGCGGGCTGTCGGAGTTCTTGCGGGGCGTGGCAGTGGGCCTGGACAGGGCCACCGACCGGAACGGTTGAACCCTCCAGAACATCGCACACCCTCCTTCCCGACCGTTCGCACTGAGCTTGGCCTGTCCTGAGCTGACCGAAGGATCGAAGGGCTTCGACAGGCTCAGCCTGAACGGGAGGACGTGGTGGTGGACGGCCGCCGCGTTGCCGCGAGTCCAGGCGGCTTCGAGAGGCCAAGCCCAACCCGAGCGGGAGGACGTCATGACTTACGAAAAATCACTAGAACCGGTGCGCCAGCGTCAAGCGCAGGCTGCGTGGCTCGGCTGGGTGCAGGTGCCGGTCGTAGACGGCGGCGCCCTCGCCGGCCAGCCTTGATTCGTACCAGTACTGGATGTCGCTGTTGCGTCGGTCCAGCAGGTTGAAGACGTCCAGCGTGAGCCGGGTGCGCTGGGTGATGCGGTAGCCAGCGCGCAGGTTGAGCAGCACCGAGCTGGCAGAGCGCACGCTGTTGTCTTCCAGCAGCGGGCGCGCGCCCACATAGCGCAGGCGCAGCGCACCAGACCAGGGGCCAAGTGCGTCCAGCGTGACGCCCAGGTTGGCCGTGCTGCCTGCGGCGCCCGGCACGTAGGGGCCGTCGGAAGAGATGTCGGTAAAGCGGGCCCGCGACCAGGCCAGGTCGGCGTCCAGCGCCAGCCAGCGGCTGACCAGGTAGCGGTTGCTCCACTCCAGGCCCCGGCGAAGCGAGGGGCGGGACGCTTCGGTGGTGCCGGCATCTCCCACAAACAACAACTCCGAATCGAGTGCCAGCTGCCACAGGGCCAGGGTGCTGTGCCAGCCCGGCTGCAGCTCGCTGCGCAAGCCCAATTCCCCGCCGCGGGTGCGCACCAGGGGCTTGACGCGCTCGGCGGCCGTGCCGGGGTTGGCGGGGTCCACGGTGATGGTGGCGCCGCGCGCGTCGTTGGAGTGGAAGCCATGACCGTAGTTGATATACAGCTCAGTGCGCGCGGCAGCGGCGTAGACGAGTCCGAGCTTCGGGCTCAGCAGCTGGTCGCCTGCGGTTCCGGAGTTGGCAGCCAGGCTGGAATCGACGCGGATGCCCACCAGATCAGCGCGCAGGCCGGTGATGCTGCGCAGCCGAGGCGTCCAGCGCACTTCACTCTGCGCCCATAGGCCCAGGGTGTCGATGCTGACGCGGTCTTCGCGCACGGTGCGCAGCGTGTTGCGGCCCTGGCTGGCATAAAGGCCGATGGGGGCGAGGCGATCAAAGCGGCCCTGCAGGCCCGCGCTGTGCACCACCTCGCGCCCGGCCCACAGCGCCACGCGTGATTCGCTGGCCGCAAAACCTGCCGCGCGGCGCTGTTCGCTCTGGCGGAACTGGTCGCCGCTGTTGCAGCTGCCAGTATTCGCCAGGTCGTTCAGGCAATAAGTGAAGTTGGACCAGAGGTCGAGCTCACTCTGCAGCAGCCAGGCCGTCGCTTGACGCTGGCGATCACCCTCGCGCTGCGCCCATTCGCCCGAGAGGCTGTAGCGTTGTGTGCGCCCCCCGGTAGACGGGTCCAGCGAACCGTAGCGGTCGATAGCCCCGCTGGCTATGGCGCGCTGGGGTACCTGGTCGGTGGACGTCCAGTGGCCCTGGTAGGCCATAGCGCTCAGGCTGTAGCCATGCTCGCGCGTGCCGTCGCTGTAGCGCAGCAGGCCGTTGAGCTTGCGGTAGCCCTCGGGCACCTGCCAAGGCCCGTCGTTGCGGAAGAGCTCCAGGCCATACAGCCACTGGCCGCCGCCAGCCGCCAGTGGCGAGCCGGCCAGCAGGGTGCGGGCGTAGCCATTGGCGCCCAGGGTGAGCTGCGCCAGGGGCTGGTCGAGCCGGCGTGCATAGGCGATGCGTGCCACGCCAGCGGAAGAAAAGTCGCCCTCCTCCGCGGAATACGGTCCCTTGCGGTAACGGACCTGATCGACCAGTTCGGGGATGAGGAAGTTGAGGTCGGTGTAGCCCTGGCCATGGGCGTGCGTAGGCAGGTTGACGGGCACGCCGTCCACATAGGTGGCGAAGTCGGTGCCGTGGTCCAGGTTGAAGCCGCGCAGGAAATACTGGTTGGCCTTGCCGTCGCCGGCGTGCTGGGTGGCGATCAGGCCGGGCACCAGCTCCAGCACCTCAGCCGGGCGCAGCAGCGGCACGGTGGCCAGGCGCGCGCCTGAAACCACGCCCTCGCTGGCCGCGGTGGCGATGCCCTCGAGGTTCTCCACCCGGCCACGCACCTCCACGGTGGAAAGGGCCTGCTGCTCCTGCGCTGCAGCGCCGGCACCCAGTGCGGCGAGAAACAGCACGGCACTGTAGGTTATGGTGCGCATCAGGTACTGAGTATCACGCTCCGGGCGACGCCGTGCCATACGGCAGACGGCGTAGCACATGCCGCGGCCCAGCCCGACCCAGCCAGCCCCTCACCAGGGGATGGGCCGGCCCGCGTAGTCCACGAAGTGCGCGCGGCCCGTGGCGTCGAGCCGGTCGAGCGCGGCCAGCAGACCACTCACTGCTTCCTGCGGCTCGACGGCATCCTGCCCGACAAAGGGCCGGCTCAGCGCCGACTTCACCGTGCCGGGCTGCAGCGCCGCGAACACGGCCAGCGGGCGCTGGCGGCTGATCTCGATGGCCGCCGTCTGCAGCAGCTGGTTGAGCGCGGCCTTGGCGGCGCGGTAGCTGTACCAGCCGCCCTTGTGGTTGTCTTCGATGCTGCCCACGCGGGCCGACAGCTTGGCCCACACCACACGCTCGCCACGCGCCAGCTGTGGCGCCAGATGGCGCAGCAGCAGGGCCGGGCCGATGGCGTTGACCTGCAAGCTGGCCAGCAGGCCAGGGGCGTCCAGGTCCTGCAGGCGTTTTTCGGGGCCACGGCCGTCGAGCATCAGCGCGCCGGTGGCATCGAACACCAGATGCCAGGGCCCGGGCAGTTGCTGCGCCAAGGCCTCGATGCTGGCGGGATCACGCAAGTCCCAGGCGCAGGGATCGGCGCGCGTGACGGCCTGGACGTGGGCGCAGCGCGCGTCCTGCTGCAACGCCTGCACGCAGGCCTGCCCGATGGCGCCCGAGGCGCCGAGAACCAGGGCGCGGTAGCCCTCGCGCAGGTTCAGCATCATGGACGGGGGGCTGCGGGTTGGCAGCGCTTGGCAGGGCAAGGGATGGTGGCGGGCAACATGGGCCACATCATGCCCGCTGCGCGCGGGGCGCGCATGTCGCAGGCTCGTTCAGCCCAGCTGCCGTGCGGTGTGCACCTGGTGCAAGGTGATCTTGCGCACCTCGGCCTGGCTGGTCTGGATGTGGGCGCGCAGCAGCATCGCCGCCGCGTCGCTGCGCTTGCGCTGGATGGCGCGCAGGATCTTGGCGTGTTCCTCGTAGGTCGCGTCGATGCGGGCCTGTTTGGTGAAATCGAGCCGGCGGATGATGCGGATGCGTTCGGTCACGTCGCGGTGCACGCGTGCCATCTCGGCATTGCCGGCCGCGGCCACCAGGCTGCAGTGGAAGTCTTCGTCCCACTGCGCCACCTGGCGGATGTCGGTGCTGCGCTCGGCCGCGGGCACCAGCCAGATCGCGGCGATCTGGTCGAGCAGGGCGCGGTCCACGTGCACATCGTCGGCGCACAGGCGCTGCACGGCCGTGGTCTCCAGCACCATGCGCAGGTCGTAGAGCTGCTCGAACTGCTCGAAGTCGAAGGGCAGCACGCGCCAGCCGTTGCGAAACAGTACCTCGACATAACCCTCCTGCTGCAGCCGGAACAGCGCCTGGCGCACCGGCGTGCGCGACACGCCCAAACGCTCGCTGAGTTCGTTTTCGGTGAAGCGGTCGCCCGGCACCAGCTTGAAGTCGGCCACGTCGCGCTTGAGCTGGCCGTAGACCATCTCGGCACGCGAGTGGAAAACGGGCGCACCGGCAGCACGGGCGCGACGGGAGGGAGTGGTGTGCACGGCGTTACTTTACAACGCCGCTGGTCGCAGATGTGCGACGCCGGCCTGCTGCAACAGCAGCGCCGCGCGCAAGGCCAGGTCTTCGCGCCAGGGCGCGGCGATGATCTGCACACCGATGGGCAGGCCGCCCGTGCCTTCGGGCCACAGCGGCGCAGCCACCACGGGGCATCCAGTAAAGGAGATGGGCTGGGTCAACAGGCCCATGGCAGGCCGGAAAGGTTGCTGCGTGCCGTTGATGTCCAGCCACTCGGTGCCGATGGCCGGCGCAGCCACAGGGGTGGCAGGTGCGAGCAGCAGGTCCCAGTCCTTGAACAGGGCGTTGACCTTGTCGCGGTAGACGCGGCGGAAACGCTGGGCCTGCAGGTACCAGGCCGCAGGCTGCAGGGCGCCGGCGATGAAACGGTCCACCGAGAGCGGCTCGAAATCGTCAGCGCGCGTGCGCAGATCGTCCAGATGCAGCTGGCCGCCTTCACTGGCGGTGATGATGAAGGCCGCGGTGCGCGCCAGCGCGGCATCGGGCCACTCGACCGTCTCCTGCGCGCCCAGCACACGGGCGGCGCGGCGCAGCACCTCGCGTGCCGGTGTCGTAGCGTTCTCATGAAAATAACCGCCCAGCACGCCGATGCGCAGCCCGTCCACGCCCCGCCCCAGCAACTGCATCACGGGTTCGACCTGCACGGCATGGCAGCCCGGGTCCAGCGCGTCCGGGTATTGCAGCGCGTCGTAGGCCAGGGCCAGGCCCTCGGCCGAGTCGGCAAAAGGGCCCAGATGGTCGATGCTGTGCACAAAGGGATAGGTGCCGCGGCGTGACAGCCGACCGAAGGTGGGCTTGAGGCCCCAGACCCCGCACAGCGAGGCCGGCACACGGATGGAGCCATTGGTGTCCGAACCCAGCGCGATCGGCACCTGGCCGGCCGCCACCGCCGCACCCGAACCGCCGGAAGAGCCGCCTGCAATGCGGCTCAGGTCGTGCGGGTTGTGACAGGGGCCGTAGTGCGTGTTCTCGGTGGTGAAGCCGTAGGCGTACTCGTCCATGTTCAGCGCGCCCACCAGCACCGCACCAGCGGCCTGCATGCGCTGCACCAGCACGGCGTCATCTTTCGCGGGCGCGTGGTCGCGATTGATTTTCGAGCCCGCCAGCGTGATTTCGCCCGCGACGTCGAACAGGTTCTTCACCGCATAGGGCACACCGGCCAAGGGCGGCAGCACCTCACCGCGCGCACGCCGCGCGTCGATGGCCGCAGCCTCGGCGCGGGCCCGCGCATAGCCCTTGCTGGTGAAGGCGTTGACCCGGCCGTCGGTGGCCACGATGCAGGCAATGCTCTGCTCCAGCAGCTCGGCCGCGCTGAAGTCGCCAGCCGCAACACCACGGGCCAGTTCATGCGAGCGCAGGGTGTGCAGGGTCATGGCGCTGACTGCTGCTGCGCGGCCTGCCGCTGCGGGTGGTAGATCTCGGCGGGTTCGTCATGCACGTCCAGCGCAAACTGCTCCAGCTGCGCCGCCATGCCGGCCGTGCGCTGCAGATGGGTCGCCACGCGCTGTGCGCGCGCAGCGTCCAGCGTCAGACCCAGGGCCGTGGCGCTGGCCTGTACGTAATTCAGAGCCTGACTTTCCGTCATGTTTCTCTCCCTGAGTGGGATCTAGCGCCGCACTTCGCGCTGGAAGATCTCCAGGCTAAGTTTCTTGGTGCGCACGAAGCTGGGCTCGCTCAGCGTCTCCACCGTGCGCGGGCGCGGGTCGTTGTAGGGCAGGATCTCGGCCACCTTGGTCGGACGCTTGGTCAGCAGCAGCACCTGGTCGGCCAGGTAGACGGCTTCTTCGAGGTCGTGCGAGACCAGCAGCATGGTGGTGCCGGTCTGCATGAAGACCTCCTGCAATTTCTCGCGGATGAACAGCGTCATCTCGAAGTCCAGCGCCGAGAAGGGTTCGTCCAGGAACAGCACCTCGGGCTTCGGCGCCAGCGCCCGCATGATCGAGGCGGTCTGCTGCTGGCCGCCCGAGAGCTCGTAGGGATAACGGTTCAGATCGAACTTCACGTCGAAGCTGGCCACCAGCTCGGCCATGCGGCGGTCCACCTCGGCCTTGCTCTTGCCTTCGAGCTTGAGCGGGTAGGCGATGTTGTCGATGGTGCGCATCCAGGGGAACATGGCCTCGCGGTAGTTCTGGAAGACGTAGCCGATCTTGGTGTCTTTCAGCGACTTGCCGTCGAACAGGATCTCGCCGCTGTCGATGGGCACCAGGCCCGCGATCATGTTGATCAGCGTGGACTTGCCGCAGCCATTCGGCCCGAAGACCGAGACGATCTTGCCCTTGGGGATGTCCAGGTCGAAGTTCTCGTACAGCGGCCAGCCTGCGAAATACTTGGTGAGACCGCGGATGGTGATGTGGGTGCCGGCCGGGCCGGGCTTGAAAGGCGGCACCGGGACGTCGGCCACCACGGGGGCATTCAATACAGTACTCATCTTCCGCTCCAATGGACAATGCGACGCTCGGCGAGCAGGAACAAGATATTCAGCGCATAACCCAGCACACCCGCCGCCAGGATGGACGCGTACATGTCGCGCACATTCATCACCTGCTGCGAGTTGATGATGCGGTTGCCCAAACCACTGTCCGAGCCGATGAACATCTCGGCCACGATCACGATCACCAGGGCCATGGACACGGCCGAGCGCAGTCCCACGAAGCTGGGCTGCAGGCTTTCCCACACCAGCACGTCCTTGAAGATCTGCCAGCGCGAGGCGCCCATGACCTTGGCCGCCATCACCCGCTGCTTGCGCGCGTTGATGACACCGTAGGCGCTGTTGAAGACCACGATGAGCAGGGCGCCAAAGGCGGCGATGGCTACCTTGTTGACGTCGGACACACCGAAGATCATGAGGAACAGCGGGATCAGCGCCGAGGACGGCGTGGAGCGGAAGAAGTCGATCAGGAACTCCACGCTGCGGTAAGCCTTCTCGGCACTGCCCAGCACCACGCCCAGGGGCACACCCACCACGGCCGCGATCAGGAAGGCCTGCGTGGTGCGCCACAGGGTGACGCCAAAGTCCTTGAGCAGGGGGCCGCCGGCCAGGCCGTTGATCAGTGTGGTCACGGTCTCGGCCGGGGGTGGCAGCAGCAGGGCCTTGATGAAACCCAGGCGCACCGCCAGGTCCCAGACGATGAAGAGCAGCACTGGCCCGATGAAAGGCAGGGCTTTGCCCCAGCTGCTCTTGCGCGGCACGTTGGCCGCAGCCGCCCCCGCAGGCGGCGCCCAGGGCACGGCCGATTGTGCGGCCGCTGTGACAGAGGTGGATTCAGCCATCGTGTTCAGCCCTTGTAGATCATGGTGTCGACCATGAGGCGCGAGGAGAAGATGCCCTTTTCCGAGAACAGGTCGAAGAACTTCTGGAAGTGGGCAATGTCGGACGGCTTGAACTCGTTGTACATGGTGTAGGCGGCCAGCGGCACTTCGGCAGTCAGCGCGCCTTCGATGGCGGTGTAGCCCTTGAGGTATTGGCGCGCCTCGACGTTCTTGGCACGCACATAGGCCACACCCTTGGCGTAGGCGGCGATGAACTTCTTGGCTTCTTCCGGGTGCTTCTTGATGAAGATCGAAGACAGCGAGGCCGAGCCACCGAACCACGGTGCCATCGGGTCACCCAGCACGTAGCGCGAGATCACGCCGGCTTCGAGCACGCGCGTGGTGCCATTCAGGCGGCCGATGGTGCCCACCGGCTCCAGGGTGTAGCAGCCGTCGAGCTGGCCCGCAGCCAAAGCGGCCACGTGCTGGCCCAGCGGCAGTTCCACCACGGTGGTGCCGGTGGCGCCACCGCGCTCCAGGATGGTCTTGGCCAGGGTGATGTTCTGGATGCCGGGGCCGCAGCCGATGCGCTTGCCCTTCAGGTCGGCCATGGTCTTGGCGGTGCTGGCCACGGGCACGATCATCTCGTCGAGCACGTCTTTCACATTGCTGGGGTTGGCGCAGAAGATCTTGAAGGTGCCCGGCGCGGCGAGTTCACCGATGGCCACGTTGGCCGAGCCCGTGCCGTTGGCGGTGCCGTCCGAGCGGTCGGCCAGCACGGCTTCCATCACCTGCTGGGCGGCGGCAAAACGCAGCGGCTCCACGTTCAGGCCGGCTTCCTTGAAGTAGCCGAGTTCGATGGCGGCATAAAACGGCAGGCCGGCCGCGATGGGCCAGTAACCGATGCGGATCTTGGGGCCGCTTTGCGCGCGGACCAGGGCCGGTGCGCCCAGCGCGGCCAGCGCCAGGCCGGCACCACCTGCCTGCATGAGCTTGCGGCGCGTGGGGCTGGCGGACAGGGAAGTGAGGGACTGGTTTTTCATGAAGCGCTCCTGCAGTGGTTAAGGAAAAGGAAGGGTTTGGGGGGCCGGCGCGACCTGCAGCGACGCCAGGTAAGCGCGCCAGCCGCCGAAATGCGTGATGTCCAGCGCGCCTTGCAGGGCCTGCGCTTCGCACAGGAAACCCTGCACGCTGCTGCCGTCGGCCAGCGTCAGCGTGCCGATGCCCAGGGGCGCGGGCACCAGGGCGACGAAGGAGCCGTAGTGCTCGACGGGCATTTCCCAGAGTTCGAGCTTGATACGTGCACCCTGCCCCGGCGCCACCCGCAACAGGCCAGGTTTGGGCGGCACGGTGCCGGCCAGGGCGTAGAAGCGGTAGTCGGGCGCGGTCTCGGTGGCGGCCAGCAGCTGCGCGCCGCGCTCGGTGAGCTGGCTGTTTAGCGGCATGCCCGAGAGGTGCGCGCCCACCACGGCCACTTTGACGGTGGTGCGGGGACGAATGCCGGGGATGGCGGCGGGTGCCGGCAGCGGCGTGCCGATGGCGCCTTGCGTGAGGCCGGTGGCCTGGTGGAAACGCTGGCCCAGTTCAGCCAGTTGCCAGTCGCTGCCACAGGGCCCGATCAGCGTGATGCCGAAGGGCAGGCCGTCGGGGCGGATGCAGCTGGGCACCGAGAGTGCCGCGTAATCCAGCAGGTTGACGAAGTTGGTATAGGCCCCCAGGTTGCGGTTGAGCACCACCGGGTCGGCCTGCATCTGCGCGATGGTGTAGTGCGTGGGCGCGGTGGGCACGCACAGCAGGTCCATGCCCTTCCAGACTTCGGCAGCCCGCTGGCCCAGGGCACGCAACTGCGTCTGCGCCTCGTACAGATCGGCCGCGCTGTAGGCCCGACCCTTGCCGATGATGCTGCGCACCGGCTCCATGACCTCGCCCTCGTGCGCCTCAAAGAAGGTGCGGATGGCCGCATAACGCTCGGCCACCAGCGCGCTTTCATACAGCAGCGTGGCGGCCTGCGAAAACGGCGAGAAGTCGATGCGCACCTCGACGCCGCCCAGCGAGCGCAGCTGCGCCCGCGCCTGCTGGAAGGCCGTCTGCGCCTGCGTATCGCCGTAGAACTCCAGCTGCTGCGGCACGCCGAAACGGAAGGCCGCCGGGAAGGGCTCGGAGGCGAGTTCGAGCTCGCGCGAGTAGGGGTCCAAGGCGTCGTAACCCCGCGCCGCCTCCAGTACCTGCGCCGCCAGGCCCACGCTGCGCGCGAAGATGGATACACAGTCCACACTCTGCGCCGCGGGCAGCACACCGCGTGTGCTGATGAGCCCCTTGGAGGGCTTGAGCCCGACGATATTGTTCAGGCCTGCAGGCACCCGGCCCGAACCGGCCGTGTCCGTGCCCAGCGAGAAATCGGCCTGCCCCGTGGCCACCACATAAGCCGAGCCGGAACTGGAGCCACCTGACACATATAAGGGGTCGAAGGCGTTGGGCACCGGCCCCCAGGGCGAGCGCGTGCCGTTCAGGCCGCAAGCAAACTGGTCCAGGTTGGTCTTGCCCAGCAGCGATGCACCAGCGGCGAGCAAGCGCTGCACCACGGCCGCATGCGCGGCCGGCTGAAAAGCAAAGGCCTTGCAGGCCGCCGTGGTGGGCAGGCCGGCCGCGTCGATGTTGTCCTTGACGGCAAAGCGCAGGCCACCCAGCGGCCCGGCCCCACCCAGCGGCCCGGCCCCACCCGGCAGCGCCGTCTCAAAACGGGAGATCCAGGCTTGCGCCGCGCTGGCGGCCTGGGCCTGCTGCTCGGCACCGGGAAGGGGGGTTGTCGGTTGCACCATCTTGCTGCATTCGGTCTTGTATACATGTAGACATGCAACATGTATGCCAATGAATGCGGATGGTTTTGCCGTTCGTCTTGTACGAAAACAAGTACAAGCGGGACGGAGAAAAGCGTCCACGCGCGCCTGTGAAAAGCACTGCGCGAAATGCAGACTGCAACGGATTCACTGCGGGCAAGGAAAACCCCGATCAGACTATTCAGGGGCCTGAGGACAGACGCCGTGTCAGTTCAGAAAGAAGGCGATCAGCAGGGCAAAGGCGCTCATGGCCTCTGTCTTCCGGGCCTGTGACACCAGCTCAGGCGACAGCGTCTCCAGCCGGGTACGGTGCCAATGCAAAACGTAGAAGACCATCGCCGCAACGATGCCGCACAGAAGAGGCCAAAGCGCCTGCACCGCCGAGGCCGCAAAACCACTGGCCGTGATTCCGAATGCTGCAACGACCACACCCACCCCGCCAGAGGAACGATGCGCATAGGAGTAGCGCCCACACGCGCGACAGCTGGCGGGAAGCGCGGGGGAGGACAGCCACTTGCGGAAAAAGCTGATGCTCGCTGCGTTACAGGCCGGGCATGCGTACATAGATGAGAGCTAAATAATGTGCGTCGCGGCGTCCTAGCGATCGTCATGGCGTCTGCCTATCCCCCAAAAGGGTCACAGACGCACTCCGGAGGCAAACGTGGCTCTTACTGAAACGCCACTTCCGCAAAACTCCGCAGCTTGCGGCTGTGCAGCTGGTTCACGCCACCTTCGCGCAGCAACTCCAGCGCACGGATGCCGATGCGCAGGTGCTGGTCGACACGCTCGCGGTAGAAATGGTTGGCCATGCCGGGCAGCTTGATCTCGCCGTGCAGGGGCTTGTCGCTCACACACAGCAGGGTGCCGTAGGGCACGCGGAAGCGGAAGCCGTTGGCGGCGATCGTCGCACTCTCCATGTCCAGCGCCACGGCGCGGCTCTGGCTGAAACGGCGCTGGGGCTGGTTGTCGGGCAGCAGTTCCCAGTTGCGGTTGTCGGTGGTGGCCACGGTGCCCGTGCGCATGATCTGCTTGAGCGCGGCGCCGCGCATCTGCGTCACGTCGGCCACGGCCTGCTCCAGCGCGACCTGCACCTCGGCCAGCGCGGGAATGGGCACCCACAGCGGCAGCTCTTCGTCCAGCACATGGTCTTCGCGCACATAGGCATGGGCCAGCACGTAGTCGCCCAGCTGCTGGCCGTTGCGCAGGCCGGCGCAGTGGCCCAGCATGATCCAGGCGTGCGGGCGCAGCACGGCAATGTGGTCGGTGATGTTCTTGGCGTTGGCCGGGCCGACGCCGATGTTGACCATGGTGATGCCGTTGCCGTCCGGGCGCACCAGGTGGTAGGCCGGCATCTGCGGCAGGCGCGGCGGTGCCTTGCCCAAGGCATCCCCTGGCTGCGCGGCCTCACCAACCCGGCGGGTCACCACATTGCCGGGTTCGACGAAGGCTGCATAACCCCCGCCGGCGTTCTGCATGAGCTCATGGCCCAGGCGGATGAACTCGTCGATGTAGAACTGGTAGTTGGTGAAGAGCACGAAGTTCTGGAAGTGCTCGGGTACCGTGCCCGTGTAGTGGCGCAGGCGGTGCAGGGAATAGTCCATGCGCTGCGCGGTGAACAGCGACAGCGGGAAAGGCCGGCCGGGCTGCGGCTCGTAGGTGCCGTTGGCAATGCCGTCGTCCATGGCGCCCAGGTCGGGCAGGTCGAACCAGTCGCGCATCATCTGGCGGCGCTCGGTGGCCAGATTGCCTTCGATGTGCTCGTTCTCGGCAAAGGAGAAATGCACGGGGATGGGCTGCTTGCTGGTGGTCACCTCCAGCGTCACGCCGTGGTTGAGCAGCAGCAGGCGGAACTGCTCCAGGTAATAGTTGTGGAACAGGTCGGGCCGTGTGAGCGTGGTCTCGAACACGCCGGGCCCCGCCACGAAACCGTAGCTCAGCCGTTCCTGCGCGCCGGCGGCCTGGCGCAACACTGTCTCGGTCCGGATGCGCACCAAAGGGTAGAAGGCCCGCACCGGGCCGGCGCTGTCGTCCCCGGCCACAAAACGCTGCATGCCCGCGCGCAGATGGGCGATGCTGCTGTCATAGATACGGCGCACATGGGCCAGCGCGGCAGCCGCATCGGTGTACTCTTGCGGGGCGATCAGGGGCGGGAGGTGGTGCATACGGAAACATTGTGCCTCGGCTGAAAGGCACTGTCTCCGGCACGGCCCGGCTCAGGCCGTGAGTTTGGGCACCGTGTAGCGCAGCTCCGCAAAACCGGTGCCGACCTGACGCACGGACGCCAGTTTCAGCGGCGGGCTGGTGAGCCGGCGCGGGAACAGGGGCTTGCCTTTACCGAGCGTAACTGAGCCGACCTGCACGATGATTTCGTCCAGCAGGCCCGCGTCATGGAACTGCCCCGCGAGATCACCCCCGCCCACCACCCAGAGGTTCTTGCCACCCGCCGCCTTGAGCATGGCCGCGTGCACGGGGCGCACATCGCCCTGCACAAAATGCAGCTTGGCGCCGGGGATGGCCGGCAGCTGGCGGCTGGAAAAGATCCAGGCGGGTTGGGTGTAGGGCCAGGGCGAGCCCGTCTCCTTCTGCACGACCTCAGCGTGACGCAGCATCCACTCATAGGTGGACGAGCCCATGGCCAGGGCACCGACTTCGGCGACGAAGGCCGGGTAGCTCGTATCGTTCACGTCGCCGAGGGGGAACAACCAGTCGAGCGAGTTGTCTTCGGTGGCGATGAAACCGTCGAGGCTGGTGGCGGTGTAGTACTGCGTCTTCATATAGAAAGTGGACTGGACAGAAATATCTATTGACTCGCACTGCAGTCACCCAGCAAATACTCAGCGCGTGCTACGCACGGTCTGTTTGACAGTCATCTCCAACGATAGGTCATCGATCATGCAGTGCGAGCCGCGAGCGCTTGTTCGATCAAGCGCTGGCGAATAGCTGTCAGTTGCTCTATTCCGAGGATTGCACGAAGCTGCTCCTCGACAGCTTCTATCGTCAGATCTGCTCGACCGTCTTTTGGAACTTCCTTCGGTTCGCCCAGGTTCATGACCTCTTTGAAGACCTCATACATCTCCTTTATGGCTATCGGGCGCGTTGGATCGTCCGTGCCGCTGAGTGCGGTAACAAGTCCTTTCTTCGCACCTATCGAGCGAAGGGCGGCTTCGAACGGAACCAGCCCATCCAAAATTGCCTTGGTTAACCATGCTGAGTACTGACTCTTCAGTCGTACGAGCTTCGCCGCATGCTCCAGCGCTTTTTCTGTAGGCCCCTCACGGAAAAGCGTTCCGACGGTAAGGTGGACCTCCTCCATGTACTTCTCGCAAAACTCAGCATGCTTATCAAACGCTTTGCTCGCCATGTGTGAAGCCGACCCAAGACTGAACGCTTGCTGTTGCTGCTGAAGTAGAAGTTGCCGCTCGAACGCTGCTTGATCGCGAAACACCTGAAATAGTGCGGCGAACAGCGCTCCGAGCGCGGGCACGGCCGAGATAGCCTGGAGAACTCCGTTCGCGGGCACGACGGAAGCGATCAGTGCTGAGCCAATGAATATCAGCGATAGCACAACGTAGACACTCGGACGCTTTTGCATGAAAGTTATCGTACTGTAGACCTCAAATACGTTCAGCCTAAACGACGGGAGCTCCCGCAGATTAGGGTTGAATTCTAGAAAGGGACAGCCGTCGAGCCAATCCCCCAAAAGGGTCACCCCACCACAGTCCTCAACCCTCAAACTGAGGATGCAACTGCCGTATCCGCCCCAGGGCCAGCGCCGCCGCAGCCGTGCGCGTCTCCACCCCCAGCTTGGCGTAGACCCGCTCCAGGTGCTTCTTGACCGTCATGGGGCTGCTGCCCAGGATGTCGCCGATGTCGCGGTTGATCTTGCCCTTGATGACCCAGTAGAGCACCTCGGCTTCCTTGGCCGTGAGGCGGAAGCTCAGGGAGATGGCTTCGATGACGGTTTCGTCCGAGGCCTCCTGCATGATGAGCAGCCAGTCGCCGCTGGCGTCGGGCACGGAGGCGTCGTCGTTGCGCTGGTGCAGGCGGAAGGTGAGGCGTTTGGCGCCCTGCTCCACCGAGAGGCGCGGCGGCTCGGCCAGGGTCTCGCCGCGGGCCTGCACCTCGGCCAGATGGGCCACGCTGCGGTGCAGCCAGGACAGCACGGGCCCGGGCACGTTGGGACCGCTGGCGCCGTAATAACGCTGCAGCAGCTCGCGCGCCAGCGGGGTCTGCCACATCAGGCGGCCGTCGCCCAGGCGCACGGTGATGCTGGCGTAACCGAAGGCGTCGAGCGCGTTACGAGCCTGGCGGCGTTCGCGCGCGCCCTGCAGGTGCACCTGCATGCGGGCCAGCACTTCCTTCGGCCGGATGGGTTTGGTCACGTAGTCGGTGCCGCCGGCTTCGAGCGCGGCCACCAGGTGCTCGGTTTCGGTCAGGCCCGTCATGAAGATGATGGGGATGTGGGCGGTGGCGGCATTGGCCTTCAGGCGGCGGGCGACTTCGAAGCCGTCCATGCCGGGCATCATGGCGTCGAGCAGAACGATGTCGGGGCGGGCCTGCGCGGCGCGCTGCAGGGCCGAGGCGCCGTCCAGTGCCACCAGCACGGTGCAACCCGATTCGTCCAGCGCGTCGTGCAGCAGCGAAAGGTTGTCGGGCACGTCGTCGACGATGAGCACCACGTCGCTGTGCGCGCGGTTGAGGGCCTGGTCCAGGGTGTCGTTCATGATCTCTGCGGAACGTCGATGAGCGGCAGGATGGCGTCGAAACGGTAGGCGCGGGTGAGACCGCGCACCTGCTCGACCCAGGCGTGATGGCCGGGGCCTTGCGCCTCGATCTCGTCGAGCAGGCGCACGATGCCGCGGTAATACCCCAGCACCACCAGTTCACGCAGCTCGGCCAGGCGTTCGCGGGGCGGCGGCAGCACGGGACCGCTGGGCAGCGCGGGCGTGACCACGGGCTCGGCCCGCACGGTCCACTGCAGTTGCAGGCGGCGCTCCAGCCAGTCGAGCAGCTCGCTGTGGCGGATCGGTTTGGTGATGAAGTCCGCCGGGGTGATGCCCACATCGTTTTCCAGGCCCTGGTCGAAGGCATTGGCCGAGACCACGGCCACCGGCAGCCTGGCCCCGCCGTTTAGACGGCGCAGGCGGCGTATGGTTTCCCAGCCGTCGATGCCGGGCATGGCCAGGTCCATGAAAACCACGTCAGGGCGGTACCCCGCGGCCAGCAGGTCCAGTGCGTCGTGGCCGCTGGCGGCGGTGCGCAGCACAAAACCCAGGGGCACCAGCAACTGGGTGAGCATCTCGCGGTCGGGTTCCTCGTTGTCGACCACCAGCACGTGGCGGCGTGCGCCAGCGTAGCCACGGCGTGGCGGTTTGGCAGCCACGGGTTTCGCGGAAGGCAAGGCGGCATGCACCTCGGGCAGGAAGAGCTTGACGTGGAAGACCGAGCCCACGCCTTGTGTGCTCTGCACGGTGAGCTCGCCGCCCATGAGGTCGGTGAGCATGCGGGCGATGGTCAGGCCCAGGCCGGCGCCGGGGGTGCCCTGCGAAGACGCGGCGCGTGTGAAGGGTTCGAACAGGCGCTCGGTTTCCTGCGGGGTCATGCCGGGGCCGGTGTCGCGGATGTCGATGTGCGCCATCTCGCGCGCGTAGCGCACTTCAAGCGCCACCTCGCCCTGCGCGGTGAACTTGATGGCGTTGCCCAGCAGGTTGATGAGGATCTGACGCACACGCTTCTCGTCGGCGCGCACGCGCTCGGGCAGCACGCCCTGCGACGTGAAGTGAAAGCGCAGACCCTTGGCCGCAGCCTGCAGCTCGAACATGGCGGCGAGTTCGTGCACCACGTCGGCAAACCCCATGGGCTTGAGCTCCAGCGTGAGCTTGCCCGATTCGATGCGCGCCAGGTCCAGCGTGCCTTCGATCAGCGTGAGCAGATGCTCGCCGCCGCGGCGGATCACCTGTACCGCGTGCTTGCGGTGCGCGGGCACCTGAGGGTCTTCGCCCATGAGCTGCGCGTAACCCAGGATGCTGTTGAGCGGCGTGCGCAGCTCGTGGCTGATGGCGCTGATGTAACGGCTTTTGGCCTGGTTGGCGTGCTCGGCCTGCTGCTGGGCCTGTTCGGCCTGCATGCGTGCGTGCTCGGCGATCTGGCGTGCGTCCTGCAAGGCGGCGTCAGTCTGCTGGTGCAGCTCGATCTCGCGCATCAGCAAGGCAGTCTGGCGGTTCGATTCTTCCTGCGCGACCTGGCGGCTCTTGTGCGCCAGCACCACCCACCAGGCCACCATGCACGCAATGAGCAGCAGGGCCATGTAGGTTTTCAGCAAACCGCCGCGCAGCGCGGCCTGCACGAAAGCGGGCAACTCGCTGTCGGCGTAGACCAGCGCCAGGCCCTGCAATTCCTGCTGGTAGAACAGGCCGAAGACACCGGCCAGCAGCGGCACGATGATGAGCATGAGCAGCAGGAAATGCGCGAGGCCCGTGTCCAGATAAGGCCACAGGCCCCTGGGCAGCAGGCGCTGCAGCATGCCCGACCACTGGGCCGAGAGGCTGGCGTGCGGTTTGCACAGGTCGCCGCAGCGCGCGTCCAGCGTGCAGCACAGCGAGCAGATGGGCCCCTGGTAGGCCGGGCAGTGCGCCATGTCCGGGCCTTCGTACTCACCCTCGCAGATCACGCAGCGGCGCACGGCGTAACGGGCGTAGGGGCCGTCGCCCGCCGAAGGCATGGCCGGGCTTTGGCGGGCGATGTAGTACCTCCCACGCGTGGCCCAGGCAATCAGCGGTGCGGTGACAAAAGCCGTGCCCAGCGCGATCACCGCGGAGAAAGCCTGCGCCAGCGGGCCGAAAAAGCCCAGGTGCGCCGTGACCGAGAGGATGGAAGCCAGCACCATGGCGCCCACGCCCACGGGGTTGATGTCGTAGAGATGCGCGCGCTTGAACTCGATGCCCTTGGGTGACAGGCCCAGGGGCTTGTTGATGACCAGGTCGGCCACCACGGCCATCATCCAGGCGATGGCGATGTTGCTGTACAGGCCCAGCACGTCGCCCAGGGCCTGGAAGACGTTCATCTCCATCAGCATGAAGGCGATCAGCGTGTTGAACACCACCCAGACCACCCGCCCCGGGTGGCTGTGCGTGAGGCGCGAGAAGAAGTTGCTCCAGGCCAGCGAGCCCGCGTAGGCGTTGGTGACGTTGATCTTGAGCTGCGAGATCACCACGAACAGGGCCGTGGCCGCCACCGCCCAGCCGTAGTGGGGGAAGACGTATTCGTAGGCGGCCAGGTACATCTGGTTGGGGTCCACCGCGCGTTCGGTGGGCACGGCGTGGGTGATGGCCAGGTAGGCCAGCAACGCACCACCCAGCATCTTGACCACCCCCAGCAGCACCCAGCCCGGCCCGCCGGCCAGAACCCCGAACCACCAGCGCCTGCGATTGGCGGCGGTCTGCGCCGGCATGAAGCGCAGGTAGTCGGCCTGCTCCCCCATTTGGGTGATCAGGGCGATGCCCACCGTCAAAGCAGCACCAAAGAAGGGCAAAACAAACTCTGAACTGAGGCTCTTGTCCCCCTTGTAGTGCGTGACGCCCGAAAACGCATCGGGATCGAGGGCCAGCACAAAGGCAAAGGGCACGACCAGCATGAGCAACCACAGCGGCTGCGTCCAGACCTGCAGGCGGCTGATGGCCGAGACGCCGTGCGTGACCAGGGGGATGACGACCAGCGCGCAGATGAGGTAACCCCAGCTGGGCGGGATGCCCAGCGCCAGCTCCAGCGCATAGGCCATGACGGCAGCCTCCAGCGCGAAGAAGATGAAGGTGAAGCTGGCGTAGATCAGCGAGGTGATGGTGGAGCCGATGTAGCCGAAACCCGCGCCGCGCGTGAGCAGGTCCATGTCCACCCCATACCGCGCCGCATAGACGCTGATGGGCCAGCCCGCGAGGAAGATGATGAGCCCGGTGGCCAGGATGGCCCAGAAGGCATTGGCCCAGCCGTACTGCACCAGCAGCGTGGCGCCCACCGCCTCCAGGATCAGGAAGGAGGCCGCGCCGAAGGCCGTGTTGGCCACCCGCCATTCGCTCCACTTGCGGAAACGCTGCGGCGTGTAGCGCAGGGCGTAGTCCTCCATGGTCTCGCGCGCCACCCAGCTGTTGTAGTCGCGCCGGATCTTGACGATGGACTGCACGGCTGCCGGCGCATGCGGCGGCGCAGCAATCTCGGGGCGGGCCGGGGCGTCCATGGCATGGAGAGTGCAGAAAGCGTGCCACCCATGCCTGGCCAGGGTGCACTGGCACCGTTCTTGCTGAACCGGGTCATACCCGGAGTACGTCATGGAACTGACGCCTAGAGAGAAAGACAAGCTGCTGATCTTCACCGCTGCCCTGTTAGCCGAACGGCGTATGGCGCGCGGGCTCAAGCTCAACTACCCTGAAGCCGTGGCCTACATCAGTGCCGCGGTGATGGAGGGCGCGCGCGACGGCAAGACCGTGGCCCAGCTCATGAGCGAGGGCCGCACTTTGCTCAAGCGCGCCGACGTGATGGAGGGCATCGCCGAGATGATTCCCGACATCCAGGTCGAGGCCACTTTTCCCGACGGCACCAAGCTCGTCACCGTGCACCAACCCATCGTCTGAAGGCTGTTAGACCATGCGCCAACTCATCCTCTGCCTGTCCGCATTGCTCATGACCAGCGCCACGGCGGCGGGCGAAGGCAACGCCCTGGTGGCGCTGCAGCTGCCGCTGCGCGACATCATCGGCTTCATTGCTTTCGGCGTGCTGGGCGGCATGCTGGTCTGGCACCTGCGCAAGTGAAACGGCCCACCCCGCCTGAACACCCCCTCTGATCCCAGCCCCCAAACCCACCCACGCCCACGGAAGAACCTCCATGAAGCTCTCTCTCACCCGTCTCGGCCTTGTCGGCGCCCTGCTGCTGCCCGGCCTGGCGCTGGCGCACACCGGCGCCAGCGACCACCACACGCACAGTGCGCTGGCCAGCGGCCTGCTGCACCCCTTGACCGGGCTGGACCACCTGGCCGCCATGCTGGCGCTGGGGGTGTGGAGCGCGCTGGCCGTGCGCCCGCTGTGGCTGGCACCCGCTGCCTTCGTGCTGATGCTGGCTGTGGGCGCACTGGCCGGTTTCGCCGGCCTGGCCGTGCCCGCGGTGGAACCGATGATCGCCAGCTCGCTGCTGGTGCTGGGTCTGCTGGTGGCCTTGCGCCGCTGCCTGCCGGTGGCGCTGGCGGCAGCGCTGGCAGGCCTGTTCGCCTTCTTCCACGGTGCCGCACACGGCCATGAACTCGCCGCCGACTTCAGCGGCACGGGCCAGTGGCTGGCGCTGGCGGGCATGGTGATGGCCACGGCCATCCTGCACGGCCTGGGCATCGTGCTGGGCCACACCCTTTTCAAGCGCCTGCGCTGGCTCAGCGTTCCGGCCGGCGGCGCCGTGGCATTGCTGGGTTCGACCCTGCTGCTGCGCCTGGCCTGAGGAGCACACGATGGCGGCCATGATCCCCGGCGAACTGCTGATCGACGACGGCGCGCACACGCTCAACCCGGACCGGCGCACGCTGACCGTGGTGGTGCAGAACACGGGCGACCGCCCCATCCAGGTCGGCTCGCACTACCACTTCGCGGAAACGAATGGCGCGCTGGATTTCGACCGCAAGGCCGCACGCGGCATGCGCCTGAACATCGCCAGCGGCACCGCTGTGCGCTTCGAGCCGGGCCAGCAGCGCACGGTGGAGCTGGTGGACTACGCGGGCGAGCGCAAGGTCTATGGCTTTCGGGGTCTGGTGCAAGGAAAGCTGTAGACAACGAAGCGCGAACAGATACCGTTCGGGCTGAGCCTGTCGAAGCCCCGGTTGCAAACGTATGGATAGCCCTTCGACAAGCTCAGGGCGAACGAAGTAAGAGGCGAAAATGTCTTTCATCACAAAACGCGCCTACGCCGAAATGTTCGGCCCCACCGAGGGCGACCGTGTACGCCTGGCCGACACCGACCTGATCGTGGAGGTGGAGCAGGACTACACCCTGCGCGCCGGCGGTTACGGCGAAGAGGTGAAGTTCGGCGGCGGCAAGACCATCCGCGACGGCATGGCGCAGAGCCAGCGCACCCGTAGCGAGGGCGCGATGGACACGGTGCTGACCAATGCGCTCATCATCGACCACTGGGGCATCGTCAAGGCCGACATCGGCCTGAAGGACGGGCGCATTGCCGCCATCGGCAAGGCCGGCAACCCGGACACGCAGCCGGGGGTGGACATGGTCATCGGCCCGGGCACCGAGATCATCAGCTGCGAGGGCAATATCGTCACCGCCGGCGGCATCGACAGCCATATCCACTTCATCGCGCCGCAGCAGATCGAGGAGGCGCTGTGCAGCGGCGTGACCACCATGCTGGGCGGCGGCACCGGGCCGGCCACCGGCACCTTTGCCACCACCTGCACGCCCGGCCCCTGGAACATGGAGCGCATGCTGCAGGCGGCCGACGCCTTCCCCATGAACCTGGGTTTCCTGGGCAAGGGCAACGCCAGCCTGCCGGCCGCACTGCACGAGCAGATCGCCGCTGGCGCCATTGGCCTGAAGCTGCACGAAGACTGGGGCACCACACCTGCAGCCATCGACAACTGCCTCAACGTGGCCGAGGCCACCGACACGCAGGTGGCCATCCACACCGACACGCTGAATGAATCGGGGTTCGTGGAAGACACCATCGCCGCCTTCAAGGGCCGCACCATCCATACCTTCCACACCGAAGGCGCGGGCGGCGGCCACGCACCCGACATCCTGAAGGTGGTGGGCGAGGACTACGTGCTGCCCTCCTCCACCAATCCCACGCGCCCCTACACCGTGAACACGCTGGACGAGCATGTGGACATGCTCATGGTCTGCCACCACCTGGACCCGGCGATTGCCGAGGACCTGGCCTTTGCCGAGAGCCGCATCCGCAAGGAGACCATCGCGGCCGAGGACATCCTGCACGACCTGGGCGCCATCAGCATGATGAGCAGCGACAGCCAGGCCATGGGCCGCGTCGGCGAGGTCATCATCCGCACCTGGCAGACCGCGCACAAGATGAAGGCGCAGCGCGGCCGCCTGGACGGGGACGGCGTGCGCAACGACAACTTCCGCGTCAAGCGTTACATCGCCAAGTACACCATCAACCCGGCCGTGGCCCACGGCATCAGCCACGAGGTGGGGAGCATTGCCCCGGGCAAGTGGGCCGACCTGGTGATCTGGAAGCCGGCCTTCTTCGGCGTGAAGCCCGCGCTCATCCTCAAGGGCGGGTTCATCGCCTTTGCCGCCATGGGCGACCCCAATGCCAGCATTCCCACGCCGCAGCCCGTGCACTACCGCCCCATGTTCGGCGCCTACGGCGGCGCCCTGGCGCGAACCTCGCTCACCTTCGTCTCGCAGGCCGCCCTGGCCGCCGGCGTGGGCCAGCGCTACGGCCTGGGCAAGACGCTGGCGGCAGTGAAGAACATCCGCGGTGTCGGCAAGCGCCACATGGTCCACAACCACTACGTGCCGCGCATGGAGGTCGATGCCCAGACCTACCACGTGCGCGCCGACGGCCAATTGCTGACCTGCGAGCCGGCCACCAGCCTGCCGATGGCGCAGCGTTACTTCCTGTTCTAATTTCGGCATGATCACCGCTTCCAAACTGCTGCCCCAAGGCCAGGGCCTGGCGCCCGTGCTGCTCAAGCGCGCCTCCTTCGTCGAACTCGACTGGGACGTGCGCCAGAAAAGCCGTTTTGCCGCCACCGACAGCCTGGGCCGTGAACTCGGCATCTTCCTGCCGCGCGGCACCCTGGTGCGCGGTGGCGACGTGCTGGTGGCCGAAGACGGCTCACTCATCCGCGTGATCGCGGCGCCCCAGGCCGTGCTGCGCATCACCGCCTGCGCCCAGCACGGCTCGCCCTTCGACCTCACGCGCGCGGCCTACCACCTGGGCAACCGCCACGTACCCATCGAGCTCAAGCCCGACCACCTGAAGATCGAACCCGACCACGTGCTGGCCGACATGCTGCGCGCCATGCACCTGACCGTGGTCGAAGCACAGGAGGCCTTTGAACCCGAGGGCGGCGCCTACAGCGCGGGTGGACACGGCCACGACCATGGCCACGCGCATGAACACGAGCACGGCCATGACCACGCGCATGCCCACGAACACCCGCACGACCCTGGCCACGCACACGGCCCGGGCTGCGGCCACGACCATGGAGATGACCATGGACATGCGCACCAGCACCCCCACTGAGCCGCTCGCGCCGGCCAGCCTGCTGCAGCTGATCTGGCTGGCGTCACCGGCGCTGCCGGTGGGCGGCTTCTCGTATTCCGAAGGGCTGGAAGCCGCCGTCGACGCCGGCCTGGTCAGCAGCGAAGCCACGGCCAGCGACTGGCTGGTGCATCAGCTGCACCTGACGCTGGCGCGCGCCGATCTGCCCGTGATTGCCCAGGCCCTGATCGCCTGGCGCAAGAACGACCACGCCCGCGTGCGCGCCCTCAACGCCTGGCTGCTGCAGACGCGCGAGACCGCCGAATTGAGATTGCAGACCGAGCAGATGGGCCGCTCCCTGCGCGAGTGGCTGCGCAACCTTCCGCAAGTGGACCCGTCCACCCTGGACTTCGCCGCCACGCTGGAGCCGACCTACCCCGTGCTGTTCGCGCTCACCGCCGCCGGCAGCGGCGCGGGCGAACGCGATGTGCTGCTGGCCTACGCTTTCGGCTGGGCCGAGAACATGATGCAGGCCGCACTCAAGGCCGTACCCCTGGGCCAGACCTCGGGCCAGCGCATCCTGGCCCGCCTGGCCACCGAGATTCCCTTGGCCGTCGGCCACGCCCTGGCCCTGCACGACGAAGACCGCCAGGCCTTCAGCCCCATGCTGGCCATCCTTTCCAGCCGGCACGAAACGCAATACTCACGCCTCTTCCGCTCCTGAATTCATAGCAACTCTCATACCTCAAAGACCCGCCCATGAACGCCCCCGCCCTGCACCACATCAAGAACCGCAGCAAACCCCTGCCGCCCCTGCGCGTGGGCATCGGCGGCCCGGTCGGCTCGGGCAAGACCACCCTGCTCGAAATGCTGTGCAAGGCCATGCGCGAGAAATACGACCTGGTGGCCATCACCAACGACATCTACACCAAGGAAGACCAGCGCCTGCTGACGGTGAGCGGCGCGCTGCCGGCGGAACGCATCATGGGCGTGGAAACCGGCGGCTGCCCGCATACCGCGATCCGCGAAGACGCATCCATCAATCTGGAAGCCATCGACCGCATGCTGGTGGACTTCCCCAACGCCGACGTCGTGTTCATCGAAAGCGGCGGCGACAACCTGGCCGCCACCTTCAGCCCCGAACTCAGCGACCTGACCATCTACGTGATCGACGTGGCCGCCGGCGAAAAGATCCCGCGCAAGGGCGGCCCTGGCATCACCAAGAGCGACCTCTTCGTGATCAACAAGACAGACCTGGCACCTCATGTGGGCGCCAACCTCGACGTGATGAAGGCCGACACCGAGCGCATGCGCACCAACGCGCAGGGCCTCAAGCCCTTCGTGATGACCAACCTCAAGACGCTGGCAGGGGTGGACGAGGTGGTGCAGTTCATCGAGACGCGCGGGCTGCTCAAGGCCTGAGCCCGTTGCGTTGGCGCCTGCGCGGCTAGCGGCCCATCACGAGCTGTGGCAGCCCCGTAGAGAGGATGGGCAGCCATGAGATGGCCAGTGAGCCCAGGAAGATGGCCAGCACGGCCGGCATCACCGAGACAGCCACATAACGCACCGACTTGCCGAACATGGCTGATGCGAAGTAGATGTTCATGCCCGCGGGCGGGCAGAGGAAACCCATCTCGAGATTGGCCAGGAAGATGATGCCGAAGTGCACCGGGTCGATGCCGTAACTCATGGCCACCGGCAGCAACAGCGGCACCAGCACCACGATGGCCGCGAAAATTTCCATCAGCGCACCGGCGGCGAACAGGAAGACGTTGAGCGCCAGCAGGAACATGAACTTGTTGGGAATGACGCTGTGCACCCACTCGATGGCGGCATCCGGGATGCCCGCGTCGATCAGGAAGTTGGTCAGCCCCAGGGCCATGCCCAGGATCAGCATCACGCCGCCGATGATCTGCGCGCAGTCGCTCAGGCAGCGGCCTAGCAGGCGCGGGCCGAGCTCACGGTGCGCCAGCGCCTGGGTGGCGATGGCGTAGGCCGCCGTCAGGGCGGCGCTCTCGGTGGGGGTGGCCAGCCCGCTTAGCAGGGAGCCCAGGGCCACCAGTGGCGCCAGGATTTCCCACTTGGCGGTCCAGACCGCCGACAGGGCTTCGCGGGCATCGGGCCGCTGCGTCGTGACCGTGGCCGCCACCTGCCGACCTGCACGCAGGTACCCCCCGAAGACCAGCAGGAACACCACCATGATGATGGCCGGCACGACGCCGGCGAGGAACATGGTGCCGATCGGCACGCGGGCGATGATGGCGTACATGATCAGCGGTACCGACGGCGCCAGCAGCACGCCCAGGGCGCTGGCGCTCGTCACCAGGCTGATGCCGCGTTGCTCCGGAAAACCGGCGTTGCGCAACAGCGGCAGCAGCAGCCCGCCCAGCGCCAGGATGGTCACGCCGCTGCCGCCCGTGAAGGCCGTGAACAGCGAACACAACACGGCGGCAGCCATGACCGTGCCCGTGACACCGCCACCAAAAAGCGCAATGAAGAGCAGCCCCAGGCGCTGCGCTGCGCCGGTGCGCGCAAAGACCAGGCCGGCGAGCGTGAAGAGCGGCAGGGCCGGCAGCGAAGGGTTGACGGTGATCTGGTAGTGCGAGAGTGCCAGCGAGGCCAGGGGCAGACCGTCGTGCCAGAACAGGGCCAGGGCCAGGCCACCGAGCACGGCGAACACCGGCGCGCCGGCCAGCAGCACAGCCAGCAGCCAGAGCAGCGCGGGCCACAGCGGCAGGGCGCTGTCTTCAAAGCGGCTGGCCAGCAGCACGCCCGCCAGCGGCAGCGCCACCGCCCAGCCCAGCTTGAACCAGCCGCTGGAGGCGCAACGGGCACCGAGTTTCGCGCCGATCAACGCAAAGCCCAGGGGCATCGCCGCCTGCACCCACCAGACGGGCAGGCCATAGGCCAGCTCCTGGGCGGCATCGCGCTCGCTGGCCACCAGGCGCCAGCTGGCCAGCGCCAGCTGGCCGCAGATCAGGGCGGCACTGGCCTGGGCAAAACGATGTACCCCGGCCTGTAACCGCGGGCTGCCGAGATCGGCCAGACCGCTGCCCAGGGTGATGAGATGGCCATGACGCTCCGCCGCGATGGCGCCGAGCATGGCCATCACCAGGCCCAGGTGCTGGACCAGCACCGGCGCGTTCTCCACGCCGCGGCCCATCAGCGGCCGGGTGGCGATCTCGATCAGCGGGATCAGCACCATCAGCAGCAGCGCTGCCGATGCGATCAGCTCATCGAGACGCCAGAGCGGGTGCAGGCGTGCCGCAGGCGCCAACGCCGCGCTCATTTGCCCCCGCCGGCGCGGTAGGCCTTCACGTGGAGGAAGACTTCGTCAAAGGTTTCGGCGGGCACCATGGTGCCGCGGATGCGTGGGTAGAGCTTGTCGGCGAGTTCGCTCCACTCGCGCAGCTGCTCCGGGTTGGGCCGGTTCACGGTCAACCCGCGCTTCGTCATGGCGGCGACCGCTTCGTCCACCTCCTGCCGCGCCTTGGCGCGGATCTGCACGCCAGCCTTGTCACTCGCCGTACGCAAGGCCGCCTGGGCCTGGGGCGTCATGTCGTCCCAGGCCTTGCGGGTGATCACGAAGGCGCCGACGATGGGCGCCCAATTGATTTCGAGCATGTTCGGTGCGCTGTTGTAGATCTGGCTGGCCAGCGCGAAATACGGTGTGGACGGCACCACGCTGATCATGCCGGTCTGCATGGCGGGCAGGATGTCGGCCGTTTCCAGCGGCACGGGCGTGTAGCCCAGGCTCTTCATGATGGCCTGCTGCTCCGCCTCACCGCCCCAGGCGAAGAACTTCATGCGACGGAAATCGTCGGGCCGCAGGGCCGCCTCCTTGGAGAAGAAGCGTACCCAGCCGGCGTCGCCCCAGGCCAGCACGACAAAACCCTTGTCGAGGAACCTCTTCTCCATCGCGGGGCGCATCTTCTCGCGCACGTAGTCCAGCTCCTCCCAGCTCCGGAACAGCAGCGGCAGGCTTTGCAGCGCGCTGATGGAAGGCTCGATCTCGCGCAGACCCACCACCGAGAGCAGCGCACCCTGCAGCTGGCCGATGCGCATGCGCCGCGCCAGCTCGGCCTCACCGCCCTGGCTGCCATCGGGGTAGACCAGGTACTTGCCGCTACCCCCCTGGGCGGCGCGCCAGGCCTCGCCCACGGCCATCAGCTCGCGGTGGTAAAGCGAATTCTTGGGCACCAGGGTGCCGATACGCAAAGACTTCTCGGCCGCATCGGCCGAGGACGCGGCACCGGCCAGGACCAGCAGAAAAGCGCTGGCGAGTTGGCGCAGGGGTAGAGAGCAGAGGTACATGGAATGGTCCCGGGTTCAGAAGAGATCGTCTGCGGCGTCCAGCAGCCACAGGGCCCGCTCGCGCATCACGCCATTGGCGAGATCTCGCCGCGCCTCGCTGGCCACCAAGGCCTGGCGCAGCAAGGCCTCGAAGGCGGGCCGGTCGTTGGCCGGCAGGGCCCAGCCCTCGGCCTTGGCCACATAGGCGCCAGCCTGGCGGCCGCCACCCAGGGCAATGGCCTGGTCGAAATAGACCAGCGCCTGCTGCGCGGAGCCGCCGGGGCGGGCCGCCTCAAAGCTGCCCATGAGGCTGGCCAGCGCGCCGTCCGCATGCCCGGGCTGGCGCTGCCAGGCCAGACGGGCTAGGCGCACCGCCACCGGCAGATCGGCCACCACGTCGGGGTTGTCCTTGGACAGGGAGATGTAGCCGCCCCAGGCGGCGGCGGCCCAGTAGGCCAGGCCCACCTGATCGGCGCGCAGCGCGGGCCAACGGCTCGCATCGGCACTGCCCAGAGCCTGGCCAAAGCCCGGCGTGCCTCGCTCCAGCGCGGTCATGGCGTGGCGATGCGCCCGCAGGTAGAGCCGGGCTGCGCGCTCGCGCAGCTGCTGTGCAGCCTTCACGTCGCGAGACTCCAGGCGATCGGCCTCGAAAGCCACAAAGGCGTAGCTGTACTGGGTGAAACCGCCCGCCACGGCTTCGGCCAGGCCGGCATGGCCCGGCGTTTCGCGCAGCATGGACTCGGACAGCTTGAGGTAGAAGGCACTGGCCTCGCGCGCGAGCTGCAGATCCTCCTCAACGGCCTGGCCCTGGGTGGCCAGTTCGTCCGCCAGGCCCTGCACGATCAGATGGCGCGGCGAACATGCCGAGAGCACGACCGCCGCGCAGACGCAGAGCAGGAGGCGAATGCGAGCCAAGGCGGGCTCAGGGGTTTTCGGTTTCACACGTTCACCATCAAGGGGTTGCACGCAGGCACCGTCACGGGGACCCGGGTCAGGGCGCGGCGCGGCCTGCGCGATGGCAGGGAAACACTGAGGCGCCGCGTTTCAGCTGCGAATCTATCTGGCGCGTGTGAAATTTCGGTGACAGGCTCTCTCTGGCCCGCGGCGTACGCCTGGCGTCAGGACCTGGCTCAGGGCGCTCGCGGGTGTCGGCGGCAGATGCTGCAGGTGTCTGGGAGGCGCGCGGAGTTCAAGCCGGACGCCGCCACAGCGCCTTGATCTCGACCCGGCCAGCCCAGCCACGCCAGAAGCCCAGTCCCATGATGACCGTGGCCAAGCCCATCATCGGCCATTCACCGTGCAGGGCATGGGTAGCAACAGCACCGACCATGAAACAGCCCAGGCTGGCCGCCACCAGGGCCGTGAAACGCCGCCACACCAAAGCCCCTGCACCCAGCACCTCGATGACACCCGTCAGGTACATGAACCAGAGCGGATAGCCCCAGCGCTCGAAGGCGACGCGCTCGAAGTCCAGGCTGAGCAGCTTGGCAACGCCGGAGCCGAGGAAGACGAGCACCAGCAGGACGGTCACGATCTGTTGTTTCAAGGCGGGGCTTTCTGTATCCAAACGGCTCAGGCCGCCGCACCGTAGCGCGCCATGATCGCCTCACGCCGCGCCGGATCGATGTTCACCTTGCCTAGATTCCCCCGCACATGCGGCAGCGCCAGCAGGCGCGGGTCCATCACCCTGAACCACAGCGGCGGGATGTAGGCCAGCGGGAACATGCCGAAGTAACCGCTGGGCAATTGCGGCAGATCCGGGAAATCACGCAAGGACTGGTAACGCCGCGAGGGATATGCGTGGTGGTCCGAATGGCGCTGCAGGTGGAACAGCGCGAGGTTGGTGACCAGGTGGTTGGCGTTCCAGGAGTGATGGGGCTGCGGCGTTTCGTACGCGCCGCTGGGCAGGCGGTCACGCAGCAGGCCGTAATGCTCCACGTAGTTGGCCGAGGTCAGCTGCCACCAGGCCACCACGTTGTGCACGGCCAGGAAGGGCAGCATGACCCAGCCCCAGGCGGCAACCAGCCCCAATTGCAGCACGGCCGTGATGGCGTAGGACTGCAGCATGGTGTTGCGCACACTCCAGGCGCTGCGGCCCTCTTTCTGCAGCCGCTCCTTTTCCAGCGCCCAGGCGCGGCGGATGCCGCCGGGCAGCTCACGCAGGGCGAAGCGGTAGATGTTCTCGCCCATGCGCGCGCTGGCGTGGTCTTCGGGCGTGGAGACCCAGCGGTGGTGGCCGCGGCCGTGCTCCACGGTGAAATGGCCGTAGGCCGGTACCGCCAGCACCAGGCGCGCCAGCCACTGCTCGGTGCGCGTGTATTTGTGGCCCAGCTCGTGGCCGGTGTTGATGCCCAGGCCCGAGTCGGTGCCGGCAATGAAGGCCAGCATGAACACGGCCCACCAGGAGAGATCGTGCGTGCCCACCCACGCCGCGCAGCCGATCAGGGCCACGAAGTGCAGGGGCACGGTGGCCCAGGTCAGCCAGCGGTAATAACGGTCCTGCTCCAGCTGGGGCACCACGGCCTCGGGCGGGTTGTTCCCGTCCTCGCCCAGCAGGAAGTCCAGCAGCGGCATGAGGCCGTAGCTGATGAGCAGGGGCAGGCCCAGGGCGATCTGCGCGCCGGTGTACGCATGCAGGGCCATGCCGGTGAAGGGCAGCAGCGGGTACACCACCGACAGCAGCCACCAGGCGCGCTTGCGGTCGCGGTATTGCACGCGGCCGAGCTGCGGATCGTCTGCGACGTACACCTTGCCCATGCGCTGCCTCCTGTGTGGTCAGACGATTATGGGTGGTCGACCAAGGCAGATCAAACGCTGCGCTTAATGGTGGTGGCCGTGGGCGCCATGCACATGGCCGTGGGCGATTTCCTCAGCGCTGGCAGCGCGCACCTCCACCACCGTGACGTTCAGGCGCAGGGCCTTGCCGGCCAGGGGGTGGTTGCCGTCCAGGTGCACTTCGGGGCCCTTGATCTTCACCACTGTGAAGACATGGGTGTGGCCGTCCTCGCCGCGGCCTTCAAGCTGGCCACCGACCTTGACCCCGGGCGGGAACTGGGTCTTGGGGATAACCTGCACCAGGGCTTCGTTGCGCTCGCCGAAAGCGTCGGCCGGCTGCAGTTCCAGATGGGCCTGGTAGCCGGCTTCGCGGCCTTCCAGCGCCTCTTCCACCTTGGGGAAGGTGTTGCCGTAGCCGCCGTGCAGATAGGACGTGGGCTCCTTGCCGTCTTCCAGCAGCTTGCCCGTGGCGTCGCTGATGCGGTAGCGGATGGTGACGGCGGTGTCTTTGGTGATCTTCATAGGGGGCTCTGAATCTTGTGGGGACGGGGAATCAAACACGCTGCAACTCGGGCAGAACACCCGCCAGGATCTGGCTGGCACCGTGGATGGCCTTGCGCATATTAGCCGCCCGCCGGGGAGTTGCGGCGACGCCCCCGAAACGGGTTTCGCCATACAGGTCGACGGCATACGCCAGCCAGCGCCGCGGCAGGTCCGGCACGGAGGTGGCGCTTGCCAGATGTTCCCGCACCGACTGGCCGCTGGCACGGCCATGCCCCTGCTGGCGCAGGCACCAGCTCAAGGCCAGGGCAGACAGGCGCATGGACAGCATGGGTTGCCAGCGCGCCAGCCCATCGGCCGCCAGCAGCAGGCCGGCCGCACCCAGCCCGTAACGACGCGGCCAGAGACGGAAGATCAGCCAGAGCAGGAGCAGGAGCAAAAGCAGCAAGGGCCACCAGGGAACGATGATTTTCTCGACACAGTATTCGCCAGCCTCGCGCAGCAGTTCCTCCAGGGATCCCGTGGCTGGCACGCCAGAGCCGGGAACCAGCCTGCCCGTCAAGGCGGCGGCGAGGATCTCGCCCCAACCGGTCAGGCGCTGCAGGGTCTGGCGCTGCCAATCGGGTATGTGGCGGTCCTGGAGGTCACGGCGCATGCGGTCGAACATCTGCTGCCAGCGGTTTGCCCCGGCAGCGGCCTGCGCACCGGGGGCCCGCCCGCCACCGCCGCTGGCATCACCGCCCTCGCCCCGGCCCTGCCCCTGGCTGCCGGCCTCCTGCTTCACCAGATTGGGGGTGTCCGTGCCAGGCGGGAGGAAACCGAAGCCCAGGGTGGGCGGCCGCGGCGCCAGCAGGAAAAGCAGCATGGCCAGCAGGAAGGACAGGCCGATGAAGGCCACAGTGAGGCCGCCCTTGGCCCAGCGCGAAATGGTCGTCCCTGCGGCGTGTTCCCAGGCCAGGGCCAGGCCGGCGAAGAGCCAGGCCGGGGCGAGGTAGAACCAGACGGTCCAGTCGGCCGTCATGTAGGTGGCCACCATGAGGCTGACGACGAAGATGACCGTCAGGTTCATGTAGAAATCTCGCCGCGTGCGCATGACCACGGCGCGGGCCGACAGGACGATGAGCAGCGAGAGGCTGGCCCAGCGCAACAGGTTGAACATGAGGAAACCGGGGAACAGCGCCAGCAACATGCCCAGCGTGCCTTGGACCTTCCAGTGGATTTCTGCGGCCCGGCTGTTTTTTCCGACATAGAAGAGGGCCGCGCCGAAGCCCAGAGCGGTCCAGACCAGCCAGAGCAGGCTCTCGAAGCCAAACTTGCCGTAGCGCCGGTCCAGGTAGGAGAAGGACAGACAGACGCACAGATAACTGCAGGCCGTCAGCAGCACGACGGCGCGGCTGGTGAGGGGCTGGTCGGCCGGTGCGGCGGCGGTTGTCGTGCTCATGCCAGCTCGTTGTGGGCGGCGATGCCGAATTGCTGCAGGCGCTGCTGCAGGTCCTGCGCAGCGGACAAGAGTGCCGCGGCCGCTCGCGGCGGACAGGCGATGTGCACGCGCACCGGCCAGTTCTGCAGCCCGGCTGTCGCCAGCTCCTGCAGCAGCGTGACAGCCGAATAGTTCGCCCCGACCACCACGGCCAGCTGCTCCCCGGCCGTCATGTCCTGCGCCGCACGTTGCATGGCCTGCGCCAGATCCAGCGTACCGGGCTCGGCACGGGCCAGGGCCGGCAGCAGTTGGGCCATGTCCTGTACGGCTTGCGGGGCCGAGGGCAGGTAGGCGCGCAGGCGCACGCCTTCGGCCAGGGCGCGTTCGCACAGGCCGGCCGCAAGCCGCAGGGCCTGCTCGGAAGGCGCCGCGGGGTTGCCGGCTTCGCCAGCCGGCGGAATCTGCAGCACCAGGCGCAGCAAGGGCGAAGCACTTTGCTGGGAATGCTGGATCACCAGATCGCCGATGCGGGCCGAGGCGCGCCAGCTGACGCGCCCGAGGAATTCACCCGCTTCGTATTTGCGCAGCATGCCGAGCTCGAAGGAGGGGCCCGTGCGGCGCGTGGTCTGCTCGCCCTGCGGGTCTTCCGACACGCTCCAGTCCAGGGCCTGCTGCACGGCCTGGGCCTGCGGCAGCACCAGCAGGCGCACGTTGTCGGGGGTGATGGTCTGGCTAGCACGCATCAGGCCCAGGGGGAAGCCGCTGGCCAGCGTCACGCCGACCAGACGGTAGTCGCCACGGCAGGGAAAACGCAACTCGCGCCCCAGGTCGAGCTGGCGGCCACCGCTTATCACCGGCACGGTCTGGCGCAACACGATCTCGCGGGAGGCCCAGCGCCAGCGGGTCTCCACGTCCACCATGAAAGCCGGCCACCAGGCACGGCGGTAGATCAGCAGTTGCAGGCTGGAGGGCTGGCCCTCCACGACCTGGCCGCTGCCGCCCGGAGCGATGGCCGCATGCACGCGCATGCCGCGCAGCGAAACCCAGGGCAGCACGAAACCCAGCAGGCTGAGGACCGCCAGGAACAGGAACATGGCGTAGACCATGGGGTCCTGCCGGTTGAGCGCGGCCATCAGCAGCACGCCGCACAGGGCCAGCAGCACCCGGGACTTGCTTAGCCAGCGTTCCATGGACGCGGCTTCAGCGAGGCGTTTTCTGCGCCTGCAGGATGTCCTCGATCATCGCTGCCGCCGGTTTCTGGGCCTGGACCGGGCCCTGCGCCTGCACGATGACACGGTGCGCCAGCACCGGGACGGCCAGCTCGCGCACGACGGCAGGATCGACGTAGTTGTAGCCGCGCATGCAGCTGAGCGCGCGCGCCACGCGGGCCAGGGCGAGCGTGCCGCGCGGACTGGCGCCGAAGCGGATGCCGGCATGGCGACGCGTGGCAGCGACGATGGCGGTGATGAACTGCGCCACCTCGGGCGAGATCTGCACGGCCCGCGCGGCGTTGACCAGTTGTGCGAACTGCTCCGGCTGGCACACCGGCTGCAGGCTGCTGATGGGGTGCGCGAACTGCTGCACCTGCACCAGGCTGGCCTCGGTGGCGGCGTCGGGGTAACCGAGCGAGAGGCGGATCAGGAAACGGTCGAGCTGGGCCTCGGGCAGCGGATAGGTGCCCGCCATGTCGATCGGGTTCTGGGTGGCCAGTACGGCGAAGGGCTGCGGCAGCGGCAGGGTCTGCCCGTCCAATGTGACCTGACCTTCTTCCATGCATTCGAGCAGGGCCGACTGGGCACGCGCATTGGCACGGTTGATCTCGTCGGCCAGCACGAAGTTGGCAAACACCGGACCGGGGCGCAGCACGAAGCTGCCGTCCTTGGGGTTGTAGACCGGGCCGCCCACGATGTCCGATGGCATGAGGTCGGCGGTGAACTGGATGCGTCGGAACTTGAGGCCGACCGACGTGGCCAGCGCCCGCGCCAGCATGGTCTTGCCCAGACCGGGCACATCTTCGATCAGCAGATGGCCCCCGGCCACCACGGCAGCCAGCGCCAGCTCGACCTGCTGATGCTTGCCGACCAGGACTTTTTCGATGTTCCTGACGATGGCCTGTGACAGTTCCATGGCCGGCTTGAGCGCCGGCGCGCCGATGACTGCGTCATTCATGCGTGTCCTCCCCTGTTGGCGATGCATTCTAGCCGCCGCATCCGACAACCCTGCCAGAATGACGGTGCGCCCCCCGGCCTGCAGACCGGAGGCGAAGGTGAAATAATCGCGCCACGCCATCCCGTTTTCGCCAATTTCAAGGATTCATGCCATGAGCGACGCCCAGCAACGCATCGACGACCTCGTCAAACAGAACGAAGTGCTCCTTTTCATGAAAGGCAGCGCCAGCTTCCCCCAGTGCGGTTTTTCCGGCCGCGCCATCCAGATCCTCAAGGCCTGCGGCGTAGACCCCAAGGCCGTGAAGACCGTCAACGTGCTGGAGGATGACGGCATCCGCCAGGGCATCAAGGAATACAGCAGCTGGCCCACCATCCCACAGCTCTACGTCAAGGGCGAGTTCATCGGCGGATCGGACATCATGATGGAGATGTACGAGAACGGCGAACTGCAGAAGGTGCTGGGCACCCAGGCCTGATCCAGCCGGCTTCGCCTGCGACCACCGCCAGCCCTGTGCTGCCGGTGGTTTTTTCATGCCTGCGCCCATCGTGAGAAAAACGCGACAGACAGGCCCTACTTTGTGGTCTTCCCGTCTTGAGTGCAGGCACGGCTTGTGCTTGAATGGTTTCATGCGAGTGAATCTCTGCATGGAGTGAACGATGGAGTCCCATTCACTGGTGCCGCAAGGCCATCCCTTCCGCCTGCCCATTGCCCGCATGCGTAGCGTGTTCCAGCCCGACGAGGTGGAGCGCAAGCTGGCCAAGCTGCCCGAGCGCGAACACGAAAGCCTGCGCAACACCTACCAGCGCATGCTGGAGCGCGGCCCCGAACGCTTCCAAGTCAAACCGGCCGGCGTGCCCGACATGAGCGGGCTCTACGACGACCTGCCCAATTTCTCCGAAGTGCTGGACGACGTGAAACGCCACGTGGCGCTGAGCCAGGACAGCCGCGACGGCCTGGAACTCACCCCCATGCTGCTGCTGGGTGTGCCGGGCATCGGCAAGACGCATTTCGCACGCCAGCTGGCCGCCCTGCTGGGCACGGGCATGAGCCTGGTCCCCATGAGTTCGATGACGGCGGGCTGGCTGCTGTCGGGCTCGTCATCGCAGTGGAAGGGCTCGCGCCCGGGCAAGGTCTTCGAGGCGCTGGTGGACGGGCAGTACGCCAACCCGGTGCTGGTGGTGGACGAGATCGACAAGGCCAGCAGCGATGCGCAATACGACCCGCTGGGCGCGCTCTACAGCCTGCTGGAACACGACTCGGCACACAGCTTCGTGGACGAGTTCGCCGAGGTGGCGATCGACGCCAGCCAGGTGATCTGGATCACCACGGCCAACGACGAGCGCGCCATCCCCGACCCCATCCTCAACCGCATGAACGTGTTCGAGGTGCCGGCGCCCACACGCGAGCAGGCACGTGCCATCGCGCTGCGGCTGTACCAGGGCCTGCGCGGCGAGCACGGCTGGGGCGAGCGTTTTGCGCCCGAACCCGGCGAGGAGGTGCTGGACGGGCTGGCCGAGCTGGCGCCGCGCGAGATGCGCCGGGCCTTGATGACGGGTTTTGGCAATGCACGCCTGGCCGGCCGCGACGAACTGCAGGCGGCCGATCTGCCGCGTGCCGGTGGCAGCAAGACGCGCGTGGGCTTCCTCCAGTAACCCGGGGGCGGTGCCCCCGCTAAACTAGACAGGCGCCCCGGCCCTCCCGCCGGGCGCCGCCCCATGAGCCTCACGCAAAGCCTCCTTGTCATCGCCCTGCTGATCGCCGTCAGCGCCTTTTTCTCCATGGCGGAGATGTCGCTGGCCGCCTCGCGCCGCCTGCGCCTGCGCCAGCTGGCCGACGAAGGGGACGCACGTGCCGAAGCGGTGCTGCGCATCCAGGAGCAGCCGGGGCATTACTTCACGGTGGTGCAGATCGGCCAGAACGCGGTGGCCATCCTGGGCGGCATCGTGGGCGAAGGCGCGTTCAGCCCGCTGCTGGGCAGTCTGCTGCAGGCCTGGCTGCCGGAACCGGCGGCCGGGACCACGGGTTTCGTGCTGTCCTTTGCGCTGGTGACCTCGCTCTTCATCGTCTTCTCCGACCTATTCCCCAAACGCCTGGCCATGGCCGAGCCCGAGCGGCTGGCGCTGCGCCTGAACGGCGCCATGCGCCTGTGCGTGCGTGTCTTCAAACCGGTGGTCTGGGTCTACAGCCGCACCACGGACGCGCTGTTCCGCCTGCTGGGCCTGTCGACCCAGCGCGACGACCGCGTCACCTCCGACGACATCCTGGCCCTGGCCGAGGCCGGCGCGCAGGCCGGCGTGCTGGCGCGCGACGGGCAGCAGGTGATTGCCAACGTCTTTGAGCTCGACACCCGCACCGTGAGCAGCGCCATGACGGCGCGTGACCGCATCGCCTGGTTCGACAAGCACGACAGCGACGCCATCGTGCGCGCCCGCATCACCGCCGAACCCTTCTCCACCTACCCGGTGTGCGACGGCAACATCGACCACGTGATCGGCTACGTGGATGCCAAGGACCTGTTCCAGCGGGTCATGAAGAACCAGCCCATCCGCCTGGACGACCCGGGCCTGCTGCACAAGGCGGTGGTGGTGCCCGACCGGCTGACGCTGACCGAGGTGCTGGCGCAGTTCCGACAGGCGCACGAGGACTTTGCCGTCATCGTCAACGAGTACAGCCTGGTGGTGGGCGTGGTCACGCTCAACGACGTGATGAGCACGGTGATGGGCGACCTGGTGGCGCCGACCGACGAGGAAATGATCGTGTTGCGCGAGGAAGGCTCCTGGCTGATCGATGGCATGACGCCCATGGCGGACGTGCAGCGCGCGCTGGCCCTGGACACACTGCCGCACGCCGAGGACTACGAAACCCTGGCCGGCTTCCTGATGGTGATGCTGCGCCGCGTGCCACGCCGTACCGACCGCGTGTTGTGGGAGGGTTACAGCTTCGAGGTCATGGACGTGGACAGCTACCGCATCGACCAGGTCATGGTGACGCGGCTGCCCATCAACGCAGGCTAACGCGCCCCAGGCGCATCGCTGACCTGCCATTTGCGCTGCGCGGCGAAAACGGCGTTCGGGTAGTGCGGCTTGCCGCGCGAACCGTTGTAACGGCCCAGCGCCATGAACAGGTCGCCCCGCTCCCGGTCCAGGTAGTGGCGCAGGATGACACAGCCAAAACGCAGATTGGTCTGCATGCGGAACAGCCGGCCGGCGTCGCTCTCGCCGCCCCCGATCAGCCGCAACCAGAAGGGCATGACCTGCATGTAACCGCGCGCGCCCACGCGCGAGATGGCGAAGCGGCGGAAATTACTTTCGACCTGGATCAGACCCAGCACCAGCGCGGTGTCCAGCCCGGCGCGCCGGCTCTCGTACCAGACGGTCTGCAGGAAGTCGCGGCGATCGGGCCAGTCCGGCTTGCGGCTCTTGAGGCGCTCGCTCATGGCGCCGAGCCAGCGCAGGTAGGCCAGGCGCGTTTCCGTGTCGCTGAATTCAGGCACCGGCGGCGCGGTGTTGGCGATGGCGGCGCTCAGGGCCGTACGCACCGAGTCGGCCAGCGGCTCCTCGAGCTGACCACCGGCACGCGCACGCGAGGGCAGCAGCAAGAGCCCGGCGGCGGCCAGCAGAGCCTGCAGCCCCGCGCGTCGCTGCATGGCGGGCCCCGGTGCCGCCATGGTCAGGCGCCGAGCCTGGACTTCAGCAGTGCGGTGACTTCGGCCAGGGGCAGCTGGGAGGCAGCCGCGTCGCGGCGGTGCTGGTACTCGACCTTGCCCTCCTTGAGCGTGCGGTCGCCGATGGTGACACGGTGCGGCACGCCGATGAGCTCCCAGTCGGCGAACATCGCGCCGGGGCGCTCGCCGCGGTCGTCCAGGATCACGTCCAGGCCGGCGGCCATGCACTCGGCGTAGAGCTGCTCGGAAGCGGCCTTCACCTCGGGGCTGCGGTCCGGGTTGATGGGGCAGATCACCACCGTGAAGGGGGCAATGCTGTCGGGCCAGATGATGCCCTTGTCGTCGTGGTTCTGCTCGATAGCAGCCGCCGGCAGGCGCGTGATGCCAATGCCGTAGCAACCCATCTCCATGAACTGCGGCTTGCCGTTCTCGTCGAGGAAGGTGGCGTTCATGGCCCGGCTGTACTTTGTGCCCAGGTAGAACACGTGGCCCACCTCGATGCCGCGTTCGATGGACAGCGCGCCCTTGCCATCGGGCGAGAGGTCACCGACCACCACGTTGCGGATGTCGGCCACGAGGTCGGGCTCGGGCAGGTCGCGGCCCCAGTTGACGCCGGTGCTGTGGAAACCCGCTTCGTTGGCGCCGCAGACCCAGTCGGCCATCACCGCCACTTCGCGGTCGGCCACCACACGCACCGGCTTCTTCAGGCCGACAGGACCCAGGTAACCCGGCTTGCTGCCAAAGTGCTCGACGATCTCCGCCTCGGTGGCAAAGCGGAAGCCGCCTTCCATGCCGGGCAGCTTGCCGACCTTGACTTCGTTCATGTCGTGGTCGCCGCGCAGCAGCAGCAGCCAGACGCTGGTCTTGCCGATTTCTTCCTTGTCGGTGATCTCGTCGGTGGCCAGCACGATGGACTTGACGGTGCGTGCCAGCGGCAGGCCCAGCAGTTCGGCCACCTCGGCACAGGTGCTCTTGCCCGGCGTGGGGACCTTCTGCATCGCCTGGCCGGCGGCAGGACGCGGCTGCTGCGGCGCCAGTGCCTCGGCCTTCTCGATGTTGGCGGCGTACTCGCTCCAGGGGCAGTAGACGATGGCGTCCTCACCCGTGGCGGCGATCACCTGGAACTCCTCGCTCAGGTCACCCCCGATGGCGCCGCTGTCGGCCGCGACGGCGCGGTAGCTCAGGCCGAACCGGTCGAAGATCTTGCGGTAGGCCTGGGCCATGACCTGGTAGCTGGCCTTGGCGGACGCCTGGTCGCGGTCGAAGCTGTAGGCGTCCTTCATGATGAACTCGCGCCCGCGCATCAGGCCGAAACGCGGCCGACGCTCGTCGCGGAACTTGGTCTGGATCTGGTACAGGTTCTTGGGCAGCTGCTTGTAGCTCTTGATCTCCTGACGCGCGATGTCGGTCACCACCTCTTCGCTGGTGGGCTGGATGACGAAGTCGCGGTCGTGCCGGTCCTTGATGCGCAGCAGCTCGGGGCCCATCTTGGCAAAGCGACCCGTCTCCTGCCACAGCTCGGCGGGCTGCACCACGGGCATGGTGAGTTCCACGGCGCCGGCGCGGTTCATCTCCTCGCGCACGATGGCCTCCACCTTGCGGATCACGCGCAGGCCCATGGGCATGTAGTTGTAGATACCGGCGCCCAGCTTCTTGATCATGCCGGCGCGCATCATGAGCTTGTGGCTCACCACCTCGGCGTCGGCCGGTGCTTCCTTGAGGGTGGAGATGAGAAATTGGGAGGCTTTCATGGCGTGCTTTTTCTGACGGATGCAGGCTGCTCCCCTTGATGCACAGCAAGTGCCGTGCATAATGGAAACAGTTCAAAATTTGGGGTTTGATTATGCTTGACCGGGACGGCTTTCGGCCCAATGTCGGCATCATCCTGCTCAACCAGAAGAATCAGGTTTTCTGGGGTAAACGCATACGCACCCACTCGTGGCAGTTTCCGCAGGGTGGCATCGACCGGGGCGAAACCCCGGAACAGGCCATGTTCCGCGAGCTGCATGAGGAAGTCGGGCTCCAGCCCGAGCACGTGCGTATCGTGGCCCGGACCCGCGACTGGTTGCGCTACGAGGTGCCGGACCGCTACATCCGACGCGAAGCGCGTGGCCATTACAAGGGCCAGAAGCAGATCTGGTTCCTGCTGCAGCTGACAGGCCAGGACTGGCACCTGAACCTGCGTGCCACCGACCACCCCGAGTTCGATGCCTGGCGCTGGAACGACTACTGGGTGCCGCTGGACATGGTGGTGGAGTTCAAGCGCGGCGTCTACGAAATGGCGCTGACCGAACTGGCGCGTTTTCTGCCCCGCAACGACCAGCGCAACCGCTTCCTGCGCCAGGGCCATCGTCCGCGAGAGGGCGATCACCTGCACCACGTTTCGATGGCCGACGGCCACGGCATGGAGCTGCCCCCGGGCGCCAGCTTCGACCCCGACCCGCAATCGGATCAAGCCAGCAAGGACCGCACGGAACCGCAGGGGCAGTAGGCCGGAACTTGCTAAGAAACCGTAGCGAGCGGCTCGAGCGCAAGGCGGAGGGAGCGCAGGAACCGGAACGTACTTGGGGTACGTAAGGATTCCGACAACGCAGTTGCGGCGAGGCGCACTTTCGCTAAGCGAAAGTTAAGCGCAGCGGCCGTAGCCAACACCGCCCAACGCCGCGACGGGCAAGCGCAGTAGGTTTATTCGCAAGTTTTAGCGCATCAACACCAGATTGTCCCTATGCACCATCTCGGGCTCGGCGGTGTAGCCCAGCAGTTTCTCGAACTCGCCTGAAGGCTTGCGGCACAGCAGGCGCGCCTCGGAACTGGCGTAATTGGCCAGGCCACGTGCAATCTCGACGCCCTGCTCGTCACGCACGGCGATCACCTCGCCGCGCGAAAACTCACCTTCCACGGCCGTCATGCCGATGGGCAGCAGGCTTTTGCCCTCTTCCACCAGCTTGCGCGCCGCGCCAGCGTCCACCACCACGGCGCCGCGCAGCTGCAGGTGGTCAGCCATCCACTGCTTGCGTGCCTGGGTCTTGGCGGTCTGCGCCACCAGCAGGGTCCCGATGGATTCGCCCCGCACCAGGCGTACGAGTGCATCGGGCTCACGGCCCCAGGCAATCACGGTCGACGCACCGGAGCCCGCAGCCCGTTTGGCCGCCAGGATCTTGGTGATCATGCCGCCCTTGCCCAGGCTGGAGCCAGCGCCGCCTGCCATGGCCTCCAGGGCCGGGTCGCCGGCCTGGGCTTCGTGGACAAACTGCGCGGCCGGGTCCTTGCGCGGGTCGGCCGTGTACAGGCCCTTCTGATCGGTCAGGATGATGAGGGCATCGGCCTCGACCAGGTTGGCCACCAAGGCCCCCAGGGTGTCGTTGTCGCCGAACTTGATCTCGTCGTTGACGACGGTGTCGTTCTCGTTGATGACGGGCACCACGCCGAGCTTGAGCAGGGTCAGCAGGGTGGAGCGGGCATTGAGGTAGCGCTCGCGGTCGGCCAGGTCAGCGTGCGTGAGCAGCACCTGGGCGCTGCCCAGGCCGTGCGCGCGCAGGCGTGTCTCGTACATCTGGGCCAGGCCCATCTGGCCGACGGCGGCAGCGGCCTGCAGTTCGTGGATTTCCTTGGGGCGGCTGGTCCAGCCCAGTCGCTTCATGCCTTCGGCGATGGCGCCGCTGGAGACCATGATGACCTCGCGCCCGTCACGAATGAGGACAGAGATCTGGCGGCTCCATTCCTCGATGGCGGCCTCGTCCAGCCCGCGCCCTTCGTTGGTGACGAGGCTGGAGCCGACCTTGACCACGATACGCCGGGCGGCGCTCATGAGAGCTGTCGCGGATTTCTGATTCATGTTGAGGGCAGCAGCTGCAAGACAGGTGCCGGCAGCGATAGAGGCAATCCCGGGATTCTAGTTGGCAGCCGGGCAGCCCCAGGGCGGACTCGCCAGCTCAGGGGACTGCACAGCCCACGCTGCGACAGGCGTGAACCATCACGATTCGTCTGGCATGTCCTTGAAGCGCGGATCGACCTCGGCCACGGGGGGCTGCTCGGCCACCTGCTGGATCTTGACTTGCTTGTAGACAGCCTTGACCAGGTGGTCACAGCCCTCGTGCGTGAGCGCCGAGATCTGGAATACCGGACCTTTGTACTTCAAACGTTTGATGAAATCGTTGACGCGGGCCTCGCGCTCGTCCAGCGGGATCATGTCCAGCTTGTTGAGCACCAGCCAGCGCGGCTTCTCGTAAAGCCCCGCGTCGTACTTCTTGAGCTCGGCCACGATGCCCTTGGCCTGGGCCACGGGGTCGGCGTTGTCGTCGAAGGGCGCGAGATCCACCACATGCAGCAGCAGGCGGGTGCGCTGCAGATGGCGCAGGAAGAGGTGGCCCAGGCCGGCGCCTTCGGAAGCGCCCTCGATCAGGCCTGGCAGGTCGGCCACCACGAAACTCTGCTCGGGGCCGACGCGCACGACTCCCAGGTTGGGGTGCAGCGTGGTGAAGGGGTAGTCGGCAATGCGCGGACGGGCGTTGGAGATGGCCGTGATCAGGGTGGACTTGCCGGCATTGGGCAGGCCCAGCAGGCCGACGTCGGCCAGCACCTTGAGCTCCAACTTCAGGTTTTTCTTCTCGCCCGGCCAGCCTGGCGTCTTCTGGCGCGGAGCCCGATTGATGGCGCTCTTAAAGCGCATATTGCCGAAGCCGCCGTCGCCGCCCTTGGCGATGGTGATCACCTCACCGGGCGTGAGCAATTCATACAGCACCTCACCGGTCTCGGCGTCGGTGATGATGGTGCCCACGGGCATCTTGAGCGTGATGTCCTCGCCCGCGGCGCCGAACATGTCCGAGCCCATGCCGTGCTGGCCGCGCTTGGCGTCGAAACGGCGGGTGAAGCGGAAATCGACCAGGGTGTTGAGGTTGGGGTCGGCCACGGCAAAAACGTGGCCGCCACGGCCACCGTCGCCGCCGTTGGGGCCGCCAAACTCCTTGTACTTCTCATGCCGGAACGAGACGCAGCCGTTCCCCCCATCTCCGGCGGAGATGTCGATAAAGGCTTCATCAACGAACTTCATAAGAGTGATTTTCCCGGAGGACAAGCCGCTGGCGGCTTGCGTTGCTGGCTAACTTCGAACAGCGAAGTAAAACACAGTGGGCTGAAAACAAAAACCCCGCGCTTGAGGCGCAGGGTTTCGTGCGGGAGCCGGTGGGACCTCAAGCAGCGGTGATGTTCACCGTGTGCTTGTTAAGCTCACCCTTAATGGCAAACGACACCTGGCCATCGACCAGCGCAAACAGGGTGTGGTCCTTGCCGATGCCGACATTGGTGCCGGGATGGAACTTGGTGCCACGCTGGCGCACGATGATGGAACCGGCGCTGACCTGTTGGCCACCGAAGGCCTTCACGCCGAGCATCTTGGGCTGCGAATCGCGCCCGTTTCGCGTAGAGCCGCCGCCTTTTTTCTGTGCCATGACTCGTGCTCCTTATGCGGAGATGGCGCCGATTTGCAGTTCGGTGAACTGCTGGCGGTGCCCTTGACGTTTCTGATAGTGCTTGCGACGGCGCATCTTGAAGATGCGAACCTTGTCGTGCTTGCCGTGAGCCACAACCGTGGCTTTGACAGTCGCGCCGGACACCAGGGGTGTACCGACCTTGAGTTCAGCGCCGTTGCCGACTGCCAGAACCTGGTCGATGACGATCTCCTGGCCTACGTCCGCAGCAATCTGTTCTACTTTAATTTTTTCGCCAGCAGCAACACGATACTGTTTGCCACCGGTTTTTATGACCGCGTACATGAATGACCTCTTGAATTGAGCCTATGCAGACGGATTTCCGCAGAGCCCGATATTGTAGCACTGTTTGCGGCCACTGACATGATTCACCTGGGAGCCGCCCCGTCAAGCACTGCGCTTTCCTATAATCCAGCTCATACACATCGGTTTACCCCCTCCCATCCGTGAACGCCCCCCACCCCGCCGCCCCGCTCGCCCTGATCGCTGATGACATGCGGGAAGTGGACCGTGTCATTGCCGAAAAGCTGGATTCCGGGGTTCCCCTGGTGGGCCAGGTGTCCCGCTACATCATCAGCGCCGGCGGCAAGCGTCTGCGCCCGGCCCTGCTGCTGCTGGCCTGCGGCGCGCTGGGCTACCGGGGTCAGCAGCGCTACAACCTCGCGGCCGTGGTCGAGTTCATCCACACGGCCACCCTGCTGCACGACGACGTGGTGGACGACTCCGCCCTGCGCCGTGGTAACGCCACAGCCAACGAGACCTTCGGCAACCCGGCCAGCGTGCTGGTGGGCGACTTCCTCTATTCCCGGGCCTTCCAGATGATGGTGGACGCACAGAGCATGCGCATCATGCAGGTGTTGGCGGATGCGACCAACGTCATTGCCGAAGGCGAAGTTCAGCAGCTCATGAACATGCACAACGCCGACCTGGACGAGGCCGCTTACCTGCAGGTGATCCGCTCCAAGACGGCCAAGCTCTTCGAGGCGAGCGCCCGCTGCGGCGCCATCCTCGCCGGCGCAGACAATGCGCTGGAAGCGGCCTGCGCGGAATACGGTCAGGCGCTGGGCACCGCCTTTCAGGTCATCGACGACGTTCTGGACTACGCCGGAGACGCCGCCGTGATGGGCAAGAGCCTGGGGGACGATCTGCGCGAGGGCAAGGCCACCCTGCCGCTGATCGTCGCCATGCAACGCGGCACCGAGCAGGAGCGCGATCTCGTCCGCAGCGCCATCGAAAACGGCTCCGTCACGGAGCTGGAGCAGGTGATTGCCATCGTACGGCGCACCGGCGCCCTCGATGTGTCGCGCCACGCCGCGGGCCGGGAAGCTGAACGCGCGGTTGCCGCGGCGCGGCGCCTGCCTTCCGGAAATCATTCCGCCAGTTTGATACAATTGGCGTCTCAGTTGCTGGAGCGTCAATCCTGACGCATCCCCGGCCACTCGGGACATCGGAATGTAGCGCAGCCTGGTAGCGCACTTCGTTCGGGACGAAGGGGTCGGAGGTTCGAATCCTCTCATTCCGACCAATCACTTGCATCACTCCAGCCCTAAAGGGTTCGGGTAACCCCCTGGCTGCTCCGGCCAAGCTTTTCCCTCACGTGCTCTTCATGTTGCGCCGCAACGTCTGCTTGCAAAATGGCGCCGTGCTTTCGTTTACATCAGCCGGGCAATCGGCGATGATCCGTGGGTTTCCTCCCCCCGGAATTTCCGAAAACCACAGTTCATGGCCGCCGTAGATACCGCCATCCACCGCGAAAATGCCCCCATTGCCCTGCCCGGACTGGGGCGCGCCCTGATTCTGGCGGGCAAGCTGGAGCAGAAGTCGGCCGAAGAGCTGTTCCGCAAGGCAGCCAGCAACCGCACCAGCTTCATCGCCGAACTCACGGGTTCAGGCGCTGTTTCCGCGGCGGACCTGGCCCACACGATGTCGGCGGCTTTCGCTGCCCCGCTGATCGACCTGGACGCTCTTGACACCCAGCGCCTGCCCAAGGATCTGCTGGACAACAGGATCTGCCACGACTACCGCGTGGTGGTCCTGGGCAAGCGCAACAACCGACTGGTGGTCGCCACGGCCGATCCGTCCGATCAGGCCGCAGCGGAAAAGATCAAGTTCGCCAGCCAGATGGGGGTGGACTGGATCATCGCCGAGTACGACAAGCTGCTCAAGCTGGTGGAAGTCCACGCCACCTCGGCCTCCGAGGCCATCGACAACATCGTCGGCGGCGACATCGAGTTCGACGAGTTCACGACCGAAGCGGTCAACGATAACGCCGAATCCACCACCTCCGAGGTGGACGACGCGCCGGTCGTCAAGTTCCTGCACAAGATGCTGATTGACGCGATCGGCATGCGCGCCTCGGACCTGCATTTCGAGCCCTACGAGCACAACTACCGGGTGCGTTTCCGCATTGACGGCGAACTGCGCGAGATCGCCTCTCCGCCTGTGGCCATCAAGGACAAGCTGGCCTCGCGCATCAAGGTCATCTCGAAGATGGACATCTCCGAAAAACGGGTGCCGCAGGACGGCAAGATGAAGCTCAAGGTCGGCCCCGAACGCGTCATCGACTTCCGGGTCAGCACGCTGCCCACGCTGTTCGGTGAAAAGATCGTGATCCGTATCCTGGATCCGAACAGCGCCAAGCTGGGCATTGATGCGCTGGGCTACGAACCGGAAGAAAAAGAACGGCTGCTCAAGGCCATCAGCCGTCCCTACGGAATGATCCTGGTGACCGGCCCGACCGGCTCGGGCAAGACGGTGTCGCTGTACACCTGTCTGAATCTGCTGAACAAGCCGGGCGTGAACATCGCCACGGCCGAAGACCCGTCCGAAATCAACCTGCCGGGCGTGAACCAGGTCAACGTCAACGACAAGGCCGGCCTGACCTTCGCCGCTGCGCTCAAGTCCTTCCTGCGCCAGGATCCCGACATCATCATGGTGGGTGAAATTCGCGACCTGGAGACCGCCGACATAGCCATCAAGGCGGCCCAGACCGGCCACCTGGTGATGTCGACGCTGCACACCAATGACGCGCCCACCACGCTGACGCGCATGCGCAATATGGGCATCGCCCCGTTCAACATTGCCTCCAGCGTGATCCTGATCACCGCGCAACGGCTGGCACGCCGCCTCTGCCCGAATTGCAAGGCACCGGCCGAGATCCCCAAGAAGACGATGCTTGACGCCGGCTTCCAGCCAGACGAACTGGACGGTTCCTGGATCAATTACCGCCCGGTCGGCTGTTCAGCCTGCAACAACGGCTACAAGGGACGCGTGGGCATCTATCAGGTAATGCCGATCACCGAGGAACTGCAGCGGATCATCCTGCGCGATGGCTCCGCCCTGGAGATCGCCAAGCAGGCACAGGCCGAAGGCGTGCGCTCGCTGCGTCTATCCGGCCTGCACAAGGTCAAACAGGGCCTGACTTCGCTCGAAGAAGTCCTGGCCGTCACCAACGAATAACAAGCGGGAGCTTCAGGGGACAGCATGGCAACAGCACAATCCAAGAACGCCAAGGAAGTGGTCTTCGAGTGGGAAGGCAAGGATCGCAACGGCAAGATGGTGCGCGGGGAGATACGCGCCGCCGGCGAGAACCAAGTACTTGCCTCGCTGCGCCGCCAGGGCATCACGCCGGGCAAGGTGAAAAAGCGCCGCATGCGCTCGGGCAAACGCATCACGCCCAAGGACCTGACCCTGTTCACGCGCCAGCTCGCCACCATGATGAAGGCCGGTGTCCCACTGCTGCAGGCCTTTGACATCGTGGGTCGAGGCAATGCCAACCCGAGCGTGACACGGCTGCTCAACGACATCCGCAACGATGTCGAGACCGGCACCTCGCTGAGCACGGCCTTCCGCAAGTACCCGATCTATTTCGACAACCTCTACTGCAACCTGGTCGAGGCCGGTGAGCAGGCCGGTATCCTGGACCAGTTGCTGGACCGGCTGGCGATCTACATGGAAAAAACCCAGGCCATCAAGTCCAAGATCAAGTCGGCCTTGATGTACCCGATCTCGGTGGTCGTGGTGGCTTTTATCGTGATCGCCGTGATCATGATCTTCGTCGTCCCGGCCTTCAAGCAGGTTTTCTCTTCGTTTGGCGCCGACCTGCCAGCACCTACACTTTTTGTCATTGGCATGAGTGAGTTCTTCGTCGCCTGGTGGTGGTTGATTTTCGGTGGCATCGGCGGCGGCCTCTACTTCTTCTTCCAGGCCTGGCAGCGCAACCGCAAGATGCAGCAGGTCATGGATCGGCTGATGTTGAAACTGCCCGTCTTTGGTTCGCTGATCGATAAATCCTGCATCGCGCGCTGGACCCGCACTCTCGCGACCATGTTCGCCGCCGGTGTGCCACTCGTTGAGGCCCTGGACTCGGTGGGGGGTGCCGCGGGCAACTGGCTGTATGAAGAAGCCACCCTCAAGATCCAGCATGAAGTCTCCACCGGCACCAGCCTGACGGCAGCCATGACCAATGTGCACCTGTTCCCGAGCATGGTCCTGCAGATGTGCGCGATTGGCGAAGAGTCCGGCTCGATTGACCACATGCTGGGCAAGGCGGCCGACTTCTATGAAGCCGAGGTCGACGACATGGTCGCCGGCCTGTCCAGCCTGATGGAACCCATCATCATCGTGTTCCTCGGCACCATTGTCGGTGGCATCGTGGTCGCCATGTACCTGCCCATCTTCAAACTCGGCCAGGTGGTCTGATGCTGGTGTCGCAGGAGTTCGACGCCGTCCTGGCCGGCATGCTGGGGCTGCTGATCGGCAGCTTTCTCAACGTCGTCATCTATCGCCTGCCCAAGGTCATGGAGCGGCAATGGGCAGCCGAATGTGCCGAGCTTTCAGGCCAGGAGCCAGCCAAGGCAGAGCCCTTCAATCTGATGGTGCCGCGCTCTTGCTGCCAGAAATGCGGCCACCCCATCCGTTGGTACGAGAACATCCCGGTACTGAGCTACGTCTTCCTGCGCGGCAAATGCTCGGCTTGCGCGACACCGATCAGCCTGCGCTATCCGCTGGTTGAACTGGCCACGGCGGCCCTGTTTGCCTATTGCGGCTGGCGCTGGGGGGCTACACCCACAGGATGGGCCTGGTGCGGGTTTTCAGCGGCCGTCGTCGCGCTGGCCATGATCGACTGGGACACCACGCTGCTACCCGACAGCCTCACCCAGCCGCTGCTCTGGGCCGGCCTGATCCTGGCGGCCCTCAAATGGAACAACGTCACCTTGCCAGACGCCTTATGGGGAGCCGTGGGCGGGTATCTGTCCCTGTGGCTGGTCTACTGGAGCTTCAAGCTGGTCACCGGCAAGGAAGGCATGGGCTTTGGCGACTTCAAGCTCTTTGCCGCGCTTGGAGCCTGGTTCGGCTGGACCGCTCTGGTACCCATCATCCTGATGGCTTCGGTGATCGGTGCCATCATCGGCATCGCTCTGAAATTCAGCAGCGGCTTGCGTGAAGGTGGTTATGTGCCTTTCGGTCCCTTCCTGGCCGCTTCCGGGCTCACGGCCATGATCTTCGGCCCGCACAGCATCCTGCGTTTTGTCGGGCTGTGAGCGATGCAGGGCGTGATCCGTCTCGGCCTCACAGGCGGCATCGGTAGCGGCAAAAGCACGGTGGCCGGCATGCTGGCCGGACACGGCGCCGCGGTCATTGATGCCGATGCGATTTCACGCCAGACCACGGCAACAGGTGGCCACGCCATCGAGGCCATCCGGCAGGCTTTCGGCCCTGACTTCATCACCGTCGAAGGCGCACTGGACCGCGAACGCATGCGTGCCCTGGCCTTTAGCGATCCGACCGCAAGGCGCAGACTGGAGCAGATCGTGCATCCCCTGGTGGGCCTGGAAACCCGTCGCCAGGCCGAGGCCGCCATCACGTCGGGTTCCCCCTGTATCGTCTTCGACATTCCATTGCTGGTCGAGTCCGCCCACTGGCGGGCCCGCCTCGACCAGGTGCTGGTCCTGGACTGCCGGCCCGAGACCCAGATCCAGCGGGTCATGCAACGCAGCGGGCTCAGCCGCCCGGATATCGAAAACATCCTGGCCCAGCAGGTCAGCCGGCATCTGCGCCTGCAGGCTGCCGACCACGTGATCTGCAACGATGAACTGAGTCTGTCGGAACTGGCCCGGCTCGTGGGCCTGCTGGCTCATCGCTTCGGGCTATGATTCGCCGTCCGGAAATACCAGCGTGATCACCTACGAATATCCATTCAACGAGCGCATCAGGACCTACCTGCGGCTGGAAAACCTGTTCCAACGCCTGCTCGAACTGGTTGCCCGTGATGAAGCCCTAGACCACCACTATGCCCTGGCCAGCCTCTTCGAGGTCATGGACGTGGGCGCCCGGGCTGACCTGAAATCAGATGTGCTGCGTGACCTGGACCGGCAGAAGCAGATCCTCAACGCTTACCGGGGCAATCCGAGCATTGCCCAGACGGTACTCGACGAGGTACTGCAGCAGATCGAGAACTGCCACAGCCAGCTGAGCAATCTCTCCGGCAAGGCCGGACACCATCTGACCGAGAACGACTGGCTCATGAGCATCCGCAGCCGTATCGGCATCCCGGGTGGCACCTGCGCCTTCGATTTGCCAGCCTACTTCGCGTGGCAGCACGCCAGCGGCCAACAGCGGCGTGACGATCTGCAGCGCTGGATTGCCACCCTGACCCCGATCGCGGACGCGATCAGCCTGCTGCTGACGCTGCTGCGGGATTCGGGTGTGGCCCAGAAGGTCATGGCGGCGGGTGGCCAGTTTCAGCAGCCCTTGCCGCAGGGACGGACCTTCCAGCTGCTGCGCCTGAGCATCGATCCTGCCCTGGGCCTGATTCCGGAAATCAGCGGCAATCGCCTGATCGTGTCGATCCGTCTCATGCGCCTTGAGGCTGATGACCGCCTGCATGCCAGCAACCAGGACGCATCCTTCGACCTGACGCTCTGTTCCTGAGCATCGCCACTTTTCAGAGAGTTTGAGCATGACGCGCTCTGACGACAGCTCCCCCTCCGTAAAACCACGCCTCGTCCCCTGCCCGGGTTGCGGCGGAGACAGCGTCTATGCCCCCAGCAATCCCTATCGCCCCTTCTGCAGCGAGCGGTGCAAGAAGATCGACCTGGGGGCCTGGGCCAGCGAGAGCTTCCGCATGCCCGCCGAAGCACCACCAGACGACCAGGAGTTCGGGGACCCGAAACTGCAGTGAGGCGGGGAGCGTGGTTCGGGCTCAACCCGTCCCGGATGCCAGCGCCTGGATGGGCCCGGCATGGCCCCGCTCCTCGGCCAGCCAGTGCAACACGGGAATGGCTCCCGGCAGGACCGGCGCCGCCTGCACTGGCAACTGCGCCCACACAAAAGACTGCCCTTCACGCATCTGCAGTTCACCGTACCATTGCAGGACCTTGCAGAAATTCAGGCGCACAAGGGCATGCGGATAGTCCACCAGTTCCGTCTTCCAGGCCTCGATCGCCAGCGCGTCGATGCCCAACTCCTCGTGCAGCTCGCGAGCCAGGGCCTGGGCCACACTCTCGCCTACCTCCAGCTTGCCGCCAGGGAATTCCCAGTAGCCCGCATAAACCTTGCCCTCGGGTCGGGAGGTCAGCAGGAAAAGTCCGTCCGGCTGGATCAGCACGCCAACGGCAACCTCGATCACCGGTCGATCGGCGCCGCCCTCGCGCGGCCGATCGCCGTCAGCGATCAGGGGCTGGCTCATGCCAGGCTCGTGTGCTTGCCGGCGTAGTCCTTGGCGAACTGGTAAGCCACACGGCCACTGCGTGAGCCACGCTCCAGCGCCCAGACCAGGGCTTCGGCCTGGGCCGCCTCGATGGCCGGCCGGGCCACACCAAAGGATGTCAGCCATTGCGCCACGATGCTCAGGTACTCGTCCTGGCTGAAGGGATAGAAGCTGACCCACAGGCCGAAGCGCTCCGACAGGGAAATTTTCTCCTCCACCACCTCACCAGGATGGATCTCTCCATCATCGGTATGGGTATAGCTGAGGTTGTCCTTCATGTACTCGGGCAGCAGGTGGCGGCGGTTGCTGGTCACATAGATCAGCACATTGGCCGTGGTCGCCGATACCGAGCCGTCGAGGATGGACTTGAGCGCCTTGTAGCCGGGCTCACCATCCTCGAAGCTGAGGTCATCGCAAAAAACGATGAACTTCTCGGGGCGCTGGGACACGACCTCCACGATATCGGGCAGGTCCACCATGTCGCCCTTGTCGACCTCGATCAGGCGCAGGCCCAGCCCGGCATAGGTGTGCAGGCAGGCCCGGATCAGCGAAGACTTGCCAGTCCCGCGCGCACCGGTCAGCAGCACGTTGTTGGCCGGCAGGCCGCGAACGAACTGCTCGGTGTTGCGCTGGATCTTCTCCTTCTGCTGGTCGATTTCCTTGAGCTGGTCGAGCTTCATTTCGCCAACATGACGTACCGGCTCGATCACCCCATGACCGGAGCTGCGCTTGCGGTAGCGGAAGGCGATGGATGCCCCCCAGTCAGGCTGGCTCAGCGGCTGGGGCAGGATGGATTCGATGCGCGCCATGAGGTGCTCGGCACGCAGCAGCAGGCGTTCAAGTTGGGACTGCATGGAAAATCAGGAACGGTAGTCGGCGTTGATGGTCACGTAATCGTGGCTGAAGTCACAGGTCCAGACCGTGTCCTCGGCCTGGCCGCGCCCCAGCACCACACGGACCGTGATCTCGCTTTGTTTCATCACACGCTGGCCGTCTTCCTCGCGATAGGACGGGTTGCGCCCCCCTTGTACGGCCACATGCACATCGTCCAGGAAAAGATCGATGCGGCTCTGGTCGAGGTCGGCGATGCCAGCATACCCCACCGCGGCCAGGATGCGCCCCAGGTTAGGGTCGCTGGCGTAGAAAGCCGTCTTGACCAGCGGCGAATGGGCGATGGCATAGGCGACCTGGCGGCACTCGTCCGCCGTCTTGCCACCCTGAACGCGGATGGTGATGAATTTGGTCGCACCCTCGCCGTCGCGCACGATGGCCTGCGCCAGCTTGCGCGCCACCTCCAGCATGGCCGCTTTCAGTTGCCGGCCCTCCGCACTGTCCAGCGATTCGATCACCGGATGAGCCGCCTTGTTGCTGGCGATGACTACGAAAGAGTCATTGGTCGAAGTGTCACCATCGACCGTCACACGGTTGAACGAACCGTCGGCCAACTCGCGCGCCAGCTGCTGCATGAGCCGGGGACTTACGCGAGCATCCGTGGCCATGTAGCCCAGCATGGTGGCCATGTTGGGGCGGATCATCCCTGCCCCCTTGCTGATACCCGTGATGCTGACCTTGGCTCCGCCAATCGTGAGCTGGGCACCAAAGGCCTTGGGCACCGTGTCGGTGGTCATGATGCCTTCGGCGGCGCGGCTCCAGTTGTCCTCACGCGCGTCGGCCAGCGCGGCGGGCAGGCCGGCCTCGATGCGCTCGTGCGGCAACTGCTCCATGATCACGCCGGTGGAAAACGGCAACACCTGCTCCGGGGCGATGTTGAGTTGCCGCGCCAGGGCGGCACAGGTGCTGCGTGCGCGCACCAGGCCTTCCTGCCCGGTTCCGGCATTCGCATTCCCGGTATTGATCACCATGGCACGGATGCCGTGACCTGCGGCGAGATTCTCACGGCAGACCTGGACGGGTGCAGCGCAGAAGCGATTCTGCGTGAACACACCGGCGACGGACGCACCCTCGTCGAGCAGCACGACCGTCAGGTCCTTGCGGTTCGCCTTGCGCACACCGGCTTCGGCAACGCCGATGCGCACGCCGGCAATGGGGAAAAGCTCAGACGGGTTCGGAGCAGTCAGGTTGACGGGCATGGTGCAACTCGGATCGGAGGTTGGGGCAGCAGGTTCAGTTCAGCTTGCCGTGGCAATGCTTGTATTTCTTGCCACTGCCGCAAGGGCAGGGCTCGTTGCGGCCCACACGCGGCACAGCCTCAACCTGGGTGGCCGCATCCAGCGTGGTCTCGACCTCGCCGGTTTCCGTCGGTGCGGTATAGGTCACGTTGGCGATGTTTTCGGCCTTACTTTCCATGGCTTCAGTCGCCTGCTCGATCTGCTCGCTGGACTGGACGCGCACGGTCATCAGGACACGCGTGACTTCGTTCTTGACGGAATCCAGTAATTGGCCAAAAAGCTCGAAAGCTTCGCGCTTGTATTCCTGCTTGGGCTGCTTCTGGGCATAACCACGCAGATGGATGCCCTGGCGCAGATAGTCCAGTGCACTCAGATGCTCGCGCCAGTGGGTATCAATGCTCTGCAGCAGCACCATGCGCTCGAACTGCGTGAAATTGCCGGCGCCGACCTCGGCCACCTTGGCTTCGTAGGCTGCGTGCGCCGCGGCAACCACCGCCTCAAGGATCTCCTCGTCGCCGATGGCACTGGCATCATTCACCAGACCTTGCAAGGGGGCATCGAGCTGCCATTCGTCGTGCAGGACCTTTTCCAGGGCCGGGATATCCCATTGCTCTTCCACCGATTCCTGCGGCACAAACTGACGCACCAGATCGGCGAAACAGCCCTCGCGCAGCGAGGCAATCTGGCTCGACAAGGCTTGTGCGTCCAGGATGGCGTTACGCTGCTGGTAGATCACCTTGCGCTGGTCGTTGGCCACGTCGTCGTATTCGAGCAGCTGCTTGCGAACATCGAAATTGCGCGCTTCGACCTTGCGCTGGGCGCTCTCGATGCTGCGCGTCACGATGCCCGCCTCAATGGCTTCACCATCCGGCATCTTGAGGCGATCCATGATGGCACGCACACGGTCACCGGCAAAGATACGCATCAGCGCATCGTCCAGGCTCAGATAGAAGCGCGAAGAACCGGGATCGCCCTGGCGCCCGGACCGGCCGCGCAACTGGTTGTCGATGCGGCGTGACTCATGGCGCTCGGTGGCGATGATGCGCAAGCCGCCCAGGGCCACCACTTTTTCATGGTCCTGGTTCCACTGCACACGCAGGGCATCGATCTGCTGCCGCTTGGCGGTCGCATCCAGCGAGGCATCGGCCTCGATGACCTCGATCGCCTTCTCGACATTGCCGCCCAGCACGATGTCAGTGCCGCGGCCCGCCATATTGGTGGCGATGGTGATCATCTTGGGACGACCGGCCTGGGCAATGATGTCCGCCTCGCGCGCGTGCTGCTTCGCATTGAGCACCTGGTGCGGCAACTTGGCCTTTTCCAGCAACTGCGCAATGATTTCTGAGTTCTCGATCGAGGTCGTGCCCACCAGCACCGGCTGGCCGCGTTCGTAGCATTCGCGGATATCGGTGATCGCTGCCTCGTACTTCTCGCGTGTGGTCTTGTACACGCGATCGAGCTGATCGTCCCGGCTGCTCGGCCGGTTGGGAGGAATCACCACCGTCTCCAGACCGTAGATCTCCTGGAACTCGTAGGCCTCGGTATCGGCTGTACCCGTCATGCCGGCCAGCTTGCCATAAAGACGGAAATAATTCTGGAAGGTGATGGACGCCAGGGTCTGGTTCTCGGCCTGGATCGCCACGCCTTCCTTGGCTTCGACAGCTTGGTGCAGGCCGTCGCTCCAGCGCCGACCGGTCATCAAACGACCGGTGAACTCGTCGACGATGACCACCTCGCCGTTCTGGACCACATAGTGCTGGTCGCGGTGATAGAGATGCCGCGCCCTCAGGCCGGCATACAGATGGTGCACCAGCGTGATGTTGGCCGGGTCATAGAGGCTGGCGCCTTCCGGCAGCAGGCCGGCCTGGGCCAGCAGGGCTTCCGATTTCTCATGCCCCATTTCGGTGAGGAAGACCTGATGGCTCTTCTCGTCCACGGTGAAGTCACCCGGCTTGATCACGCCCTCGCCGGTGCGGGGATCGGCCTCGCCCTCCTGTCGTGTCAGACCTGGCACGATCTTGTTGATCGCCAGGTACAGCGCCGTATGGTCTTCGGCCTGTCCGCTGATGATGAGTGGCGTACGCGCCTCGTCGATCAGGATGGAGTCCACCTCGTCCACGATGGCGTAGTTGAGGCCGCGCTGCACGCGATCTACCACCTCGTAGACCATGTTGTCGCGCAGATAGTCGAAGCCGTATTCGTTGTTCGTGCCGTAGGTGATGTCGGCAGCGTAGGCGGCCTGCTTTTCCTGGCGCGACATCTGCGGCAGGTTCACCCCCACCGTAAGGCCCAGGAAGTTGTACAGCCGCCCCATCCACTTGGCATCCCGGTTGGCCAGGTAGTCATTGACCGTGACAACGTGCACGCCCTTGCCCGTCAGGGCATTGAGGTAGACCGGCAGCGTGGCCGTCAGGGTCTTGCCCTCACCCGTACGCATCTCGGAGATCTTGCCCTGGTGCAGCGACATGCCGCCCATGAGCTGCACGTCGAAGTGCCGCATCTTCATCACACGCTTGGATGCCTCCCTGACCACAGCAAAAGCTTCCGGCAACAATGCCTCTAGGCTTTCACCTTTCGTTATGCGCTCACGGAATTCACCTGTCTTGGCCTGCAAGGCACTGTCATCCAGCTTTTCGAACTGCGGCTCCAGCGCATTGATGCGGACGACCACGCCGCGGTATTGCTTGAGCAGTCGATCATTGCGGCTGCCGAATATTTTGGTGAGGATGTTGATGCCCATGAACGCCGCACCGCCCTGCTGGTTCGGAAACCGGCAGGACCGTGCAATCCTTATCTGTCTAGATGATGAGTGTCGCCAGCTAAGGCGACAGCTGCCCCGATGCCTTGCGGCGCCGGGAGCGCGAAGCGCTTGATTCTACCTTTGTAGCGCTGGCGAGGCGGGTGCTACCGGCACAGGCACGGCATCGGTGACAGGGGCGGCGGTTGCCGGCCTGGCCGCTGCGATGCCCGCGGGTACAGGGGCAGCAGCAACCGGCGCAGGAGCCGATGGCGCCACCGCCTTGAGCTGGGGCTGAGCGACGGCCGGGGCTGCCGCCACAGAGGGCGCCTTGGGTTGGACCGGGGTGATGGTCGCCGCCACCGGAGCCAATGGCTTGATCGCCAGCGGCGCTGGCGGCGCTGGCGTCGCTGAGGCCAGCGCGAGTTGCTGGGCTGGTTGACTGCGGCTTGCGCTCATGAACTTGTGGGGATCCTGGGGTACACCACGCACCAGTACCTCGAAATGCAGGTGCGGGCCCGTGGAACGACCCGTGCTACCCACCTCGCCAATCTTCTGCCCCCGCTTGACCAGGTCACCCTTTTTGACCGTGACCTTGGAGGCATGGGCATAACGCGTGACCAGGTCCTTGCCATGATCGACTTCGACCATATTGCCGTAGTCGGGCCTGAATTCCTGGGTCACCACCACACCGCCGGCGGCCGCCAAGATTGCCGTTCCGGGCGGCGACTGGTAGTCGATACCGGTGTGCAGGGCCGAACGGCCGGTAAACGGGTCGATGCGCCAGCCAAAGCCGGACCCGGCCCCCCCGAAAGCAACGGGGTGCTGGGTCGGGATCATCATGGTGCGAACCTTCTGCTCGAACAGGCGGGATTCGACGACAGCCATCAGGTCCGTGCGCTGGGCCGTCACCCGGTCCAGATCCGCCAGGGTTTTCTCCAGTTCCTCCATGGTCAGGGGACGCCCGGAGATCAAGGCACCGCCTTGGCCAGGTTTGGCCCGGATGTCAGCGGGATTGATGCCGGCCAGGCCGGAAACGCGTTCGCCCAGGGATTCGAGCTGAAGAAGCTTGGCCTGCATTTCACCGAGGCGCCGGGCCATGACATCGAGGTTTTCGCGCATGAAGCGGTCCCGCAAGGCGAATTCGTCCTTGACCACCAGCTTGACCAATGCACCAATTACCGGCCAGCCTTCGCGGGCGCCCTTCAGGAACACCCAGTGGTACAGGCCCGCAGCGACCAGCATCAGTGCAAAGGACAGGCTCAGGCCGGCCAGCAGCAGCTTGGTACCACTCAGATGTATCGCACGGCTTTTGGCCAGCCATGCATCCGTGATAATCAAATGCATCTCTATTCCCTCTTTAGCCAACTTCGAATGACGATCCGCCGCCATCAGACAGTCACGCTGCTGCAGGCCACACAGGAATCGCCGATGCTGACCCGCCTGAGCGAGCTCAGCAAGGACTCCGTCGCCCGGCTCAAAGCTGTTGAGGCGATGATACCGGCCGTGCTACGCCCCGCAGTCCTGGCGGGACCGATCGACGGTTCAAATTGGTGTCTGATTGTTAACAGCAATGCTGCTGCTGCCAAAATCCGCCAGCTTCTGCCAGCCATGGCCGCTCATCTGCGCACCAAAGGCTGGGAGGTTAGCGCAATCCGGCTCAAAGTACAAATTCCGTCTGGCCGTTGAATACGCAAAAAGCAGGCCAAAAAGAGAGATTTCACCAGAAATGGTGCCGATTGTCGGATTCGAACTGACGACCTACCGCTTACAAGGCGGGTGCTCTACCAACTGAGCTAAATCGGCGCGCTGACAATTTTACTTTACGACCCGAGGCCTGGGACAGATGGAAACAGGGCGCCAGCCCCCCTCTCCACCAACCCTGTTACTTGATACGCTTGAGTGCAGGACGCCCCGCCCCGCCGGGTCGTGGCGGCTCGGGCTCATCGCCGCCTTCGCTGCGTGCCGGCTCGACGCTGCTCAGGATGGGGGCCGGACTGGGGAGCGTGTCGGATACAGACGTCGCAGCAGCCACTTCGTCTGCCATGGGCCCTACAGCCTGCTCATCTTCGTCCAGTGCGAAAGCCATGCCCTGGCCGCTTTCTCGTGCATAAATGGCCATGACCCGGCTCAAGGGCACCATGATGTCGCGTGCGACGCCGGCAAAGCGGGCCTTGAACTCGATGTAGTCGTTCCCCAGCTTGAGGGCGCTGGTGGCGTCCATGCTGATATTGAGGACAATCTCGCCGTCCTTGACGTACTCGCGCGGCACGCGCACCGTGTCGTCAACCCGCACGGCGACATAGGGCGTCAGGCCGTTGTCGGTGCACCACTCGTACAGTGCACGGATCAGATAAGGGCGGGTCGAGGACGTCCCGCTGGAACTCGTCGTGGACACTGAGACAGGCCTTACTTGCGCATCACCTTTTCGGACGGCGTCAGCGCTTCGATGTAGGCAGGGCGCGAAAAGATGCGCTCCGCGTACTTCAGCAGCGGCGCCGCATTCTTGCTCAGCTCGATGCCGTAGTAGTCCAGGCGCCAGAGCAGCGGGGCAATGGCCACGTCCAGCATGGAGAAGTTGTCGCCCAGCATGTATTTGTTCTTCAGGAACACCGGGGCGAGCTGGGTCAGGCGGTCGCGGATGTGCGAGCGGGCCTTCTCCAGCGCCTTCTCATTGCTCTTGGATTTGCGGTCTTCGAGTGTGGCCACGTGAACAAACAGCTCCTTCTCGAAGTTGAGCAGGAACAGGCGCACGCGGGCGCGATCCACCGGGTCACCGGGCATGAGCTGGGGATGCGGAAAACGCTCGTCGATGTACTCGTTGATGATGTTCGACTCGTACAGGATCAGGTCGCGTTCGACCAGGATGGGCACCTGGCCGTAGGGGTTCATGACGCTGATGTCTTCAGGCTTGTTGTAGAGGTCGACATCACGGATCTCGAAATCCATGCCCTTTTCGAACAGGACAAAACGGCAGCGGTGGGAGAAGGGGCAGGTCGTGCCCGAGTACAACACCATCATGGGGGAAGCTCCTAAAAGTCAATATCTAGTTTCAGGGCAGACTGATCTGTAAGCAGATCAGGTCGAAACTAAAAGAGTGGGCTGCATTGTCGCAAACCCACTCTGTAAATAGCAAGTTTTGCACCTTTTTGGTGCAAAATTAGTCAGAAAAGGCGCTTAATTGACGTCTTTCCAGTAGGCCGCATTGAGTCGCCAGGCGATCAGAGTGAAGACCAGCAGGAAAAGCATGACCCAGACACCGATGCGCACGCGCGCGTTCTGCGCCGGCTCGCCCATCCATTGCAGGAAGTTCACCAAGTCACCGATAGCCTGGTCGTACTGCAAGGGCGTCATGCTCCCCGGCGTCAGCTGCTGCCAGCCGGTGGCAACCAGAACCTCATGGCCATGCTGCATACGCTTCTCATAGACGGGCAGTCGCTGACCCTGCAACTCCCACAGCACATGGGGCATGCCCACGCTGGGGAAGGCCAGGTTGTTCCAGCCCGTGGCCTTGGTCTCGTCAGGGTAGAAGGTGCGCAGGAAAGTGTAGAGATAATCTGCACCCGAGCCCTTGCCCACAGCGGAGCGCGAGCGGGCTATCACGGTCAGGTCGGGCGGGTTGGCGCCGAACCATTCCTTGGCCTGCTTGGGGTCAATCGCTGCCTTCATGGTCTCGCCGACCTTGTCGGTCGTGAAAAGCAGGTTGTCCTTGATCTGCTCGGTGGTGAAGCCGATGTCCTGCAGGCGGTTGTAGCGCATGTAGGCCGCCGAGTGGCAGTTCAGGCAGTAGTTAACGAAAAGCTTGGCGCCGTTCTGCAGCGAAGCGTGGTCGCTGGTGTTGCCTGGCGCCTTGTCCCAGGCGATGCCGCCTTCGGCAGCCAGTGCACCCGTGCTCAATGCGAAGAAGGTGGTGAGGGCAAGAATGATTTTTTTCATTTTTTTCTCCGGCTCAGTGCGCCTCGAAAGTCACGCGGCTGGGCACCGGCTTGGGTTCACCCAGACGGCTCCACCAGGGCATCAACAGGAAGAAGCCGAAATAGAACAGGGTGCCGACCTGAGACACGCGCTCACCGATCGGCGACGGCGCCTGTACACCCAGGTAGGCCAGGATGACGAAATTGATCACGAAGATACCGTACAGGTACTTGTGCCAGTCCGGGCGGTAGCGGATCGACCTGACCGGGCAGTTGTCCAGCCAGGGCAGGAAGAACAGGATGACCACAGCGCCACCCATCACGACCACACCCCAGAACTTGGCATCGATGGCCAGCATCAGTGCAATCAGCACCAGGGCAGCCCCCATCACCACGCCCTTGCCCAGCATCGACAGCTGGGTGCGCAGCACGCCCAGGGCGGCAGCCAGCACCACACAGGCGATCAGGGCATACATCATCTCGGTCGTGATGGCGCGCAGCATGGAGTAGTAGGGCGTGAAGTACCAGACCGGTGCGATGTGGGCGGGGGTCTTGAGCGGGTCGGCCGGAATGAAGTTGTTGTACTCCAGGAAATAACCGCCGAACTCGGGTGCGAAGAACACGATGGCGGAGAACACCATCAGGAACACGCTCACACCCATGATGTCATGCACCGTGTAGTACGGGTGGAAGGGAATGCCGTCCAGCGGCTTGCCCTTGGCGTCCTTGGGAGCGTTGGGACCCTTGATCTCGACGCCGTCCGGGTTGTTGGAGCCGACGTCATGCAAGGCCAGCAGGTGGGCCACCACCAGGCCCAGCAGGACCAGGGGCACGGCGATCACGTGGAAGCTGAAGAAGCGGTTGAGCGTGGCGTCACCGACCACGTAGTCACCCCGGATCAGCAGGGCCAGGTCCGGGCCGATGAAAGGAATGGCGGAGAACAGGTTCACGATCACCTGGGCGCCCCAGTAGGACATCTGGCCCCAGGGCAGCAGGTAGCCCATGAAGGCCTCGGCCATCAGCACCAGGAAGATGGCACAACCGAAGATCCAGACCAGCTCGCGCGGCTTGCGGTAGGAGCCGTAGATCAGGCCGCGGAACATGTGCAGGTAGACCACGACAAAGAAGGCCGAGGCGCCGGTGGAATGCATGTAGCGCACCAGCCAGCCCCAGGGTACATCGCGCATGATGTACTCGACCGATGCGAAGGCCAGAGCCGCATCAGGCTTGTAGTGCATGACCAGGAAAATGCCGGTCACGATCTGGATCACCAGCACCAACAGGGCCAGCGAACCAAAGAAATACCAGAAGTTGAAGTTCTTCGGCGCGTAGTACTCCGACAGGTGAACGCGATAGGCTTCAAATGCGGTCGGGAAGCGGTTTTCCAGCCAGTTGGTGACTTTGGCCACCGCCGGAGCGTCGGCAGCGATTTCCTTGAATTCAGCCATGTTCTTGTTCCTCAAGCCTTCTTGTCTTCGCCGATCAGCAGCTTGCTGTCGGACAGGTACATGTGGGGCGGCACTTCGAGGTTGTCGGGCGCCGGTTTGTTCTTGAACACGCGGCCAGCGACGTCAAAGGTCGAGCCGTGGCAGGGGCAGAGGAAACCGCCTTGCCAGTCGTCCGGCAGCGAGGGCTGGGCGCCCGGCTGCAGCTTGTCGGACGGCGAGCAGCCCAGATGCGAGCAGATGCCGACACCGACAAACAGCTCGGGCTTGATCGAGCGATGGCGATTCTTGGCGTAATCGGGGGTCGGATAGGCCTTGCGATCGGAATTCGGATCGGCGAGCTGGCCTTCCACCTTTTCCAGGGTGGCCAGTTGCTCGGGGGTGCGGCGCATGATCCAGACCGGCTTGCCGCGCCACTCGATGGTCACTTTTTCACCCGGTTTGAGTGCGGAAATATCCACCTCGACCGCCGCTCCGGCCGCCTTGGCGCGCTCGGAAGGCTGGAAAGTACTGACAAAGGGAATGGCGGCTGCCACGCCACCCACGGTACCTGCACAACCCGTGGCAATCAGCCACGTTCGTTTGCTCGGGTCCATCTGACTCTTATCGGCAAGCGTGTCGCTCATGGAAATCCTCAATCAAGTCTGCCAGTTCGAAATTTATATGCTTACTAACTTATATGACCATACAGATCAGCTAATGATTCTAGCCGACCTCGGCTCGCTCACGGGGCACCCGCGTGAGTTGGCGCGCCATGCGCAGGGCCTCTATCAGGCTGCTCGCATCGGCCTGCCCGGTACCGGCTATGTCGAAAGCCGTCCCGTGGTCGGGGCTGGTGCGCACCAGAGGCAACCCAAGGGTGACATTCACCCCCTTGTCCACCCCGAGGTATTTGACCGGGATCAGCCCCTGATCGTGGTACATCGCAACCACCACATCGAACTCTCCCGGATGACCCGCAGTGGCCCGGGCTCGCATGAACACGGTATCGGGGGCAAAAGGCCCCTGTGCATCCAGGCCCTCGGCATGCGCCTGGCTGATGGCCGGCACGATGATGTCGAGCTCCTCGCGCCCGAACAGGCCGCCCTCGCCCGCGTGCGGGTTGAGCCCGGCCACGGCCATGCGCGGCGCGCGGCCCAGCAGGGGGTTCAGGGCGGCGTGCGTGATGCGCAGCGTCTGCAGCACCTGGTCGAACGTGACCGCCTCGATCGCCTCGCGCAACGACACATGGATGCTGACCAGCACGGTGCGCAACTCCTCGTTGGCAAGCATCATGCGCACCGGCAACTCACTCACGGATTTGCCCAGGAAGGTAGCCGCCTCGGCCTGCAGCAACTCGGTGTGACCGGGAAAGGCGTTGAAGGGCGCTCCAGCCGCGGCCAGCGCCTCCTTGTGCAAAGGCGCGGTGACCAGACCGGCAATCTCGCCGCGCAGCGCGGCTTGCGCTGCCCAGACCACACAGCCCCCGGCCAGGCGACCCGCCTCGGCGCTGATAAGGCCAAAGGGTACCGGGGCAGCCAGTGCCCCGATCTGCAGCACCGGCAGGCAATGCTGCGGCACCGACAGCGCCTCCTCCGCGCTGTCGAGCAGCACGAGCGGCTGGACAATCTCGCCTTCGCGCCGGATCAGCTGCGTGGCGCGGCCCAACGTGGCGGCGTCGCCCACCACGAAGCAGCCGCGTGTCAGTTCGGGCGCATCGCGAAAGGCCTTGGCAATGGTTTCCGGCCCGATGCCGGCGGCATCGCCCAGGGTGATGGCCAGCGGTCGCGTCATGTCAGGCAGGGTTGTCGATTTCGATGTACTCATGGACGAGCCCCAGTTGAGCCGCAACATGCCCCGCCACAGCCGGCGCGCCATAGCGTTCGCTGGCATGGTGCCCGCATGCGATGAACGCGACACCGCATTCGCGTGCGTAATGCGCCTGCGGCTCGGAAATTTCACCTGTGATGTAGGCATCGGCGCCGGCGGCAATGGCTGCCTCGAAATAACCCTGTGCGCCGCCCGTGCACCACGCTATATTTTTGAGAGCAACGCCAGCCTTCCCCACGACTGTGACAGAACGCCCCAGCACCTGTTGCACGTGATCGGCCAGCGCAGGCGCATCGGCAAACACCCCATCCACCACGCGCTGCCCCATGAAACCCAGCTGCTGCTCGCCGAACCGGGACTGGGCCTGCAGGCCCAGTCTGGCCCCGAACTGGGCGTTGTTGCCCAACTCGGAATGTGCGTCCAGCGGCAAATGGTAGGCATAGAGATTGATGTCATGCGCCAGCAGCAGGGCCAGGCGTTGTTTCATCCAGCCCGTCACACGGCCATCCTGGCCGCGCCAGAACAGGCCGTGGTGCACGAAGATGGCGTCGGCCTGCGCGGTGATGGCCGCCTCGATCAGGGCCCGGCTGGCCGTGACACCGGAGACGATCTTGCGCAGCGGCAGGCGCCCCTCCACCTGCAGGCCGTTGGGGCCGTAATCGCGAAAACGCTCGGGTTGCAGCAGGGCATCAAAGGCCTGCAAAAGCTGGATGCGGTCCGTCATGGCGCCGATTGTCGGTCAGTTTGCGTCATGGCCTCACCCGTCGATACTTCCAGACTGCAGTCGCAGCCCTGGCCGGCGGCAATCCAGCGGCCGGCCATACGCCGCAGCAGCGGCAGCAGGAGGGGCGCCAGCCAGCCCAGCCCTACCGGCAGGGCCGCGCGCAGCACCTTGCGCGGCTGCACCAGGGCGCCGCAGCGGTACTGGGCCCCAACCTCGTCCCAGCGCAACACCTCACAGGCACCACGGCGTTGCCCCGACAGCAAGATGCCCAGCGGGCAGGGTTCATGCAGGCAGCACACACCGCAGCCATTGCAGGGCTGGCCCGGGGCCGGTTTGGGCGGGGCCAGAGGCTGAATATGGATGGTCCGAGGCAACATGGAAGCAGGCACTCTACAATTTCCCACATGAAACGATACTGGCTGCTGTTCTCGCAAGCTGTCACTGTGATCCTGGCCGCCTATTTTGTCGTGGCCACGCTCAAACCCGCCTGGGTCATGCAGCCGGGTGAAACCCCGACCGTTGCCCTCTTCCAGGCGCCCTCGGACCGCGATGCCGCGCATGCGCCGGGCAGCTTCCGGCTGGCGGCCCAGAAGGCCTCGGCCGCCGTGGTCAGCATCAACACAAGCAAGGCAGCCCGACGCAACCCGAACAGCAACGACCCCTGGTTCCGCTTCTTTTTCGGCGATCAGGACAACGAGCCCCAGGTCGGCCTGGGCAGCGGTGTCATTGTCAGCCCCAGCGGCTACATCCTGACCAACAACCACGTGATCGAAGGCGCCGACGAGATCGAGGTCATCCTCAACGACAGCCGGCATAGCCGCGCCCGCGTGATCGGCAGCGACCCGGACAGCGACCTGGCCGTGCTCAAGATTGAACTCGACAAGCTGCCCGTGATCGTGCTGGGCAACTCGGACGCCCTGCAGGTTGGTGACCCCGTCCTCGCCATAGGCAACCCCTTCGGCGTGGGCCAGACCGTCACCAGCGGTATCGTGAGCGCCCTGGGGCGCAATCAGCTGGGCATCAACACCTTCGAGAACTTCATCCAGACCGATGCCGCCATCAACCCCGGCAATTCGGGCGGGGCGCTGGTCGACGCCAGCGGCAACCTGCTGGGCATCAACACCGCCATCTACTCGCGCTCGGGCGGCAATATGGGGATCGGTTTTGCCATACCCGTGGCCACGGCCCAGCAGGTGCTGGAGAGCATCGTCAAGGAAGGGCAGGTCACGCGCGGCTGGATCGGCGTGGAGCCCAGCGACCTGTCGCCGGAACTGGCCGAGACCTTCGGCGTCAAGACGGACGAGGGCGTGATCATCACCGGCGTGTTGCAGAACGGCCCCGCCGCCGTGGCAGGCATCCGCCCGGGTGATGTCATCACGAAGGTGGCGGGCAAGCCCGTGCAGAGTGTTGCAGAGCTGCTGACCCGGGTGGCGGCGCTCAAGCCGGGGAGCCCGGTCAACTTCGGCGTCCGTCGTCAGGACCAGACGCTGGACATCAACATCACGCCGGGCGTGCGGCCCAAACCGCGCCGCGTTCCGCAGTAAAGCGGCCCAGCGATCAGGAATCGGCCGGTTCGGCGTCAGGTGCCTGTGTGTGCTTGATGAAAATCTGTGCTGCCCAGATACCCACCTCGTACAACACGCACATCGGAATGGCCAGTGCCAATTGCGACACCACATCCGGCGGTGTCACGATGGCCGCAATGATGAAGGCCAGCACGATGAAATAACCGCGGAACTCCTTGAGTTTCTGGATGCTCACCACACCCATGCGCGCCAGCACGATGACAACGATGGGCACCTCGAAGGCCAGGCCGAAGGCGATAAACATGGTCAGTACGAAACTCAGGTAGGCCTCGATATCCGGCGCGGCCGTGATGCTTTTGGGCGCAAAGCTCTGGATGAAGGCAAACACCTGGCCGAAGACAAAGAAATAGCAGAAGGCCACGCCGATGAAAAACAGCAGGGTGCTGGACACCACCAGCGGCAGCACCAGCTTCTTCTCATGGGTGTAGAGGCCAGGCGCCACAAAGGCCCAGACCTGGTAAAGCACCACGGGCAGGGCCAGCAGAAAGGCTGCCATCAGCAAGATCTTCAGCGGCACCATGAAAGGCGAAATGACCGAGGTGGCGATCAGCGTGGCGCCCTTGGGCAGGTGCGCCACCAGCGGCGCCGCCAGGATGTCATAGAGTTCACCGGGCCCCGGGTAGAGGGCGAGGGCGGCCGCGGCGACGGCCATGGCGATCACGGTCTTGACGAGCCGGTCGCGCAGCTCGATCAGGTGCTGTACGAAGGGCTGCTCGGTACCAGCCAGCTCGTCGTCTTTGCTTAGGGGGTCTGCCATGCGTTGTTACCGGTTGCGGTGCCAGGCCGCCCGCACCCTGCTCGGGTGCTGGGCGAGCCGGCAGGGCTCAGTTCAGTTTTTGGGGCCGGTAGCGGGCCACCCGCGCCGCGCCGGACAAGGCCCGGGTACGCACGCCCTGGCGCGCCTTGTACCAATTGGGCGTGCTGCCGCGCTTGAGGCGCCAGTTCTTGCCCGGGTGTTTGTACTCGGGAGCGATGTCCAGGCTGGAGGACAGATCGGACGCCGACTCCAGCCCCGAGGTGGCGCCAGCCCAGTCCTTCTCGAAGTCCGATGTGGTGGTCTGAATCGAGTTCTCGACCTCCTGGGCCGCTCCCTCGACCGTGCTTTTCATCTTCTTGAGCTCTTCGAGCTCCATCGAGCGGTTGACCTCGGCCTTGACGTCGGACACATAACGCTGGGCCTTGCCCAGCAAGGTGCCGATGGTGCGCGCCACGCGCGGCAGCTTTTCCGGCCCGATGACGATCAACGCCACCGCGCCGATGAGCGCCATCTTGGAAAGGCCGAGATCAATCATGCCTGTGGGCTAAGCCGGACGATCAGGCCTTGGGCTTGGCTTCGACGTCGATGGTGTTCTTGTCGGCCGCAGGCGCTGCCGTGCTGGCCACCTGCTGGGGAGCGGGGGCAGCAGCCGATTTGTCCTCGGTCGAGCCGCCTTCTTTCATGCCGTCCTTGAAACCCTTGACGGCGCCGCCCAGGTCGCTACCCAGGTTCTTCAGCTTCTTGGTGCCGAACACCATGACCACGATCAGCAGCACGATCAGCCAGTGCCAGATGGAAAAGGAACCCATATTTCTCTCCTAAGGAATTCGTGATTTTAAGCGCCGCGCCGGGCAACCGGCACAAACCAGGGAAATCAACCTTTTAACCAGGGGCGCGGACCGCCAATCACGTGGATGTGCAGGTGGTGCACTTCCTGGCCGCCGTCACCTCCAGTATTGCAGACCATGCGAAAACCGCCCTCCGGATAGGGCCGGCAGCCTTGCTCCTGGGCCAGCCGCGGCGCCAAAGCCATCATGCGCCCGAGCAGGTCCGCATGCTCGGGCCCGACCTGGGCCATCGAAGGGATGTGCTGTTTGGGGATCAACAGGAAATGCACTGGCGCCCACGGATTGATGTCGTGGAAGGCAAAGATGTCTTCGTCCTCGTAGACCTTCTTGGCGGGGATCTTGCCGGACACCAGCTTGCAGAAGATGCAATCCGGATCGTTGTGCTTGAGGTCGCTCATGCGTGAAACTCCTTGATGGGTGCAGGGGGTGGCGAGGGCTTACTGCGCCCCGCTCTCGCGGGCCAGCACCTTGCGCAAGGCCTTTTCTTCGATGCCGCTGGTGCCTTCGCGGCGCTCCAGCTCGGCGATCACGTCGGCCGGCTTGAGGCCGTAGTGGGCCAGGGCGATCATGGTATGGAACCAGAGATCGGCCACCTCGCCCACAATCTTGCTGCGATCGCCGCCGTGGTCGGCATCCTTGGCCGCCATCACGACCTCGGTCGCCTCCTCGCCCACCTTCTTCAGGAAGGCGTCCGGGCCCTTGTGCAACAGGCGGGCCACATAGCTTTTCTCGGGGTCTCCCCCCTGAGCGGGCAGGCGGCTCTCGATCACGGCCGCCAGGCGGGCCAGGGCGTCGACAGAATTCGTGGGCTCGGCCATGGTCTTCACTTGTAGATGGTTTCGGGGTCCTTGAGGACCGGATCGACGGCACGCCAGGCGCCATCCTTGTAGACACTGAAAAAGCAGCTGTGCCGGCCGGTATGGCAGGCAATGCCGGGCTCATGGCCCAGTTGCGTGACCTTGAGCAGGACGACATCGTTGTCGCAGTCCAGCCGGATCTCGTGCACGGTCTGTACATGGCCCGACTCCTCGCCCTTGAACCAGAGCTTGCCGCGCGAGCGGCTGAAGTAGACCGCGCGCCCGAGTTCGGCCGTTTTCTGCAGCGCTTCGCTGTTCATCCAGGCAAACATCAGCACATCGTTGCTGCCCTGCTCCTGGGCAATCACCGGCACCAGGCCCTGCGCGTCCCATTTCACTTCGTCGAGCCAGTTCATGCTGTGATTGTCCTGCGAATTCAGGATGTCTCGATGCGCACCGGGATGCCGGCCTGCGCCATGCGGTCCTTGGCCTGGGCAATCGTGTATTCGCCGTAATGGAAGATGCTGGCGGCCAGCACGGCATCCGCCCCGCCCTGCTTGACGCCCTCGACCAGATGGTCCAGATTGCCCACGCCACCCGAAGCAATAACCGGGACGCTAACGGCATCGCTGACCGCTCGTGTGAGCGCCAAGTCGAAGCCGGACTTGGTGCCGTCACGGTCCATGCTGGTCAGCAGGATCTCGCCGGCGCCGTGTTCGGCCATCTGGCGCGCCCAGGCCACGGCATCCAGGCCCGTGTTCTTGCGTCCGCCGTGGCTGTAGACGTCCCAGCCCTCGCCACGCGCCAACAGATCCTCGCCATAACGGCGCTTGGCGTCGATGGCCACCACGATGCACTGGGCGCCGTATTTGTGCGAGGCGTCGCGGATGACCTGGGGGTTGGCGATGGCCGCGGAATTGAAGCTGGTCTTGTCGGCACCGGCGTTGAGCAGGCGCCGCACGTCCTCGACCGTGCGCACGCCTCCGCCCACGGTCAGCGGGATGAACACCTGGGAGGCCACGGCCTCGATGATGTGCAGAATCAGGTCGCGCCCGTCGCTGGTTGCGGTGATGTCGAGAAAGGTGAGTTCGTCGGCGCCCTGCTCGTTGTAGCGCGCGGCGATCTCCACCGGATCACCGGCATCGCGCAGTTCGACGAAATTGACGCCCTTGACGACACGTCCGCCCGTCACGTCCAGGCAGGGAATGATACGTTTAGCCAGCATGCCCGGATTGTAGGGTGGGCGCACGCGCGCTCAGGCGAGACTTAGCCGCTGCCAGCCCTGCCAGGCGCCACCCGCGGGGACGGCGATGGCCTGCATGACCTGGGCCGCCTCCACACAGAGCATGTGGGCATAACCGTCGGCCGGCAGGTCGGGAAGTGTGGCCGCCAGCTCCGCACCCGGGTTCCAGACCACGGTCTGGGCCCAACCGGGACTTTGCTCGATCCGCAGGCGCTGAGGCCCGTCACGCAAGACCACGGCCTGGGACGCGGCCTCGTAAACGCGGTCGAATCCCCCCTGGAAACGCAGGGGATCGGCCGCCCGTCCATGCCGGTCCGTGAGCGCATCCCACTCGGGCCGGCCTTCCAGGCCAGCGAGCTGCACCGCCGCGATGTCATCGACCGCCAGATAGGTGTGCAGGGCACCGGTGAAGTTCAGGGGCAGGACGTCGCTGTTGTGCACGTCCAGGGTGAGCTGCAGGCAAGCCGGGCGCAGTTCCAGCGTGAGGGTGAGCTCAAAAGCCTGCGGCCAGAACTGCCGCGTCGCCGCACAGGCAGACAAACGCAGGCGCATCTGCGCCGCTTCCGGCGTTAGCACGGGCGGGCCGTCGGCGCGCCAAGGCAAGTTGCGCGCGAAACCATGCTTGGGCAGCGGCCCACGCTGGTTGAACTGGGGAAAACAGACGGGAACGCCGCCGCGTACTGCGGACTGGCCGTCGAAAGCGCTGCGGGGGCTGAGGTAAAGACGCTCCCGTCCAGCCGCCACCCAGGACACGACATGAGCGCCGTGCAGCAGCACCCGCAGGTGGTCGCCGTTGGGCAGACTCAGGGAGAGTGCAGGAAGGCCGTGAAACAGCTCGGGGCTGTCAGCCATTCAGCTCGTCGGCGCGGATCTGGGCGGCTTCGAAGTCGAGGTCGCCGGTGTAGATGGCGCGACCACAGATCACGCCCTCCACGCCCTCGCCCTCCACCGCACACAGGGCCTCGATGTCGGCCATGTTGCTGAGGCCGCCGGAGGCGATCACCGGAATGGTCAGGGCCTGCGCCAGCTTGACCGTGGCATCGATATTGATGCCCGAGAGCATGCCGTCGCGGCCGATGTCGGTGTAGATGATGGACTCGACACCATAGTCCTCGAACTTCTTGCCCAGGTCAACAACTTCGTGGCGGGTCAGTTTGCTCCAGCCATCGGTCGCGACCTTGCCGTCCTTGGCGTCCAGGCCCACGATGATGTGGCCGCCAAAGGCCGTGCAGGCGTCCTGCAGAAAGCCGGGGTTCTTGACCGCGGCCGTGCCGATGATGACGTAACGCAGGCCGGCGTCCAGGTAGCGTTCGATGGTGTCCAGATCGCGGATGCCGCCACCGAGCTGCACGTCGATCTCGCTGCCGACCTCCTTCAGGATGCTGCGGATGGCCAGCTCGTTCTTAGGCTGGCCGGCAAAGGCACCGTTGAGGTCCACCAGGTGCAGGCGGCGGGCACCTTTGTCCACCCATTTGCGCGCCATCTTCGCCGGGTCTTCGCCGAAGGTGGTCGATTGGTCCATATCGCCCTGCTTGAGGCGCACACAGTGACCGTCTTTCAGATCAATCGCAGGAATGAGGAGCATGGTGCTGGAGCAAAGACGAGGAGAGTTGCGCGTTCACGCTGAACCGGACAAAGAATCAGGGATTCCAGTGGAGGAAGTTGCGATAGAGGGCCAGGCCGTGGGCTGCACTTTTCTCTGGGTGGAATTGTGTCGCAAAAATATTATCGCGTGCAATGGCCGCCGTGAAGCGGCCGCCGTAATCGGCTTCGCCCGCGCTGTGGCGCGCATCCGACGGTCGGGCATAAAAACTGTGCACGAAATAGAAGTAGCTGCCATCCGGCACACCGGCCCAGACCGGGTGGCGCCCCTGGCCGTGGTCCATCTGCAATACCTGGTTCCAGCCCATCTGCGGCACCTTGTAGCGGCTGCCATCGGGCTGGGTGCGGCCGGCCAGGTCGAACTTGACGACCTGGCCATGGATCAGCCCCAGGCCAGGCGTGTCGCCCTCGGCACTGTGGTCCAGCATCATCTGCATGCCCACGCAGACGCCGAACAGGGGCTTTATTGCCGCGGCCTCCAGCACAGCATCGCGCAGGCCGGACTCCTGCAATTCGCGCATGCAGTCAGGCATGGCTCCCTGCCCCGGCAGCACCACGCGGGCGGCCGCGCGCACCTCATCGGGGCGCGAAGTGATGAGCACATGCCAGCCGCTGCCTTGGGCCGCGGCCTGCACGGCCTGCGACACCGAGCGCAGATTGCCCATGCCGTAGTCCACCACGGCAACGGTCTTGGCCGGCAGTCCGGAAGTCATACGACTAGAGCGATCCCTTGGTTGAGGGAATGGTGCCCACCGAGCGCGGATCAATTTCCAGCGCGGCACGCAGGGCACGGGCAAAGGCCTTGAATACCGTCTCGGCCTGGTGGTGGGCATTCTCGCCACGCAGGTTGTCGATGTGCAGCGTGACGAAAGCGTGGTTCACGAAACCCTGGAAAAACTCGTAGGCCAGCTGGCTGTCGAAACTGCCGATCATGCCGCTCTTGAAAGGCACATGCATCTCCAGGCCAGGACGGCCGGAGAAATCGATCACCACGCGCGACAGCGCCTCGTCCAGCGGCACGTAGGCGTGGCCGTAACGGCGAATGCCTTTTTTGTCGCCGACGGCCTTGGCCACGGCCTGGCCCAGGGTGATGCCCACGTCCTCCACGGTGTGGTGGCCGTCGATATGCAGGTCACCCTTGGCCTGGATGTCCAGGTCGATCAGGCCGTGGCGCGCGATCTGATCCAGCATGTGGTCGAAGAAACCGATGCCGGTGGACAGGTTCGACTTACCCGTTCCGTCCAGGTTGAGCTTGACGGTGATCTGGGTTTCCGCGGTGTTGCGGGACACTTCGGCAGTACGTGGTGTGCTCATAAGGATTCTTTCAGCGCGGCCAGCATCAGCTGGTTTTCCTGCGGGGTACCCACCGTCAGGCGCAGGCAATTGGCCAGCAGGGGATGCAACTTCGACACATTCTTCACCAGGACCTTGCGCGCCTTCATGCCTTCGAAGGTCTTGGCCGCATCGGGCACACGCAGCAGGATCATGTTGGCGTCGCTGTTCCAGGCTCGCACCCCGGGCAGGGCCTTCAACGCTTCCAAAATCATAGCACGCTGAGCCTTGATCTCGTGCGCCTGAGCCGCAAAGACATCGGCATGTTCGAGCGCAAACAGCGCGCACTCGTAGTTCAGCACGCTGACGTTGTAGGGCGGGCGTACCTTATCGATCTCGGCAACCAGGGCCGCCGGGCCCATCATGTAACCCAGCCGCACACCGGCCAGGCCGTACTTGGAGAGCGTGCGCATCAGCAGCACGTGGCCGTTGGCCTCCGGCTTGGCACGGATACGCTCGATCCAGCTGCGCGCGGCAAAGGGCTGGTAGGCCTCGTCCATCACCACCAGGCCACCCTGCTCGCCCACGGCGGCGATGATCTTCTCGATCGCCGCGTCGTTCCACAGATTGGCTGTCGGGTTGTTCGGGTAGGCGATATAGGTGATAGTGGGCTTGTGCTTGGCAATGGCCCCCAGCATGGCGACCACGTCCAGTTCGAACTCGGGCGTCAGCGGCACGCCATGGAAAGACAGGCCCTGGAGTTGCGCGCTCATGGCGTACATCACGAAACCCGGCACCGGCGCCAGGATGGAAGCCCCGGGCACGTCGCAGGCCATGGCCAGCAGGGAAATCAGTTCGTCCGAGCCGTTGCCCAGCATCAGCGCATAGCCCTCCGGCATGCCAGCGTAACTTGCGAGTGCGGCCCGCAGGTCGTCGACGCGACCATCGGGATAACGGTTCAGCGCCAGCTGTCCCAGACGCTGGCCCAGATCGGCCTGCAGCGCGGGCGGCAGGGCATAGGGGTTCTCCATGGCGTCGAGCTTGACCAAACCCACCGAGTCCTGGATGGCATAGGCATGCATGGACTGGATGTCCTGGCGGATCAGGCGCTGCAGCTTGGGATCGAGGGCTGTCATTTCTTGTGATCTTTCAGGCGCATCTCGGCCGCGCGGGCATGGGCTTGCAGGCCTTCGCCGTGCGCCAGCACCGAGGCGATCTGCCCCAGGGTCTGCGCGCCGGCTTCACTGACCTCGATCAGGCTGCTGCGTTTCTGGAAGTCATAGACGCCCAGCGGCGAGGAAAAGCGCGCGGTGCCGCTGGTGGGCAGCACGTGGTTGGGGCCGGCGCAGTAATCCCCCAGTGATTCGCTGGTGTAAGCCCCCAAGAAGATGGCACCGGCGTGCTTGAGCAGCGGCTCCCAGCGATGCGGCTCGCTGCTGGAGACTTCCAGATGCTCGGGCGCGATTCGGTTGCTGATGGCGCAGGCTTCTTCCATGCTGCGCGTCTGGATCAGGGCGCCGCGGCCGTTGAGGGACTTGGCGATGATCTCGGCGCGCGGCATCTGGGGCAGCAGGCGATCGATCTCGCGCTGCACGGCGTCGATGTAAGCCGCATCGGGACACAGCAGGATGCTCTGCGCCAATTCGTCGTGCTCGGCTTGCGAGAACAGGTCCATGGCCACCCAGTCGGCCGGCGTGCTGCCATCGGCCAGCACCAGGATCTCGCTGGGGCCAGCGATCATGTCGATGCCGACCTGACCGAAGACGCGGCGCTTGGCGCTGGCCACATAGGCATTGCCAGGGCCGGTGATCTTGTCCACACCAGGCACGGTAGCGGTGCCATAGGCCAACGCGGCCACGGCCTGGGCGCCGCCGATGGTGAAGGCACGCGTGACGCCGGCCACATAAGCGGCCGCCAGCACCAGCGGGTTCTTCTCGCCACGCGGCGTGGGCACCACCATGATGATCTCGCCCACCCCGGCCACATGGGCGGGGATGGCGTTCATCAACACGGACGAGGGATAGGCGGCCTTGCCACCGGGCACGTAGATGCCTACGCGGTCCAGCGGCGTGACTTTCTGGCCCAGCAGGGTGCCGTCGGCGTCGCGGTAGCTCCAGCTTTCGCCGCTGGCGCGCTTTTGCGCCTCGTGATAACTGCGCACGCGCTGGGCAGCAGCGGTCAGGGCCTCGCGCTGCGCCGCAGGCAGCGCCTCATAAGCAGCCTTCAGTTCGTCCTGCGTCAGTTCCAGTTCCTTGAGCGAACCGGCCTGCAAACCGTCGAAGCGGGCGGTGTACTCGAGCACGGCCGCGTCACCACGCTGGCGCACGTCGGCCAGGATCTCGGCCACTCGCAACTCGATGGCCGCGTCGGTTTCGCCGGACCAGTGCTGGCGCTCCTTGAAGCGGGCTTCGAAATCAGCTTGCGCGGTGGACAGGCGCAGAGGGCGGGCCTGCAAGCTCATGGCTGCCCCAGCGCCTGGCCGAAGGCGTCGATGATGCGGCGTATGGGTTCGCGCTTGAGCTTGAGCGCCGCCTGGTTGACCACCAGGCGCGAGCTGATGTCCATGATGCGCTCGACTTCGACCAGATGATTGGCCTTGAGCGTGTTGCCGGTGGATACCAGGTCGACGATGGCGTCGGCCAGGCCGGTCAGGGGCGCCAGCTCCATGCTGCCGTAGAGCTTGATCAGGTCCACGTGCACGCCCTTGGCCGCGAAGAATTCACGGGCAATGGCAACGTATTTGGTCGCCACGCGCAGGCGCGCGCCCTGGCGCACGGCAGCAGCGTAGTCATAACCCTCGCGCACGGCCACGCTCACGCGGCACTTGGCAATCTGCAGGTCCAGCGGCTGGTACAGGCCATCGCTGCCATGCTCGATCAGCGTGTCCAGTCCGGTGATGCCCAGATCGGCGCCGCCGTATTGCACATAGGTGGGCACATCGGTAGCGCGCACCAGCACCACACGCACATCAGACTGGTTGGTGGCCAGGATGAGCTTGCGGGTTTTCTCGGGATCGTCCAGCACCTCGATGCCGGCCGCCTTGAGCAGGGGCAGGGTTTCGTCGAAGATGCGACCTTTGGAGAGGGCGAGCGTGATCATTGGGTCATTTTCTCACTTGATACGCTCGATGTCCGCGCCGATCGCGGCCAGCTTGGCTTCCATGCGGTCGTAACCTCTATCGAGGTGATAGATACGATCGACCACGGTCTCGCCCTCGGCCACCAGGCCGGCGATCACCAGACTGGCCGAAGCCCGCAGGTCGGTGGCCATGACGGTGGCGCCCGAGAGATGCGCGACCCCTTCGACCACGGCCACCTTGCCGTCGATCTGGATCCTGGCGCCCAGGCGCACCAGCTCGTTGACGTGCATGAAACGGTTTTCGAAGATGGTCTCGGTCACCTTGGCCGTGCCCTGGGCGATGCAGTTGAGCGCCATGAACTGGGCCTGCATGTCGGTGGGAAAACCCGGGTACTCGGTGGTGCGGAAACTCTGCGCCTGCAAGCGCCCCTGCGACTGCACGCGGATGCCCTCGGGCAGTGCGGTCACGGTGGCGCCAGCGGCCACCAGCTTTTCGATCACCGCGTCCAGGTGGTCGGCGCGGCCATGTTTGAGCACCACATCGCCACCCGTGGCCGCCACGGCACACAGGAAGGTGCCGGCCTCGATGCGGTCGGCCACCACGCGGTGCTCACAGCCGTGCAAGGCCTCCACGCCCTGGATGCGGATGCGGCTGCTGCCGTGCCCCTCGATCTTCGCGCCCATCCTGATGAGCATTTCGGCCAGATCCGGTATCTCCGGTTCCTGTGCCGCGTTTTCCAGGATGGTTTCACCTTCGGCCAGGGTCGCCGCCATCAGCAGGTTCTCGGTTCCCGTGACGGTGACCATGTCGGTCGTGATGCGCGCGCCCTGCAGGCGTTTGCTGCCCTTGGGCAATTTGGCCATCATGTAGCCATGCTCGACCTTGATCTCGGCGCCCATAGCCGTCAGGCCCTTGATGTGCTGGTCCACCGGGCGCGAGCCAATGGCGCAGCCACCGGGCAACGAGACCGTGGCCTCGCCGAAACGCGCCAGCAAGGGCCCCAGCGCCAGCACCGAGGCGCGCATGGTCTTGACCAGCTCGTAGGGCGCCTCGGGCGAACTCAGCCGGGCCGCGTCGATGCGAACCGTGCCGTCGGCCGACTGCTCGACACTCACGCCCATGTTGCGGATCAGCTTGAGCATGGTGGCCACGTCCTGCAGACGTGGCACGTTGAGCAGGGTCACCGGCTGAGCCGACAGCAGGGCCGCACACAGCTCGGGCAAGGCGGCGTTCTTGGCGCCGGAGATCGAAACTTCACCGCGCAGCTCGCGCCCGCCGCGTATCAGCAATTTATCCATTGGTGTTTACTTCGCTTGTGCAGCCCATTCGGCCGGCGTATAGGTTTTCATGGACAGGGCATGCACCTCGTCGGTGTGCATCTTCTGGCCCAGCGTGGCGTAGACGCGCTGGTGGCGCTGAATGGCTCGCTTGCCCTCGAAATCAGGTGACACGATGGTGGCATACCAGTGGCGGCCGTCCCCGGTGAGCTCGATGTGCTCACACGTGAGTCCGGCGGCGATGATGGCCTGAAGTTCGTCTGCAGTCATGGTGTTTATCCGCGTATCTTGTAGCCGGTGCGCAGCAGGTGCACCGCCAGCCCCCCCACAACGATGAGGGCCGTGCCGACGATGGCCAAGCTCAGCCAGGGCGACACGTCGCTGACGCCAAAGAAGCCATGGCGAAAGCCATCGATCATGTAGAAGAAAGGGTTGAGATGGCTCACACCCTGCCAGAAGGCCGGCAGGGAATGAATGGAATAGAACACGCCGCTGAGGAAGGTCATGGGCATGATGACGAAATTCTGGAAGGCAGCCAGCTGGTCGAACTTCTCGGCCCACAGGCCGGCGATCAGGCCCAGCGAGCCCAGCAGGGCCGCACCCAGCACGGCAAACACCAGGATCCAAAGCGGCGCCTGTATCGTGAGGTCGGTGAACCAGAAGGTCACCAGGAACACCCCCGTGCCCACCACCAGGCCACGCAGCACCGAAGAGCCGACGTAGGCCAGGTACCAAGCCCAATGCGACAGGGGCGTGAGCAGCAGGAAGACCAGGTTGCCCATGATCTTGCTCTGGATCAGCGAGGACGAGCTGTTGGCAAAGGCGTTCTGCAACACGCTCATCATCACCAGGCCGGGAATCAGGAAAGCGGTGTAGCCGATGCGGTCGTAGACCTTGACGTGGTCTTCCAGCACATGACCGAAGATCAGCAGGTAGAGCACGGCGGTCAGCACCGGCGCTGCGATGGTCTGGAAGCTGACCTTCCAGAAGCGCAGCACTTCCTTGTACAGCAGGGTCTGCCAACCGGAAGCGAAGCCGCCCCCGAAGCGGCCTGCGGCCGCCTCCCCCCCCAAGGGGGGCGACACCAGCGGCCCGGCCGAGCCGGTTCCGCGGTGTCCCTCGGTGTGCCTGGACTCATTCATGCTTGCTTGGCGGCCACGACGGCACCCCTCTTGGTTCCGGATTGCATCACCTGAAGGAAAACATCTTCCAGATCGGCCTTGGTGATCTCGACGTCGTCCACGATCACTCCGGCCTCGCGTACGGCAGCCAGGTAGGTCTCGATCTCGCGCGCGTCGTGCGCCGGAAACTGCACGATGCGACCGGTCACACGTGCCTGCGCAGCCAGGTCGGCCGGCAGCTGGCCTTCGATCTTCATGCGTAGCACATGGCTGGACGCGGTCTTGAGCAACTCACTGGTACGCTCCAGCGCCACCACCCGGCCCGCCTTGAGCATGGCGATGCGGCCGCACAGGGCCTCGGCCTCTTCCAGGTAGTGCGTGGTGAGCAGCACCGTGTGGCCCTGCTTGTTCAGGCGCGAGATGAAAGCCCACAGGGTCTGGCGCAACTCCACGTCGACGCCGGCGGTGGGCTCGTCCAGCACGATGACCGGTGGTTTGTGCACCAGGGCCTGCGCCACCAGCACACGCCGCTTCATGCCGCCGGAGAGCTGACGCATATTGGCCTGGGCCTTGTCGGCCAGGCCCAGACTCTCCAACAGTTCGTCGATCCAGGCGTCGTTGTTCTTGACACCGAAGTAGCCGGACTGGATGCGCAGTGTCTCGCGCACATTGAAGAAAGGGTCGAACACCAGTTCCTGCGGCACCACGCCCAGCAGCCTGCGCGCCTGCGCGTAGTCGGCCTGCACATCGTGACCGAGCACGGAGACTTTGCCGCTGCTGGCACGCACCAGGCCGGCCAGGATGCTGATCATCGTGGTCTTGCCGGCGCCATTGGGCCCGAGCAGGCCAAAAAATTCGCCCGGCTCGATGTCTAGGCTGACATCGTCCAGAGCGGCGAAGGTGGCGCCCTTGGGACCGCGGGCGAGCGGGTAGTGCCGGGAGACGGACTGGAAGGAGATAGCGGGCATGGGAACCCGCTATTTTAGGCGGTCGGGAGAGACTTTGGGAGGGTCTGCAAAACTCCCGCCATGCGCGTTCGAGTCCAAAACGGGATGATTTGGCCGCCAAGACCACGCTGCGTGTGCTGCAGCACACGCAAGGGGTTTGGTGGGCAAAGGGCCCGTTTTGGTTCGAACCCGAAGGGGCGTGGTTTTGCGGGCGATCCGCTGCGTTGCAAAACCAGGCAAGCCGTCCAGGCTTGCCCTGGGTTTTGCGCCTTGCGACTCATCCCGCAAAATCACGCCGCGCACGGCGCGAGTTTTGCAGACCCTCCCTCAGGCTCAGGCGGCCGGCAACAGCAGTTCGGCCACCCCGTACAGGCTGGCCAGATCGACCAGCCGGGACGAAAGGCTGCGGATTTCGAAGCCCTTGCCCAGCGCCACGCTGGCACGCCGGAACTCAAGCAGCACCGCCAGCGCCGAGGAATCGAAACGTGTGAGGGAAGCTGCGTCCACCACCACCGCCGGACCGGTCTGGGACGGCAGGCCTTGCACCAGCATGCGCAGGCAAGCCGAGGCCTGCTTGTGGGTGAGTTCTGAGGGCAGGACCAGCATGCTCAGGCTTTCTTGGCGTTGGCCTTGTTGCGCTCGACCAGCGAGGCGATCAGGCCATCGATGCCCTTGGCATTGACCTCCTGGGCAAACTGGCTGCGGTAGGTCTCGACCAGCCACACACCCATGACGTTGAGGTTGTAGATCTTCCAGCCGCGGCCTTCACCCGGTGTCTTTTCCAAGCGGTAATCGAGCTGGATGGGCTCGGGATTGCCTTTGCCCCTCACTTCCGTGCGAACCACGACTTCCTTGTCGTCGGGAGCCGCACGCATGGGCTTGGCGGTCACGGTCATGTCATTGACCTGGGCCAGGGCTCCCGCGTAGGTGCGCACCAGAAGGATCTTGTATTCCTCCTGCAGGCGTTTGCGCTGCTCGGGCGTGGCCTGCCGCCAGCCTGGGCCAACCGAGGACGCCGTCATGCGCTGGAAATTGACGTTGGGCATGATCTTGCTGTCGACCAGCGCAATGATGCGGCTGACGTCGCCCGCCTTGATGACCGGGTCGGCCTTGATGCTGTCGAGCACCTCGGTCGAAAGCTTGACGATCATGGCATCCGCCGCGTCATCGGCAGCGTGAGCCGGCGCGAACCCTTGCCCCAGGACAATCAGCCCCGTGGTGGTGGCCGCCAGCAGGCGGTGGAACAGACGTCGATGCATGGCGAAATCACTCCTCTAGCAACGCAGCCGCAAGGCTGCTTTTCCTTAACGTGGCCAGAAGGTATCTGGCCGACAGGCCCCACCCTACTTGGCGGGCACGGGTTCAGCCTCGTAATCCTCCTCGATCATCGGCTCTTCCGGCGGGTTCCCGTCATGAACGAGGTTGCGACGATGCTGCAGATAGGCATCGCGCAGAAAAGTATATTTATCGAGCGCGGCCTCTTCAAGCAGGCCCTCCTGCTTGAGCAGACTGGCCCGTACGTGCACGACACGCGTCGCCGTCAGGCTGTTGCGTACCGGCACATCTTCGATCTGGGACACCAGATTGCCCTTGAAGTCCACTGGCAAGGCCGCCGTATCCCGCACGGTCGACGGCCCCAACAGGGGCAGCACAACGTAAGGCCCGGCCCCCACCCCCCAGTAACCCAGGGCCTGGCCGAAGTCTTCGTGGTGGCGCGGAATCTGCATCTCGCTGGCCACGTCGAGTACGCCCCCCAGGCCCATGACGGTGTTGACCCAGAAACGCGTGAAACTCTCCCCTGCGACCTGGCCCTTGAGCTGCAGCACACCGTTGACCGTGGTCCAGGCGTCGCCGAGGTTGGCGAAGAAGTTGCCTACGCCCTTGCGTACTATCTCGGGCACGGTGTCCTGGTAGGCCGTGGCCACGGGTTTGAGCACAGCCCGGTCGACGGTGTCATTGAACTTGTAGACGCCGCGGTTCCATGGCTCCAGCGGATCAGCCGGATTGGCCTGCGGGCCCGTGGCGCAACCCGTCAGCAGTGCGCCGAGCGCGAGCGCGCACAGTCGCAGGACGCTGGTGCGCCACGTCCATGAAACGCCGGCCTTCATTTCTTGCTGGCGCCTTCCTCGGACTTGCTGTAGAGGAACTGCCCGATCAGGTTCTCGAGCACGATGGCCGACTGGGTGGAGGTGATCACGTCGCCAGCCACCAGGAGCTTCTCATCGGCACCAGCTTCGACACCGATGTACTGGTCACCCAGCAGGCCACTGGTCAGGATCTTTAGCGAGCTGTCCTTGGGAAACTTGTAGCGGCTCTCCAGCGCCAGGACCACCCGCGCCTGGAAGGTCTTGTCGTCGAAGCTGATGGCCTCGACCCGACCGACGACCACACCGCCACTGCGCACAGCCGACTTGGGCTTCAGGCCGCCGATATTGTCGAAGCGCGCTTCAACCCGGTAGGTGCTCTGGAAACTCAGGCTGAGCAGGTTGGCCGCCTGCAGCGCGAGGAACAGGATGCCGGCGGCGCCGATCAGGACAAACAGACCGACCCAGAGATCATTTTTTGAGCGTTGCACCACACCCTCCTCAAATCGTAAACATCATGGCGGTCAGGATGAAATCCAGACCCAGAACTGCCAGCGAAGCCATCACCACCGTCCGCGTGGTGGCACTCGCGACCCCTTCAGGCGTGGCCTGCGCCTCGTAACCTTGCAGCAAGGCGACAAAAGTGACCGTGAAACCGAACACGATGCTCTTGACGACGCCGTTGCCCACGTCCTGCCAGACATCCACGCCACCCTGCATCTGGCTCCAGAAGGCGCCGGGGTCGATGCCGATCATGACCACGCCGACCAGCCAGCCCCCCATCACACCGACCGCGCTGAAGACGGCGGCCAGCAGGGGCATGGCGATCACACCGCCCCAGAAACGCGGCGCCAGGATGCGGCGGATCGGATCCACCGCCATCATCTCCATGGCGCTCAGCTGTTCACCGGCCTTCATGAGGCCGATCTCGGCGGTCAGCGACGTGCCGGCTCGCCCGGCAAACAGCAAGGCAGCCACCACAGGACCGAGTTCACGCACCAGGCTCAGCGCCACCATCTGGCCCAGCGCCTCGTCCGAGCCGAAGTCCACCAGGATGTAATAACCCTGCAGGCCCAGTACGAAACCGACGAACAGGCCAGACACCACGATGATGGCCAGCGAATGGTTACCCAGCAGGTGCACCTGGTCACGCACCAGGCTGAAACGCTTGAAGGTCGGGCCCGCCAGCTGCAGCAGACGCAGAAAAAGCCGAGCGGCGTAACCCATGTCAGCCAGTTTGCGGCGCACGGCATACCCCACGTCCGATGGTCGCCACCAGCTCATACGGCCTCCCCGCCAAAATCCTGCCCGACCGTGGGGCCCGGATAGTGGAAATGCACCGGCCCCTCTGCACGGGCCTGCACGAACTGCTGCACCAGCGGATCGGTGGAGCGCTTCACCTCATCGGGTGTGCCCTGGGCCGCAATGCCGCCATTGGCCAGGATCACCACCTTGTCGGCGATCTGGAAGGTTTCCTCCAGATCGTGCGAAACGACGATGCTGGTGATGCCCAGGCTGTCGTTGAGCCGGCGGATGAGCTGGGCGGCCGTCCCCAGAGAGATCGGGTCCAGGCCGGCGAAGGGCTCGTCGTACATCACCAGCTCGGGATCCAGCACGATGGCACGTGCCAGCGCGACGCGACGCGCCATGCCGCCGGACACTTCGCTGGGCATCAGGTCACGCGCACCACGCAGGCCAACGGCATTGAGCTTCATCAGCACGACATCACGCAACAGCTCTTCGGTCAGATCGGTGTGTTCACGCAGCGGGAAGGCGACGTTCTCCAGAACGCTCAGATCGGCAAACAAAGCGCCGAACTGGAACAGCATGCCCATGCGACGTCGTGCGACGTAGAGCTGCTGAGGATCCATACGCGTAACGTCTTCACCGTCGAACAGCACCTCGCCCTCCTGGGCGCGGTTCTGTCCACCGATCAGGCGCAGGACGGTGGTCTTGCCGCCTCCGGAGGCGCCCATCAGGGCAGTGACCTTGCCACGCGGCACGCTCAGGCTGACCTTGTCCAGGATGACACGGTCACTGTAGCCAAAGGTGACGTTACGCAGCTCGACCAGGGAGGTTTCTGATGATGCAGCCATAAAAATGCAAAAGCCGGTTTGTTCCGGCTTTTGCATCATACGGCAAAGTGTTCGATCAGCGCGGCAGCGTACTGGCGCCCATCAGGAATTCGTCGACCGCACGGGTGGCCTGGCGGCCCTCACGCATGGCGGGCGGGCCGCCCGCCATTCCGGCTGCGCCCATCGGGCGATTCGGGGAGGCCGCCTAGCGCGGAAGGGTGCTGCTACCCATCAGAAACTCATCGACGGCCCGGGCAGCCTGGCGGCCTTCCCGAATCGCCCAGACGACCAAGCTCTGGCCGCGGCGGATGTCACCGGCGGCAAAGACTTTGGGAGCGCTGGTGACGTAACCACCCTGGAAGTCCGTGCTGGCCTTGGCATTGCCACGGCCGTCCTTGCTCACGCCGAAGGCGTCGAGGATGGTCGCTACCGGGCTCACGAAACCCATGGCGAGCAGCACGAGATCGGCCTTGTATTCCTTCTCGGTGCCGGGAATCTCGACGAACTTGCCGTCCTTGAACTCGACGTGCACGGTCTTCAGGCCCGTGACCTTGCCGTTCTTGCCGATGAATTCCTTGGTGGAGACGGCGAACTCGCGGGCGCAACCCTCTTCGTGGCTGGAACTGGTGCGCAGCTTGAGCGGCCAGTAAGGCCAGACCAGGGGCTTGTTCTCCTGCTCGGGCGGCTGGGGCATCACTTCGAACTGCGTCACACTGGCCGCGCCGTGGCGGTTGCTGGTCCCCACGCAGTCGGAGCCGGTGTCGCCGCCACCGATCACGATGACGTGCTTGCCGGTTGCCATGATCTGGTCCTTGACCTTGCCGCCCGCGTTGACGCGGTTCTGCATCGGCAGGAACTCCATGGCGAAATGGATGCCGTCGAGATCACGCCCGGGCACGGGCAGATCACGCGACTGCTCGGCGCCACCGGCCAGCACCACCGCATCAAACTCCCTCTGCAGTTGCGCGGGGCTGACGGTTTCCTTGGCCCAGTTGGTGACCTTGGAGTCCTTGGGCAGTTCGCCGACCATGACATTGGTCTTGAACTCCACGCCCTCGGCTTCCATCTGCTTCACCCGGCGATCGATGTGGCCTTTGTCGAACTTGAAGTCCGGAATGCCATAACGCAGCAGGCCACCAATGGTGTCGTTCTTCTCGAACACGGTCACGGCGTGACCGGCACGTGCCAGCTGCTGGGCCGCGGCCATGCCGGCCGGGCCGGAACCCACCACGGCAACCTTCTTGCCGGTCTTCACGGCAGCGGGTTGCGGCTTCACCCAACCCTGCGCCCAGGCCTTGTCGATGATGGCGTGCTCGATCGACTTGATGCCCACGGCGTCGTTATTGATGTTGAGCGTACAGGCCGCCTCGCAAGGCGCCGGGCAGACCCGACCGGTGAAATCCGGGAAGTTGTTCGTGGAGTGCAGCACCTCGATCGCGTTCTTCCAGTCGCCCTGGTAGACCAGGTCATTGAAGTCCGGGATGATGTTGTTGACGGGGCAACCACTGTTGCAGAAGGGCGTGCCGCAGTCCATGCAGCGCGCACCCTGCACCTTGGCCTGCTCGTCGCTGAGGCCGATCACGAATTCCTTGTATGTCTTGACGCGCTTCGCCACGGGCTCGTAGCCCTCCTCGATGCGCTCGTACTCCATGAAGCCAGTGACTTTTCCCATGATTGTTTCCTTCGTCCTTCTTCTTACTTGGCCGCAGCCGCTTCGTTCCTGGCGGCCGCCTTGGCCGGAGCAACGTCGACCTTCCTGGCGTTGATCTCGCCCAGCGCGCGCTTGTACTCGTTGGGGAACACCTTGACGAACTTGGCGCGGGCCTCGCTCCAGTGGTCCAGCAGCTCGCGCGCACGCTTGCTGCCGGTCCAGCGGTGGTGGTCTTCCAGCAGCTTCTTGAGCTGGGCCTCGTCGGTCTGGTCGCGATGCCAGATGGCACGCGGCACGCTCTTCTCCTGCTCGGCTGCGGGCAGCACCTTGTCCAGCGAGACCATGGCGGTATTGCAGCGCGCGGCGAACTGGCCGTCTTCGTCGTAGACGTAGGCCAGGCCGCCGCTCATGCCGGCGGCGAAGTTGCGGCCGGTCTTGCCCAGCACGGCCACCGTACCGCCCGTCATGTACTCGCAGCCATGGTCACCCGTGCCTTCAACGACGGCATTGGCGCCCGACAGGCGTACGGCGAAACGTTCGCCGGCCACGCCGCTGAAGAAAGCCTCGCCGCTGGTGGCGCCGTACATCACCGTGTTGCCGACGATGATGTTGCGGGTGGATTCGCCGCGGAAGTCGATGCTCGGGCGCACCACGATGCGGCCGCCCGACAGGCCCTTGCCGGTGTAGTCGTTGGCGTCGCCGATCAGGTAGAGCGTGATGCCGCGCGCCAGGAAAGCACCGAAAGACTGGCCACCCGTGCCTTCGAGCTGGATGCGCAGGGTGTCGTCCGCCAGGCCTTCCGGGTGCACCTTGGTCAGTGCGCCCGAGAGCATGGCACCCACGGAACGATTGACGTTACGCACCACCTCCATGAACTGGACCTTCTCGCCCTTGTCGATGGCGGCCCGGGATTTCTCGATCAGCACGCGGTCCAGGCTCTTCTCCAGGCCGTGCTCCTGCTCGGCCACATGGAAGACGGGCACGCCGGCGGGCACCATGGGCATCGCGAACAGACGGCTGAAATCCAGGCCACGGGCCTTCCAGTGCTCCAGGCCCTTGCGCATGTCCAGCAGATCGGCGCGACCGATCATGTCATCGAACTTGCGGATGCCCAGCTGCGCCATAATCTGGCGCACTTCCTCGGCGATGAAGAAGAAGAAGTTCACCACGTGCTCGGGTTTGCCCGAGAATTTCTTGCGCAGCACCGGGTCCTGCGTGGCCACGCCCACCGGGCAGGTGTTGAGGTGGCACTTGCGCATCATGATGCAACCCTCGACGACCAGCGGCGCGGTAGCAAAGCCGAACTCGTCAGCCCCCAGCAACGCGCCGATGGCGACGTCACGGCCGGTTTTCATCTGGCCGTCGGCCTGCACGCGGATGCGACCGCGCAGGCGATTGAGCACCAGGGTCTGCTGGGTCTCGGCCAGGCCGATCTCCCACGGACTGCCGGCGTGCTTGATGGACGACCAGGGCGAGGCGCCGGTGCCGCCGTCATGGCCGGCGATCACGACGTGGTCGCTCTTGCACTTGGCCACACCCGCGGCAATGGTGCCCACGCCGATCTCCGACACCAGCTTGACGCTGATGCTGGCGTGCGGCGCCACGTTCTTCAGGTCGTGGATCAGCTGGGCCAGGTCCTCGATCGAATAGATGTCATGATGCGGCGGCGGCGAGATCAGGCCCACGCCCGGCACCGAGTAGCGCAGCTTGCCGATGTAGTCGGACACCTTGCCGCCCGGCAGCTGGCCGCCTTCGCCCGGCTTGGCGCCCTGGGCCATCTTGATCTGGATCTGGTCCGAGCTCGACAGGTATTCCGCGGTGACGCCGAAACGGCCCGAGGCCACCTGCTTGATCTTGGAGCGCAGCGAGTCGCCGTCCTGCAAGGGCAGGTCGACTTCCACCTGGGCATCGCCGATCACGCTCTTGAGGGTCTCGCCCTTCTTGATCGGAATGCCCTTGAGTTCGTTACGGTAACGCGCGGGGTCTTCGCCGCCCTCGCCCGTGTTGCTCTTGCCGCCGATGCGGTTCATGGCCACGGCCAGGGTGGCGTGCGCCTCGGTCGAGATCGACCCCAGCGACATGGCACCGGTGGCAAAACGCTTGACGATCTCGCTGGCGGGCTCGACCTCTTCCACGGGGATGGCCTTGGCAGGATCCAGCTTGAACTCGAACAGGCCACGCAAGGTCATGTGACGCTGGCTCTGGTCGTTGATGATCTGCGCGTATTCCTTGTAGGTGCTGAAGCTGTTGGCACGCGTGCTGTGCTGCAACTTGGCAATCGCGTCGGGCGTCCACATGTGCTCTTCACCACGTGCGCGCCAGGCGTATTCGCCGCCGGTGTCCAGCATGGTGGCCAGCACCGGGTCATTGCCGTAGGCGGCCTTGTGCATGCGGATGGCTTCCTCGGCCATCTCGAACACGCCGATGCCCCCCACGCGGCTGGGGGTGCCGGTGAAGTACTTCTCGATGGTCTCGTCGTTGACACCGATGGCCTCGAACAGCTGGGCGCCGCAGTAGCTCATGTAGGTCGACACGCCCATCTTGGACATGATCTTGGACAGGCCCTTGCCGATCGCCTTGATGTAGTTGTAGATGGCCTTGTCGGCGCTCAGCTCCCCCGGCAGGTCCTGGTGCATCGCGGCCAGGGTTTCCATGGCCAGATAGGGATGGACCGCCTCGGCGCCATACCCTGCCAGCACCGCGAAGTGATGCACTTCACGCGCGGTACCGGTCTCGACCACCAGGCCGGCCGAGGTACGCAAGCCCTCACGCACCAGATGCTGATGAATGGCGGAAAGCGCCAGCAGCGCAGGAATGGCCACCTGGGTGGCGCTCACGGCGCGGTCGCTGATGATGAGGATGTTCTTGCCGCCCTTGATGGCGTCCACCGCTTCGGCGCACAGGGAAGCCAGCTTGGCTTCCACGCCCTCGCGGCCCCAGACCAGCGGGTAGGTGATGTCCAGCGTGGCGCTGCGGAACTTGCCCTGCGTGGTGGCCTCGATGTTGCGCAACTTGGCCATGTCCGAGAAGTCCAGCACGGGCTGGCTCACCTCAAGGCGCATGGGCGGGTTGACCTGGTTGATGTCCAGCAGGTTGGGCTTGGGGCCAATGAAGGACACCAGCGACATCACGATGGCTTCGCGGATCGGGTCGATCGGCGGGTTGGTCACCTGGGCGAACAGCTGCTTGAAGTAGTTGTACAGCGGCTTGTTCTTGTCCGACAGCACAGCTAGCGGGCTGTCGTTGCCCATGGAGCCGATGCCCTCCTCGCCATTGACGGCCATCGGGGCCATCAGGAACTTGATGTCCTCCTGCGTCATGCCAAAGGCCTGCTGGCGGTCCAGCAGGCTGGCGGCTTCGGCCTTGGGCAGGTCGGCGACGCCCGTCTCGACGTCGTCGAGCTTGATGCGCAGGTTCTCGATCCACTGCTTGTAGGGCTTGCTGTTGGCGAGGCTGGCCTTGAGTTCCTCGTCGTCGATCATGCGGCCCTGCTCCAGATCGATCAGGAACATCTTGCCGGGCTGCAGGCGCCACTTGCGCACGATCTTGTTCTCCGGCACCGGCAGCACGCCGGACTCGGAGCCCATGATCACGAGGTCGTCATCGGTGATGCAGTAGCGCGAGGGACGCAGGCCGTTGCGGTCCAGCGTGGCGCCGATCTGGCGGCCGTCGGTGAACACGATGGAGGCCGGGCCATCCCAGGGCTCCAGCATGGCGGCGTGGTACTCATAGAAGGCCTTGCGGCGCTCGTCCATGGTGGTGTGCTGCTCCCAGGGCTCGGGAATCATCATCATCACGGCCTGGCTGATCGGGTAGCCAGCCATGGTCAGCAGCTCCAGGCAGTTGTCGAAGGTGGCGGTGTCGGACTGGCCGGCGAAGCTGATCGGATAGAGCTTCTGCAGGTCGTTGCCCAGCACGGGCGAGGACATCACGCCTTCGCGGGCCTTCATCCAGTTGTAGTTGCCCTTGACCGTGTTGATCTCGCCGTTGTGGGCGACATAACGGTAGGGATGGGCCAGCGGCCACTCCGGGAAGGTGTTGGTTGAGAAGCGCTGGTGCACCAGACCCAGGGCGGAAACGCAGCGCTTGTCTTGCAAGTCGTGGTAGTAAGTGCCAACCTGGTCAGCCAGCAGCAGGCCCTTGTAGACCACGGTACGGCTGGACATGCTAGGAACGTAGTATTCCTTGCTGTGCTTGAGCTGCAGATTCTGGATGGCGGCGCTGGCGGTCTTGCGGATCACGAACAGCTTGCGCTCCAGCGCGTCCTGCACGATCACGTCGCTGCCACGGCCGATGAAGATCTGGCGCAGAACCGGCTCTTTTTCGCGCACGGTGGGCGACATCGGCATATCGCGGTTGACCGGCACGTCGCGCCAGCCCAGCAGCACCTGACCTTCGGCCTTGATGGCGCGCTCCATCTCCTGTTCACAGGCCAGGCGCGAGGCATGTTCCTTGGGCAGGAAAATCATGCCCACGCCGTACTCACCGGGCGGCGGCAACGTCACGCCCTGCTTGGCCATCTCCTCACGGTAGAGGGTGTCGGGCAGCTGGATCAGGATACCGGCGCCGTCGCCCATGAGCTTGTCTGCGCCCACCGCACCGCGGTGGTCCAGGTTTTCCAGGATCTTGAGTGCGCCCTGGACGATGTCATGGCTCTTGTGGCCCTTGATGTGGGCCACGAAACCCACGCCGCAGGCGTCGTGCTCGTTGGCGCTCGAATACAAACCGTTTTCTTGGAGATGCTTAATCTCGGCAGCCGTGGTCATGGCGCACTCCTAAATATTTCGCAGGGGTCGTAAGCATAGTGCAGCGCAACAATATTTCCAAGATAAATATTAGGGGTCAGATTCCAATTAGAAATCTCATTGTTGACTCGATGAATAATTAGGGACATATTAAAAGAGAGGCAAGGGATCCAAGCTGGGCTTGGTGCACGCCGGCTGCTCAGGCAGCAGGCTTGGAAACAGGCCGTCCCGCTTGGGATTTGCTGAGTCGGCGTGTTGTCTTTTTCTGGAGTTCCGCCACGAAGGCCGGGCTGCCAAGTGCCCAGCCCTTGAGCACGGCTTCGGTCAGGGCCTGCTGCTGGGACGAGGTCAGCCCTTCCTGCACCAGGCGCATATAGGCCGCCTCCCGGGCAAAGGGGGTGTTGCCCAGCTCCCAATACAGCGGATGCGGTGTGACCAGCCGATCCCCACGCAAGCCGGCGTAATGGGCATGGCTGGACCAGGCATAGTCGCGTGCCTGCCCCACCCATCCAGCGCGCACCGGATTGAGATCGATGTAGGCCATGCAGGCCAGCAGATGGCTCTGCGCCTCGATCAGCGTGGATTTGTAGCGCCCCTCCCAAAGGGTGCCCGTGCGGCCATGCAGGTCGTTGAAATAACGCACATACCGGCGTCCGATGGCCTGCATGAAGCGGGCCAGGCCGTCTGCCGTCCGCGGGGTCAGAAGCAGATGAAAGTGGTTGTCCATCAGCACATAGGCGTGAATGGCGACCTCGCAGGGATGCGCCTGGGATTCCAGCAAGGCCAGCATCTGCAGCCGATCCTCGTCCGACAGGAAAATGGCCTGCCCGTTGTTGCCCCGCTGAACAACGTGGTGCGGGTAGGCGGCAATGCTGAGTCGGGGGAGACGGGCCATGGTGCTGCGACGTGGTGATCACAGCATCATAGGTCGGATCTGACCCCGATTACTGCTTGGGCGCCTTGGCGACGCGCACCTTGCCGCTGGTGGTGATCAGGAGCACCGGGTCGCCAGGCTGGAAGACCTCGGCGCCCTTGGCCTGCACGATGGCACGCCGCTCACCATTTTTGAGCTGCACCAGGATTTCATAGGCCTCTTCCCGCGTGCCCGAGCGCTCAATCAAGTTGCCGGCCACCGCACCGGCTGCCGCGCCAAGGATGCCGATGATCTGCGCCTCGCGCTGGCTGCCTCCGGCGCCATAACCGGCGATGCCGCCCACCGCACCACCCGCGGCCGCGCCCACCCCCGACTGGCTGCCTTCGACCGTGACGGGGCGTACCGCAAGCACCACTGCGTCGACCACACTCGACAGGCGCTGGGCGTCGCCGCGCTGGATGACGTCAGGGCTGCTGCTGGCGCATCCCGCCAGTGCCAGAGCCAATCCCATGCTCCAAAGCTTCTTCATGTCTGCGTCCTCCAGGAGTCGCCATGCCCGCCCCGAGGGGCACCGTCAAACAAGGTCAGCCGGCAGTGGCAGTTGCCCGTCGGGCAGGCGAAAGCGGGTCTGCAACAGGGCCGTCAAACCGAACTCTTCCAGTATGGCCTGCAGGCGCTGGGCCGCGGCGCGTTTTCGCTGCCCGGTATGGCGCGCAATGATGAGCTCGTTCTTGAGACTGTGTTCCCAGCCCACGAGTTCCGTGACACTCACCTGATAGCCCATGGCCTCCAGGTAAAGACAGCGCAGCACATTGGTGATCTGGCTGCCCATTTCCCGGGTGTGCAGGGGATGCCGCCACAACTCGGCCAGCGGAGTCCGCGACAAAGACATGGCCTTGCCTGAATTCAGCGCGCGTGCCACCTCGGCCTGGCAACAGGGCACGAGCACCATGTAGCGTGCCTGCTTCTGGAGGCCGAAGGCGATGGCGTCATCGGTCGCTGTGTCGCAGGCGTGCAAGGCGGTCACGATATCGATGCGCTCGGGCAATTCGCCGACCTGCATGGACTCGGCCACGCTGAGGTTCAAAAAGGACATGCGGGTGAATCCCAGGCGCGCCGCCAGCTCACGCGACTTCTGCACCAGTTCCGCCCGGGTCTCGATGCCATAGACATGCCCGCCGGGGTTCTGCCTGAAGAACAGGTCGTAGATGATGAAACCCAGGTAGGACTTGCCGGCACCATGGTCGGCCAGGGTGATCCCGGCCGGGTGTGGCGCGCCGTCCTTGCGCTGTGCCAGCAAGTCCTGCAACAGCTCTTCAATGAAATGGAAGAGGTGGTACACCTGCTTGAGCTTGCGCCGGGAATCCTGGTTGAGCTTGCCCTCGCGCGTCAGGATGTGCAGCTCCTTGAGCAGTTCGATGGACTGCCCGGGCCGGATTTCAGGCGCCAGCGGCTGCTCCGGCCCGCCCTGGTTCGTGGCGGGCTTGCGCCCTTGGGGCCGATCGTGTTTCATGGAGCCTCCCCGTTTTCGGTTTCGGGCCTGGTGTCAGGGGTGTGGCGACGAATCCCCAGCGCATCCCAGCCGGCAGGGCCCAGTTGTTCAAGTACCTGCATGTTTTTCTCGTAGATGGCTTCAGCCTCGGGAAAAGCTTCCACGGCGCGATCGATGCTGGCCTCGCGCAGGAGGTGCAGGGCCGGATAGGGTGCGCGATTGGTGCAGTTGGTGATGTCGTCCTCATCGGTACCGGCAAACTGGAATTGCGGATGGAAGCTGGCAATCTGCAATTCCCCCTGCAAGCCCAGATCGGCCAGCACGCCGTCAGCCTGCGCCAGAAAATCATTGAACTCGATGAATTCATCGAAACACAGGGGCAACACCAGCACCGTGGTGTCACGCTGCGCAGAGTCACTGGCCTGCAGATCCAGCAACTCACGCCGCAACTCGTATCGCACCTCCTCCGCCTCGCGGGCAGAGCTCACGACCCAGTGGATCTGTCCCTTGACATGCACGCTCTTGGCAAAAGGACAGAGGTTGAGCCCGATCACGGCACGCTCCAGCCAAACCTGCATGTCGCGCTGGACGGTTTCGGCAAAACCGGGCGGGAACTCGCGCTGGGCTGCCGTCATGCCCGACTCCTGTAGGCACCGATGCGCCAGGCCAGCAGCAGTCCGATACCCGAACAGGCGCCGGTCACGGCCCAGGTCCAGTGCCAGCCCCCCGCGCCACTGGCCACCCAGGCCACCAGGGGCGGCCCGGCAAACTGGCCAAAGGATGCCCACTGCTGCATCCATCCGACCGTGGTGGAAACCGTCCCCTCACCTGGGGCCAGGCGCACTGCCAATGAGAACAGCGTCCCGGGGATCACCCCACCCACCATGGAGAACAGCAGTACGGCAACAAAACGCACCGTCGCCGGCAGGCCCTCACCCCCTGCAGCCAGTGGCCAGACGAAAAACGCCATCAGGGTCCCCAGGCCCATGACCGCAAAACCCGTGTACAGCAGCTGTTGGGCACGCACACCACGCCCGAGCAGGCGTCCCGAAACAATGTTGCCCACCATATTGCCGGCAGCGACCAGCGCGGTCAACACGGCACTGACGCCTCCGTCGACACCGGCCTGGGCGTAGATGGTCGGTAAAAAACCGATCACCGCCAGCCACTGGCCCGAGTACACGGCAAAGCTGATGGCCACCAACCAGGGACCGGGCGCGCTGAGGGTCTGGCGCAGTCGCGTGACCCAGCCACCTGTCGGCGATCCGATGCCCGAAGCCGACGGGACATGCCGCGTGTCGGGCGGAACCACCCGCCAGACCCACCAGGCCATGACCAGCGTCACCGCGCCCAGACCCCACCACCAGGACGCCCAGCCCAGCAGCGATATCACCAGGGGACCGCACAGCAAGGCCGTTGCCGTACCCAGAGGCATGTAAGCCCCCCAGAGCCCCAGCATGGCGCTCATGCGTTTGGGCTCCACCAGATGACGGATCAGGCTGGGCGCCGGCATGGAAACGAGGAGGAACCCCAGGCCTTCCACCGCACGCAGGCTCAGCAGCATGTGGGCGTCCTGAGCCCAGCCACCCAGTATGGAGGCCAGCGACAGCAGCAAGAGGCCACTGAGCATGCTGCGCCTGAGCCCCAGACCATCGGCCGCCAGTCCGACTGCCAGCCCCAGCAGCATCCCGGCCAGCTGCACGAGGGACAGCAGGAAACCTGCCTGCAGCAATGTCACGCCCAGCGCCTGCTCCAGCACCGGCAGTGCGGGCGAGAGCTTGCCCACATGCAGCGCGGCGGACACGCCAGCGGCAATGACCACATGGGCCGGATGAATGCCCTGACGTTTCATGCCCACAAGCTCTTGCCGGTCAGCCGCTCATGCTCGCGGCCCGCAAACCGATCGGTCATTCCGGCGATGTAGTCGGCGACGACACGCAGCAAGGCACTCTCGGTCTCCTCACGGGCCTGTGCTGCACGCGCAGCGTGCCCCGACTGCATCTCATGGGGTGCCTGCCGGTAGCAATCGAAAAGCTCCTGGATCACCTGGCGGGCCTGGCCGGTGGTCTGCATCACCTTCGGGTGGCGGTAAAGATTCTGGAACAGGAATTTCTTGAGCACCACGGAACGCTCGCGCATCGCCGCGCTGAAAGACACCAGCGAAGGCAGCAGGCGCACGGCATCGACGCTGTCGGGCCGGGTCCGCGCAAGCTCGTCGCGTGTCGCCTCGATGACGTCATAGACCTGGGCACTCAACATCCGGCGTATCGCCTCGTAGAGCAGGCGTCGCCCGGCACCGGCCCCCAGCAGCTGCGGATACGCCTGCACGGCCTGCAAGCGGTAGTCCTCGAAAAGGGCAACCGACTGGAGTTGTTCCAGCGTGATCAGCCCCGACCGCACGCCATCGTCGATATCGTGGGCGTTGTAGGCGATTTCGTCGGCCAGATTGCACAACTGTGCTTCCAGGCTGGGTTGCGTCCGCATCAAAAAGCGCGCGCCTACGCCCCCCGGCTCCATCGTCTCCAGTTGCTCGGCATTCAAGCGGGAGCAATGCTTCAGAATGCCTTCGCGCGTTTCGAAGGTAAGGTTCAGTCCGTCGTAGGCCGGATAACGCTCTTCGAGCTGGTCCACCACGCGCAGGCTCTGCAGGTTGTGCTCGAAGCCACCGTGCGCAGCCATGCACTCGTTGAGCGCGTCCTGTCCGACATGGCCAAACGGCGTGTGCCCCAGGTCATGTGCCAGCGCGATGGCCTCGACGAGGTCCTCATTCAAACCCAGCGAGCGGGCGATCGAGCGTCCCAGTTGCGCAACCTCCAGCGAATGCGTGAGACGGGTACGGAACAGGTCACCCTCGTGGTTCAGGAAAACCTGCGTCTTGTAGACCAGCCGGCGAAATGCGGTGGAGTGGACGATGCGGTCGCGGTCGCGCTGGTACTCGGTACGCGTTGGCGCGGGCGCCTCCGGGTAAAGCCTGCCGCGCGTGCGCTCCGGATCACTCGCGTAGGCAGCAAGCATCAATGACCTCACGCACCAGGGCATCGGGCGCACCACGTACGCCCGCCCGGCCCGGCGCCTCGATCACGACGAAGCGGATTTCCCCAGCTTCGGCTTTCTTGTCCACACGCATGAGCTCAAGGTAGCGGCCAGCGTTGTCCCGATGGTCGAGTTGCGGTCCGTTCACCGGCAGGCCGGCACGCATTATCAGTTGTCTGAGGCGCTGCACAAAGACGGCGTCGACCAGGCCAAGTCGTTGTGAAAGGGTGGCAGCCATGACCATGCCGCAACCCACGGCCTCGCCGTGCAGCCAGGCGCCATAACCCATGCCAGCCTCGATGGCATGCCCGAAGGTGTGCCCAAAGTTGAGGATGGCCCGCAAGCCCGCCTCGCGCTCGTCCTGCCCCACGACTGCAGCCTTGATTTCGCAACTGCGCCGTACGGCATGCCCCAGGGCAGATGGATCTCCCGCCCGCAGCGCGTCCATGTGCTGCTCCAACCAGTCCAGCAGCTCCATATCTGCGATCGGTCCGTATTTGATGACCTCGGCCAGACCCGCACTGAGCTCACGGTGCGGCAGGGTCTTGAGGGTGTCCAGATCGCAGATCACCCGCAGCGGCTGGTAGAAGGCGCCGATCATGTTCTTGCCCTGCGGGTGGTTGATGGCCGTCTTCCCGCCTACCGACGAGTCAACCTGGGCCAGCAGCGTCGTCGGCACCTGCACAAAAGGCACCCCCCGCATGTAGCTTGCTGCGGCGTAGCCTGTCATGTCACCGACCACGCCCCCGCCGAGGGCGTACAACACGGTCTTGCGATCGCAGGCCTGTGCCAGCAGGGCATCGAAAATGAGATTCAGGGTCAGCCAATCCTTGTGCGCCTCGCCATCCGGCAACTCGACCACGTGCACCTGGTCGTGCTGCGCCTGCAGGGCTTTCTTGAGCGCTGTCACGTAGAGCGGTGCCACCGTTCGGTTGCTGACGATCAGCGCCTGTGATGCCCGCGGCAAACCGGCATAACTGGCAGCCTGCGCCAGCAGGCCAGGGCCAATAAGGATGTTGTAGCTGCGCTCGCCCAGGTCGATCTGCACCTGTTGGTTTGCAATGGTAGCTGGTTCGGTGCTTTGTGCCATGCCTCAAGTTTAGGGCACCAGGCCGGGGCGATGCCTAGCTATGCCTTAAAGCTCAGCCCTGCTGCGGAACCACACCGGCCAGTTCCAGCTGCATGACGATCATATTGACCAGGGTGGCGACAGACGGGCGGCCGATGTCGATGACAAAGTGCGCCGTTTCCTTGTAGAGAGGATCCCGGGTCGCCTGCAGGTCCCGCAATCGCTGAAGGGGGTCGTTGACCTGCAGCAGGGGGCGTTGTGTGTCGTGTCGCAGCCTGCGCATGAGCTCTTCGGGCGTCGACTTCAGGTAAACCACCTTGCCGCGCTCGTGCAGGCGCTGCCTGTTCACCGCCCGAAGCACCGCACCGCCGCCGGTCGAAAGAACGCCGGGCTCCCGGGTCAGTTCATCGAGCAGTTGTTCCTCGAGGTCACGAAAGGCCTCTTCGCCCTCCCGCTCGAAGAACTCGCGTATCGGGCAGCCGATACGGCGCTCGAGCACCTGATCGGCATCCGTGAAAGGCAGCTGCAAGCGCCGCGCCAGCTGCCGCCCTACCGTGGACTTGCCCGAGCCGGGCAATCCGATCAGACTGATGAACAAGCGACCGTCCTACCCCCGACCATCAGCGCAGGGAGGTGCGATCTGTCAGGGCCTTGGGGGTGATGAAAACCAGCATCTCGCGCTTCTCGGAGCGCTTGACCTTGTTGCGGAACAGCACCCCCAGACCCGGCAGGTCACCGAAGAAGGGCACCTTGGTTGTATCTTCCTGCTCCTCCTGGGTGAAGATACCGCCGATGACCACCGTACCACCGTTCTCGACCAGCACCTGGGTCTTGACGTGTTTGGTGTCGATGGCAAAACCGGCAGGTGTGGACCGACCTACCGTGTCCTTGTTGATGTCAAGTTCGAGGATCACATTGCCTTCAGGGGTGATCTGCGGCGTCACCTCCAGCATCAGATTGGCCTTGCGGAAGGCAATCGATGTCGCCCCGCTGGCCGAGGCCACTTGGTAGGGCAACTCAGTACCTTGTTCAATGATGGCCTTGACCTTGTCAGCAGTCACGACGCGAGGGCTGGACACCACCTTGCCCTTACCGTCTGCTTCCAGTGCTGAGATTTCCAGATTGAGGAAACGCGCCGCGTTTTCCCCAAAGATCGACACTGCAAACGTGGAAGCATTAAAACCACCTTGACCTCCAGCCGGAAGATTGACGAACGTACCATTGGTCGTACCGGCTGTTGTTGCGTTGTAGCTGGGGCCGAAATCAACGCCCCGGCCGGCGGTCGTGGTGATCTGGTCTATACCCCCTCCCAATCTAACGCCCAAAGACTTGCCAAACGTGTCCGAGGCTTCGACGATCCTCGCCTCGATGAGCACCTGTCGCACAGGAATATCCAACTTGGCAATCAGATCCTGAACCTGCTCCAGCTTGCTGCCGATGTCGGTCACGAAGAGCTGATTGGTCCGGGGTTCGGCGATCGCACTGCCTCTTGGGCTGAGTATACGGGCGCTGTTGGCGGCAGCACCACCAACCCCGACCGCCGGGGGGAGGGGGGCAGCGCCGGGCACGCCCACTGCAATGCCCATGAGCTGCCGGGCGACATTGACCGCCAGTGCGTAGTTGAGCTGGAAAGACTGGGTTCGTACGGGCTCCAGTGTTTCGAGCGCAGCGTTTGCTTCACGCTCCAGCTTTTCCCTGGCCAAAATCTCGTCCTTGGGCGCGATCCACAGCACATTGCCGTTCTTGCGCAAGCCCAGGCCTTTGGACTGCAAAATGATGTCGAGCGCTTGGTCCCACGGCACATCCTGCAAACGCAGGGTCACGTTACCCGTCACAGAATCGGAGGTCACCACATTGAAGTTGGTGAAGTCCGCGATCACTTGCAACAGCGCACGAATTTCTATGTTCTGGAAGTTAAGGGACAACTTCTGACCGTTGTAGCCCGCGCCCTGGGTGAGTTTGGCGGGGTCCACGCGCTGGGGCTTGACCTCGACCACAAACTGGTCGTCGCTCTGGTAGGCGCTGTGCTCCCAGGCTCCCTTGGGTTCGATCACCATCCGGACGCGATCACCGATCTGGAAGGCGGTCACGGTTTGCACCGGGGTGCCGAAATCTGTCACATCAAGCTTGCGGCGCAAGCCTTCGGGCAAACTGGATTTCATGAACTCGACCACCAGCGTTTGTCCGCTCTGGCGGATGTCTACGCCCACCTGGTTATTAGGCAAGGCGACCACCACGCGACCTGATCCGCTCACGCCGCGGCGGAAATCAAGGTCCTTGATCGGCAGGGTTTCGCGACTCTTGCTTTCGGCAAAAGTGGATGTTGGTGCTGTGGGCGCCGAGGTCGCCGCAACGGCATCCAGCGTGACCAGCAACGACTTGCCCTGCAACTCGGCCTTGTAGCTCGTTGTTTGCTTCAGGTTCAGGACCACGCGGGTACGGTCCCCGGCGGGGATCAGATTGACCGAACGAAGATTGCCCTGATTGACCTCGATCGTGGCGCGCCCCATGGCGTTACCGACACCGGGAATGTCCAGCGCAATCTTGGCCGGCGACTTGATCGAAAAACCATTGGGGATCGCCGTCAAAGGCTGAGACAAATCGATCTTGACCACCTCCGCCCCGCTTTGCAGGGAGCCCGTCACGGATTCGATGATGGGCTGCTCTGCGGCTGCAGGAACTGCCTGTGGCGTCTGCGCCAGCGTCGAAACACTCAGCACCGTCAGGGCCACGGCGCCAACCCAGCGCGTCCAGATAATCTGATTTTTCATTTGACTTTCTCCTGCAACTGCAGTGTGGCGGGACGCTCGATCCACTCGCCCACGGCGTCCTGCACAATTTCGCGCAAGATGACTTCGGTTTCGGTGATTTTGGTCACCCGCCCATAGTTCATGCCCAGATAACTGCCCAGTCTGACCTGGTACAGCAGTCGGTCGACGCGGACCAAGGCGGCCGGTTGTCCTTCCTGGATCAGGCTGCCCACCATGGACATCGTGTCCAGAGGGAAGGCCTCCAGGGCTTCCTTGCGGCGCGCCAACTCCGGGGTGATCAGGGCGCTGGTGATCGTGGTCGGCTGGACCACATCGCGCTTGAGCGCCGACGTCAGCTTGTCCTGACTGAAAGGATCAACTGACGCCGTATCGACATAACTTTCCGGCTTGTACGGCTTGGGCTCAGAGATGGGAGCCACCCGAGGACGCATCTGGTTGCGCTGCTCCAGCATCCAGGCCCGCAGTTCATCCTCGCTAGATGCACCACAACCCGTCAATACGAAAACCACCCCCAACAGAGGCAGACACCTGATCAGATTCATTTCTTGCCCCCTGCGGGCTTGCGCTGCGCGGCAATTTCGTCTTTGTCCAGGTAACGGAAAGTCTTGGCCGTTGCATCCATGACCAGAGTGCCCGTACCACGAGCGCTTCCCGGGACGACCGTCAGGTTGTTCAGCGTCACGATGCGCGACAGTTGCGCAATATCGGAGGTGAACGATGCCATGTCATGGAAACGCCCGGTCACCTTGATGGCAATCGGCAGTTCGGCGTAGTAGTCCCGGATCACCACCGCCCCGGGCCGGAACAGGTCGAACTGCAGGCTGCGTCCCAGACCGGCCTGGTTGATATCGGACAGCAGGGCATCCATTTCCGCCTTGCTGGGCAATTGCTTTTCCAGTTGCGTCACGTACTGCAGGACCTGCTCCCTCTGTTTGCGCAGGGCATCCAGATTGATCGCCTTGGCGAGTTTGGTTTTGTATTCTTCGCGCAGTCTCACTTCCTTTTCGCGCGCCTGCGTGAGGATCTCGTCCTCGCCGCTGAGCCAGACGAACCACAAGGCAACGACGACGACGACCGCGACGCCCAGGAACAGAGCGTAGCGTGGCAATGCCGGCCAGACCACGGGGTTGCGCGGATCCAGGTTGCTGAACTGGGACTGCAGCGTTTCCTTGAGCTGCGCGAATTTCAAATTCAGGGATGATGTGCCTGCCATATTGCTACCCCTTATGGCCTTACAGGCTGTGATGCCGTAGCCGCGGGCGCAGATGCGGCAGCCTCAGGAGGTCTCTGCACCTCGCTGGCTCGCAGCATGCGCACACGCATGGTGAAATTGGCCACCCGTCGCTGGTCCTTGCCGATGGTCACATTCGCCGCCACGATCTCGACCAGTTCAGGTTTCGTGAACCATGGCGACTGATAGGCCAGATTGCGCAGCAATTCGGAGACCCGCTCGTTGGACTGCGCCGTACCTTGCAAGGTGATCAGCTGGTTGTCCTGCCGCATGCTGGTGATGTACACGCCTTCCGGGAACTGACGGGTCAGCTCGGTCAGCAGATGCACCGGCATATTGCGATCCGCCTGCAGGTTTTCTACCGCCTGCTGGCGGGCTCGCAAAGCGGCAATTTCAGCTTCCAACGCGGCAATGTCCTTGATCTGGTTGTCCAAGCGCTGAATCTCCTGGGTAAGTACCGTGTTCAGGCCCTCTTGCGAGGCAATCTGGCCCTGGAGCCAAAGGAACACGATACCCGCGATCAAGCCACCGGTCAGGGCAGAAGCACCCAAGGAAACGTTGAATACGTCCTGTCTTTTCTTGCGGGCTGCCTCACGGTGAGGCAGCAGGTTGATCAGTATCACTGCAGGAACCTCCGCATCGCCAGACCGCACGACGTCAGGTAGGACGGCGCCTCACGGGTCATTTTCTTGAGACGTATCCCGTCACCGATCTCCATGCCATCAAAGGGATTGACCAGACTGCACGGGAAGCTCAACTGCTGCGTCACCGCATCGGTCAGGCCGGAAATGGCCGCCGCCCCGCCCGCCAGCATGATGTAGTCCACCTTGTGGTGGGGCGTACTGGTGAAGAAGAACTGCAGGGCACGGCCGATTTCCTGCACCATGCTTTCAATGAAGGGCCTCAGCACACTGCTCTCGTAATCTTCCGGGAGCTCACCGCTGCGCTTTTTCGCCTCAGCCTCTTCCAGGGAGAAGCCGTACTGGCGCACGATCAATTGGGTCAACTGGGCCCCGCCAAAGGCCTGGTCACGTTCGTACAGCACCTCGTCGTCGCGGATCACCTGCATGCTGGTGGTCAGCGCCCCGACTTCGAACAGGGCCACGATCGCGCCCACGCCTTGCTCAGGCAGATTGGCGATCAGCCGCCTGGCCGCCAAGCGCGACGAGTAGGACTCCACGTCCACAATGACGGGCTTGAGGCCGGCCGATTCAGCCAAACCCTGAATGTCCTGGACCTTCTCACGGCGCGAAGCCGCAATCAGCACGTCGATATCACCTGCCGAAGTTGCGCTGGGACCGATGACACAGAAGTCCAGACTCACTTCTTCCAGAGGAAAGGGAATGTACTGGTTGGCCTCGGCCTCCACCTGCATCTCCAGCTCCACCTCGCTCATGCCACCAGGAAGAACGATCTTCTTGGTGATCACGGCCGAAGGCGGCAGGGCCATGGCCACATTCCTGGTCTTGGTTCCGCTCTTCTTGACCAGGCGGCGCACGGCCTCGGCCACCTCATCGAACTTCTCGATGTTGCCGTCCGTGATCCAGCCACGCTCCAGCGGCTCGATCGCGCAGCGATCAAGCACATACTGACCCGCCTTGTTTTTACTCAGCTCCACCAGCTTGACACTGGAAGAACTGACATCCAAACCCAGCATCGGTTCAGGCTGGCTACCGAACAAGGATCCCAATGAGATCAAGAGCATCCCCTGAAAGAAACCAGCCAGAGGCCGGCGAACTTATGAATTCACTTGAATGCTAGCAGTTAGGTCCTTGTCCTGCAAAGGATTTTTCCCATTTATGCGCGTTTGAACGTTGTCAAAAGCAGACGTTTTGTATGCGATTGCAACAGACAGGGCGCAGACCCCCAGGGCGCCATCGGGGCAGACCGGGTGAATAAAAAAACATCAACGGTCCTTCAGGCTGCCCAGATTTTTATAATGCTGACGCGACCTTACAAAGTTTGTATGCCCCCTGATCCCCAATCCGAGTCCGCTCCCTCCTCCAGCCCAGCCGGCATGAAATTCCTTCAATCTGCCGCCCTGCGCCAGTTCCTGCGCATCGGCCTGTGGGCAGGCGGCATCGGCCTGGCCGGGCTGGCCTCGATCCTGATCGCCGTGTCGATTGCCATGGCACTGGCCTATCCCAACCTGCCCGATATCTCCGACCTTTCGGAATACCGCCCCAAACTGCCGCTGCGCATTTTTTCTGCAGAGGGCGATCTGATCGGGGAATTCGGCGAGGAACGCCGTAATTTCACCCCCATCAAGGACATCCCGCAGGCGTTGACCGACGCAGTCCTGGCCATCGAGGACGCGCGCTTCTTCCAGCATGGCGGTGTCGACTATGTGGGCGTCGTGCGCGCCGGCCTGGCCAATGTGGGCAAGGCCAAGAGCCAGGGCGCTTCCACCATCACCATGCAGGTGGCGCGCAACGTCTATCTGTCATCGGAGAAGACCTTCACGCGCAAGATCTACGAGATCCTGCTGACGTTCAAGCTGGAGCACCTGCTGTCGAAAGACCAGATCCTCGAGATCTACATGAACCAGATCTACCTGGGCAATCGCGCCTACGGCTTTGCCGCTGCGGCAGAGACCTATTTCGGCAAGGCCCTCAAGGACCTCACCATCGCCGAAGCCGCCATGCTGGCCGGCCTGCCCAAGGCCCCATCGGCCTACAACCCGATCAGCAACCCCAAACGTGCCCGCAGCCGTCAGCTTTACATCATCGACCGCATGCTGGACAACGGCTTCATCACGGCCGAGGAGGCCGAGACCGCCAAAAAACAGGAGCTGCGGGTCAAGACAGGGGGCACCCACGCCGGTGGTGGCAACGCCCCGACACGCAGCCACGCCGAGTTCGTTGCCGAAATGGTGCGCCAGATGATCTTTGCCCAGTACGGCGAAGAAACCTATACGCGTGGCCTCAATGTCTACACCACCGTTCGCTCCAGTGACCAGGAGGTGGCTTATCAGGCCCTGCGCCAGGGCATCATGGAATTCGAGCGTCGTCAGGCCTATCGGGGACCCGAGAAATTCATCACCCTGCCGGAGAAAGCCGAAGAACTCGAGGATGCCATTGACGATGCGCTGGATGAGCATCCCGACAACGGAGACCTGGTGGCAGCCGTCGTGCTCGACGCCACCGCCCGCAAGGTCGTGGCGGCACGCCGCGGCGGCGAGATACTGGAAATCACCGGCGAAGGCCTGCGCATTGCCCAATCGGGCCTGCAGCCCCGGGCCGGGCCCAAGCTCAAGATCCGCCGTGGGGCCATCGTCCGGCTCATGAAGACGCCCAGGAACACCTGGGAAATCCTGCAGTTGCCCGAAGTCGAAGGCGCCTTCGTGTCGCTGGACCCGCGCAACGGCGCCATCAAGGCCCTGGTAGGCGGCTTTGATTTCGATAAGAATAAGTTCAACCACGTCACACAGGCGTGGCGCCAGCCGGGCTCGAGCTTCAAGCCCTTCATCTATTCGGCCGCCCTGGAAAAGGGCTTCACACCAGCCACCGTGGTCAATGACGCGCCCCTGTTCTTCGAACCTCAGCTGACAGGCGGCCAGCCCTGGGAGCCGAAAAATTACGACGGCGCCTTCGAAGGGCCGATGCCCTTGCGCCGGGGCATGGCGAAATCCAAGAACATGATTTCGATACGCATTCTGGATGCCATCGGCGCACGCTATGCCCAGGAATGGATCGCCCAGTTCGGATTCGAGCCGGAAAAGCACCCGCCTTACCTGACGATGGCACTCGGGGCGGGCTCGGTCACCCCCATGCAACTGGCCACCGCTTATTCGGTCTTCGCCAATGGCGGCTACCGCATCAACCCCTGGCTCATCAGCAAGATCACCGAGCAGAAAGGCAAGACCCTGATCCAGACCAAGTCCCCGGTGCCGGATGAATCCATGCGCGCCGTGGATGCACGCAACGCCTTTGTCATCTCCACCCTGCTGCAGGAAGTCATGCGCACCGGCACTGGCGCGCGGGCCCAGGCCACACTCAAGCGGCCCGACATCTACGGCAAAACAGGCACCACCAACGACTCGATGGATGCCTGGTTCGCCGGCTACCACCCCACGCTCACCGCAGTGACCTGGATCGGCTACGACACGCCGCGCAAGCTGGGGGACCGCGAAACCGGCGGCGGCCTGAGCCTGCCGGTCTGGATCAACTACATGGAGCACGCGCTGCGTGATGTGCCCACCCTGGAGCTGGCACCACCCGAAGGCGTCGTCCATGCCGGCATCGACTGGCTATATGCTGAACACGCCAAGGACGGCGGTGTGCTGTCCCTGGGGCTGGACGACATGCCCGCGGTCATGGCACCGCCGGGCGGCGTGCTGCTGCCTCCCCCCACACCGGTCCCGGCGCCCACACCGGTGCCGAATCCGGCTCAGGTGGCGCCAACTCCTGCCGCCCCCGCGTCTGCGCCGGCCGGCGAGGAGCGCCTGCGCATCCTCGACCTGTTCAGGAACTGATCAGGCCCGGAACACCAGGCGGGTCCCGGCCTGCTCGCTCGCATAAAGCGACAGGCCGGCGAAGAATTCGCCGTGGCCCTTGGTGTCCATCCAGTTCTGTCCATCGAACTTGTAGTGGTAGCCACCCGAGCGGGCCGCCAGCCAGATCTCATGCAGGGGTTTCTGCAGGTTCACCACGATCTGGCTGCGATCGCGAAACACCAGGGTGACCATGCCACCCACACGCTGATTGTCGATGTCGACATCGCTTTCCTCGTTGAAGCGGTCGCAGCAGCTTTCGATGGCGCGCAGAACGCTCTCGGCGCGGTCCATGAATTCGGTGTCGGTCATTACAATTCCGTGATGTTGCAAAGCTCCCGGATTCTAGTCAGGCCCCTAAGCCACACCGCGTTTGCTGTCATTGCCGCGCTCGCCCCCCTAGCCCTGACCGGCTGTGGCCAGACCGGCAATCTGTACCTGCCAACCGAGCCGGCCGCGGCCAGGCGTGCCACCCTGCCCCAATCCATGTGGCCCGCCATGCCGGACCGCAAGAAACCCGCCATACCAGCGGCCCCCAGCCAGCCCTCCGCCCCAGTCAAAGCTCCTGCCGTCCCATGACCGTCTCCAAACTCCCGGGCCAGCCCCATATCGCCTACCGGGGCGATGAACTCTTCATCGAAAACGTGCGCCTGGCCGACCTGGCACATCAGCACGGCACCCCCCTTTTCGTGTACTCCAAGGCGGCCATGCTCTCGGCCCTGGGCGCCTACCAGCGCGGCTTTGCCGGCCGCCAGGCGCAGATCTGCTATGCCATGAAAGCCAACTCGTCGCTGGCCGTGCTGCAGCTGTTCGCCCGGGCCGGCTGCGGCTTCGACATCGTCTCCGGCGGTGAACTGGAACGCGTGCTGGCCGCGGGCGGCGAGCCCGGCAAAATCATCTTTTCCGGCGTGGGCAAGACGCGCGCCGAGATGCGTCGGGCACTCGATGCCGGCATCGGCTGTTTCAACGTCGAGAGCGAGGCGGAAATCGACGTGCTCAACGGGGTGGCACAGGCTGCGGGCAAACGCGCCCCCATCAGCATCCGCGTCAACCCCAACGTGGACGCCAAGACCCATCCCTACATCTCGACCGGGCTCAAGGGCAACAAGTTCGGCATCGCCCACGAGAGCGCGCTGGCCATCTACCAGCATGCGGCCACCTTGCCAGGCTTGCGTGTCGTGGGCATCGATTGCCACATCGGCTCGCAGATCACGCAGGAATCTCCCTACCTGGACGCCATGGACCGTGTGCTGGACCTGGTCCAGGCCATTGAAGCGGCCGGCATCCCGCTGCATCACATCGACTTCGGCGGGGGCCTGGGCATCGATTACAACGGCGACACACCGCCAGCCGCCGATGCCCTGTGGGCCAAGCTGCTGGCCAAGCTGGATGCGCGCGGTTACGGCCAGCGCCAGCTGATGATCGAACCCGGCCGATCGCTGGTCGGCAACGCCGGCGTCTGCCTGACCGAGGTGCTCTACCTCAAGCCTGGCGAGCAGAAGAACTTCTGCATCGTCGACGCCGCCATGAACGATCTGCCGCGCCCGGCCATGTACGAGGCCTACCACCAGATCGTGCCACTGGCACCGCGCCCGGGAGCCTCGAGCACCTGGGACGTGGTGGGACCGATCTGCGAAAGCGGCGACTGGCTCGGCCGCGACCGCAGCCTGAACCTGCAGGCTGGCGACCAGCTGGCGGTGCTCTCGGCTGGCGCCTACTGCATGAGCATGGCCAGCAACTACAACACGCGCGGGCGGGCCGCTGAAATCCTGGTCGATGGTGACCAGGCCCACCTGATCCGCCGCCGTGAAAGCGCTGCTGACACCTTCCAGCACGAATCCCTGCTGTGACCGAAGCCTTGCGCAAGGGACGGCCCGGCTCTCCGGCCTCAGCAGATGGCATCAAGGCACCGCCCCTGCGCGGCAGGCTTAGCCTTTATGCTGCACACCTGACATCCGACCCGGCCCTGCCTTGTTGAACAGCCCTGCCCCATGCCACCCTCCCCCAAATCCCTGTCCGGCCTGAAGCCCTTCATGATGCCTTACCGGGTGCATCTGGCTGTGGCGGGACTGTTCCTTTTGCTGGCCGCCGCCTCGACCCTGGCATTTCCCTGGGTCCTGCGACAGCTGATCGATCAGGGTTTCGCCTCCGAGGCCTCCCCCGGGCAACTGGCCAGGAATTTCCTGTACCTGTTTGGCCTCGCGGTGGCCTTGGCTGTGTTCTCCGCCGGCCGCTATTTCGCGGTCAGCTGGCTGGGTGAGCGCATCACGGCCGATCTGCGCAACGCCGTCTATGCCCACGTCCTGCGGCAAAGTCGCGCCTTCTTCGAAACCACGCAGTCGGGCGAGGTCCTGTCCCGCCTGACCAACGACACCACGCTGGTGCAGACGGTGCTGGGTTCTTCTTTCTCGATGGGTTTGCGCAATCTCCTGATGGGCACGGGCGCCCTGGTCATGCTGGTCTGGACCAACCCGTGGCTCATGCTGCAGGTCGTGATCGTGCTGATCGCCGTGATCCTGCCCAGCGTCTACCTGGGCCGGCGCGTGCGGCGTCTGTCGCGGGCCAGCCAGGACCGGGTGGCCGATTCCAGCGCCATGGCGGCCGAGGTGCTCAATGCCATCTCTGTCGTGCAAAGCTATACGGCGGAGCGGCGTGAGACCGCGCGCTTCATCGAGTCCACCCAACGGACCCTGCGCACGGCCCTCGGCCGCATCCGCGCCAGGTCGGTGCTGGTCGGCTTCATCATCATTGCCTCCAGCGCCGTTCTGCTGTGGGGCTTGTACATGGGCACCCTGGCCGTGCGGGCGGGCACCAGCACCGCCGGCCAGCTCGGCGAGACCGTGCTTTATGTGGTGCTGCTGGCCAGTGCCTTTGCGGTACTCGGCGAGGTCTATGGCGATATCGCACGGGCAGCGGGAGCGACCGAGCGGCTCATGGAACTGTTGAACACCGAGTCTCCCCTCAAGACCGTGTCGCAACCACTCCAGGCCGCCCGGGCCGAGGGGGGATCCTCCCTCGCGCTGGAGGCCGTGCGTTTCCATTACCCGTCCCGGCCCGAAACCTGGGCCCTGAATGAACTCAGCGGGGTCATCCGCCCCGGGCAGACCGTGGCCGTGGTGGGCCCCAGCGGCGCCGGCAAAACGACCCTGTTCGACCTGCTGATGCGTTTTTACGATCCCCAGTTCGGTCGCATCGTGCTCGACGGCGTCCCGATCGACCAGATGGCCCTGCAGGATCTGCGTGAACACATGGCCATCGTGCCCCAGGAGCCCGTGATCTTCTCCGGGACGGTGATCGAGAACATCCGGTATGGCCGCCCCGACGCCAGCCTGCAGGACGTGCAGGCAGCCGCAAGCGCAGCCTACGCCGAAGAGTTCATCGCCGATCTGCCCGAAGGCTATGACACCTACCTGGGGGACCGGGGTGTGCGCCTCTCCGGCGGACAACGGCAGCGGATCGCGATCGCACGCGCGATCCTGAAGAGCCCGCCCTTGCTGCTGCTGGACGAGGCCACCAGCGCGCTCGATGCGCAAAGCGAAAAGATGGTGCAAGCAGCCCTGGACAAGGCCATGCAGGGCCGGACCACGCTGGTGATCGCGCACCGCCTGGCCACGGTGCAGCGCGCCGATGTCATCTGGGTGCTCGAGCGCGGGCGCCTGATCGAGCAGGGCACCCACGCAGAGCTTCTGGCGCAGGGCGGTCTTTACGCCAGCCTGGCGGCGCTGCAGTTCAACACCTCACACTGAGCCGTCTTCCAGCCCGGGCTGGCCTCGTGCCTGCCAGTCTTGGGCCTGCTGGGCCCGCTCCCGTTCGCGCCGCCACCAGCGACCGCAGACCCTGATCGATCCGCGCCTGAGCCTAGGTCAGCCGGCCGCGCTGGGCTGAAACGGCACGCCACAACCGCCAGGCCAACAGGCTGCCCAGGACAGCGGCATACACCTGCACCTCGGCAAAGTCGTTCTTGCCCGCGCGCATCCAGAAGAAGTGCAGCACCGCCAGCAGCGCCACGGCATACACCAGCCGGTGCAGCAGCTGCCAACGCGCAGCCCCCAGCGCGCGTATGGCCCGGTTCCACGACGTGGCGGCCAGCGGCGTCAGCAGCACAAAGGCCGAGAAACCCACCAGGATGAACGGCCGCTTGATGATGTCTTGCACGATATCGCTTGGCACCAGCCCCATGTCCAGCCAGGCATAGCAGAGCAGGTGCAGCAGGACGTAGAAGTAGACGTAGAGCCCCAGCATGCGGCGCCACCGCGCCAGCGCCGGCAGCTTCAGCAGCACACGCAGGGGCGTGACGGCCAGGACCAGACACAGCATGCGCAGGGTCCAGTCCCCGGTGGAACGGATCAGCGCCTCGGCCGGATTGGCGCCGAGCTGATCGGTCGCCGCGGCATAGACCAGCCAGAGCGCCGGCAGCAGACAGGCCAGGAACAGCACCGGCTGCACGGCCGGGCCCAGCAGCCAGCGGTTCAGGCGCGCCGTGTCCACGGAAAGCGATCGGTCAGTAATTCTTCTTCAGGTCCATGCCGGCGTACAACTGCCCCACCTGGGCCTCATAGCCGTTGAACATCAGGGTCGGTCGCTTCTTGGCGAAGAGGCCGTCCTCGCCGATGCGGCGCTCGCTGGCCTGGCTCCAGCGCGGGTGCGCCACCTGCGGGTTGACGTTGGAATAAAAACCGTACTCCTGCGGTGCCGCCACACTCCAGGCGGTGGCCGGCTGCTTGTCGGTGAAGCGGATCTTCACCAGGCTCTTGCCGCTCTTGAAGCCATACTTCCACGGCACCACCAGACGCAGGGGCGCACCATTCTGTTTCGGCAAGACTTCACCGTACATGCCGAAGGTCAGCAGGGTCAGCGGGTGCATGGCCTCGTCCATGCGCAGGCCTTCCACATAAGGCCAGTCCAGTACGCGCGAACCTACATAAGGCATGGTCTTTTTATCCGCCAGCGTCACGAACTCGACGTACTTAGCGTTGCCCAGCGGTTCGACTCGTTTGATCAGCTCCGCCACCGAATAACCGACCCAGGGGATCACCATGGACCAGCCCTCGACGCAGCGCATGCGGTAGATGCGCTCCTCCATCGCCGACAGCTTGAGCAGGTCCTCCAGCGGGTAGTTGCCGGGCTTCTTGACCAAGCCCTCGATGGCCACGGTCCAGGGCGTGGTCTTGAGCGTGTGCGCGTTGCGCGCCGGATCGCTCTTGTCCATGCCGAACTCGTAGAAGTTGTTGTAGCCGCTGGCGTCCTTGAAGTCGGTGAGCTTCTCCACGGTGCTGGCGCCACTCACGGCCGACTTGCGGCCCGGCAAGCTGGTGCTGGGTACAGGCATTTGCGCACGCGCATCGCGCGTCGCCCAACTGGCCAGAACGGCTCCGGCCGCGCCACCGGCCATCAGGCGCATCAGCTGGCGCCGGTCCTGGTAGACCTCTTGCGGGGTGATCTCGCTGGGCACAGGATGGGCAAAGCCATCGTCTCGGGTCTTGATCAACATGATGCGATCCTCCTAGGGATACAGTCGCCGAACTGGCCCCCATTCTTACAAAGATCGCAGGGGCCCGACGGGGCCCGGCTGATAGCCCTACAGCGCGCCGTAGCTGTGCAGGCCGCTGAGGAACATGTTGACGCCGATGAAGGCGAACGTGGTCACGCCCAGGCCGGCCAACGCCCACCAGGAGGCGACGGTGCCGCGCAGGCCCTTCATCAGGCGCATGTGCAGCCAGGCCGCGTAGTTGAGCCAGACGATCAGGGCCCAGGTTTCCTTGGGGTCCCAGCTCCAGTAGCCGCCCCAGGCTTCGGCCGCCCACAATGCGCCGAGCACGGTGGCGATGGTGAAGAAGGCAAAACCCACCGCGATGGACTTGTACATCACATCGTCCAGCACCTCAAGCGCGGGCAGGCGTTCGGCAATGCGGCGACGTCCGAGCAGGATGCCGCCGACGATCAGCGCCGCGATGATGAAATACACCAGCCAGTAGCTGCCACCGGCCTCCGAGGAACTCTGGCGGAAGGCCAGCGGAACGAAACACAGGACGATGCCGAAGATCCAAAGGGGCGCCAGCTTGTACCAGCGCACCTTTTCCCGGGATTCCTGTTTCGCCTGGGTCTTGATCAGGTAGGCAAAAGCCACCATGGCGGCCAGCGCGAAGGTGCCATAGCCCACGAAGTTGGCCGGCACGTGCAGCTTCATCCACCAGCTCTTGAGGGCCGGCACCAGCGGCTGGATCTCGTGCGCCTCGCGCACCACGGTGTACCAGAGCAGGAAACCCACGGCCGCGCTGACCACCAGCATGACAAAGGCGCCCATGCCGCGCGTGGCGTACTGCTGCTCGAAATAGAGGTAGAACAGTGCCGTCATCCAGCAGAACAGTACGAACACCTCGTAGAGATTGCTGACCGGGATGTGGCCGATGTCCGGACCCAGCAGGTAGCTCTCGTACCAGCGCACCATGGTGCCGATCAGGGCCATGGTCACCGCCACCCAGGTCAGGCGCGAGCCGAGCAGTTCCATGGTGGCGCCTTGCGCGCGGCTGAACATGCCGATCCAGTAGAACACCGTGCTCATGAAGAACAGCACGCTCATCCACAGGATGGCCGACTGGCTGGAGAGGAAGTACTTGAGCCAGAACACGCTTTCGGCGCGCGCCAGCTGGCCCTGGTAGGAGTAGATGCCCAGCAGGGAGAAGGCCGTCACCACCAGCATGAGTGCGCGCAAGGGGCGCCAGAACCAGCCCAGCGCCACCACCGAGGGAATGGCCGCCAGCAGGATGCCCTTCTCGTACACATCCATAAAGCTGTGGTAATTCGCGTAGGCGTAGAGACCGCCCACGGTGACGAGGGCTGCGAACAGCCAGTCGAAAAGATTGCGCTTGGCGAAATAACCCTCGTTGAGGGTCAGGGTGGTCGTGGCGGTGTTCATGGGCTACTCCTTGCTCGGCAACAGTTTGTCTCGCAACTGCTCGAATTCGCGATCGGCGTCCAGGGTCTTGCGATTGGACGACAGGGCCATGCTGGCCTGGGCACCCTGGCCCTGCGGCGCCAGCCAGATCCACAGGCGGCGTTCGCGCACATAAAGCATGGCGAAGACCCCCAGGATCAGCAGGGCACAGCCGAGGTAGACGATGGTCTTGCCCGGGGCACGCGCCACCTGGAACACGCTGGCCTGCAGCTGTGTGAAATCGGTCAGTTGCAGGGCCATGGGGGCCGGATAGAAATAGGCATCACTCAGGGCCAGCACTGCCTGGGTCATGAAGGCCGGCGTCGCCTCGTCGGACAGCAAGGGCTTGAGGCCGGCTTTCTCCCGCGCGGCCTGGAGTAACTCGAACAGGGTTCCGTTGAGGATGCGCACCAGCATTTCGCCGGCGCGCCCGCGCTCGTCTTCTGGCACATTCTTTTCCAGGAAGTCGGCCAGGGCCTGCAGGCCCCCGGGCGCCGTGCTGCCGGGCACGGGCTCGCTGCCCGAGAACAGCCCCAGGGCCCGCAAGGCCGAGGCACTGAGCTGGGGCAGCAGGTCCTTGCGGGAGGGGTCCACCACACGGGCTGCATAACGGCGCACCGCCTGCGCACGCAGGGCCGGGTCGGCCAGCGCCGCACGCAGGCGGAAGAATTCATCGGTCGTGCCTTGGGCGTCGGCCGGCACACGCAGATAGCGGAAGGACTCGGCCGGAGTGTCGCGCATGCCCATCAGGAACACGGGCACCCCATCACCCAGGTCCACCGGCAGCATATAGTTCTGGAATTCGCGGGCCTGGCCCGCCTCGTCGCGCAGCTTGTAGCTCACACTGGGGCCCACGTTGCGCTGAGTCTTGGGCGCATCGGCCTTGTTGGCCGCACCGAGACGCTGGTCCACTGCCGCACGCAGATCAACCTTGCGCACGTCCACGCCGGTAGGACTGCTGGCCGCGAAATTCTCGACGTTGATGACGCGCAGGCCGGTGTACTCCAGCGTGAGCTTCTGGCTGCCGTTGCTGAGCTGCGAGCTGCCGCCGATCACCCCCTCGATCTCGAAGGGCTTGGTCGTCGCGTTCATGGGCTGGGCCTTGAGCCGCACGGTCGAGCCGCCGTCGTCAAAGCTGGACTGGTAGATCTCGATGTCCTTGAAGCGGGCCGGGTGGTTGACCTCCACACGCGCCTCCCGCGTCTCGCCGGTCGCCTTGTCGTGGATCACGATCTCGCTGGCAAACAACTTGGGCATGCCGGTCGAGTAGTACTCGACGATGAACTTCTTGAGTTCGATGGCGAAGGGCAGCTCCTGCAGCAGGATGCCGTCGGACTGGTTCAGGATGGCCGTGCTCGACACGGTGCCCTCGGCCACCAGCAGGTTGCCGCGGAAGGTCGGATTGCGTTCGCTCAGACGGTGCTCGGGCCTGACGTCGGCGATCATGCCGCCACCGCTGTAGGGCGTCTTGTCGCCCCACCACATCTGGGCCCGCACCATGAGATCACCATCGAGCAGCCCGCCGATGCAGACCAGCACGATGGCGCTGTGCGCCGCCAGGTAACCGATCTTGTTGGCCGCTCCGGCCTTGGCGGCGACCATCCAGCCGGTGCCCGCGGGTGTGTCGCGCTGCTGCAGCTTCACCTTCCAGCCGCCGGTGGCCAGCAGACGGCCCAGGCGCTGTGCTGCCGCTTCGGGGGCGTCGGGCACGCCGGCCTGCGCGCGGTGGTGGAAAGCCTGCAGCGATTGCTCGCGGATGTTTTCCTTGTAGGCCTTGAGATCGGCCAGGATCTTTGGGGTGTTGCGGGCGATGCACAGGCTGGTGCTGGTCACCAGGAAAGCCAGGATCAGCAGAAACCACCAGGCGCTGTAGACCGCGTACAGATCCAGCTTGCCAAAGACCTCGGCCCAGAAAGGACCGAACTGGTTGACGTAGTTGTTCAGCGGCTCATGCTGCTTGAGCACCGTACCGATGACCGAAGCGATGCAGATCACCGTCAGCAGCGAGATGGAAAAACGCATCGACGACAGCAACTCCACCGCCGCACGCAGGGTGCGGGAGGATGCGGGCAGTTCCAGGCCCTGGGTGGAGACGGTCATGGCGGTAGTAGCGGTGGTCTGCAAAAACAAAAAAGGCGGGTCTTCATGCAAAGACCCGCCTGGGTAGGAGTGCTTGGGGACTGCAGGGTTCCGTCAGCGGGCATTCAGCCGGCATTGTGAACCAAACATCATCCGCGGCTTATCCATACCGGGATAACCGGGCAGGATGTCGGTGTATTGCTCAGCGCAGCCCGGCAACGTAATCAGACACCGCCTTGATCTCGCGATCGTTCATCTTGGCGGCCACCTGGTTCATCTGCAAACTGTTCTTGCGCACACCGTCACGGAAGGACACCAGCTGGGCGCTGGTGTAGTCGGCGTGCTGGCCGCTCAGGCGCGGGTACTGGGCCGGAATGCCGGCACCATTGGGGCTGTGGCAGCCGGCGCAGGCAGCAATCTGGCGGTCAGGGATGCCACCGCGGTAGATGCGCTCGCCCAGGGCCACCAGATCCTTGTCCTTGGCAAAACCAGGCTTGGCCTTCTGGGACGCGAGCCAGGCGCTGATGTTCTTCATGTCGCTGTCGCTGAGCATGGCCGCAAAGCCGGTCATCACGGCGTTGTTGCGCTTGCCGGACTTGAACTCCTGCAGCTGCTTGACGAGGTATTCCGGATGCTGCTGGGACAGCTTGGGGTTGGCGGCGATGGCGGAGTTGCCGTCAGCGCCATGGCAGGCCGCGCAGACGGCCGCGTACTTCGCTTCGCCCTGGACCAGATCAGGTTTGGCCGGCGCCTTGGCGTCCTGGGCTGCAAGGGCGGGCGCTGCCAGCACGGCAGCCAACATCAGGGGAGCAAGCAACTTCATGGTGGTACGGGTTGGGTTAGAGCAAAACTGCCTAATTCTACAATGCAGGTCCGGGCACTCCACCAAGACACCATGAATCCCCCCACCAAAACTGCCGCCACGGCCCGCCAGGGCGGCAAGCCCGCACCCCCCAGCCCGCAAGCCGTCCAGGCCCTGGGATGGCTGCACACGGCCCGTTTCCTGACCACGGCGCCGGAGCTGCACTTCCTGCCGGCCCTGGACGTACCGGAAATCGCCTTCGTCGGCCGCTCCAATGCCGGCAAGTCCACCTGCATCAACACCCTGACGCAGCAAAACCAGCTGGCCTTCGCGTCCAAGAAGCCCGGCCGCACCCAGCACATCAACCTGTTCGCCCTGGGCAAACAGGGTGTCACCGACGCCGTGCTGACCGACCTGCCAGGTTACGGTTATGCCGCCGTGCCCAAGCAGGACAAGATCCGCTGGCAGCAGGTCATGGCCAATTACCTGGTCACGCGCGAGAACCTGAAAGCGATCGTGCTGATGTGCGACCCGCGCCATGGCCTGACCGAGCTGGACCAGGTCCTGCTGGAAGTGGTGCGCCCCCGGGTGGAAGAAGGCCTCAAGTTCCTGGTCATACTGACCAAGGCCGACAAGCTCACCCGCACCGAGGGGGCCAAGGCCCTGTCCATCATGAAGCTGCAGGCCGGCGGCGGCGAAGTGCGCCTGTTCTCGGCCACCAAACGCACTGGCATCGAAGACGTGGCCACGCTGCTGTGGCAGTGGGCGCACCCGGACACCGCACCAGCAGCGCCATGATCGACACCTGGCAACAAGCGCTACCGCACGGCATCACGCTGAGTTGCCGGGCCGCGGGTGCACGGGGCCGCCCGGTCCTGCTGTTCCTGCATGGTTTTCCGGAAGCCGCTTTTGTCTGGGACGATCTGCTGGAACACTACGCCCGGCCCGAAAACGGCGGCTACCGCTGCGTGGCACCCAATCTGCGCGGCTACGAGCGATCCAGCGCCCCGGCCGAGGTGGCGGCGTACCGTGCCAGGCACCTGGTGCAGGATATCGCGGCGCTGATCGCCATCGAATCTCCGCAGGCGCCGCTGGCCTGCCTGATCGCGCACGACTGGGGCGGCGCCGTGGCCTGGAACCTGGCCAACCAGTTGCCCCAGCTGAGCCAGAAACTGGCCATCATCAACTCGCCACACCCAGGAACCTTCCTGCGGGAGTTGCAGCGCAACCCGAAGCAGCAGGCCGCCAGCGCCTACATGAACTTCCTGATCCGGCCTGACGCCGAGACGCTGCTGGCCGAGGACGACTACCGCCGCCTCTGGGACTTCTTCCTCGGCATGGGGGCCGGAACCGGCGGGTTTGGCTGGCTCACCGAAGCGGTGAAAGCACGCTACCGCGCCGTCTGGGACCAGGGCCTGAGCGGCGGCTGCAACTACTACCGCGCCTCCCCCTTGCGTCCGCCGCGTGCGGGAGACCCGGCTGCCAGCAGCATCGAACTGCCACGCGAGATGCTCACCATCACCCTGCCGACACTGGTGCTCTGGGGCCTGGGCGATACCGCCCTGCCACCGGAGCTCATCGAGGGTCTGGACGATTACATCCCGCAACTCAAGCTGGAGACCGTGCCCGACGCCACGCACTGGATCGTGCATGAACAGCCGCAGCGGGTGATCGCCTCGCTGCAGAAATTCCTGGCTCAATAGACCGGGGGCTCGCCCGCCGGACGGGTCTTGAAGCGCTTGTGCACCCAGTAATACTGCGAGGGCATGGTGTTGATGACGCCCTCCAGCCAGCGGTTCATGTAGGCCGTGTCGGCTTCCACGTCGCTGCCGGGATAGCCGCTCCAGGCCGGGTGCACCTCGATGTCGTAACCCTGCGGCGTGATGCGCGCCGTCACCGGCACAACCTTGGCACGCCCCAGGCGGGCAAAACGCGGCAGCGAAGGCACGGTGGCGGCGGGCACACCATAAAAAGGCACGAAGATCGATTCCTCGGGCCCAAAATTCATGTCGGACAAAAGATAGAGCAGCGCGCCTTCACGCAAGGCGGCGATCAGCGCCTTGACACCCTGGTCCCGGTAAAAGAGCTGCAGGTTGCCAAAACGCCGGCGCCCGTCGTGCAGCCACTGGTCCACGGCTTCGCTGCGCTGGGGCGTGTAGATGCTGACCATGGGCCGGCCGATCTGGTGATTGATCGCCGTGCCCGCAGCGTCCAGCCCAAAAAAATGCGGCGCAAAGATGACGGTCGGCTCCTGGCCCTGCAGCTCCTGCAACGCGCCGACGATGCGCAGTCGCCCACGCAGCACGTCGTCCGGGCCATTCCACAACCACGAACGATCGAACCAGGCCTGGGCGAAATAGACAAAACACTCCAGAGCCCAGCGGCGGCGCTGGGCCAGCGTGTGCTGCGGAAAACACAGGGCGAGATTGCGCATCACCACGCGACGCCGCGGCACGGCCAGCGCATACAGCACCCAGCCCACCAGCGTGCCCAGCGCCCGCACCCAGCCCAGGGGCAGGCGTGCGATCCATCGCATGAAAAGAACGCCCGGGTGCACCATCACAGTTTCTCCTGCCGCGGCTGTTTGTAGCGGGCATATCCCCAGAGGTACTGCCCCGGGCAAGCGTTAATGACCTGCTCCATGGCGGCGTTGATGACCGTGGCGGCCGCCACCGGATCCTGCGGCAACTCGGCGCCCAGCGGCCGGGCATGCACCCGGTAGCCCCGGCCCCATGACAGGCGCTCGCCCCAGACGAGCAGCACGGCCGCACCGGTCTGCTGGGCCAGGCGGGCCGACAGCGTCATGGTGTAGGCATCGCGCGCAAAAAACGGGGCCCAGACACCCAGCCCATTCGGCGGCACCTGGTCAGGCAGCAGGCCCACCGACTGTCCCTGGCGCAGCGCCTTGATCAGTTGTTTGACACCGGCCAGCGTGGTGGGCGCGGTCTGCAGATGGGGGCGCAGGCGCGCGGTGGCCACCAGCTCGCGCAACGCCGGCTGGCGCGAGGGGCGAAACAGGACCGTGATGGGCTGCGTGTCGCCAAAACGCGCGGCATAGTCCTGCGCCGTCACCTCGAAACTGCCCATGTGGGGGGTCAGGAACACAATGCCCCGCCCAGCGGCCAGGGCCTGCCGGACAAACTCGCCCCCTTCCCAGGTCACGGCCACGGGACGACCGAACCACAGGCGAGGCAACTCCGCCACCAGTTGGCCGGCCTGGCCCACGGCGCCACGGCACTGCCGCCAGGCCAGGCCGGCCTGTGCGCAGTTCGCCAGAAAACGCCGCCGATAGGTCGGCGACAGGGCAAACACCAGCCAGCCCAGACCCCAGCCTATGCCGTGCAAGAGCCACAAAGGCAGCCAGGACAAGACGCGAAACAGCGTGATCATTCGGATAAAATGCGGTTGTCGCCGAGTTACGGAACTACTTGCAGGGCGACAGGCACAGGCCGCCACCCGAAAGGGAACGATTGTGCCGTCATTCATGACACCTCTGCTAAAGCGTTCGCCGAAGCTCCCAGCCCAGGCAACGCGCCTGACAACACTTTTGGAGTTTATTCAATGGCGAACGACTATCTCTTCACTTCCGAGTCCGTTTCCGAAGGCCATCCCGACAAGGTCTCCGACCAAGTCTCCGATGCCATCCTGGACGCGATCTTCAAGCAGGACCCGCGCAGCCGCGTGGCCGCCGAGACCCTGTGCAACACTGGTCTCGTGGTGCTGGCCGGCGAGATCACGACCAACGCGCACGTGGACTACATCCAGGTCGCCCGCGACACCATCAAGCGCATCGGCTACGACAACACCGAGTACGGCATCGACTACAAGGGCTGCGCCGTGCTGGTGGCCTATGACAAGCAGTCCAACGATATCGCCCAGGGCGTGGACCACGCCAGCGACGACCACCTCAACATTGGCGCCGGCGACCAGGGCCTGATGTTCGGCTACGCCTGCGACGAGACGCCGGCCCTGATGCCCGCGCCCATCCACTACGCGCACCGCCTGGTCGAGCGCCAGGCCCAGCTGCGCAAGGACGGCCGCCTGCCCTTCCTGCGCCCGGACGCCAAGAGCCAGGTCACCATGCGTTATGTGGACGGCAAGCCGCACAGCATCGACACCGTGGTGCTGTCCACCCAGCACAGCCCGGACCAGAGCGAGACGGCCACCAAGCTCAAGGCCAGCTTCTACGAAGCCGTGATCGAGGAGATCATCAAGCCCGTGCTGCCCAAGGAATGGCTGAAAGACACCAAATACCTGGTCAACCCGACCGGCCGCTTCGTCGTCGGCGGCCCCCAGGGTGACTGCGGCCTGACCGGCCGCAAGATCATCGTCGACACCTACGGCGGCGCCTGCCCGCACGGTGGCGGCGCCTTCTCGGGCAAGGACCCGTCCAAGGTCGACCGTTCGGCCGCCTACGCCACGCGTTATGTGGCCAAGAACATCGTGGCCGCGGGCCTCGCCAAGAAGTGCCAGATCCAGGTGGCCTACGCCATCGGCGTGGCCCGCCCCATGAACATCACGGTCAACACCATGGGCACCGGCGTGATCTCCGACGAAAAGATCGCCGCACTGGTGGCCGAGCACTTCGACCTGCGTCCCAAGGGCATCATCCAGATGCTGGACCTGCTGCGCCCGATCTACGAGAAGTCGGCTGCCTACGGTCACTTCGGTCGTGAAGAGCCGGAGTTCACGTGGGAACGGACCGACAAGGCCCAGGCGCTGCGTGCAGCGGCCGGGCTGTAAGCACGGCACGCGCACAACGCGTCCTGGGCCTTGCGGCGAAGGCTGACTTCGCAACGCGAAGTCAAGGCGCGCAGCGCCGGCCGTAGCCACAAGGCATCGAGAACAAGGAAACTCACATGAAACTGCAGACACAACGCTGGATCGACCGCTGGGTCGGGCAGGCGCTGTGCGCTGTGGTTTCCCTGTGGGCGCGCCTGCTCGGCACGCGTGTGCCGAAAGTGGATCGCGGCAAGGCACCGCGCCACATCCTGGTCATCCTGCTGTCCGAGATGGGCAGCATCGTGCTGGCCGGCCCCATGTTCAAGGCGCTACGCGAACAGTACCCCGATGTCACCCTGCACGTGCTGCAGCTGAAAAAAAACCAGGAAGTTGCGCGCATGCTGCGCCTGACGGAAGACGCCAACTTCCATGGTCTGGACGACAGCTCGCCGATCCGGCTAGCCCGGGACATCTGGCGCGTCAGTCTGGCCATGCGCCAGCTGCCGCTGGATGCCGTGATCGACTGCGAACTGTTCTCGCGCGTCAGCAGCCTGCTGTGCTACCTCACGGGTGCACCGCGCCGCGCCGGCTTCACGCCGCACACCCAGGAAGGCCTGTACCGGGGCAGCTACATCAACTGCGCGATACCCTACAACCCCTATCAGCACATCAGCAAACAGTTCCTGTCGCTGGTCGATGCGCTGGACAGCGAAGGCGGCCCGCGCCACAAGGCCGCGCCCATCCGCGAGTTGCCGGCTGAAACCGGCCTGTCCGTGCCCTTTACGCCTGAAGAATTGCGTGCCTATCGCGAGCAGGTGCTGCGCGACCATCCCGTGCTGGCCAGCCGCAAGATCGCCCTGTTGTACCCGGGCGGCGGCATCCTGCCCGAACGCGCCTGGCCCGCCGCGCACTACGCGCGCGTCGCCCGCGGTCTGGTCGAAGCTGGCCACGCTGTGGCCTTCATCGGGCTCAAGGACGACCTGCCCCTGGCCAACGAGATCCGCGCCCAAGTCGGCAGCGAACACTGCGTCGCACTGACGGGCTACACCCGCAGCCTGCGCGAACTGCTCATGCTTTTCCACGCCAGTGACCTGCTGCTGACCAACGACGGCGGCCCGGGCCACTTTGCCAGCCTCACACCCATCCGCGTGCTGATGTTCTTCGGCCCCGAAACCGGCAAGCTCTACGGTCCGCTGCCCGGCATCGGCCCCAAGGCCACGGTCTACGAATCGGGCATCGCCTGCTCGCCCTGCCTGTCGGCCTACAACCACCGCCTGACATTCTGCGACGGCGACAACCAGTGCCTCAAGCGCATCGCGCCGGACCCGGTACTTGCTGACGCACTGCTAGCCCTCGCCACCGCATGAGTTCCCCTACCCTTCGTGAACGCATCTGGCAGCTGGTCGACTGGCTGCACGGTTTCCGTTACGTGCGTTTCGGCATCGTCGGCGCCAGCGGTACGGTGGTCAACCTGGCCGTGCTCTACGTCGCGCACGAATACATCTTCCGCGCCATCGAGCCCGTTGGCAGCAAGCCCTACTTCTCGCTGGCCCTGGCCATCGCTGTGGCCACGGCCAACAATTTCACCTGGAACCGGCTCTGGACCTGGTCCGACCGGCGGCACGCCACCGCCGTCGACGAAGGCCAACGCCTGCGCAAGCGCAGCCTGATGGCACAGCTGGGCCAGTACGCCACGGCCTCGTGGCTGGGCATCCTGCTGCAGTACGCGCTGACGCTGTGGCTCACGCACCTGGGTCTGCACTACCTCGTTGCCAACATCACGGCCATCCTGATTGCCAGCGTGAGCAACTTCATCGCCAACGACCGCTGGACCTTCCGGCACGCACGCAAGCCATAATGCCGGCGTTGGCGCCACCCCGGTGCCCGGTGTGATGTGCATGCAAGTCCTCCCCCCTCCTCCCGAACGCCATTCCACTGCCTTCTGGCTGACAGTCCTCCTGCTGGGTCTTTGCGTGTATGCCATGGGCATCGGCGGCCAGTACGTGCCAACCAATGGCGACGAAATGGTCTACGCCCACATCGCGCGTGAAACCGCCGAGACCGGCCAGTGGTTGCCGCTGGCCTCGGAGCTGGGGAACATGCGCAACACCAAGCCGCCCCTGCTGATCTGGCAGGCGATGGCAGCCGGCCAATGGGGCGAGCACTGGACACTGGCCGCCCTGCGCGCACCCAGCCTGCTCTACCTGCTGCTGATTTGCGGCGGCATCGTGCTGAGCCTGCGCGCCGCCACCCAACGCTGGCGCGAGGGTCTCATCGCAGCCTGCGTCTTCCTGGCTTTTCTCAGCACCTTCCGCTACGGCCGCCCCTATCTCACGAGCGCAGCCGAAACCTTCTGGTTCAGCCTGCCGCTGTTCGCCCTGATCATCCAGCGCGCGCGCCTGCCCGCAGCGGGGCCAGGATGGATCGCGCACGGCCTCTTCGGCCTGGCCCTCGGCCTGGGCCTGGCCTACAAGTCCTTCGCGCTCGTGGCCCCTGCGGCGGCCACGTGGTGGCTGGCCCTGGTGGCCAGCGAGTCGCATCTGAGCTGGCCCGCGCTCCTACGCCACACCTTGCGTGTGGCCTTCAGCGCGCTGCTGGCGCTGGGCGTGTTCGCCCTGTGGTTCGTGCTGGACCCCGATCCGCAATCGGTGTGGCGCGAATTCATCGTGGGCGAGAACGCCGCCAAGTTCGCCGACACACGTGGTTACTGGCGCGCCGCACTGGCTTTCGATGGCTCGGGCGTCTGGTCGCAGCTGCTGGCCTACGCGGTCAACGCCGGATTGCTCTTTTTCGTGCTGCCGGGCCTGGCCTGGCTGGGCCTGAAAGCTTTGCCGCAGCTGCGTCGGCACTGGCCCCTGCCTGCAGCGCAGGTCATCCTGCTGGCCTGGGCAGGGGTCTGGCTGCTGGTTTTCCTGTTCCCGAGCCAGCGCTCGGCCCGTTATGTGATACCGGCCATGCCGGCGGTGGCCATGCTCATCGCCCTTCATTGGCGTGATATTCCGCGCGCCTGGTTCCTGCCCACGCTGCTGCTGGCCGCGCCCGTGCTGCTGGTGCTGGCACGCCTAGCCTGGGTCGGACAAGAAATCGGCCTGGCATCCGCGACGGAGATCGGCCTCACGCTGGGACTCATCGGCATCGGTGCCCTCTGCATCGTGGCGGGTCTTTGGCGCAGCGCGTGGAGCCGTGGCGCGGCCGTACTGTGCAGCCTGCTGGTCTACGCGGTTTTCAACGCCATGGTCGCCCCCATGGACGGCCCGGCCGGCCGTTATGACGAGCGCGCCATCGCAGCGGCGCCAGCCGGCCGCATTGCCGTGCCCTCGGGTTTCAACGGCCAATTCGAACGTTTCCAGTTCCTGCTGCCGGGCCACCACCAGTTCCTGCCCTATGACAGCCGCGCCCAGGCGCGCGCGCGTCGTGGCCCCGATGCCGAAGGCCAGGCGCAGGCCGCGGAGGAATTGCACCAGCTGCTGAACACGCACGAGGCGGTGATCTGGACCGCCAGCCATGGCGCACAGACCGCACCGCCCTGCCTGCCGGGTTGCCGGGTGCTCGGTGAGCGCTGGCTGCTGACCAGCCGGCATGCCCCGGGCGAAATCCGCAAGGACAACCTCTGGTATCCGCAACAGTGGCTGTACCGCCGCGAATGGCTGCTGGTGCGCTCTTAAGCTGGAGAGCGGCGCAAGCGGCGGCGCAGCCAGTCCACCTGCAGCAGCAGCCAGAGCCAGGGGTCCAGCACGGCATCCCAGGCATTGCCGCTGGGCAGGCGCATCAGCACATGCAGCAGCAGCGCAGCCATCAGCAGACCTGAGAGAGTTGCGTTGCCACGCAGCAGCCACGGCAGACAGGCCAGTAGCACCAGCGCCCCCAGCGCCAGCGGCGCAAACCCCCATGCATACAGGCTTAGCGGCCACAGGGCGAAGGTGTCGAGCAGCAAGACCCAACCCAGCAGGACCAGGGCCGGCGCCCCGAAACGCAAGCTCTCGAACCCGCTGGCACCGGGTGTCTGCGGTCGGTAGTGCCGCAACAGCATCCAGCCGCACCACAGGGCCAGCAAGCCGCTCGGAGCACGAAATGCCAGCCCCAGCCAGAAGGCTGGCGACAAGCCGCCGGGCAGCAGACACCATAGCAGCAGGAGCGGCGGCAGCCAACGCTGCAGGCCCATCGGGTTCAGCCCGCGGCGACGCAGGAGCACGAGCGCCAGGGCGGCCAGCACCAGCCCCCAGGCCAGCTCGAGGTAGAGGCGCGCCACCAGCGGTTCAGGCAAGGCGCCGACCTGGGTAGAGAACATGGCGGTGGACAGCTCGGTCAGTTCCATCGTCCAGTCCTAGGGTGCCACCGGCACAAGAATGAAACGCTGCCAGGCGATCGCCTGGCGTTGCTCGGTGTAACTGATCCACAGGCTGTCATCGGCCCAGGCCATGGAAGGGTAGGACATCTCGCGGCCCAGCGGGGCCTGCGCCAGCGTTTCCAGCACCGTCCACTCCAGGCCATCGCGCGACTGGCTCAGCACCAGTTGCGCCCGGGATTCGGCACGCGGGTTGTGCGCAAGGAACATCAGGTCGGGCCGCAAGGCCAGGCCCGCCACGGCAGCGTCAGGGTTGGCAGGCCCGGGGTCGGGCAGGTCCAGCCAGCTACGACCGCCATCTTGGGTCAACACGGCGCGCAGCTTGCGGTCCGCGCGGTTGTCGCGCAGCAGGGCCAGCCATTCGGACTCGCTGCGCGCCAGCAAGGTGGGCTGCAGCAGGTCGCGGCGCTGCGACATGCGCGTCATGCCGCGAAACTCACCAGCCGCATCAAAGCGCAGGGCCACGGGGTACTTCACACCGATTTCGAAATACACCGGCAGGACCATGCCGCCATCGGCCAGCGGCAGGGGCATGGCGCGCACCAGGTGGCTGGTGTTCCAAAACCAGGACAGGGGCAAGGTGCGCAGCGGCACAAAAGGCTGCTGCGCAGCCTCCTGGCGCAAATGCAGGATGCGCCCGGCTGCCCAGCCGCCCAGCCCCGTGGCCACCACAAACAGGTGGGTCCGCCCCTGGCCATCGCGCCATGCCACCGGATTGCCGATGCGCCGCAGGCCATGGCCCAATTGCGCGGCGGCAGCGTGCCGGTTCACCACATAGGTGGCCGGGGTCCACTGCTGGGTGGCGCGTTCGAACTGGGAAAAGGCAATCTGCACGTCCGCCCCGCTTTCGCGGGAACCGGCAAACCAGTAAGCCTGCACAGCCGCCGGATGACCCGCCGGCATGGCCAGCAATGAACTGGCATGGGCTGCGGGCGTGTTCGCCGGCATGGGAATACGCCCGGCCGCCCTCAGGGCCAGCCGTGCCGGCGCCGGTGCGCCCGCCAACGGCCAGACGGCTTGTGCCGCTGACCATGCCCCCCCGCGCCACCACAGATCCAGGACCATGACGGCCAGGCCAAGGGCCAGGGCAGCCAGCCAGTAGCCAAGATGCCGTCTCGCAGGCCGGAGATTCGACGTGTCAGTCACGAATAAGCGTTGAAATCGGAACGTTGTGGGGACAAAGCAGTCCGCAGTGTAGCGAATCACTTCTGCACATCCCCTGGCGACCGATCTTGAAACCAGGCAAAAAAGCCTTATGATTAGCACTCGCTGGATCCGAGTGCTAACACCCTCCGAATCCCCAGTTAAGTTAATGAGCACCAACTTTTGGTGCTCGCTTATTTTGCTAACCCTGTTTCTAACTGTAGGAGATCCCTGATGAAACTGCGTCCTCTGGCCGATCGCGTGATTGTCAAACGCGTTGAAAACGAAACCAAGACCGCCTCCGGCATCGTCATCCCCGACAGCGCCGCCGAGAAGCCTGACCAGGGCGAAGTCCTGGCTGTGGGCCCCGGCCGCAAGAACGACAAGGGCGAGATCATCGCCATGAACGTCAAAGTCGGCGACCGCGTCCTGTTCGGCAAGTACAGCGGCCAGACCGTCAAGGTCGGCGGCGACGAACTGCTGGTCATGAAGGAAGAAGACCTGTTTGCTGTGGTCGAGAAGTAAATCGCAACGCGATTGATCCATCCGACTTAATCGTTTGAACTTGAATCTGGAGTAATACACATGGCAGCTAAAGACGTAATTTTCGGCGGTGAAGCCCGCGCTCGCATGGTCGAAGGCGTGAACATCCTGGCCAACGCGGTCAAGGTGACCCTGGGCCCCAAGGGCCGTAACGTGGTGCTCGAGCGCTCTTTCGGCGCCCCCACCGTGACCAAGGACGGTGTGTCCGTGGCCAAGGAAATCGAGCTCAAGGACAAGCTGCAGAACATGGGAGCGCAGATGGTCAAGGAAGTTGCTTCCAAGACCAGCGACAACGCCGGTGACGGCACCACCACCGCCACCGTGCTGGCCCAGGCCATCGTGCGCGAAGGCATGAAGTACGTGGCCGCCGGCATGAACCCGATGGACCTGAAGCGCGGCATCGACAAGGCCGTGACGGCCCTGATCGAGCAGCTGAAGAAGGCTTCCAAGCCCACCACCACCTCCAAGGAGATCGCCCAGGTTGGCTCCATCTCGGCCAACAGCGACGTGAGCATCGGCGAGATCATCGCCAATGCCATGGACAAGGTCGGCAAGGAAGGCGTGATCACCGTGGAAGACGGCAAGTCCCTGCAGAACGAACTCGACGTCGTCGAGGGCATGCAGTTCGACCGTGGTTACCTGTCGCCCTACTTCATCAACAACCCCGAAAAGCAGGCTGCCCTGCTGGACAACCCCTTCGTGCTGCTGTACGACAAGAAGGTTTCCAACATCCGTGACCTGCTGCCCACGCTGGAAGCCGTGGCCAAGGCCGGCCGTCCGCTGCTGATCATTGCCGAAGACGTCGAAGGCGAAGCCCTGGCGACCCTGGTGGTCAACACCATCCGCGGCATCCTGAAGGTCGTGGCCGTCAAGGCCCCGGGCTTCGGCGACCGTCGCAAGGCCATGCTGGAAGACATCGCCATCCTGACCGGCGGCAAGGTCATCGCTGAAGAAGTCGGCCTGACACTGGAGAAGGTCACCCTGGCCGACCTGGGCCAGGCCAAGCGCATCGAAGTGGGCAAGGAAAACACCATCATCATCGACGGCAACGGTGCTGCCGCTGACATCGAAGCCCGCGTCAAGCAAGTGCGCGTTCAGATCGAGGAAGCCACCAGCGACTACGACCGCGAGAAGCTGCAAGAGCGCGTGGCCAAGCTGGCCGGCGGTGTGGCCGTGATCAAGGTTGGCGCTGCCACCGAAGTCGAGATGAAGGAAAAGAAGGCCCGCGTGGAAGACGCCCTGCACGCCACCCGCGCTGCTGTGGAAGAAGGCATTGTGGCCGGTGGTGGCGTGGCTCTGCTGCGCGCCCGTCAGGCTGCTGGCACCATCAAGGGTGACAACGCCGACCAGGACGCCGGTATCAAGCTGGTGCTCAAGGCCATCGAAGCGCCCCTGCGCGAGATCGTCTACAACGCCGGTGGCGAGCCCAGCGTGGTCGTCAACGCCGTGCTCAGCGGCAAGGGCAACTACGGCTTCAACGCCGCCAACGACACCTACGGTGACATGATCGAGATGGGCATTCTGGACCCGACCAAGGTGACCCGCACCGCACTGCAGAACGCTGCCTCGGTCGCGTCCCTGATGCTGACCACCGAGTGCATGGTGTCCGAGTCCCCGAAGGACGAGGCCGGTGCCGGCGGCGGCATGCCTGGCGGTATGGGTGGCATGGGCGGCATGGGCGACATGGGCATGTAATTGCTCCTTGCATGAGGGCATATGGCGGCGTTGCAAACGCTTGCCGTGCTGTAAGCACTGTCAGCGCGTTTGCGCCTTGCCCTGTGCCCCCATGCTGCGTCGACGAGCATCACTGCTCTCGAACAGGCAACAAAAAACCCCGCAGTGGTAACACTGCGGGGTTTTTCTTTGGCTGCTTGACGATCAGGCGACGGGCTTGAAGTCGTAGCCGTTGCCCAGCTTCTCGATGCGGCCGAAGGCCGGGAAGGGGAAGTGGAAACCGCCAGCCATGACCTTGTCGTTGACGACCATATCAAACACCTTGCGGCGGGTCTGGCGGGCTTCTTCGGGATTCATGTCGAAGACCACGGCCCAGTCCGGGTTGCGGGCGAAGAGCTGGGGCACGTTGGTCAGGTCGGCCAGGTACATGAACTTCTCACCACGGCTTTGCGCGGTCACGGTCACCATGCCCGGGGTGTGACCGTAGGCTGCCGTCGTGGTCACGCCCGGCAGGATCTCCTGACCGGCCTGGAACTGGACCAACTGGTCGGGGCCCAGGCCACCGAACACACGACGCACGTTCTGGAACGCGCCCTTGGCAGCAGCAGGTGCAGCCTCCATCTTGGCGTCGTCCATCCAGTGGGCATGCTCAACACTGGGCACCATGATCTTGGCCTTGGGGAAAACCAGCTGGCCGGCCTTGCTGCGCAGGCCGTTGATATGGTCACCGTGGTGGTGACTAATGACAACGGTGTCGATGTCCTCCACCTTGAAACCGGCGGCGTTCAGGTTGGCCTGCAAACGGCCGGTGGTGGCGGGGCCGTTGTCGGCAAAGCCGGTATCGACCAGCACACGGCGATTGCCGGCCACGATCAGGAAGGCCGTGTAGGGCACGTCCACGTACTCGGTGGGCAGGTTTTGCGAACGCAGCAGTTCCTGCACTTCCGTCAGCGGCGCGTTGCGCACGAACTCGGCCGCCAGGGGACGGCGCACCACGCCATCGTTCAGCGCGATGACCTCCATGTCACCCACCTTCTGCTTGCGGTAGCCCACCTGCACCACGCTGGGGGCGCCGAAGTTGGGGGCGTTCTGCGCCACCAGGGGCATGAAGGAACCGGCCAGGTAGGCCGCGGTCGCGGCGCCGCCGCCGACGAGCAGGTCACGTCGATTGATCATCTGTATCTCCGTTGAGGTTGTGGAAAGAACAGCGTATGCTCGCCGGCCCGGGCGGAAGACGCCTCTCGACCCAAAATAGACCGGAAACTCTACGGGTAATTAGCGGCCAAGGCCTGGCCACAAGGGGCAGGACCGGGAAGCAGCCCTTCGTCAGCGTCGCAACAGCCGCAGCAGGCCCGCCGTCGATGCGTCCAGGCCGGTGGCGTCACCGCTGCCCAGGCGTGGCTCGATGGCCTGGGCCAGCACCTTGCCGAGCTCCACGCCCCACTGGTCGAAGCTGTTGATGCCCCACAGGGAGCCGGCCACGAAGACGCGGTGTTCGTAAAGTGCAATCAGGGCGCCCAAGGTGGTCGGGGTCAGTTCTTCCAGCACCAGGAAGGTGCTGGGCCGGTTGCCCGGCATGTGGCGATGCCCGCCGGCATCCTGTTGCCCCAGCATCAGCGCCTGGGCCTGGGCCAGGCCGTTGGCCAGCAGCTTGTCATGGTGCGCCGACAGATCGTGCGCTACCTGCTTCACGGCAATGAACTCCACCGGGATCACGTCGCTGCCCTGGTGCAGCATCTGGAAGTAGGCGTGCTGGCCGTTGGCCGCGGGCTCACCCCAGATCACCGCTGACGTGGCATACGGCAAGGCCTGCCCGGCCTCGTCGACACGCTTGCCATTGCTCTCCATCTCCAGCTGCTGCAGATAGGCCTGCATGCGGCGCAAGCCGCTGTGGTACGGCGCCACACTGCGGCTGCCGAAACCATGGAAATTGCGGTACCAGACATCCAGCAGGGCCAGCTGCACCGGCAGGTTGCGCTCCAGCGGCGCCGTGCGGAAATGCGTGTCCATGGCATGGGCCCCGGCCAGCAGTTCACGGAAACGCTGCGGCCCGATGGCGATGGCGATCGGCAGGCCGATGGCCGACCACATGGAATAACGCCCGCCCACCCAGTCCCAGAAGCCGAAGGTGGTGCTGATGCCGAATTCGGCCGCCGCCTGCACATTGCTGGTCAGCGCGCAGAAATGGCGCGCGATATTGCGCCCGCCCTGCGCCTCGAACCAGGCCTTGGCCGAGCGGGCGTTGGTCATGGTCTCCAGAGTCGTGAAGGACTTGGACGCCACCAGAAACAAGGTGCTCTCGGGCAGCACCTGGCGCAGCACACTGCTGAGTTCGTGGCCGTCCACGCTGGAGACAAAGTGGTAACGCTTGCCATGGTCGACGAATTCGTCCAAGGCCAGCACCGCCATCTGTGGCCCCAGGTCGGAGCCCCCGATGCCGATGTTGACCACGTCGGTGATGGCCGCATCCTCGCGCACGGTACGGGCGTAGGCCAACATGGCCTCCAGCACCTGCTGCACTTCGCGCAGCTCGCTCTGTACGTAGGGCGTCAACGGATGCGCCAAGGTTCCGCCCGGATGGCGCAGTAGGAAGTGCATGGCGGCCCGCCCCTCCGTGCTGTTGACGGGCTCGCCGCGGAACATGGCATCGCGGTGCGACTCGATGCCGCACTCGCGTGCGAGTTCGGTCAGCTGGGCCTGGATCGCGGCGTGGATCAGGTTCTTGGACAGGTCGGCGAACACATGGGGCGCCTGCAGGCTCAGCGCCTCGAAGCGGCCCGCATCCGTGGCAAAAGCCTGGCGCAGGTCCAGGGTTCGCCCCTGGGTTTCGTACAGCGCTCGCAAGGCCGTCCAGGCCGGCGTGCGGTCACATCGCATGCGTGTCATCAGGCCGAGCGTATCAGTTGCTCAAGCTTGAGCGTATCGGCTGCAAAGGCCCGGATGCCCTCGGCCAGCTTCTCGGTGGCCATGGCGTCCTCGTTGAGCGCATAACGGAAGCCCGCTTCGTCGTACTGCACGGTGGGCAGGTCCAGTGCGCGCGCAGCGTCGGGCTCCAGGGCCCGCTGCACCGGCGCCTCGCTGAGCGCCAGCTGGGCCAGCAGTTCCGGTGCGATGGTCAGCAGGTCACAACCTGCCAGCGCCACGATCTGGCCCGTGTTGCGAAAACTCGCCCCCATGACCTCGGTGGCGATGCCGTGGCGTTTGTAGTGGTTGTAGATGGCCCGCACGGATTTCACGCCCGGGTCGTTCGCGCCACTGCTCGCCGCTTCGTCCCAATTGCTGCCTTCGCTCTTCTTGTACCAGTCGTAGATGCGCCCCACGAAAGGCGAGATCAATTGCACCCGGGCCTGCCCGCAGGCCACCGCCTGCGAGAAGGAAAACAGCAGCGTGAGATTGGTGTGGATGCCGCGCTGCTCCAGCTGCGCGGCCGCCTGGATGCCCTCCCAGGTGGCGGCGATCTTGATCAGCACCCGGTCGACCGGGATGCTCTGGGCCTGGTAGAGCTCAATGATGCGCTCGGCACGCGCTACCGTGGCGGGCGTGTCAAAGCTCAGGCGTGCATCGACCTCGGTCGAAACGCGCCCCGGGATCAGCGCCAGGATCTCGCAGCCGAAACGCACCAGCAGCCGGTCCACGATCTCGTCCAGCGCACGGTCGCGGAACCGGTCCACCGTGTCCTGCAGCAGCGGGCGGTAGTCCGGCTTCTGCACCGCCTTGAGGATGAGCGAGGGATTGGTGGTCGCATCCTGCGGCCGGACGGCGGCCAGTTGATGAAAGTCCCCGGTGTCGGCCACCACGGTGGTGTACTGGCGTAGCGCTTCGAGCTGGTTCATGGCTGGGAATTATCAATGAACCGGGAGCCAGCGGTGAGCCGCAGTCTCGGGGTTGTAATAAAATTACACTCCGGCATTTTCGCCTGTCACCCCTGCGCCGTCACAAGCGGTGCACAGGACCCCCCCATGCTCGATCGTATCCGCGCTTCGCTGCCCTCCCTCGCTCCCGCTGAACAACGCGTGGGCCAGCTCGTGCTGGCCGATCCGCGCGCCTTTGCCAACCTGCCCGTCAGCGAGCTGGCCGACCGCTCGCACGTGAGCAAACCCACCGTGGTGCGCTTTTGCCGCAGCATGGGCTACGACGGCCTGTCCGACTTCAAGCTCAAGCTGGCCGGCACCGTCAGCGAGGGCGTGCCCTTCATCCACCGCAGCGTGGACGTGGACGACAAGACCAGCGATGTGGTGGTCAAGGTCATCGACAACACGGTGGCGGCCTTCCTGAAGTACCGCAACGACGCCTCCACCGCCGCGATCGACAAGGCCGCTGTGGTGCTGGCCTCCACCTACAAGACCGGCAAGCGCATCGAGTTCATCGGCGCGGGCAACTCGGGCATCGTGGCACTGGACGCGCAGCACAAGTTCTTCCGCCTGGGCGTGAACACCGTGGCCTACAGCGACGGCCACATGCAGGTCATGAGCGCCTCGCTCATGGGGCCGGGCGACTGCCTGGTGGTCATCTCCAACTCGGGCCGAACGCGCGACCTGATGGACGCCTGCGACATCGCGCGCAAGAACGGCGCCACCACCATCGTCATCACCACCAGCGGCTCGCCACTGGCCATGGCCGGCCACATCCACCTGGCGGCCGACCACCCCGAGGGCTACGACCGCTACAGCCCCATGGTCTCGCGCCTGATGCACCTGATGATCGTGGACATCCTGGCCACCTGCGTGGCCCTGCGCATCGGCGGCAACCGCCTGCAGCCCATGCTCAAGGAAATGAAGAACAACCTGCGTAACAAGCGCTACGCCTGAAAACAGCGTTTAGATCGAAACCATTTCGCGCTGCAACTGCTCTGCCATCGTCAACGGAAGGGCTGCGGCCTCCACAAGGTCCACGCAATACGGCAGCTCGCTGGCCTCGAACGCATCGCGCAGGGCCACACGTTGCTCCCAGTTCAGACGTTTGGGCCGGAGAATCAGCAGATCCAGATCGGAGAAAGGTCGCGCTCTTCCTGTCGCCCGGGAACCAAAGACCCGGAACTCGGCATCTGGAATGACCGCAAGAACGATACGCTTGACCAGCTGCCGGTCCTCGTCGGTTAGCAGCAGTTCAGCGGCCAAGGCTGCGCTCCAATGCCTGCACCAGCCTTTTGCCATCTGGCAGAAACTCCAGGGCAGCGGCGGCCACCTCCACTGCACGCGTTTCGTCGTAAGTGTGGCTGGTGGTGTTGCGCATATCGCGCCAGCGTCGCCAGGCCAAGGCGTCAGGCAACAGTCCGGCATCGGCCCCCTTCCTGAGCAAATCGTTGAAGGAAAGGTCAAGCACCAGGTCGGCGGCAGCCGCGCGCTCAATCAGCACGCGCCTCAACATACGCACCGATAGCTCGTAACTGAACTCGAAAGACTGGATCACCGCCGCACGCAAATGCCGCTTCAAAGGGGCACCATCCGGCTGCTGTTGCCAGAAAGACAGCGCCTCCTCGAGTTGTGCCAGCGCTTTGTGCAACGCACTGAGATCGATGCTTGAGTCAGACATGACCTTGATTTTCGCCGCGCGCCGCCGAATAGGCAAATCTGCAAGCAAGCTCAGTCGCCGCGCGCCAAGGCCAATCCGTCGAACTGCACCAGGCCGTACCAGGCGCGCACATCGCTGCCGGTGTTGTCGCTGTCGGTCATGAGGGCCACGCCGATCAAGCGGCCGGGCTCCTCGCCAAAGACCTGGCGGTAGTCGGCACGTACATCGCGCTCGTAGTCCAGCCACTCGCCCAGCCGGGCTGTGCCGGATTCCACCACCAACTTGCGGATGCGGTCGGTGCGCGGGTTGGTGATGACGCTGCCGGCCTCACGCGTGGGGCACCAGACATACATCAACGTCGCATAGGGCAGGGGCTCGCCCGTCATGAGCAAGGCCAGTTCGGACAGCATGTGGTCGCGCGTGGACAAGCGGCTGCGATCACCCTCGAAAGTGAGTACCACGCGCACCACGGCGTCCTCGGTTTCGCGCCGGGCCATATCGGCCTGCAGCATCAGGGCCGGCACCTTCCAGGAAAAGCGGATGGCGCCCAGATCGTCGGGCGCAATACCCAGGGGGCGGCGCATCACGCTGGCCGAAGACGCTGCACGCGCCTCCAGCGCCTCGCGCTGGCCGTATCGTACCGGCCGGTAATCTGTGGCCTGCTTGCCGGGCAGAGGCCAGTGGCGCCAGCCGGCTTGCGCCCAGGCCTGGGGCTCGGCCGCGGCCTGCTGGGCCACAGGCGGCGACAGACTGGCGCAAGCGGTCAGCCCCAGGCTGATGAGCAGCCATGCACCGCAGCGCCAAGCAGCAGAGATTCCCAAAGGAAATTTGAACATGCCGTGATTGTGTCGTGAACGGCTAGAGTAAGTCGGCTGACCCATGAAAAAACCCTGCCACGTTGCCGTGGCAGGGTTTTTGGCTTCCATCAGCTACTGGCTTGCGCCAGCGTCCGATCAGAAGGTGTGGCGCACGCGCAGGGCGAAGCCGGCGCCAGACGTACCCGTGGCGGGAGCGGCAGCGGCCTGGCCTTCGGCCTTGAACAGGTCAGCACCCAGGGTGGTGCGCTTGCTCAGTGCGTAGTTCAGACCCACGGCAGCCTTGGTGTCGTTGGCAGAGGTGGCAGTGTAAGTACCGCCGGTGCTGGCTTTGTTGAAACCAGCCAGCAGCGTCAGGGTGGGGCTCAGGGGCACGGTACCGCTGATCGAGGTGACGTTGGAAGTCTTCACGTCGGCTGCATTCTTACCCTGAGTATTCACCAAGTTCAGCTTGGCAAAACCGAAGTTGTAGCTGACAGCGAGCGACTGCTGGGTAGCCTTGGCATCGGTAACAGCCGTACCGTCAGGTTGCGTGTTGCCGGAACCGCTGGCCAGCAAAATCTGGGCAGCGAGGGGGCCATTGGCGTAAGCGATGTGGCCAATCGAGCGCTCGTTGTTGCGGCCACCCGTGGTGCCAGCGGTCGGGCTCATCGTTTTCTGAGCGCCAGCGCTGAAACCCATGAAGGTCGGGGTGGTGTAGCTCACCGAATTAGCCTGCGCAGCGGCACCAACCGTGATCGACTGATGAGCAGCGCCAGTAACGCCGCTGCCCAGGGAGGCACCGCCACCCAGAGCCCAGGGATCAAAGGCGCCGTTGGAGATTTCAGCGATCTTGCCGATACGTGCGGTGCCCAGCGTGGCGCTGCTCAGGTAAACGTTGGAGCTGTGGAACAGCGCAGCGCCCTGGCCGCTGGAATTGCGGTCACCGTTGGCGGCGTTGAAACGGATCTGGCCATCCCAGCCGGCCTTCAGGCCACCGCCGAGGTCTTCGGAGGCTGCCAGGTTGATGGCGTTGGCGCCATTGCCCAGATGGGTCACAGCGGTGGCTGCGCCATCTGCACCAGGATTCACGAGGCCGACTTGCATGGAGCCGGAAATGGTCACTTGGGCGAAGGCGGAGGTGGCAGCCAAGGCAGCCACGGCAATCAGGGTCTTTTTCATATTGAATGTTCTCCAAAGGTTTAACAAGGGGTCCCGAAGGGAGTTCTCGGATCCCCGGGCCAACCTCCTCTGACAAGGAAGTTGGGTGTATTCCACCAGAGGGGCCAGTTGGGGTCAAAGGAAAAACCCGGAGTGGGGTTGATTTCACGCGGCTTTCGTTGTCGCCCTGCAACATTGCCCAAACAAGAGGCAGTGCCGGTATGGCGAATATGAAAACCAGATGAAAAAGCGCCAAATTCAGCGCTGATAATGGTACTCATCATGCAAAACCTGCTCGCGGACCTGGCCATCAGCATGTCCCAGTTCAAGAAGAACCCGGCCGCCGTGCTGCGCCAGGCCACCGGCCGGCCAGTGGCCGTGCTCAATCACAACAAGGTCGACTTCTACCTGCTGGAGCCGGCGCTGCTGGAAGCCCTGCTGGACGAAATCGGGCGCCTGCAAGCCGCCGCCCAGCCGGCCACGGAGCCGCCCCCAACAAGCACACGCCGGCAGCAGCTGGAGACAGTCTTGAGCCAGGCCCAGGCAAGACGGCGCTGAATTCGGGACAATCCGGCCATGACCTCCAACATCGACGCCCTGCTTTCCGCCGCCGACACCGCCTTGCGCACCCTGCTGGCGCCGCCCCGCGCAGCCCAGCCCATGCCGCGCGCGGCCGAGCCGGACAGGGAATTGACGCCGGAGGAGAAGCGCCTTTCGGCCGCCCTGATGCGCGTGAACCACGTGGGCGAGGTCTGCGCCCAGGCGCTGTACACCGCGCAGGCCCTGACCACCCCCAGCCCCGCCTTGCGCGCCCACTACACGCGCGCCTGCGCCGAAGAGACCGACCACCTGGCCTGGACAAAACAGCGCCTGGACGAGCTGGGCTCACGCACCTCGCTGTTCAACCCGCTCTGGTACGCCGGTGCCTTCGGCATAGGCCTGCTGGCCGGTCGGCTGGGCAATGCCGTGAGCCTGGGTTTTGTGGTGGAAACCGAGCGCCAGGTGGAAGCCCACCTGATGAGCCATATGGACCGGCTGCCCCCTGGCGACATGAGCTCGCGCGCCATCGTGAAGCAGATGGCGGCCGACGAGGTGCAGCACGCCATCGACGCCCAGAAAGCCGGGGCGGCGGAACTGCCCGGGCCGGTGAAAGAACTGATGCGCGCCGGGGCCAAGGTGATGACCACGACGGCGCACTACATCTGAAAACTGGCGAATAAATCTACTGCGCGGCCCGATCGCCGCGTTGGGCGGTGCTCGGAATCCTCACGTACAGGAAGTACGTTCCGGTTCCTGCGCTCCGTCCGCCTTGCGTTGGGACCGCTCGCTACGATTTCTTCACCAGTTTTCACCACCTGACACCGACAAAATCAGGCCTCCACGACCTCGAAACTGGTCGTGATCGCGGCCGTCTTGCCCAGCATGATGCTGGCCGAGCAGTACTTGTCGTGGCTCATCTTGATGGCACGCTCCACGGCGCTGGCCGGGATGCCCTTGCCGGTGACAGTGAAGTGCATGTGGATCTTCGTGAAGACCTTGGGGTCTTCGCTGGCCCGCTCGCTGCTGAGCTTGACGCTGCAGCCGCGCACCTCGTGCCGGCCGCGCTTGAGGATGAGCACCACGTCATAAGCCGTGCAGCCGCCGGTGCCGGCCAGCACGGTTTCCATGGGCCGCGGGGCCAGGTTCTGGCCGCCGTTTTCGGGCTTGGCTGCGTCGGGCGCGCCGTCCATCACCAGCACGTGGCCGCTGCCGGTTTCGGCCACAAAGCCCATGTTGGAGCGCGCACCGGTGGCGCCGGTCCAGCTGACTGTGCATTCCATGTTCTGTTCCTTGTCAAAATGGGGGTCTGGCGCAAATTATCCCCACACCGCCAGCCCCCATGAAAAACAAAGTTCTCCAGCCCGCCGACTACCTGAAAAAAATTCTCACCGCACGCGTCTACGACGTGGCCGTGGAATCGCCCTTCGAGCCCGCCCGGGCCCTGAGCCGGCGCCTGCACAACAAGGTGCTGCTCAAGCGTGAGGACCAGCAGGCGGTGTTCAGCTTCAAACTGCGCGGGGCCTACAACAAGATGGCGCACCTGACGCCCGAGCAGTTGAAGAAGGGTGTGATCTGCGCCTCGGCCGGCAACCATGCCCAGGGCGTGGCGCTGGGGGCGCACCGGCTGGGCACCCGCGCCGTGATCGTGATGCCCACCACCACACCGCAACTCAAGATCGACGCCGTCAAGGCTCTCGGCGGAGAAGTGGCGCTGCACGGCGACAGCTACTCCGACGCCTACACCCATGCCCTGACACTGCAGAAAAAGCAGGGGCTGACCTTCGTGCACCCCTTCGACGATCCGGAGGTGATTGCCGGCCAGGGGACCATCGCCATGGAGATGCTGCGCCAGCACCAGGGGCCGCTGGACGCCGTTTTCGTGGCCATCGGCGGAGGCGGCCTGATCAGCGGGGTGGCGGCCTACATCAAGGCGGTGCGCCCGGAGATCAAGGTCATCGGCGTGCAGATGAACGACTCCAACGCCATGATCCAGTCGGTGCGCGCGGGCAAACGCATCACGCTGCAGGACGTGGGGCTGTTCTCCGATGGCACCGCCGTCAAGCTGGTGGGCGAGGAAACCTTCCGCCTGACCCGCAAGCTGGTGGACGACTACATCGAGGTCGATACCGACGCGGTCTGTGCAGCCATCAAGGACGTGTTCGTGGACACCCGCTCCATCGTGGAGCCCGCCGGCGCGCTGGCCGTGGCCGCCATCAAGCAGTACGTGGCCAGGAACAAGACCAAGGGCGAGACCTATGCCGCCATCCTCTGCGGCGCCAACATGAACTTCGACCGCCTGCGCTTCGTGGCCGAGCGAGCCGAGGTGGGCGAGGAGCGCGAGGCGCTGTTCGCCGTGACCATCCCCGAGGAGCGCGGCAGCTTCCGCCGTTTCTGCGAACTGATCGGCACCCTGCCCGGCGGGCCACGCAATGTGACCGAGTTCAATTACCGCATCAGCGACGACCGGCAGGCGCATGTGTTCGTCGGCCTGACTACCTCGGCCAAGGGCGAGAGCGGCAAGATTGCCACCAGCTTCAAACGCCACGGCTTCGCCGCGCTGGACCTGACACACGACGACCTGGCGCAGGAGCACATACGCCATATGGTGGGTGGCCATTCGGCGCTGGCGAAGGACGAGCGATTGCTGCGCTTCGTCTTCCCCGAGCGGCCGGGCGCGCTGATGAAGTTTTTGAGCCTGATGCGCCCGGGCTGGAACATCAGCCTCTTCCACTACCGCAACCAGGGCGCCGATTACGGGCGCATCCTGGTGGGTATCCAGGTGCCCCAGGCCGACGACAAGGCTTTCGCCAAATTCCTGGCTACGCTGGGTTATGCCTACGTGGAAGAGACCCGCAACCCCGCCTATCGCATTTTTTTGCAGGCATGAGGAGAACCCCATGAATTACGAAACCATCCAGGTCTGCACCGAAGCCGGCAAGGTCGGCATCATCGCGCTGAACCGGCCCAAGCAGCTCAACGCCCTGAACGAGCAGCTCATGGACGAGCTGGGTGCGGCGCTCAAGGCCTTCGATGCCGACGCGGCCATCGGCTGCATCATCCTCACGGGCAGCGAGAAGGCATTTGCCGCCGGCGCCGACATCGGCGCCATGGCCGGCTACAGCTTTGCCGACGTCTACAAGGGCGACTACATCACCCGCAACTGGGAAACCCTGCGCAGCATCCGCAAGCCGGTGATTGCCGCTGTCAGCGGTTTTGCCCTGGGCGGTGGCTGCGAACTGGCGATGATGTGCGACTTCATCATCGCCGCCGACAACGCCAAGTTTGGCCAACCCGAGATCAAGCTGGGTGTCATCCCCGGCGCCGGCGGTACCCAGCGCCTGCCGCGCGCGGTCGGCAAGGCCAAGGCCATGGACATGACGCTGACCGGCCGCATGATGGACGCCACCGAGGCCGAGCGCGCCGGCCTGGTCAGCCGCGTGGTGGCGGTAGACAAGCTGATGGAGGAGGCCCTGGGGGCGGCCCTGATGATCAGCGACTACTCGCAGGTGGCGGTCATGGCCGCGAAGGAGGCCGTGAACCGGGCTTTTGAGGGATCACTCAACGACGGCGTGATGTTCGAGCGCCGCCTCTTCCACGCCCTGTTTGCGACGGCCGACCAGAAGGAAGGCATGGCGGCCTTCGTGGAGAAGCGCAAACCGGCGTTCCGCCATTGCTGAGGCGGCAAAAAACGCTATAATCTGGCCCGTCGGTGATATAGCTCAGTTGGTTAGAGCGCAGCATTCATAATGCTGATGTCGGTGGTTCAAATCCACCTATCACCACCAGACATCCATCCCTTGTAGAGTCAAATTTACAAGGGATTTTTCTTTGCTGCTGCTTCGACCGTCTATCGGCGCCGCGCGGCCGGGCGGTTGAGTCACATCGGCAAGCCCCAAGCCTCAGAAGGCTGAAGCGTTATAGTCACAAGCTGTTTCATTCTTGCTTTACAGCCTCTGGACATACACCATGAACCGCTGTCTCTCCGCTACCGCAGCCTTGCTGCTGGCATTCGGCCTGTCTGCCGCTCCCCTTCAGGCTTCCGCCCAGGGGGCCGGTGCATCCGCCAACCTGCCCCAGCGCATCCCGCCCATCTCGCCCAAAGCCCAACGCGGCACATTGCGCATCACCCCCACCCCGCCCGATGTGCTGCTCGACGGCAAGCCGGCGCGGCTGGCGCCGGGCGCGCGCATCCGCAATCGCAACAACCTCATCGTGGTTTCCGGTGCGCTGATCGGCGAGGACTTGCCCGTGCGCTACACGCGCGACTCGCTGGGCCTGGTGTTTGAGGTCTGGGTGTTGACGGCTGGCGAGGCTGCCGTCGATCCCCTGCCCAGGCGCTGAGGCGCCGGCGCCCCCCTTTCACTGAACCAGCGCCGGGCGTGACCCGGCCGTCCCCGGCCGTACCGGGGGCTAGGAGCTATTCCATGAGCAAGAAAGTTTTCATCAAGACCTTCGGCTGCCAGATGAACGAGTACGACTCGGACAAGATGGCCGACGTGCTGGGCGCCGCCCAGGGTTACGAGCCCACGCAGGATGTGGAAGAGGCCGACCTGATCCTCTTCAACACCTGTTCGGTGCGCGAGAAGGCGCAGGAGAAGGTGTTCTCCGACCTCGGCCGCGTGCAGCACCTGAAGAAGAAGGGCGTGAAGATCGGCGTGGGCGGCTGCGTGGCCAGCCAGGAGGGCGCCGAGATCATCCGCCGCGCGCCCTATGTGGACGTGGTGTTCGGCCCGCAGACCCTGCACCGCCTGCCCGAGCTGCTGAACGCACGTGAAGCGCAGAATCGCCCGCAGGTGGACATCAGCTTTCCCGAGATCGAGAAGTTCGACCACCTGCCACCGGCCAAGGTGGACGGCGCCACCGCCTTCGTCAGCATCATGGAAGGCTGCTCCAAATACTGCAGCTACTGCGTGGTGCCCTACACGCGCGGCGAGGAAGTGAGCCGCCCCTTCGAGGACGTGCTGGTGGAGATCGCCGGCCTGGCCGACCAGGGTGTCAGGGAGGTCAACCTGCTGGGGCAGAACGTGAATGCGTGGCGAGCCCGGATGAGCAGCAACACGAGCGTTGCGGGCAGCACGGGAGAGATGGCCGACTTCGCCACCCTGCTCGAATACGTGGCCGAGATTCCCGGCATCGAGCGCATCCGCTACACCACCAGCCATCCCAACGAGTTCACGCCCTCGCTGATTGCCGCCTACGAGAAACTGCCGAAGCTGGTCAGCCATCTGCACCTGCCGGTGCAGCACGGCAGCGATCGCATCCTGATGGCCATGAAACGCGGCTACACAGCCATGGAGTACAAGAGCACGGTGCGCAAGCTGCGCGCCATCCGCCCCGACATGTCCATCAGCAGCGACTTCATCGTGGGCTTTCCGGGTGAGACCGAGGACGATTTCGGCCGGATGATGAAGCTGATCGAGGACGTGGGCTTCGACAATTCCTTCAGTTTCATCTTCAGCCCGCGCCCGGGCACGCCGGCAGCCAATCTGCACGACGACACGCCGCACGAGGTGAAGCTGCGTCGCCTGCAGGCGTTGCAGGCCGCCATCGAAACCAACCTGAAGCAGATCAGCGCCAGCCGCATCGGCACGGTGCAACGCATCCTGGTGGAAGGGCCGTCCAAACGGGACGCCGACGAACTGATGGGCCGCACCGAATGCAACCGGGTGGTGAACTTCACGGCGCCCCAACGGCTGACGGGCCAGATGGTGGATGTGTCCATCACCGAGGCACGGCACTACAGCCTGCGGGGCACCGTGGTCACGAGCCCGTCAACCCAGGTGGTCTGAGATTCCGCGCACAGGCGTAGGGGCGACTCAGTCCCGAAGGGATGACGTGCCCGGCTTCGCCTGGGTCGCTCCGAGTGGCGGTGTATGGACCGGGCGGCTCAGGTGCAACTGCATGAAGCTGCGCAGCGCCTCCTGGTAGGGCACACGCCCCGTCTGGTGCAGGTCGCTGTGCCCGCCGCCGGGCATGGGCTGCCACTGTTTGGGCGGGTTGGCCTGGTCATAGAGCTGCTGGCCCAGGCGCATGGGCACGGTGGTGTCGGCGCTGCCGTGGATCATCAGCAACGGTACGCGGACCTGCCCGATTTTCTCAATCGAGGCAAAACGCTCGCGATTGAAGACCGCCAGCAGCCGGGCGATCCACCCGGCCTCGCTGGCCAGGCCATCGAAGCTGGTGAAGGCCGACTCCAGGATCAGCGCCGCGACAGCATCGTTCGCATGCAGGCGGCTGGCCAGATCGACCGCCACGCCGCTGCCCATGGAATGGCCATAGATCACACGCCGCGCGGAACGCGGTTCGCGGCGCTCCAGCTCGGCCCAGGCCACGGCGGCATCCTGCAGGATACTCCCTTCTGACGGCGTGATCGGTGTACTCAAGCCCCAGCCGCGGTATTCCACCGCCAGCACCGAAAAACCCGCAGCGCGCAGGGCCTCCATCTTGTGCAGGTTTTGCGAGAGATTGCGAAAGGTGCCGTGGAAATACAGCAGGGTGGGCGCCTGAGGTTCGGCATGGGGTAGCCACCAGAACTCGACGCGCTGCTCTGCACCCGGAGCCATATCGTTGGCGAACGGCGGCAGCTCCACGAAATAACGGATGTCACCCGGACGCAGGCCGGCAAAGTCAGCCACCTGGCCGGGGGTGGGACGGTAGATGAGCTGGCGCTGCCGGGTGTCGAGCCAGGCGCAGCCGGCGAGTGAAATCAAGACCAGCAGTACCGCAGCCCGGGCCAGCCACCGGCTCAGCCCCCCACGGATGCCGACCTGCATCAGAAAGGCATCTTGGGCATGCCCTTCATGCCCCCCATGCGTTTCATGAGCTTCATCATGCCGCCGCCCTTCATCTTCTTCATCATGTCCTGCATCTGCTCGAATTCCTTGAGCAGGCGGTTCACGTCCTGAACCTGCACGCCCGCACCGGTCGCGATGCGGCGCTTGCGGGTGGCCTTGATGAGCTCGGGCTTCTTGCGCTCCAGCTTGGTCATGCTGTTGATGATGCCCTCCTTGCGGCGCAGGTCGCGCTCGACCCGCTCCGTGTCCACCTGGCCGGCCTTGGCAGCCATCTGGGCCGGCAATTTGTCCATCAGGCTGGAGAGGCCGCCCATCTGCTTCATCTGCTGCAGCTGGGCCAGGAAGTCGTTGAGGTCGAAGCCGGCGCCGCTCTTGACCTTGGCGGCCAGCTTCTGCGCGGCCTCCATGTCCACACCGGCCGTGACCTGCTCGACCAGGGCGACGATGTCGCCCATGCCCAGCACGCGACCGGCATGGCGCTGGGCATCGAAAACCTCCAGCCCGTCGATCTTTTCGCTGGTACCGGCAAACTTGATGGGCACCCCGGTGACCGCACGCACCGACAGGGCGGCGCCGCCGCGCGAGTCGCCATCGGTCTTGGTCAGGATGATGCCGGTCAGCGGCAGGGCTTCCTTGAAAGCCCGGGCGGTGTTGATCGCGTCCTGGCCCTGCATGGCGTCGACCACGAACAGCGTTTCCACCGGGTTGAGCACAGCGTGCAGTTCGCGGATCTCGCGCATCAGCGCTTCATCAATGGCCAGGCGGCCGGCGGTGTCGACCAGCAGCACGTCGAAGAAATGCTTCTTCGCGTAATCGAGCGCCGCGCGCGCGATGTCGGCGGGCTTCTGCTCGGGCGTGCTGGGAAACCACTCGGCCCCGGCCTGGGCCGTCACGGTCTTGAGCTGCTCGATGGCGGCCGGACGGTAGACGTCGCCGGAGACGGTGAGCACCTTCTTCTTGCGTTTGTCGATCAGGTGCTTGGCCAGCTTGGCCGTGGTCGTGGTTTTACCCGCGCCCTGCAGGCCTGCCATGAGGATCACGGCCGGCGGCTGGGCCGCCAGGTTGATGTCGGCCACGCCCTCGCCCATGGTGGCTGCGAGTTCGCGGTTGACGATGCCCACCAGGGCCTGGCCCGGGGTGAGCGATCCCATGACGGCCTGGCCCAGGGCCTGGTCCTTGACGCGGGCGATGAAGTCGCGCACCACGGGCAGGGCCACGTCGGCCTCCAGCAGGGCCATGCGTACCTCACGCAGCATGTCGGCCACGTTGGATTCGGTGATGCGGGCCTGGCCGCGGATTTCCTTGACCAGGCGGCTGAGTTTGTCGGTGAGGGCGGAGGCCATGACGGTATTCCGTTGAACGGAACCTTGGTTAGTGGCCGGCAGAATGCCGGCACGATGCGAAACGCTAAACTGTACCCATGATTTTACCCAGTGCCTCCACCACCAGCCTGGTCCTGACGGTGTTCGCCGCCCTGGCCTATGCCGCCCCTGCCGTGGTGCGCTTTGCCCCGGCGGCGGCGCGCCGGGCCGTGCTGCTGGCTTGGCTGCTGCACGGCCTGCTGCTGGGCTGGAGCCTGGTGGGCGAGGCCCAGCGCTTCGGTTTTGCACCGGCGCTCTCGGTCACCGTGTGGCTGGTGGCCACCATCTACGCCATCGAAATCCAGCTCTACCCCCAGCTGCAGACGCGCTGGGCCCTCTCGCCCCTGGGGGCCGGTTCGGTGCTGCTGGCCATGATGTTTCCGGGGCAGCCCCTGCAGGCCAGCGCCTCGGCCTGGCTGCCGCTGCACCTGGCCCTGGGCATCGCCTCCTACGGCCTGTTCGCGGTGGCCGTGGTGCACGCCCTGCTGATGCTGCGCGCCGAGCAGCGCATCCGCCTGGCGGCGGATACCGACAGCGGCCTGCCCTTGCTGACCCTGGAGCGACTGACCTTCCGCTTCGTCACGGCCGGTTTTGTGCTGCTGTCGGCCACGCTGCTGGCCGGCCTGCTGTTCGATGAGCAGCTCTACGGCACGACCTGGAAGTGGAGCCACAAGATCGTCTTCTCCCTGCTGTCCTGGGGCGTGTTCGCGGTGCTGCTGATCGGGCGGGCACGCTTTGGCTGGCGCGGCTGGCGGGCTGCGCGGCTGCTCTTCACGGGCGCCGGGCTGCTGCTGCTGGCCTATGTGGGTTATCGCTTCGTGCTCGAAATCGTCCTCGGGCGCAGCGTCACATGAAATTCCTGCTGTTCCTGGCCATCGCGCTGCTGGTCATCTGGTTATGGCGCTCGGGCCGCCGCAGCGACAGCCGCTCCGACCAGGCCGCAGCGCCACCGCCAACCCCGACCGGGCCGCAGGAAATGGTGCGCTGCGCACACTGCGGCGTGCACCTGCCGCACAGTGACGCCGTCGTGGGCCGCATCGGCCTTTACTGCAGCACGGAACATCGGCAGCTGGCGGAGAAGTAGCTTGTCCGAGCACGACAGCGAGCATTCCTGGTTCGGCCCGTCGCTGCTCGACGAGCGGCTGGAAGCGCCCGAGGAACAGCAGGAATTCAAGCGGCTCTGGCTGGGCTTCATGACGGCCCGTGTCATGCTGGGCCTGGTGCTCCTGCTGTTGCAGGTGACGCTGTACGCACTGGGGCAGGCGGCCAATCTCTGGCTGGTGCTGTTGTGCGGCGCTTATCTGGCGGCCACACTGATGGTGCGCGTCACGCCGCGACCGCGCCGCATGGGCCACACCTTCGACCAGTCCTGGCTGTCCAGCATCGGTGTGGACGTGGTGCTCTTCACGGCCCTGCAGCTGCTGCACGGCAGCAGCATCAACTACACCCCCCTCTATGCGCTGCCGGTGCTGCAGGCCGCCGTGCTGGGCTCGCTGACCCTGGCCATGGGCACCGCGGCTGGCATCACCCTGCTGCTGCTGCTGTACAGCACCTGGCACACGCTGTATGGCATCAGCGACGCCACGCCCTTTTTCATCCAGGCGGCACTCACCGGCGCGGGCAGCTTCGTGATCGCCTTCCTGGCCCACGAACTGTCGGCACGCCTGGCCAGCTCGCAGCAACGAGCCCGGCGCACCCAGCACGCCATGCGCATCCAGCAGCAGGTCAACGACCTGGTGATCGAGGCGCTGACCGACGGCATCCTGGTGGTGGACGTGCGTGGCACCGTCCACGCCGCCAACCCGGCGGCGCGCCAGCTGCTGCAGGCCGATGAACGGCCGCTCAAGCACACGCCCTTCAGCCTGGCCGATGAACCCGGCTGGCAGTCGCTGGCCGAGCTGGCGTTCCAGGTCTTCACCGGCCGCGGCGACTTCCACCATGCCGACATCGGCATCGAGCATCTGGGCCAGGGCAGCCGGCGCATGCGCGTGCGCACCCGCATGACCACCGCGCACTGGGGCGAAAGCGAGACCCTGTGTGTCATGTTCCTGCAGGACCTGCGCGAGATGGAGGCGCGCATGCGTACCGAGAAGCTGGCCAGCATGGGCCGCATGTCGGCCGCCGTGGCGCACGAGATCCGCAACCCGCTGGCGGCCATCGCCCAGGCCAACGCCCTGCTGGAAGAGGACATCCACGAACCGCGACACATCCGTCTGACCCAGATGATCCGCCAGAACGCCAAGCGCCTGGACCGCATCGTCGACGATGTGCTCAACATCTCGCGCACCGGCAAGCAGGCCACCGCCTTCGAGTCACGCGTGCTCGAGCTGGCCCCCTCTGTGCAGCGCATCGGCCTGGACTGGGCCCATCAGACGGGCAGCCAGGCCATGCTGGCCCTGCACCTGGCCACGCATCCGCTGTCGGTGCACTTCGACCCCGAACACCTGCGTCGCGTGCTGGTCAACCTGCTGGACAATGCGCGCCGTTATGCCCGCCAGTTGCCCGATGCGATCCAGGTGCATGCCCGCGCCGATGCCAGCGGCCAGGCCCTGCTGGCCGTCTGGAGCGACGGCCCTCCGATGGAGCCCTCGGTCGAGCAGCATCTGTTCGAACCTTTCTTTTCCTCGGAAAGCCGCTCCAGCGGTCTGGGCCTGTATATTTGCCGGGAGTTGTGCGAAGGGCATGGTGCCGCCATCGGTTACCACCGTGCCCGCCGCATCGCCCGTGACACCCTGATGGACGGCAACGAATTCTTCATCACCCTGCGCCTGGCAGCGGCTGCTTCGCCCCCGCTGGCCCGTACCCGCGCGACCCCATGACCACGCCCGCCGCCACCACCAGCCCGCGCATCCTGGTCGTCGACGACGAACCCGACCTGCGCACGCTCTACGAGCTGACCCTGCTGCGCGAGGGTTACCACGTCGACGTGGCGGAAACCGTGGCCGACGCCTGGAATCACCTGCAGGAACGCCGCTACGAGGTCCTGATCACCGACATGCGATTGCCCGACGGATTGGGCATCGAGCTGATCCAGCGCCTGCGCGCCCTGCAGCGCGGCGAACGCAGCGTGGTCATCACGGCCTATGGTTCAGCGGAAAACGCCGTGGAATCGCTCAAGGCCGGCGCCTTCGACTACCTGACCAAGCCGGTCGACCTGAAACAGTTCCGCGCCGTCATCGCCTCGGCGGTGCAGGACGCCCTCACCCCGCGGGCCGCACCCGCCTCGCCCCCTGCCACCATCACCCCGCGCCCGTCGACACCGACCTCGGCGGGCGATGTGGCGTCGCGGCGCCTGGTGGGCCGCTCCCCCGCCATGCGGCAGGTGCGCGAGCGCATCCTCAAGGTAGCTCGCAGCATGGCCCCGGTGCTGATCTGCGGCGAGTCCGGCACCGGCAAGGAACTGACGGCGCTCGCCCTGCACGCCAACAGCCACCGGGCTGGCGGCCCGATGGTTGCGGTCAACTGCAGTGCCATTCCGGAAAACCTGCTGGAAACCGAATTCTTCGGTGTGCGCAAGGGGGCCTATACCGGCGCCGGCCAGGACCGTGCGGGTTATTTCCAGGCCGCAGGCGGCGGCACGCTGTTCCTCGACGAAATCGGCGATCTGCCCCTGTCCATGCAGTCCAAGCTGCTGCGCGCCATCCAGGAGCGCTGTGTGCGCCCGGTCGGCGGCACGCAGGAAGAGGCCGTGGACGTGCGTATCGTCAGCGCCACGCACAAGCATCTGGCGCGGGAGGTGCAGGAGGGGCGCTTTCGCCAGGACCTTTACTACCGCCTCAACGTGATCGAGATCGACATTCCGCCGCTGCGCGAGCGACGCGAGGACCTTCCCGACCTGTGCGAGGCCCTGCTCCAGCGCATCGCCCGGGAATCCGGCCTGCCCGTCCCGCAGCTGACGCCCGAGGCACTGGCCCAGTTGAGCAAGCACCCGCTCAACGGGAATGTGCGCGAACTGGAGAACCTCCTGCACCGCGCCATGGCTCTGAGCGAGGGCGACGAACTGAGTTTCGACAGCTTCGACACCGTGCCGGCCATCCTGGACCCGGCCGCCCCGGACCTGGCCCCCACCATCCCCGGCGTCTTGCCGCCCGGCCCGGTGCCGGCCGCGCCGCCCCCCGCGGAACTGCCCGCCGACCTGCAAGGCCATCTGGACCGCCAGGAACGCGAAATCCTGGTCAAGGCCCTGCAGGAAACCGGCTTCAACCGCACCGCCGCGGCGGCCAAGCTGGGCCTGAGCCTGCGCCAGATCCGCTACCGCATTGCGCGCCTGAACATCGACACGCCGCAGGACAACGACCCCGCCGCATGAACCTCGCACCTGCGCCGACACGTGACGGCCTGTGGGACGGAGGCTGGTACCGTTTTGCACGCCGGCTGGACTCGCCCAATTTCGGGCCGCGCCCGCCAGGCGCGGTGATCGACCTGCTGCTGATCCACTCCATCAGCCTGCCGCCCGGCCAGTACGGCGGCGACGAGGTGCAGCGCCTGTTCACCAACACGCTGGACTGGAACGCACATCCCTATTTCAAGAGCATCGAAGGCATGCAGGTGTCTTCGCATTTCTACGTCCGCCGCAACGGCGAACTCTGGCAGTTCGTCAGCTGCGACGAGCGCGCCTGGCATGCCGGCGTCTCCAGCTACCGCGGACGCGACAACTGCAACGACGACTCGGTCGGCATCGAACTCGAAGGCCTGGAGGGTGCATCCTTCGAGGCTGCGCAGTACGAAACCCTGAGCAGCCTGTGCGCTGCGCTGGGCCAGCGCTACCCGGTGCAGCACATCGCCGGGCACGAACACGTGGCACCCGGACGCAAGGCCGACCCCGGCGCGGGGTTCCAGTGGGCCGCGTTGCAACAGTCCCTGGGATGGTCAACCCGGTATTTTCCCGAAGAGACCGCCTGAGTCGCACGCACGGCCCGGCACCAGCAACGTGCCGCCCCACAGCAGCTGCGCTGCGCTGATGCACCACACCACGCGGCCGCAGCGGGGAAATGCCTCGCAAGGCCGCATGCATTCTTGTTTTTTGTGCGCGCATGCACGTTTCTCAACGGCTGCGCAGTGGTTCGTGCCGTGGCGCCCCGACATGGAACACCGTGCATTTTTTCACCCTTGGGACCCCGGGGACGTATCGGCGACGCTACACTACCTGTAGTGGCTTGTATTCACCACACACACCATATATAGTGCTTTCCGCTGGCAGTGCTTTTATTCAACAAAGCGCATCGCGAGCCAGAATACCGCCCCCGAGAACCAACAACGATTTGCTGACGACGAGGAAATAATGCAAACAGCCTTGAACCCCGCCACCCCCGCCCTGCACACCGGTGTCCTGACCATGCAAACCCAGGAAAACACGGCCACCAGCCCGCTCAACAACTACCAGATCATCCGCCGCAATGGCGCCGTGGTGCCTTTCGAGCCGAGCAAGATTGCCGTGGCCATGATGAAGGCCTTCTTGGCTGTGCACGGCACCCAGGGCGCGGCCTCCGCCAGCGTGCGCGAGGTGGTGGACAGCCTGACCCAGAACGTGGTGCGCGCGCTGATGCGCTCGCGCCCGGGCGGCGGCACCTTCCATATCGAAGACGTGCAGGACCAGGTCGAACTGGGCCTGATGCGCGGCGGCCACCACGAGATCGCCCGCGCCTATGTGCTCTACCGCGAGCGCCGCACCCAGGAACGTGCGCAGCAGGCCACCCAGGCCGCGCCGAAAGCGCCCCAGCTGCATGTGATCGATGGTGGCCAGCGCGTCACGCTGGATCTGGGCAGCCTGCAGCAACTGATCGAGAACGCCTGCGCCGGCCTGGGCGCCGACGTCAAGCCGGACCCCATCGTCGCCGAGACCATGCGCAATCTGTACGACGGTGTGCCGATCGACGAGGTCTTCAAGGCCGCCATCCTGGCCGCCCGTACCCTGATCGAGAAAGACCCGGACTACACCTACGCCACCGCGCGCCTGCTGTTCCACACCATCGCCCGCGAGGTGCTGGGCCGTGATGTGCCGCAAGCCGACATGGGCCAGGCCTATGCCGAGTACTTCCCCGACTTCATCAAGAAGGGCGTCGACAACGAGCTGCTCAATCCGGACATGCTGCAGTTCGACCTCAAGCGCCTGGGCGCCGCGCTCAAGGCCGACCGTGACCTGCAGTTCGACTACCTGGGCCTGCAGACCCTGTACGACCGTTATTTCCTGCACGTGCGCAAGAGCCGCATCGAACTGCCGCAGGCCTTCTTCATGCGCGTGGCCATGGGCCTGTCGCTGGGCGAGATCGACCGCGAGGCGCGCGCCATCGAGTTCTACGAGGTGCTGTCCTCGTTCGACTTCATGTCGTCCACGCCCACCCTGTTCAACGCCGGCACGCTGCGTTCGCAGCTCTCCAGCTGCTACCTGACCACCGTGCCGGACGATCTGGACGGCATCTACGAATCCATCAAGGAAAACGCCCTGCTGTCCAAATTCGCCGGCGGCCTGGGCAACGACTGGACGCGCGTGCGCGCCCTGGGCAGCCACATCAAGGGCACCAACGGCGAGTCGCAGGGTGTCGTGCCCTTCCTCAAGGTCGTGAACGACACGGCCGTGGCGGTGAACCAGGGCGGCAAGCGCAAGGGCGCGGTCTGCACCTACCTGGAAACCTGGCACCTGGACATCGAGGAGTTCCTGGAACTGCGCAAGAACACCGGCGACGACCGCCGCCGCACGCACGACATGAACACGGCCAACTGGATCCCCGACCTGTTCATGCGCCGTGTGATGGAAAAGGGCGAATGGACCCTGTTCTCGCCGTCCAACGTGCCGGACCTGCACGACCTGTTCGGCGCCGACTTCGAGAAGGCCTATGTGGCCTATGAAGCCAAGGCCAAGCGCGGCGAGATCAAGCCCAGCAAGACCGTGCCGGCCACCGACATGTGGCGCAAGATGCTCTCCATGCTGTTCGAGACCGGCCATCCCTGGATCACCTTCAAGGATGCCTGCAATGTGCGCTCGCCGCAGCAGCACGCCGGCGTCGTGCACTCCTCCAACCTGTGCACCGAGATCACGCTCAACACCAGCGACACCGAAACCGCGGTCTGCAACCTGGGCTCGGTCAACCTGCGCCAGCACCTGAAGAACGGCGCCATCGACCAGGAGAAGCTGAAGAAGACCATCTCCACGGCCATGCGCATGCTGGACAACGTGATCGACATCAACTACTACGCCGTCAAGAAGGCGCGCGACTCCAACCTGCGCCACCGCCCGGTGGGCCTGGGCATCATGGGTTTCCAGGACGCTCTGTACGAGCTGCGCATCCCCTACGCCAGCCAGGCTGCCGTGGAGTTTGCCGACCAGTCCATGGAGGCCGTCTGCTACCACGCCTACTGGGCCTCGACCGAACTGGCCCGCGAGCGCGGCCAGTACTCCAGCTACAAGGGCTCGCTGTGGGACCAGGGCATCCTGCCGCTGGACACGCTGGACCTGCTGGCCAAGGCCCGCGGCGGCTACGTGGAAGTGGACCGCTCGGCCACCCTGGACTGGGATGCGCTGCGCAAGAAGATCGCCCGCGACGGCATGCGCAACTCCAATTGCGTGGCCATCGCCCCGACCGCGACCATCTCCAACATCATCGGCGTGGACGCCTCGATCGAGCCCTGCTTCGGCAATCTCTCGGTCAAGTCCAACCTGTCGGGCGAGTTCACCGTGATCAACAGCTACCTGGTGCGCGATCTCAAGCGCCTGGGCCTGTGGGACGACGTGATGGTCATGGACCTGAAGCACTTCGACGGTTCGCTCGCGCCCATCGACCGCGTGCCGCAGGAGATCAAGTCCCTCTACGCCACGGCCTTCGAGGTCGAGACGCTGTGGCTGGTGGAAGCCGCGGCACGCCGCCAGAAATGGATCGACCAGGCCCAGTCGCTGAACATCTACATGGCCGGCGCCTCGGGCAAGAAGCTGGACGACACCTACAAGCTGGCCTGGCTGCGCGGTCTCAAGACCACCTACTACCTGCGCACCATGTCGGCCACGCACGCCGAGAAGTCCACCGTGACGGCCGGCCGTCTCAACGCGGTCTCCTCCGGTGGTGCCGCGAGCGGCGGCATGAGCGCCCTCGATGCCGCCGCGGCTGCAGCGCAGGCCCAGATGGCCACGGCCGCCACCGACATCAAGTTCTGCGCGATCGATGATCCGGGTTGCGAAGCCTGCCAGTGATCGCAGCCGACATGTCGCAGCGCCTTCATGCCTGCGATGTTATTGAACAACAGAATCGGGCGGCGATGTGAATGAATACTTTCCAATTCACGTCGTCGCTCCCATAATTCGCTGATTGGAACCTCCTATGTTGTCCTGGGACGAAGAAGTCAAGCCCACATCGTCAATGTCTTATGCCGGCGCTGCCTCGAGCAGCCGCCCGACTGAGCTTCCCTTGCAAACTCCCCAGCTGCGCATGGCGCAGCACAGCCCGGCACCGGTCGCTGCTGCTGCACCCGCCGCCAGCGCGCCCCCCGTCGCGACGCACCGCATGAAGGCCGCCGACAAGCGCATCATCAACGGCCAGACCGACGTCAACCAGCTGGTGCCCTTCAAGTACAAATGGGCCTGGGAAAAATACCTGGCCACCTGCGCCAACCACTGGATGCCGCAGGAAGTGAACATGAACCGCGACATCGCCCTGTGGAAGGACCCCAATGGTCTGACCGAGGACGAGCGCCGCATCGTCAAGCGCAACCTCGGCTTCTTCGTCACCGCCGATTCGCTGGCCGCCAACAACATCGTGCTGGGCACCTACCGCCACATCACGGCGCCCGAGTGCCGCCAGTTCCTGCTGCGCCAGGCCTTCGAGGAAGCCATCCACACCCACGCCTACCAGTACATCACCGAGTCGCTGGGCCTGGACGAAAGCGAGATCTTCAACGCCTACAACGAGGTGCAGTCGATCAAGGACAAGGACCAGTTCCTGATTCCTTTCATCGATGCGATCTCCGACCCCAACTTCAGGACCGGCACCCAGGAATCCGACCAGACCCTGCTCAAGTCGCTGATCGTGTTTGCCTGCCTGATGGAAGGCCTGTTCTTCTACGTCGGCTTCACCCAGATCCTGGCGCTGGGCCGGCAGAACAAGATGACCGGCGCGGCCGAGCAGTACCAGTACATCCTGCGCGACGAGTCCATGCACTGCAACTTCGGCATCGACCTGAT
>CALRZY010000004.1:0-212310 GCA_943372765.1 Curvibacter sp. AEP1-3
GCCTGATGGAAGGCCTGTTCTTCTACGTCGGCTTCACCCAGATCCTGGCGCTGGGCCGGCAGAACAAGATGACCGGCGCGGCCGAGCAGTACCAGTACATCCTGCGCGACGAGTCCATGCACTGCAACTTCGGCATCGACCTGATCAACACGATCAAGCTGGAGAACCCGCAGCTCTGGACGTCTGAGTTCAAGACCGAGATCAAGGCCCTGTTCGAGAAGGCCGTCGAGCTGGAATACCGCTACGCCGAGGACACCATGCCGCGTGGCGTGCTGGGCATGAACGCCTCCATGTTCAAGGGCTACTTGCGTTACATCGCCAACCGGCGCGCCACCCAGATCGGTCTGGAGGCGCTGTTCCCCAATGAAGAGAATCCCTTCCCCTGGATGAGCGAGATGATCGACCTGAAGAAGGAACGCAACTTCTTCGAGACGCGCGTCATCGAGTACCAGTCCGGTGGCGCGCTCTCCTGGGACTGAAAAAAATCAATCTATGACTTCCAGAATCACACCGGCTGTTGATCGCTCCCCAGAGAGCGGCGCCAGTCTGTGTCACCCCGTTCATGGCGTTGGGGTCTACCCCAGCCTCATGAATCACTCCATGCATCCAACACGCATGAAGTGCTCTTTGTAACTTGATCAAGGAGAATTAGTAATGGCAACTGCAAAAAAAGCGGCTAAAAAAGCCCCCGCGAAGAAGAAGGTAGCAGCAAAGAAGGCTCCGGCCCGTAAAGCTGCAGCGAAGAAGGCACCGGCCAAAAAGGCCGCTGCCAAGAAGGCTCCGGCGAAGAAGGCCGCGGCCAAGAAGCCGGCAGTGAAGAAGGCTGCTGCGAAGAAGCCGGCTGCCAAGAAGGCCGCCGCCAAGAAGCCGGCCGCCAAAAAGGCTGCTGCAAAGAAGCCGGCTGCCAAGAAGGCCGCCAAGAAAGTAGCGAAGAAGGCCGCCGCCAAAAAGCCGGCTGCCAAAAAGCCCGCTGCGAAAAAGGCCGCCAAAAAGCCGGCGAAGAAAGCTGCGAAAAAGCCTGCTGCCAAACCTGCAGCAGCACCGGCCCCCGCGGCTCCTGCGGCTCAGACCACTCTGAACCCGCAGGCCGCATGGCCCTTTCCCACGGCCAGCCGTCCTTAAGACAGTCTGAGCCTCAAGCCCGTTGCCTGCAAAGGCGGCGGGCTTTTTCTTTGGCGTTCTGAATGCTGCCCACCCTGCCCCCACAGTCGTTCCTGCATCTGCAGAAGGACGGCGCCGTCATCGTCGATGTGCATGTCATGCCGAATGCGGCCCGCACGCAGATCCAGGGCCTGCACGACGGCGCATTGCGTGTGCGCCTGCATGCCCCACCCGTGGACGGCAAGGCCAATCTGGCGCTGCAGGCCTGGCTGGCCGAGACGCTGGGGGTCCCGAAATCAGCGGTGGAATTGCTGCGTGGCGCCACGGCCCGGCGCAAGCAGCTGCGCGTGGCCGCCACTCACACCGGACAGGCCCGCTGGCACACGCTGCTGCCCACCCCGGAGGCCTGAGGGCCTCAGGCGCCGAAAGCCTTGGGCTCGACGGTGTAGTTCTGCGGGCCGAGGTGCGCGATTTTGTGCGAACCCATGCGGTTACCGAGTTCAGCCGACTTGGCCAGCGACCAGCCCCGCTCCAGGCCGTAGAGCAGGCCGCCGCGGTAGGCGTCGCCGCAGCCGGTGGGATCGACCACGGCCGCCGCCTGAACCGGCGGCACCAGGGTCTTGTCGCCATCGATCCAGACCTCGCTGCCTTCGTGGCCCAGGGTGATGACCAGGCCGCGCACCTTGCGCGAGATCTCGGCCGGGCTCCAGCCCGTGCGCTCGCACAGCATCTTGCCCTCGTAGTCGTTCACGGTGACCCAGGTCGCCTGCTCCACAAAACGCGCCAGGTCCTGGCCATCGAACATCGGCAGGCCCTGCCCCGGATCGAAGACGAAGGGGATGTCAGCCGCCTTGAACTGCTCGGCGTGCTGCAGCATGGCATCGCGCCCGTCGGGCGAGATGATGCCCAGCTTGACGTCCGGATGGCGCTCGATGCGCGTGACATGTGCCTGCATCATGGCGCCCGGGTGGAAGGCGGTGATCTGGTTGTTGTCGCGGTCGGTCATGATCAGCGCCTGCGCCGTGTAACTGTCGCCGATCTCACGCACGTGCTGCGTATCGATGCCCAGTTCACGCAGGCGCTGCACATAACCGGCGCCGTCACTGCCCACCGTGGCCATGGGCAGGGGTGCCCCGCCCAGGGCCTTGAGCGCGTAGGCGATGTTGCCGGCACAGCCACCGTAGTCGCGGCGCAGCGTGGGCACCAGGAAGGACACATTGAGGATGTGCAGCTGGTCGGGCAGGATCTGCTCGGCGAAGCGACCCTCGAAGTTCATGATGGTGTCGAAGGCCAGCGAGCCGCAGATGAGAGTTGCCATGGGTGCTTCAGTTCTTGGGAAAGTCAGGGATAAAAAGCGAGCAGGCGGTAGCCCGCCACACGCTCGCCGTTGCCATTGGTCTTGATGGTCAAGACCAGCGTGGCCTGGACCTCGGAGGCCGCCGGAATCACACCGGACGTCAAGCCCAGTTCCGCCGGCAGCAGCACGCGCCGCATGAGCGCATGGTCCAGCGTATCGGTCAGCGCCAGCTCGACGGCCGGCATGGCCAGGTCGACGGGGGCATTGTTCTTGAGGGTCAGGCTGAGCCGGTACAAGTCGCCCTTGATCTTGCTGAAGGCCGAGCTGTCGATCACCACCGACTCGATCTGCCGCAGCGGTTCGATCTCACACCCCAGCAGCAGGCAGACCTCTTCGATCAGCGGCTTGAGGCCGGGCTCGACCACCGCCAGGCGGTCGCGTTCATGCACGAGCAGTTGCAGCGCCAGCCCCAGCACCAGCAGCAGGCAGGCCACCATCAGGGAGGCGCGCACCAGCGGGCGATGCCAGCGCGAGGCCTGGGACCGGTTGCGCATGAAGGACAGCTCGGTGGCCGGCGGTGCGGCTGCCGCCGGCTCCGCCTCGTCCGAAAACCGGGGCTCGGAACGCCCCTGCGTCACGCCATAGGCCGAGCCATCCGGCAGCAGGCCTGCACTGGCCACGGCCGGCTCCAGCAGCGGCTCCCGCTGCGACTCGGTAAGCTCGATGTCCACGTCGGCAGCGGTGTCGACGACCGGCTTTCTTGCCGCCGGGGCCAGGGCCGCGCCGGTCTCGGAGGCCATAGCCTGGGCGAGTGCGCCTTCGAAGGGCACGGCGTCCGGACCGCCTGCACCTGCGCCTGCGGGCGGGCTGTCCTCCGGCGCCACGGCGTCCTGCATGTGGGTAGCAGCGTCGAAGATTTCCTCGCACTTGCCGCAGCGGACCCAGCCCTCGGAGATGCGCAACTGGTCGGGAACGACCTTGAACATCGTCCGGCAGGCGGGGCAGCGTGTGATCAGGCTCATGTGCCTGCGATTGTAGAGCCCGACCAGGCCTTTCAGAGCGCGGCGGTCATCAGCACCCAGCCGTCCTCGCTGTCACTCACGACCAGCTGGCCGTAGGGCGCGTAAGCCTGCTGCAGTTCCTGGGACTGCCGCTCCAGGATGCCGGCCAGCACCAGGGCTCCACCGGGGGCCACCCGTGCGCACAGCAGCGGCGCCAGCACCTTGAGCGGCGTGGCCAGGATGTTGGCCAGCACGGCCTGGTACTGGCCCTGGACCAATTCCGGCAGGCCGGCGTGCAGCGTCACCCCGTTGGCTTCGGCATTCAGACGCGTGGCGTCCACCGCCGCCTCGTCGATGTCGACGGCGTCGATGTCACGGGCACCGAACTTGGCCGCGCCGATGGCCAGGATGCCCGAGCCGCAGCCGTAGTCCAGCACGCGCCCCAGGCCCTGGGCCCCATGGCGCGCGATCCAGCGCAGGCACATGCGCGTGGTCGGATGGGTGCCGGTGCCGAAGGCCAGCCCCGGATCGAGCCGGATGATGGTCTTCGCCTGTGCAGGCGGCTCGTGCCAGGTCGGCACGATCCAGAACTCGGGGGTGATGTCCACCGGCGCGAACTGCGACTGCGTCAGGCGCACCCAGTCCTGCTCGGGTACCTCGGCCACACCCAGCACACGGCAATCGGTGAAGAAGTCCTGGGCCTGCAGCAGGGCCGCGGCCTCGTCGGCCGCCGCGCGCGTGGGGAACAGGGCCAGGATGCGCGAACGCTGCCAGCCATCGGCCGGCGGCGGCATGCCCGGCTCGCCGAACAGGGCCTGCTCGGCTTCGGTCTGGGCGTCGGCGTCCTCGACGCTGACGCTCAGGGCATCGAGCGCATCGAGCGCATCGCCCAGGACCTCAACCCGGTCCTGCGGGCACAGCAAACGAAGTTCGTACATGGAAAATCCCCGTCAGTCAGAGCCCAAAATCGAGGGCACTCGCGGAACTGGCTTTGCCAGGCCGCTGAGTGCGTCCCCCCTGCCACCGAAGGTTGGCGTTCAGGGGGGAAGGCGCGGCAGCGCCTCAGGGGGGACTACCTCTTGTGATGCCGCATCCACTCTTCAAGGTAGTGGATGTTGGTGCCGCCCGTCATGAACTTGGCATCGGCCATCAGTTCGCGATGCAGCGGGATGTTGGTGCTGATGCCCTCGACCAGGGTCTCGGCCAGGGCCGTGCTCATGCGGGCCATCGCCTGCTCGCGCGTATCCCCGTGCGTGATGATCTTGCCCACCATGGAGTCGTAGTTCGGCGGCACAAAATAGTTGGTGTAGACGTGCGAATCGACGCGCACACCCGGGCCGCCCGGCGCGTGCCACATGGTGATGCGCCCCGGCGAGGGCGTGAACTTGTAGGGGTCTTCGGCGTTGATGCGGCACTCGATCGCATGGCCGCGAATCACGATGTCCTTCTGGGTGAAGGGCAGCCGCTCGCCCGCCGCCACCATGATCTGCGTCTTGACAATGTCCACGCCGGTGATCATCTCGGTCACCGGGTGCTCCACCTGCACGCGCGTGTTCATCTCGATGAAATAGAACTCGCCGTTCTCATAAAGAAACTCGAAGGTGCCCGCACCCCGGTAGCCGATCTTCTTGCAGGCGGCGACGCAGCGCTCGCCCACCTTCTCGATCAACTTGCGCGGAATGCCCGGTGCGGGCGCTTCCTCGATGATCTTCTGGTGACGCCGCTGCATGGAACAGTCGCGCTCCCCTAGGTAGACGGCATTCTTGTGCTTGTCGGCCAGGATCTGGATCTCCACATGGCGTGGGTTCTCGAGGAACTTCTCCATGTAGACGGCCGGGTTGTTGAAAGCAGCGCCGGCCTCGGCCTTGGTCATCTGCACCGCATTGACCAGCGCCGCTTCGGTGTGCACCACGCGCATGCCGCGCCCGCCACCGCCGCCGGCGGCCTTGATGATGACCGGATAGCCTACGCTCTTGGCGATGCGCTTGATCTGGGTCGGATCGTCGGGCAGTTCGCCCTCGGAACCAGGTACGCAGGGCACGCCGGCCTTGATCATGGCCTGCTTGGCCGAGACCTTGTCGCCCATGATGCGGATGGACTCGGGCGTCGGGCCGATGAACTGGAAGCCGCTCTGCTCCACGCGTTCGGCGAAGTCGGCGTTCTCGCTGAGGAAGCCATAACCCGGATGGATGGCCTCGGCATCGGTCACCTCGGCGGCCGAGATGATGGCCGGCATGCTGAGGTAGCTCTGGGCCGAGGGCGCCGGGCCGATGCAGACAGCCTCTTCGGCCAGCTTGACGTACTTGGCTTCGCGGTCGGCCTCGGAATAGACCATCACCGCCTTGATGCCCAGCTCGCGGCAGGCGCGCTGGATGCGAAGGGCAATCTCCCCCCGATTGGCGACCAGGATCTTCTTGAACATGCGGGTGCCGCCTTATTCGATGATGAACAGGGGCTGACCGTACTCCACGGCCTGGCCGTTCTCGCACAGGATCTGCGTGATGGTGCCGGCCTTGTCGGCTTCGATCTCGTTGAGGATCTTCATGGCCTCGATGATGCAGATCGTTTCGCCCTGTTTGACGGCCTGGCCGACTTCCACGAAGGCCTTGGCACCGGGCGAGGAGGAGCGATAGAACGTGCCCACCATGGGCGACTTGACGGCGTGACCGGTCTCAGCCGGCGCGGCGACGGCCGCGGCCGGGGCCGCCGCCGGGGCAGCCACGGCCGGAGCCGCCACGGGCGCGGGCTGGGCCATGGGCATCTGGTAGGCCTGGACCATGGCCGGGCCGCCCTTGACGATGCGCACCTTGCCTTCGGCCTCGGTGATCTCCAACTCCGACACGTTCGAATCGGACACCAGATCGATCAGGGTCTTGAGTTTTCGCAAATCCATGGGATCTCCAACGTCGTTATTCCATATGGCTCCAATTTAGAACAATTGGTAGCAATTTCCAGCCATCTACGGCGAACTCTACGCGCCAGCTCTTAGGCAGGGCGCCATCATAAGCGATCCCGGGCTCTTATTTGAGCTCGCGCCAAAGCGCCAGATCGCGTTCGCTGAGCTTACCGATTTTACGATTCAAAATGGAGCCATCGGCCCCCACCAGCACGGTGAAGGGCAAACCACCAGCCTGATTGCCCAGACTCTTGCTCAAGGCCAGCCCCTCCATGCCTGCCAGCACGACGGGGAAAGCCAGGGGCTGGCGAGCCAGGAACGCCTGTACCGGTGCCAGCTTGTCGACAGCGATTCCGACAACTTGCCAGCCTTTGGCATTGTTTTCCTGGAAAAAGCTGCTCAATAAAGGCAGCTCCTCGACACAAGGCGGACACCAGGTGGCCCAGAAATTGATCATCAGGGGGCGCCCGCGCAGGCTGCTCAATGCCAGTCGCGTCCCGGTCGGCGTGTCGAATTCCAGCGTCCACAGCTGCTGGGCCACCGCCTCGTCCAGCGCAGCGGGGGTGTAGCGCCACCAGGCCAGGCCCGCGCCCGCCAGGCCCGCCACGGCCGCTGCGACGGCATACAGCGCACGTCGGCGTTTTGGAGAACTGCTGTCTTCTTGTGTCAAAAGATACCTCAATGGTTTTCAAGCTGTTCCAAGATACGGCGAACTGCAGCCAAGTCACCACGCGGCGTACGGTTCTTGTTGTCCCGGATCAGGGCACCGCGCAGGTCGTCCAGATCATGGACCATCAAATGTACCCCGATCGTTTCACCCAGCTCCCGGCTGGGGGCATGGAAACTCAGGGCCTCCACGGGGTCGCGGTGCAAACCCGTCACCGTGCGGGGTTCGTAGGCCACGCCCAGGTCGATGAGTTCGATCTCGGCCGACTTCTCGTCTTCGCAGAACAGCTGGATATAGATATCGGACAGCCGCGTGGCCGTGCCGTGCCAGACCGCCCCGCTCAGGTGCGGCCGGAAACGCGCCAGCCGCTCCATCCAGAACAGGGCCAGGCGGCGCAGGGCCAGCAATTCGGCCGGCTGGGTCTCGGCGCAGAACACGGCGATGTACTCGCGCACCGCATCCTCGACCTCGTCATTGCCCGGCAAGGGGGTGCGTGGCGGCAGGCCGAGCTGGCGCACGGCGCGGCGTTTGGCCGGGCCGTACTCCAGGCCTTCTTCCACCACCATCTGGGCCGCCGCGGCGGCAATTTCGTCTGAAGCACTCACAGCGACGATTGTGCTCCCGTCATGCGGACGATGAAACCCAGCCCCTAGAATCGCCCGATGCATATCCATATCCTCGGCATCTGCGGCACCTTCATGGGGGGACTCGCCGCCCTCGCCCGCGAAGCGGGCCACAAGGTCACCGGCTGCGACGCCGGCGTCTACCCGCCCATGAGCGACCAGTTGCGGACGCTGGGCATCGAGCTGATCGAGGGTTTCGGCGCCGACCAGATGTCCTTGAAGCCTGATATGTACGTGATCGGCAATGTGGTCAGTCGCGCCCGCGCCGCCGACGGCAGCCCGAAATTCCCGCTGATGGAAGCCATCCTCGACGCCGGCGCGCCCTACACCAGCGGTCCGCAATGGCTGGCCGAGCATGTGCTGCAGGGTCGCCATGTGCTGGCCGTGGCCGGCACCCACGGCAAGACCACCACGACCTCCATGCTGGCCTGGATCCTGGAAGCGGCGGGCCGCCAGCCCGGCTTCTTGGTGGGCGGCGTGCCGATGAACTTCGGCATCTCCGCCCGGCTCGGTGGCCCGCTTGCAAGCGGCCAGCGACCGCTCTTCGTGATCGAAGCCGACGAATACGACACCGCTTTCTTCGACAAGCGCAGCAAGTTCGTGCATTACCGACCACGCACCGCCGTACTCAACAACCTGGAGTTCGACCACGCCGACATCTTTGACGACCTCGCCGCCATCGAACGCCAGTTCCACCACCTGGTGCGCACGGTGCCCGGCTCGGGCCGCGTCGTCGTCAACGGGCTGGAGGAAAGCCTGACGCGGGTGCTGCACGCCGGCTGCTGGAGCCAGGTGCGCAGCTTTGGCGCGACGGTCAGCGATTTCAGCGCGCGCGGCGAGCCGCACGACTTCGAGGTGCAACAGCAGGGTCGACCGGTGGCCCGCGTGCAGTGGTCACTGACCGGCGTGCACAACCAGCTCAACGCGCTGGCCGCCATCGCCGCGGCCGAACACGTGGGCGTGGCGCCGGAGGTGGCAGCGCGCGCCCTGGCTGACTTCCAGAACGTCAAACGCCGCATGGAAGTGCGCGGCACGGCGAACGGCATCACCGTCTACGACGACTTCGCCCACCATCCCACGGCCATCCGCACCACCGTGGATGGCCTGCGCCGCAAGGTCGGGCCGCAGGCCCGCATCCTGGCGGTGTTCGAGCCGCGCAGCAACACCATGAAACTCGGCACCATGAAGGCCCAGCTGCCCTGGAGCCTGGAGGACGCCAACCTGGCTTTCTGCCACAGCGGCGGCCTGGGCTGGGACGCGCGTGAGGCGCTGGCCCCCATGGGCGCGCGCGCCCAGGTGGCCGACAGCATCGATGAACTGGTGCAGCAGGTGGTGGCCGTGGCACGGCCGGGCGACCACCTCCTGTGCATGAGCAATGGCGGCTTCGGTGGCGTGCACCAGAAGCTGCTTGACGCACTAGGCCCGGATTAAGCGGGGACACCGCGGAACCGGCTTTGCCGGGCCGCTGGCGTCGCCCCTTGAGGGGGTGGCGTAGCGACACGCAGTGCGCGCAGCCTGGGGGGAGCTCTATCCTCGTCGTGCCTTCACTGCGTCGGACAGCACCTGCAGGGCCTGGATGGAATCGTCCCAGCCCAGGCAGGCATCGGTGATGCTCTTGCCGTACTCCAGCTGGCCTGCATCGTCCTTGCCCGGCGTGAACTTCTGCGCGCCGGCATTGAGGTGGCTCTCGACCATCACGCCGAAGATGCTGCGTGAACCGCCAGCGATCTGCTGACCGATGTCACGCGCCACCTCCAGCTGTTTTTCGTGCTGCTTGCTGCTGTTGGCGTGGCTGCAGTCCACCATCAGCGTGGCCGGGAGCTTGGCCGCTTCCAGCTCCTTGCAGGACGCCGCCACGCTGGCCGCGTCGTAGTTCGGCGCCTTGCCGCCGCGCAGGATTACGTGGCAGTCCTTGTTGCCGTTGGTCTGCACGATGGCGACCTTGCCGTTCTTGTGCACCGACAGGAAGTGGTGGCCGCGCGCCGCCGCCTGGATGGCGTCGGTGGCGATGCGGATATTGCCGTCGGTGCCGTTCTTGAAGCCGATCGGCGCGCTCAGGCCCGAGGCAAGCTCGCGGTGCACCTGGCTTTCCGTGGTGCGCGCGCCGATGGCGCCCCAGGAGATCAGGTCACCGATGTACTGCGGCGAGATCACGTCCAGGAATTCGCTGCCCGCGGGCAGGCCCAGGCGGTTGATCTCAATCAGCAGCTGGCGCGCAATGCGCAGGCCCTCGTCGATGCGGTAGCTCTCGTCCAGGTAGGGGTCGTTGATCAGGCCCTTCCAGCCCACGGTGGTGCGCGGCTTCTCGAAGTACACGCGCATCACAATCTCCAGCGTGTCCTTGTACTTCTCGCGCTGCTCCTTCAGGCGCCGCGCGTACTCCACGGCGGCGGCCGGGTCATGGATGGAGCAGGGGCCGATGATGACCAGCAGGCGATCGTCCTTGCCGGCCATGATGTTGTGGATGGTGTGGCGCGTGTGGGAGATCAGGCTCTCCACGGGCGTGCCGCTGATGGGGAAGAATCGGATGAGGTGTTCGGGCGGGGGCAACACGGTGATGTCCTTGATGCGTTGATCGTCGGTGCGGCTGGTCTTGTCACCGGGATGCGCATACCAGGCGTCGGTGCTGGTGGGTTGGGCTTGGGCCGTCATCGTCTTGCTCCTTATGCTTGATGGATAGGTGTTCAGGTCAAAAAAAAACCGCCGGCGGGGCCGGCGGTTTTTGGAATTCGGTACGTTTCTTCAGGGTACGTTCAGAACTCTCTTCCGCCGGCGGCGCTTGAGAACCAAAAGTAGCCAAAAAAGTAGGAACGGGTCGAAACCATGGCATTCAATATAGCACAGGAAATGGCGGGGCCTGCGGCAAGCCGCCTCAGGCCGTGCCCCCGACCGTCAGGCCCTCGATGCGCAGCGTGGGCTGGCCCACGCCGACCGGCACGCTCTGGCCTTCCTTGCCGCAGGTGCCCACACCGCTGTCCAGGCGCATGTCGTTGCCAATCATGGTCACGCGCGTCAGCGCGTCGGGGCCGTTGCCCACCAGGGTGGCCCCCTTGACCGGGTACTGGATCTTGCCCTTCTCGACCCAGTAGGCCTCGCTGGCCGAGAACACGAACTTGCCCGAGGTGATGTCGACCTGGCCGCCACCGAAGTTGGGGGCGTACAGACCGCGCTCGATGCTGGCCACGATTTCCTCGGGCGCCTTGTCGCCACCCAGCATGTAGGTGTTGGTCATGCGCGGCATGGGAATGTGAGCGTAACTCTCGCGCCGGCCGTTACCGGTGGCGCCGGTTTTCATCAGGCGGGCATTCAGGGAGTCCTGGATGTAACCCTTGAGGATGCCATCCTCGATCAGCACATTGCGCTGGGTCGGGTTGCCCTCGTCGTCCACATTGAGCGAACCACGGCGGTCGGCAATGGTGCCGTCGTCCAGCACGGTGACGCCCTTGGCTGCCACGCGCTGACCGATGCGGCCGGCAAAGGCGCTCGAACCCTTGCGGTTGAAGTCGCCCTCCAGCCCATGGCCGATGGCCTCGTGCAGCAGCACGCCGGGCCAGCCGGGGCCGAGCACCACGGTCATGTCACCGGCCGGGGCTGGACGCGATTCGAGGTTGGTCAGGGCCGCATTCACGGCCTCGTTCACGTACTGGTGGATCATGGCCTCGTCGAAATAGGCCAGGCCGAAACGGCCGCCACCGCCCGAAGAACCCATCTCGCGCCGGCCGCCCTGTTCGGCGATCACCGTCACGCTCAGGCGCACCAGCGGGCGCACGTCGGCTGCCAGCGTGCCATCGGCACGGGCCACCAGCACCAGGTCGTACTCGCCGGCCAGGCCGGCCATGACCTGCGCCACACGCGGGTCCTTGGCACGTGCCAGCTTCTCCACCTTCTCCAGCAGCGCCACCTTGGCTGTGCTGCCCAGCGTGGCGATGGGGTCCGTGCCCGGGTAGAGCGAACGCGAGCCGGCGATCTTCTGCGTCGCGGCCTTCACGCGGGCCGACTGGCCGGCACTGGCGATGGTGCGCACAGTGCGCGCGGCGTCGAGCAGCGAGGCCTCCGAAATGTCGTCGGAATAGGCGAAGGCGGTCTTCTCGCCGCTGACGGCGCGTACGCCCACGCCCTGGTCGATGCTGAAGGAACCGGTCTTGACGATGCCCTCCTCCAGGCTCCAGCCCTCGCTGCGGGTGTACTGGAAGTAAAGGTCGGCGTCGTCCACCTTGTGCGCACGGATCTCGGACAGCGCGCGCAACAGGTGCGACTCGTCCAGGCCGAAGGGCGTGAGCAGGAGTTCGCGGGCGACGGCCAGGCGCTCCAGGGTGGGTTCGCGTGAAATCATGGGCTCATTGTAGGACGGGCCCATCCCCAACAGGGGCGTAGGGGCTAGGACGGCTGTTCCAGCCAGCGCAGCAGGGCCGCATCATCCAGCTCGGCCAGGCCGGCGGCGCTGGCGCGGGCGAACACCTGGGCGGCCGCAGCGCCCAGCGGCCCGCTGTAGCCAGCCGCCTGCGCGGCCTGCAAGGCCAGGCGGGTGTCTTTCTCCAGCAGGGTCATGTGGGCGCGCGGCGCATAGTCGCCGGCGATGGCCCGGCGCATGCGGTCCGAGCCGATCCAGCTCTGCCCGCTGGACTGCTCGATCACGTCCAGCGTGCGCCCCAGGTCCAGCCCCATGGTGCGTGCCATGGCCAGCACCTCGGCCGCGGCCACCAGGTTGATGCCGGCGGCCAGGTTGTTGACCAGCTTGGTACGGCCGCCATCGCCCACCCGCTCGCTGATGCGGAAGATGCGCGAAGACAGCGCACCCAGCAGGGCCTCGTGGCGGGCGACCAGTGCGTCGGGGCCGGCCAGCATCAGGCTCATGCTGCCGTCGCGCGCGCGGGCCGGGCCACCGGACATGGGCGCGTCCAGCACCGCGATACCCTGCAGGGCCAGGCGCCCGGCCAGGCGTTCGGTGTCTTGCGGGGCGATGGTGGGGCAGAGCATCACCATGCCCCCGGGCGGCATGACCCCGGCCAGACCCTGGGGGCCGAACAGCACCTGCTCGCACTGCGCGGCGTCGACCACGCAGACGATCACCGCCGCGCAGCCTGCCGCCGCCTGCGCCGGGCTGGCATGGGCCGAGGCGCCGGCCGCGACCAGGGCGGTGTGTTTCTGCGGATCGATGTCGTGCACCTGTACCGGCCAGCCCAGCGCCAGCAGGCGCGCCGCCATGGCGCCGCCCATGTTGCCGATCCCCACCACGGCCACGGGGCAGGGAGCCGGCAGCGAGGTCATGACTGGATCAGGCGCTTGGACTTGGCGATGGACATCAGCATGCCCAGGCCCAGGCCCAGCGTGACCATGGCGGTACCACCGTAGCTGATGAAGGGCAACGGCACGCCCACCACCGGCAGGATGCCGCTGACCATGCCCATGTTGACGAAGGCATAGGTGAAGAAGATGGTGGTGATGGCACCGGCCAGCAGGCGCGCAAACAGCGTGGGCGCCTCCAGCGCGATGGCCAGGCAACGCAGCACCAGGAACAGGAAGGCGCCCAGCAGGACCAGGTTGCCGAGCAGGCCGAATTCCTCGGAGTAGGCCGCGAAGATGAAGTCGGTGGTGCGCTCGGGGATGAACTCCAGGTGGGTTTGCGTGCCCTGCATGTAACCCTTGCCCAGCACGCCGCCCGAGCCGATGGCGATCATGCCCTGGATGATGTGGAAACCCTTGCCCAGCGGATCGCGCCAGGGATCGAGCAGGGTGCAGATGCGCTGTTGCTGGTAGTCGTGCAGCAGCGGCCAGCGCACGCCCGTGGCGCAGAGATCGGACTCGAAGATGATCAGCAGCAGCACGGCCAGCACGCCCAGCAGCACGGGGGGCACGATCAGCTTCCAGCTCAGGCCGGCAAAGAAGATCACCGAGACGCCGGCGGCCAGCACCAGCAGGGCCGTGCCCAGGTCGGGCTGTTTCATGATCAGCCCCACCGGCAACAGCAGCAGGGCAGCGGCGACCAGGAAGTCCAGCGGACGCAACTGGCCTTCGCGCTTCTGGAACCACCAGGCCAGCATCAGGGGCACGGCGATCTTGAGAATCTCGCTGGGCTGGATCACCACCCCCAGATTGACCCAGCGCTTGGCGCCCTTCTTGGTGATGCCGAAGATCGCCACGGCGATCAGCAGGGTCACGCCCAGCACGTAGAGTGGCACGGCAAAACTCATCAGGCGCTGCGGCGGCACCTGGGCCACCACGAACATGATGAAACCGGCGATCAGCATGTTGCGCCCGTGGTCCATGAAACGCGTGCCGTGGTCGTAACCCGAAGAGTACATGGTCAGCAGGCCGATGCCGGCGAGCATGAAGACCGCGAAGGCCAGCGGCCCGTCGAAGCCCTGGAACCAGGGCATGGCGCGCTGCATCAGGGAAGGGCGTTCGAAGGTGACCAGCATGGCCTGCATTATCCAGCCAATGCCGTGGAAAGCAGCCCTAGACGATCAGGATTTCCACCACCGTGCGCCCCGGCTCGCTGCTGAGCTCCAGCACCACCCCGATGGCGGCGGCCCGCTCCCGCAAGGAGGCCAGGCCCTTGCGCTGGACCCGCTCGGGGTCGAAACCTCGGCCGTTGTCGATCACCCGCAGCCTGGCACCACCCCCCGGGCAGGCGCGCAGCTCGATGCGCAGTTCGCTGGCCTGCGCGTGCTGCAGCACATTGGACAGGGCCTCGAAAACCATGAACTGCAGCTGGCGCATGGCCTTGCCGTCCAGGCGCGCCAGCGGGGGCAGCAGGTCCACATCCCAGGCCAGGGCGATGTCGGAGGCCTTGAAGCGCGGCTCCAGGCGGTAGCGCAGATTGGCCAGCAGGGTCGTCAGGTCGCCGGGCGGCAGGTTCATGGCGTCGATCGACAGCTTGAGCTGGTCCAGCGAGTCGCGCAGGGTCTGCAACAGGTCATCGCTGCTGGCCTTGCCCGACTGCAGCTGGCGGATGGCCGCGCTGATGTGCGAGCCCACGCCGTCGTGCATATCGCGCAGGATGCGGGTGCGCTCGGCCGCACGCTCCTGCTCGCGCGCCAGTTGCTCGAGCTGCCGGTAGCTGGCCGCCAGCGCCCGCTCCTTTTCCTGCACCTTGGCCGCCATGTTGTCCATCAGGTCGCGCGCCTGGGCACTGGCTTCGCGAAAACGCATGATCACGATGTAACCCAGGGCCAGGCCGAACAGCACCGAGGAATAACGCATCCAGGAGATTTCGCTGAAGTTGCTGCTGGCCCGGATCACCAGCCAGTCCCGAAAACCGACCAGCACGTTGAAGACGCCGGCGGCGGCCACCAGCACATGTTCCGGGGCTGGCCGGCGCAGGGACCCCCAGAAATAGACAGCGGCATAACCGATGAAAAGGAAGGTCGCAAAGCCATACCAGCCGGTCAGGTAGGCGTCGTTGTGCCGGGTATAGGCCAGCCAGGCGGCCGGTGCGGCCGTCAGCATCAGTGCCCACACCACACCACGCACCCAGCGCATGGAGGCATGCCGGTGCCAACCCGCGACGTAGTGACAGAACAGGGCGGAGCCGCAGAACCAGCCGGCGTAGGACAGGGTCTGCAGCACCCCCCACCAGGGCCAGGCCAGCGGTGGATCGGTCAGGGCCGAGTCCGACAGGCGCAGCATCCAGCACATCTCGGCAATGCCGGCGCTCAGGTAGAGACCGACCCGCCGCGGCGGGGCACCCGGAGCGGACTCGACCTGGGTCACCCACAAGAGCAGCGCGATCACCCCCACCACCAGGCTGAAGACCGACACCGCGATCGAGCCGTTGACCAGCCAGCGGTAGACCGAGTGGTAATGCTCGCGCACCTCGACCTCGGGGCCCACCAGCATGCTGGAGAGTCCGCCACGGCGGCCGCCGTCGGCGTGCACGATGATGCGGAACAGGTTGTCGCGTTGCAGCAGCTGGGCCGGGATCAGAACGTACTGCGGCGCCTTGGCGTAATCCTCGCGATTGGGCCGGCTCAGGTCACCAAAACGCGACAGTAGGATGCCGTTGAGCCAGATCTCGGCACGATTGCCGACCCGGGAGAAATACACGGCGTAGGGTTCGGCGGGGGGCTGCAGCATCTGCAGGGGGATTTCGAACACCGCCGTTCCTGGCTGGCCGCCGTGCTGGCGGTCCCAGTTGTAGGGCAGGCTGGCCTCGCGCTCCATGAGGTCGCCTGCCACCACCGAGCTCACGTGCGCGCGACGCAACTCCAGCAGTTCGGCCTGCACCGGCAACAGCAGGCCCCACAGCAGCAAGAACCCACCGAGCCTGCGCAGCATCTGCATGCCTCAGCCCCTCGGAGGCAACAGGCCCAGGCGCGAGGCCTCGAAGACAGCCTCATTCTTGGAATGCACCGAGAGCTTGGAATACAGGTTCTTGATATGGGTCTGCACCGTGTGCACGCTGACCGACTGCAGGCGCGCAATCTCGGCATAGGAAAAACCGCGCGCGATCAGCATCAGCACCTCGTGCTCGCGCGGTGACAGCAGAGGCGCCTCGGGTGACGGCCGGGCGGGCGCCGAAGGCTCGGGCGCGGCCAGGGGCTCGTCGGCGCGGGCGCGCTTGCTGGCGTACTTGGAGAGGACCTTGCGCGCGATCATGGGCGAGATCGGCGAGGCCCCGTCCTTCATCTCCAGGATGGTCTGGGCGATGTCGTCCGGTGCCGAATCCTTGTGGATGTAGCCCAGGGCACCGGCCTCGATGCTGGCCAGTACGTTGTCCTCGTCGCCGAACAGGGAGATCACCAGCGGCTCGCAGCGCGGGTGCAGGCGCGTGGCGTGGCGTATCACCTCCAGGCCGCTGCCGTCGGGCAGGCCCAGGTCGGTCAGCAGCACGTCGACCATGTTGGCATCGTTGTCCAGCCAGGCCCGGGCCTCGGCCAACGAACCCACAGCGCCCACCAGCTGCAGGCCCGCGCAGCGCGAGACGCTGGCGGTGAAAAAATCCCGCATCTGCGTATCGTCTTCCACCACCAGCACGCGCCACACTTGCATAGTCCTGCCGACCTCTCCACTCACGGTTCAGGCAGAGCATAGCCGCTGCTGTCAGCCCTGCCCACGCCAGTCCCTCCCATGTTCATGGGAGGGAGCACCATCCTTTACGATCGGTCGTGACTTCTGCTCCCCCGTGCCCCATGCCTGCCACCCACCTGCTCTATCTGCACGGCTTCCGCTCTTCGCCCCGCTCGACCAAGGCGCAACTCGTGCAGGAGCGCGTTGCGCAGCGGCACCCGGGGGTGACCCTCTGGTGCCCGCAGCTGCCGCCCTCGCCGCGCGAGGCCATGGCAATGGTGGTGCAGTGCATCGCCGGCTGGCCGCACGAGCGCATGGCGGTCATCGGCTCGTCGCTGGGCGGTTTTTATGCCGGTTGGGTGGCCGAGCAAACCGGCTGCCGTGCAGCGGTGCTCAATCCGGCCGTGTTCCCGGCGCGCGACCTGGCGAAGTACATCGGGGAACACGCGAGCTGGCACGACCCGCAGGAAACCTTCTATTTCCGGGCCGAGTATGTGGACGAACTGCGCGCCCTGGCCACCTCCGCCATCAGCCGGCCCGAGCGCTATTACGCCCTGATCGCCAAGGGCGACGAGGTGCTGGACTGGCGTGAAATGAGCGCCCACTACCGGGGTGCGCAGGGGCGCCTGCTGGAAGGCAGCAACCACGCCATCCCTGAATTTGCCGACCACCTCGACGAGGTACTGGCTTTCCTCGACCTGGCCGACTGAGGCGGAGAGCATTTGCTGGGACAATCGGGCTTATGCATGCATTGTTCGATGAAGCCGGCAAGTTCCTCGCCGGGCGTATCCTGTCCGAGGCGGAAGCTTCGCTGCAAGTGGAGCTGGAGTCCGGCAAACGCGTCAAGGTGAAAAGCGCCAACGTGCTGCTCAAGTTCGAGAAGCCCGCCCCGGCCGAGCTGCTGGGTGCGGCCCAGGCCCTGAGCGAGAGCATCGAGCTGGACCTGGCCTGGGAATTCGCGCCCGAAGACGATTTCGGCTTTGCCGACCTGGCCGCCGTCTATTTCCAGGACCCGCCCACGCTGCCGCAGCAGGCCGGCACGCTCTTGCGCCTGCACGAGGCGCCGCACTACTTCCGCCGCGCCGGCAAGGGCCGCTACAAGAAGGCGCCGGCCGAGATCATCCAGCAGGCGCTGGCGGCGATCGAGAAAAAGCGCCTGATCCAGGCGCAGATCGTCGAATGGGCACAGGCCCTGGGCCAGGGCGAGTGCCCGCAGCCCATCCGCGAGCAGCTCTACAAGATCCTGTTCAAGCCCGACAAGAACGCGCCCGAGTACAAGGCCGTGGTCGAGGCCTCGCGCGCCACCCACCTGGCCCCGCTGGACTTGCTGCAGAAGGCCGGCGCCATCGACTCGCCCTACCAGTTCCACTGGCGGCGCTTCCTGTTCGAGAACTTCCCCAAGGGCTACGGCTTCCCGGCGCTGGTGGCGCCGGAGATCAAGGACGACCTGCCGCTGGCCACGGCGCAGGCTTATTCGATCGACGACTCGGCCACCACCGAGATCGACGATGCGCTCTCGGTGCAGGGCCTGGGCACGGGCACGGTCACCATCGGCATCCACATTGCGGCACCAGGGCTGGCGGTACAGCGTGGTGACCCGATCGACAACGTCAGCCGCGCCCGCCTGTCCACGGTCTACATGCCGGGTTACAAGCTCACCATGCTGCCCGACGAGGTGGTGCAGCGCTACACCCTGCAGGAGGGGCGCGCCTGCCCCGCCGTCTCGCTCTACGTGGCCCTCCAGGAAGACACGCTGGAGGTGCTGGGCCACGACACGCGCCTGGAGCGCGTGCCGATCGCGCACAACCTGCGCCACGACCAGATCGACGGGGTGGTCACCACCGCCTGGCTGGAAGACCTGTCCTTCAGGCATGCAACACCCGATCCGGAGCATCTGAGCGCCGGCCTGCGCACCGAACTGGCCTTCCTGCACCGCCTGGCGCGGCACCTGAAGGCGCAGCGCGAGATCGTGCGCGGCAAGCCTGAGACTTTCAACCGGCCGGACTACACCTTCAAGCTCGTGGGCAACGAGGGTGCCGAGCCACAGGGCAACGAGCAGGTGCAGATCGGCACGCGCAGCCGCGGCGCGCCGCTGGACCTGATGGTGGCCGAGGCCATGATCCTGGCCAACAGCACCTGGGGCCAGTGGCTGGCCGAACTCGGCGTGCCGGCCATCTATCGCAGCCAGGCCAGCCTGGCGCCGGGCGTGAAGGTGCGCATGGGCACCAAGGCAGCACCGCACGCCGGCATCGGCGTCAAGAGTTACGCCTGGAGCACCTCACCGCTGCGGCGTTACACCGACCTGGTGAACCAGTGGCAGATCATTGCCTGCGCGCGCCATGGCAAGACGGCGGCGCTGGCCGCGCCCTTCAAACCCAAGGATGCAGACCTCTTCTCCATCATCTCGGGCTTTGACGCCGCCTACAGCACCTACAACGGCTACCAGGCCACCATCGAGCGCTACTGGACGCTGAAGTACCTGCAGCAGCAGGGCATCACCGAAATCGAGGCCACGGTGTTCAAGGACAACCTGGCACGCGCCGACACGCTGCCCCTGGTGCTGCCCGTGATGGGCACGCAGGGCCTGCCACGCGGGGCACGCGTGCTGGTCAGGCTGGGCGCCATCGACGAGGTGGCGCTGGACGTCAGCGGTACGGTGCTGGAGCGGCTCGACGCCGAGGCGGCACCCGCGGAGGCAGAAGAGACGGACGAGGACGAATCCCTGGCCGCGGGCCCCATCGCGATTGCCGTCGATCTCAACGAGCCCGAGAGTGCTTCGGGGGATAATCCTTCTCCGTGAAGCTGCGCAACTTCAGCACCCTGCAACTGGCCCTCGGCATCTCCGTCGCCGTGCACGCGGTGCTGCTGACCGTGCGCTTCGTCGACCCCGAGGCCATCGAGCGCACCTTCCGCGACACGCCGCTGGAAGTCATCCTGGTCAATGCGCGCGGCAATGCACGGCCGGACAAGGCGCTGGCGATTGCCCAGACCAGCCTGGCCGGCGGTGGCGAGGCCGAACGCGGCCGCGCCACCAGCCCCCTGCCCTCCACCCAGCTCTCGGACAGCGGCGACACGCTGGAGGAAGAATCACGCAAGCGCTTGCAGCAACTGCAGAAGCAGCAGACCATGCTGCTGGCCCAGGTGCGCCAGCAACTCGCCGCCCTGCCCCTGCCCGACCCGAAGCAGGTCAAACCCAGCAACGAGCAGGCTGCTCAAGACCAGAAACGCCGCCTGCTGCTCAAGCAGCTGGCCGAGATCGAACGCCGCATCCAGCAGGACAGCCAGAAACCGCGCAAGCGCTACATCGGCCCCTCCACGCGCGAGGAGGCCTATGCCATCTATTACGATCGCCTGCGCCGTGCCATCGAAGGCAAGGGCACCGAGAACTTCCCCTCCTCGGGCGGCAAAAAACTCTATGGTGAACTGACCATGGTGGTGACGGTGAACCGCCAGGGGCAGGTGGTCTCCACGGAGATAGCCGAGAGCTCGGGCAACCGCGTGCTGGACCGCCGCGCCGAAGCCATCGCCCGCGCGGCCGCGCCCTTCGGTCGCTTCACCGAGAGCATGCGCAAGGAGGCCGACCAGATCGTCGTGGTCTCGCGCTTCAAGTTCTCGCGCAACGAAACCCTGGAAACGCGCGTCAGCGCGCCCTGACATGAAAGCCGTGCTGCGCTGGTTCATCCTGCTGCTGGTCGCCCTGCTGGCGCTGCAGCTCTTCTTCGTCGCCCGCATCGCGCTGATGGCCGTGACCCATCCGCAATCCACCACCTTCGAGCGCTCCGAAGCCTGGCGCATCCTCGGCGACAAAGGCCAGCTGCGCTGGCGCCAGCAGTGGGTGGACTATGCGCAGATCTCCGACCATCTCAAGCGCGCCGTCATCGCCTCGGAGGACGATAGCTTCGCCTGGCATGAAGGCGTGGACTGGGACGCGCTGGAGAAAGCCTGGCAGAAAAACGCCGCCGCCGAAGAACGCGCCACCCAGCTGGCCGTGAACGGCGTGCGCAATGTGCGCCCGCCCAAGATCGTGGGCGGCTCCACCATCACGCAGCAGCTGGCCAAGAACCTGCTGCTCTCGGGCGAACGCACGCTGCTGCGCAAGGGCCAGGAGCTGGTGCTGGCCTACCTGCTGGAGAAGCTGCTGAGCAAACAGCGCATCCTGGAGCTTTACCTCAACCATGTCGAATGGGGCGAAGGTGTCTTCGGCGCCGAGGCGGCGGCCCAGCACTACTACCGCAAGCCGGCCGCGCGCCTGAGCCCTGGCGAGGCCGCCCGCCTGGCCGTCATGCTGCCGCGCCCACGCCATTACGAAAAGCTGCCCGCTTCGCCCTATCTGGCCGAGCGCGCAAGCGTGATCAGCGGCCGCCTCTGGCGTGCCGAACTGCCGTGAGAATCATCGGCATCGACCCCGGCCTGCGCACCACGGGCTTCGGCGTGATCGACGTGGCCGGACAGCAGCTCAGTTATGTGGCCAGCGGCACCATCAGCACCACGCACATCGCCCAGGGTGAGTTGCCGGCGCGCCTGAAGGTGCTGTTCGACGGCCTGCGCGAGGTGGTGGCGCGTTACCAGCCGCAGTCGGCCGCGGTGGAGATCGTCTTCGTCAACGTCAACCCGCAATCCACCCTGCTGCTGGGCCAGGCACGGGGCGCCTGCGTCACGGCACTGGTGACCGCCGACCTGCCGGTGGCCGAGTACACCGCACTGCAAATGAAACAGGCGGTGGTGGGCCACGGCCGCGCGCAGAAGGCCCAGGTCCAGGAAATGGTCAAGCGCCTGCTCAAGCTGCCGGGCCTGCCGGGCCCCGACGCCGCCGACGCGCTGGGCATCGCCATCACCCAAGCCCATGCCGGCGCCTCGCAGGCCCAGATCGCCCGGGCCACCGCGCTCACGCGCGGCACCAGCGGCATGTACCGGGCCGGACGCAGCCGCTGATCAGCGCGGCACGCTCCCGAAAAATGCCCACATGAGTTCGTTGGCGCGCACGGCCTGCGTGGGCGACTCGCCGCGGCGCTTGTGACCACCGGGCCAGCTGTGCCCGCCCGTGTCCGTCACGCACAGCTGCACCTGGGTGCCCTCCGCGCAGGGCGCGTAGCGCTCGCACCAAGCCCCGTCCTTTTCCAGCACGCGCTGCGGTGTGCGCGGACAGCGGTTGCGTTCCACCCAGCGCGCCACCGTGGCGGGCACCGAGCGGTAGTCGGTCACCAGGGCCCGCTCCACCGAATCCGGGCCGGCGCCGCCCTCAAAAAGCACGTGTGTGTCGTTGCGCGCATGGATGTGCAGCACCGACACCGGCTGCGCCGGGGTGCAGCTGAGCGTGTTGTCGGTACCGGCCACCGCCGCCACAGCGCGGATCAGCCCGGGCAACTCGCAGGCCAGGCGGTAGGCCATCATGGCGCCGTTGGACATGCCCGTGGCATAGACGCGCTCGCGGTCGATGTTGAGCTGACCCATGACGCGTTCGAGCACGACACGGATGAAGCCGACGTCGTCCACACCCTCGTCACGCGCCGCGCCGCAGCAGGCGCCAGCGTTCCAGGTCGCCAGCATGCCATTGCGAAAGCGGCTGATGCCGTTGGGGAAGACCAGCACCTGGCCTTCGCGTGCCGCATGGCTGAGCTGGCCGTAGTTCTCGTCGCGGGCCATGTAGTCCATGCTGCCGCCCCCGCCATGCAGGGAGAGCAGCAGGGGCGCTGGGGTGTCGCTGCGATAGCCGGGCGGCACGTGCACGCTGTACAGGCGCGTGCGCCCGCCGTGCTCCAGGCTGTAGCGGTAGTCGCCCGGGGCGGTGATCGCTGCGGGCGACTGAACTTCGGGCGCGGCGCGCGCCTGCTGGCGTTGGCGCCAGGTCCCGTCCTGCGCGGCGACCGTGCCTGCGAGCAGCCCCAGGACCACCAGCAGCATGCACCGCAGATTCGGCAGAAATGGGGCTTTCATGGCATTCCTTCACGGGGATGTGCGCCACCGACTTGTCACAAACCGTTACGCACGCTAAATTGTGATCATCCCAAGCGTACAGCCCCAGGACGCCCGCATGCTGAAATTTTTCAAATCCGCACCCAAGCCCTCCAGCCCGGCCAAGCCCGCCCGGCCGGCCACGGCGTCCCCGTCCCGGCCCGCGGCAGCGCCCGGCGCGTCGTCCCGCAGCGGCCTGCCGCCGGTCCCGCCGCCCCTGCCCGAGGTGAGCGAGGGCAACCAGGAGTCTGACTGGGCCATGTGGGAGGACTCGGTGGCCTTCCAGGACAGCCAGATGCCTTCTGCGTTCAGCGAACTCGATGCCGTCAAGACGCGTGACGAGCCACCGAAAAAGAAAGGGGAGGCCGACCCGTTTTCCACGGTGCGGCGCCGTGGCACCTAGGCGAGAGCCTAGGCGATCCGCTGCAGGATGAGGACCGCGAAGAAGCCGAAGGCGGCGATGAGTGTCCACTTCAGCGTGACGAGGCCCCAGCGTTTGTAGCGCACCTGGCCGGTACCGGCGTAGAAGGCAAAACAGACGGCTGCGCCGATCAGCGTCAGGAGGATGAGCCAGCGCAACAGCAGCATCGCGTGACCCCGATGCTCACCAGGCCCGCGCTGGTTGCGCGAAACCCTTGGGGGCGAGCTTTTCGTTGTCGAAGGTGACCGTTTCCCAGGCGTCGGTGCGCTGCAGCAGTTCACGCAGCAGCTTGTTGTTCATGGCGTGGCCGGAACGGAAGGCGCTGTACGCGGCCAGCAGCGGCTTGCCCAGGATGTAGAGATCGCCCATCGCGTCCAGGATCTTGTGCTTGACGAACTCGTCGTCGTAACGCAGGCCGCCCGCATTGAGCACCTTGTAGTCGTCCATCACGATGGCGTTGTCCAGCCCGCCGCCCAGCGCCAGGCCGTTGGCACGCATCATCTCCACGTCCTTGGTGAAACCGAAGGTGCGCGCGCGCGCGATGTCGCGCGAGTAGTTGTGCACGCTCATGTCGAATTCGACACGCTGGCCGGTGGAGTCCACCGCCGGGTGGTCGAAGTCGATCTCGAAGCTGAGCTTGTAGCCGTGGTACGGGTCCAGGCGCGCCCACTTCTGGCCGGCACCTGCGCCCTCGCGTACTTCGATGGGCTTGGTGATACGGATGAAACGGCGCGGGGCGTTCTGCAGTTCGATGCCGGCGCTCTGCAGCAGGAAAACAAAGGAAGCGGCCGAGCCGTCGAGGATGGGCACCTCTTCCGCCGTGATGTCCACATAGAGGTTGTCCAGCCCCAGGCCGGCACAGGCCGACATCAGGTGCTCCACGGTGTGCACCTTGGCGTCACCATTGGACAGGGTGGAGGCCAGGCGCGTATCGGTGACCGCCATGGCCGACATCGGGATGTCCACCGGCTGCGGCAGGTCCACCCGCCGGAACACGATGCCGGTGTCGACCTGCGCGGGACGCAGCGTGATTTCCACACGCTGGCCGCTGTGCAGGCCCACGCCCACGGCACGGGTCAGGGACTTGAGGGTACGTTGCTGCAGCATGGGCACGATTCTACTTTCCCAGCCATGCCATGAAGGCCGGTGCGGGCATCGGACGGCTGATGTGATAACCCTGCACCTCGTCGCAGCCCAGGCCGCGCAGGCGCTCCAGGATGGCGGCGGTCTCCACCCCCTCGGCCACCACGCTCAGGCCCAGGTTGTGGGCCAGGTCGATGGTGGAACGCACGATGATGGCGTCGTCCGCGTCGGTCTCCATGCCCATGACGAAGGACTTGTCGATCTTGAGCTCGTCCACCGGCAGGCGCTTGAGGTAGGCCAGGGAGGAATAGCCTGTGCCAAAGTCGTCGATAGACAATTTGAATCCCTGCTCGGACAGGCGGTTGAGCATGGCCTCGGCGCGTTGCGGGTCGTCCATGATGGCGCTCTCGGTGATCTCCAGGCAGAAGGCCGAAGCCGGCACACCGTGCGCCTCCAGCAGGCGGCCCAGGCGGGCGCTGAGTTCGAGGTCCAGCAGGTCGCGCGTGGACAGGTTAACCGAGACGCGCAGGCCGGCCGCGGCCGGCGTGGCCAGCAGACGCGCAGTTTCCTCGAACATCCACAGCGTGAGCTGGCGGATGTAGCCGGTCTGCTCGGCGAAGGGGATGAACTGCATGGGCGGCACCAGGCCGCGCTGCGGGTGCTCCCAGCGCACCAGGGCCTCGGCCGCATGCGTGCCACCGTCGGCCAGCGTCACCTTGGGCTGCAGGAACAGGCGCAATTCGCCCTGGTCCACGGCGCGGCGCAACTCGGTCAGCAGCGACAGCGTCTGCGTGCTGGCGGAATCGTAGGCAGGGTCATAACGCAGCGGTCCTTCGAGCTTGCGCTTGGCCACGTACATGGCGATCTCGGAGCGGCTCAGCAGGGTGTCGACATCCTGCGCATCCGCGGGCCAGCAGGCGATACCGATGCCCGCGCTCAGGTCCACGGTCTGCTCGGCCAGGGCCAGCGGTACTTCCAGGCTGCGCGCCACCCGATCCGCCAGCTCCACCGCCTGCGCCGGGTTGCCCGGCTCCAGCAAGAGGGCGAACTCATTGCCGCCCAGGCGCGCCACCACCCCCGACGCGTCGCCCAGCACATCGGCCAGCTTGCCGGCCACGGTCTTGAGCAACTGGTCGCCGAAGGCGTAACCCAGCACATCGTTGACGTGCTTGAAACGGTCCAGGTCCAGGGTGATGATGGCCAGTTCGCCCCCGGGCGCGCTGCTGCTGATGGCCTGCTGCACCGATTCGCGGAAGTTCTCCCGGTTGGGCAGGCCGGTCAAGCGGTCCCAGTAGGCCAGGTGGCGGATCTCGGCCTGCTGCGCCGCGATGTCCACGCGCATGCGGTCGAAGGATTGCGCGAGCTTGCCGATCTCGTCGCGCCGCTCGACGTCTTCCAGCGGCACGCTGTAGTCCCCGCGCGAAAGTCGCTGCGTGGCCACCAGCAGGGAGCGCAAGGGCGTGGTCAGGCGCCGTGCCATCAGGCCGCTGCCCAAGGCAAACAGCAGTACACCGCCCGCCGTGATGACGGCCAGCAGGAGCTGCAGGTTGCGGTAGGGCGCCACCACGTCGTCCATGGAGCGCAGCAGCAGAACCCGGGTCTCGCCGCCGACGGCGTCGAGCCGGATCTCGCGCACCAGCAGGGTTGAGCCGCCCACTTCCAGTTCGCGCACCTCGCCCTGCATGCCCTGCAGCATCGGCAGCGCCTGTGCCGGCAGGGTGCTGACCGGTGCGGCCAGGCTGCCATCGACCCGCCGCACCTGCAGCACCAGTTGCACCCCGAGCAGGCTTTGCATCTCCTCGGCCAGCGGCGCCCCCACGGGGAAACCCATCAGCACCCAGCCCACCACCAGCGGTGCGCGCATGGGCACCATGACCAGCTGGTAGGGTTGTCCCTCCACCACCACGATGCGCCCGCCCTGTGAGGGTTCGGCCAGGGCCGGGGCCAAGCGGCCCAGGATGTCGGACAGGTTGGTGCCGGGGGTGTCCGCGCTGACCGCGCGCACCTTCAGCCCGGTGTCGAGCAGCGCCGTCATGGCCGCGCCTATGCGTTGCCCGTGATTCTCCAGCGCCGAGGCGATGGTCTCCAGGTCGTCCGAGCTGACCGCCGAGCGGAAACCGTAGTCGGCCGCCAGCAGCGCGCCACTCTGGCGCAGTTTCTCGGCGTTCTGGTCGAGCAGGCGCAGCCAGACTTTTTCACCGGTGTCGAATTCGCGCGCGATCTGCATGCGGGCGTTGCGCGCGATGCTGTCACGCACCACGAAAAACCCGACGAGCTGCACGAACAGCAGCAGCAGCAGGGACAGGCCGACCAGCCGGGTGATGAGGCTGCGCCGGTCGAACGTGAAACTCATGGCGACACACCCGTTAAACGCACAGTCACGCTCAGCTGGCCATCGGCCGGCACGCTCACGGCCTGGTCCAGCGCCGGTGCACCCACGGGCAGGCCAGGATGCCAGGTCCGCAGGCGGTAGTTGCCGGGCGGCAGCTTGTCGAGCACGAGTTGGCCCTGTTCTGCCGTGCGGCCAAAGTAGGGCGTGTCGACGATCACGATCCAGCCCACCATCTGGTCATGAATGTTGCAGCCGAGCACGGCGATGCCGGGCTGGTCGAACAGCACCGGCTGGGTCGGGGTGCCGATGTAGAGCTTGAGTTCGAACTTCTTGACCGGTGAAAAGGAATAGACGTGGTGCCGCACCGTATCGCGGTTGGGAAAGTCCACTGCGGTGCCCGTCGTCACCACCAGCACCTGCGGCACGAACTGCTTGCCGGCCTGCCCCATCTCTGCCTTGTCCAGCGGGCGTACTTGGCGGCGCGCCTGCGCCGACTCCAGGAACACCACCGCCTCGGGCAAGGGACGAGAGGCGCCGTCGCGCACCTCCACCACCAGCGTGCCGGCCTGGACGGGGCAGGCCAGCGCCCAGGCCAGCATCAACAGGGGATAGAGGCGAGGCGTCACGGCTTCAGGGCTCGATGGCCAGACCCGCCAGGGCCGCGCCCTGGCCGATCAGCCCGATCTCGGTGGCACGCCCGCTGGCCAGGTCCAGCCGGTACAGGCGGGTCTGCGTCTGGCCCGTAGGTCGGGCCGCCATCAGGGCCGTGTTGGCGACGTCCGAAATATCGAAGTGCGCCTCGGCCAGCGGGCCGGTGCCCAGCAGGCCCACGGTGCGCAGCTGGCCCGTGTTGGGCGAGACTACCGGCTCGACGCCCTCGGCCGAACCCTGCATGAGCAGCGCGCCCAGCGCGCGGTCGATCGCGTAGTTGGTGGTGATCTTCTCGTTCTTCTGGTTGTAGGTGTAGGCCACACCCGCGATGTCGGGCGTACGGCCCGCATGGCGATCGCCAGCCACAAAACGCAAGGCGCCGTCCAGTTGCACACCGGGCTGGGCCGCATCACCGTCCACCACGGCATTCGTTTCGGGGTGCAGACGCAGGTTCTGCGCACTGCTGCTCACCACGCGGATCCGGTCCACCGTGGGATTGAAGTCGAAACCGGTGACCTGCCCGTTCACGGGCCAGGGCTGGGGTGCGGCCGCTGCCACGGGCACCAGCCGGGCCTGCGCCATGTCCACGGTGTACAGCCGGCCGCTGTCGGCTACGGCGAACAGCACACCGCGGGCTACGCGGTAATCGATGCCGCGCAGGCTGTCACCCGGCACCAGGCCGCTGAGCGCGCGACGGTCGAGCAGCTGCTGCGGCCGGTCGGCCTTGAAGCGGATCAGTTCGTTCTGGCGGGTTACGGCATACACCGTGTCCTGGGGCAAGGGGGCCGTGGGCAGGGCGCAGGCCGTGAGCAGCAGGGCCAGGCCCGAAGCCAGTGCGAGGAAGGGTCGTTGCGTTTTCATGGTGCACTCCTGGGGATCGACAGCCCAACCGTCCGACGATGCGCCGGGTATCGGACAGAGCAAGGCGGTCCATCCTAGACCAAGTGGCGCCCCGCTGCAGCCCGCGGGGCGCATCTCACCTCACTCAGTCGGCCTGCTTGCGCAAAAAGGCCGGGATCTCGAAGTCATCCATGCCGCCCGAGGACAGCGCATCGACCTTGGCTGCGGCCTGGGTACGGTCGCGGGTGCGCCAGACGCTGGGCGTGGCCATGGCGTTGTAGTCGGGCTGGGCCACGCCAGGCATCTGCGCGCCTGTGCCCGGCAGCGCGCCCGGGGCCACAGCGTTGTTCAGCGTGGGGACCTGGAAGGGCACGTTGTCGGTACCGGTGCGCAGCGTGGTGGTCAGCACCTGCAGCGGAGGCGCCGTGCGGCGCACGCCCTGGCGCGACAGGCCGGTGGCCACCACGGTGACGCGGATCTGGTCGGCCAGGCTGTCGTCGTAGGCGGTGCCGTAGATCACGTGCGCGTCGGGCGAGGCGTAGGCGCGGATGGTGTTCATCGCCAGCTTGGACTCGGACAGCTTCAGGCTGCCCTTGGCTGCCGTGATGAGCACCAGCACGCCCTTGGCGCCCGACAGGTCGATGCCTTCGAGCAGCGGGCAGGCCACGGCCTGCTCGGCGGCGATGCGCGCACGGTCCGGGCCGTTGGCCGCGGCCGTGCCCATCATGGCCTTGCCGGGCTCGCCCATCACGGTGCGCACGTCCTCGAAGTCCACGTTCACGTGGCCGGGCACATTGATGATCTCGGCGATGCCGCCCACGGCGTTCTTCAGCACGTCGTTGGCGTGCGCGAAGGCCTCGTCCTGCGTGATGTCGTCACCCAGCACCTCCTGCAACTTCTCGTTGAGCACCACAATCAGCGAGTCGACATTGGCTTCCAGCTCGGTCAGGCCGGCGTCGGCGTTGGTCATGCGGCGCCCACCTTCCCAGTCGAAGGGCTTGGTCACCACGCCCACGGTCAGGATGCCCATCTGCTTGGCCACGCGCGCGATCACGGGGGCGGCACCGGTGCCGGTGCCCCCGCCCATGCCGGCGGTGATGAAGAGCATGTGCGCACCGGCGATGGCGTTCTGGATGTCTTCCACGGCCAGTTCTGCGGCGTCACGGCCCTTCTCGGGTTTGCTCCCTGCGCCCAGGCCGCTGCCCCCCAGCTGGATGACCTTATGCGCGCTGCTGCGGCTCAGGGCCTGCGCGTCGGTGTTGGCGCAGATGAACTCCACGCCCTGCACCTCGCGCTCGATCATGTGCTCGACGGCGTTGCCACCGCCACCGCCCACGCCGATGACCTTGATCTGGGTGCCCAGGTTGAAGGCTGCGTCTTCAATCATTTCGATGCTCATGCTGTTCTCCTTAAATGTCCAGTTGCCTTGATACGTGTGATCGGGTGTTTCATGGTGACTCCCCTCGGGGCGGGTCGGTGCACCGTCGTCTGTTGTGGGGGCTGCCTCGGGCCAGCCAGATCCGGTGTTTCATGATCAGAAATTCCCGATGAACCAGTCCTTGACGCGCCCCACGGCGTTTTTCATGGAGCCGTGTTTCTGTGCCACCTTGTAGCCGCGCAGGCGCGCCAGGCGCGCCTCTTCGAGCAGCCCCATCACGGTGGCCGCGCGCGGCTGGCCCACCATGTCGGACAGCGCCCCGCTGTACTTCGGCACACCGCGGCGCACCGGCTTGAGGAAGATGTCTTCGCCCAGTTCCACCATGCCAGGCATGATGGAACTGCCGCCGGTGAGCACAATGCCCGAGGACAGCACTTCCTCGCAGCCCGAATCGCGCAGCACCTGCTGCACGAGGGAGAAGATTTCCTCGATGCGCGGCTCGATCACGCCGGCCAGTGCCTGGCGGCTGAGCATGCGCGGGCCGCGGTCACCCAGGCCCGGCACTTCGACCTGGATGTCCGGATCGGCGAGCAACTGCTTGGCGTAACCGCTCTCGACCTTGATGTCCTCCGCGTCCTTGGTCGGCGTACGCAGGGCCATGGCGATGTCGCTGGTGATCAGGTCGCCCGCAATCGGAATCACCGAGGTGTAGCGGATGGCGCCGCCCGTGAACACCGCCACGTCGGTGGTGCCGGCGCCGATGTCCACGCAGGCCACGCCCAGTTCCTTCTCGTCGTCCGTCAGCACCGAGAGGCTGGAGGCCAGGGGGTTGAGCATGAGCTGCTCGACCTCCAGGCCGCAGCGGCGCACGCACTTGATGATGTTCTCGGCCGCACTTTGCGCGCCGGTCACGATGTGCACCTTGGCTTCCAGCCGGATGCCGCTCATGCCGATGGGCTCGCGCACGTCCTGGCCGTCGATGATGAATTCCTGCGGCTCGACCAGCAGCAGGCGCTGGTCGGAGGAGATGTTGATGGCCTTGGCGGTCTCCACCACACGCGCCACGTCGGCGGCGTTGACCTCGCGGTCCTTCACCGCCACCATGCCGCTGGAGTTGATGCCGCGGATGTGGCTGCCCGTGATGCCGGTGTAGACCCGCGTGATCTTGCAGTCGGCCATGAACTCGGCCTCTTTCAGCGCCTGCTGGATGCTGTGCACCGTGGCGTCGATGTTCACCACCACGCCGCGTTTGAGGCCGTTGCTGGGCGCCACGCCCAGACCGGCCAGCTTGAGCTCCCCGCCGGGCAGCACCTCGGCCACCACCACCATCACCTTGGCGGTGCCGATGTCGAGGCCGACGACCAGATCCTTGTACTCTTTTGCCATGTCGATGGTCCTGCTTTTTTCCTAGTTTTTCCTGGCGGAATCCTGCGTCGTCACCGTGCTCACGCCGCGCAGGCGCAGGGCATAACCCTGGGCGTAGCGCAGGTCGGCGCCTTCCAGCGCGTCGAGCTTGCGGCCGTGGTGCGCGGCGACCTGTGCCACCGTGCCCAGGAACTGCCGCGCGCGCGCCGTCACCTCCGACACACCGCCGCTGCCCAGTTCCAGGCTGGCCCCGCTGGCCAGCTGTGCGCGCCAGTTGCCGCGCCCACTGAGGGTCAGCTGCTCGATGGGCAGGTCCAGCGCGTCGAACAGGGGCAAGAGCTCGCGGTACATGGACAGCACCTGCGCCGACTGCTCGACCGGACCGCCCAGCCGCGGCAATTGGTCCTGCTCGATCTCGCCGAGGTTGGCCTCGAAGACTTCGCCGTGGCTGTTGACCAGGGTGGACTCGCCCTCCTCGCCCCAATAGGCCACGGCCTGGTGCTCCTGCAGGACCACCCGCAGGCGGCTGGGGAACTCGCGCTGCACCACGGCACGCCGCACCCAGGGCACGGACTCGAAAGCCAGGCGCACGGCGTTCAGGTCCACCGTCAGGAAGGTGCCCTTGAGCTGCGGCCCCACGTGCGCGCGCAGCGTCAGCGCGCTGGTGTGGCTGATGTCGCCCAGCACCGTCAGGCCGCGGATCGCGAACACCGGGTGCTGCATGAGCCAGCGCCCGCCCGTACCCAGCGCCAGCAGCAGGAAACCGAGCAGCAGCAGATTGGCTGTCAGGTTCATGAGCTTGACGTCGAAGGGAACGGGCAGGCTGGAGCTCATGCGTGCACGCCTCCATGCTCGAGCGTGGCTGCCTGCAGCAGCAAGACGCACAGGTCTTCGTAGCTGATACCCGCGGCCTTGGCCGACATGGGCACCAGCGAATGCCCGGTCATGCCGGGCGAGGTGTTGATCTCCAGCAGATAGGGCTTGCGCGTGCGCGCATCGATCATCACGTCGGCGCGGGCCCAGCCGCGGCAGCCCAGCACCTGGTAAGCCCGCAGCACGATCTGCTGGATCTGCTCTTCCTCGCCCGTGGGCAGGCCACAGGGCACCAGGTACTTCACCTCGTCGGTGAAATACTTGTTCTGGTAGTCGTAGTTGCCGTCGGGCGCCACGATGCGGATCACGGGCAGCGCACGCGCCTGCGCCCCGCTGCCCAGCACGGGCACCGTGACCTCCTCGCCGCTGATGAACTGCTCGCACAGCACCTGCTCGTCGACCTGCGCTGCCTTGGCGTAAGCAGCATCGCACGCGTCGGCCGTCATCACCTTGCTCAGACCGATGGAGGAGCCCTCGCGCGCCGGCTTGATGATCATGGGTGCGCCCAGCGCGGAGAAGGCGGCACGCGCGGCCTCGGCGCTGGCCACCTTGCGCCACTGCGGCGTGGGCAGGCCCTCGGCCAGCCAGATGCGTTTCGTCATGACCTTGTCGATCGCGATGCTTGACGCCATCACGCCAGACCCCGTGTAGGGAATGCCCAGCAGTTCGAGGGCGCCCTGCACCGTGCCATCCTCGCCGAAACGGCCGTGCAGCGCGATGAAACAACGGGCAAAACCCTCGCGCTTGAGTTCCGAAAGATCACGCTGCGCCGGGTCAAAGGCGTGCGCATCCACGCCGCGCGACTGCAGCGCCTGGAGCACCCCGGTGCCCGACATGATGGAGATGTCGCGCTCGGCGGATGCACCCCCCATGAGCACGGCAACTTTGCCTAGGTTCACACTGTCCTCTTTCATTTCTTCACGGAGCCTTGCTGCTCCACCACCTTGGCCGGCACCCCACCGATGGAGCCCGCCCCCATGCACATGACGACGTCGCCATCGCGTGCGTTGTCCACGATCGCCTGCGGCATGGCCGCGATCTCGTCCACGAACACCGGCTCCAGCTTGCCGGCCACCCGCAGCGCGCGCGCCAGGCTGCGGCCATCGGCCGCCACGATCGGCGCTTCACCCGCGGCGTAGACCTCGGCCAGCAGCACGGCGTCGGCGTCGGCGATGACCTTGACGAAATCCTCGAAACAGTCGCGCGTGCGCGTGTAGCGGTGCGGCTGGAAGGACAGCACCAGGCGCCGCCCGGGGAAGGCGCCGCGCGCCGCGGCCAGCGTGGCCGCCATCTCCACCGGGTGGTGCCCGTAGTCGTCGATCAGCGTGAACGTGCCGCCGTCTTTGGCTGGTACCTCGCCATAACGCTGGAAACGCCGGCCTACGCCCTTGAACTCGGCCAGGGCCTTGAGCAGCGCGGCGTCGGGCACATCGAGCTCGGCCGCCACGGCGATCGCCGACAGGGCGTTGAGCACGTTGTGGCGGCCCGGCAGGTTGAGCACCACGTCCAGGTCGGGCAGTACCACGCCATTGCGCCGCTGCACGGTGAAGTGCATCTGCCCAGCCACGGCGCGCACGTTCACAGCGCGCACCTGCGCGCCCTCGTTGAAACCGTAGCTGGTGATGGGGCAGTTCACCTCGGGCACGATCTCGCGCACCGCGGCGTCGTCCGTGCACAGGATGGCCGTGCCGTAGAAAGGCATGCGGTGCAGGAAATCGACAAAGGCCTTCTTGAGATTGCCGAAGTCATGCCCGTAGGTTTCCATGTGGTCGGCATCGATATTGGTCACGACAGCCATCACCGGCAGCAGATTCAGGAAGGAGGCATCGCTCTCGTCGGCTTCGACCACGATGTAGTCACCGCTGCCCAGACGCGCATTGGCGTTGGCGCTGTTGAGGCGCCCGCCGATCACGAAGGTCGGGTCCAGCCCGGCCTCGGCCAGCACGCTGGCCACCAGGCTGGTGGTGGTGGTCTTGCCGTGCGTTCCTGCAATCGCGATGCCCTGCTTCAGGCGCATCAGTTCGGCCAGCATCACGGCGCGCGGCACCACGGGTATCTTCTTGTCGCGCGCGGCCAGCACCTCGGGGTTGTCGGGCTTCACTGCGGTGGAAGTCACCACGGCGTCAGCCCCTTCGATGTGGCTGCCCGCATGGCCCACACAGGTGCGGATGCCCAGTGCCGCCAGACGACGCAGCGTGGCGCTGTCGCTCAGGTCCGAGCCGGAGATGCCGTAACCCAGGTTGTGCAGCACTTCGGCAATGCCGGACATGCCGGCACCGCCCAAGCCCACAAAATGGATTTTCTTGATCGCGTGTTTCATCGTGCCAGCTCCTCGCAGGCGGCGACCACCTGTGCGGTGGCCTCGGTCTGGGCCTGGCCCTGTGCCTGCTCGGCCCAGCGCAGCAACGTGCCGCGATCGAGGTTCTGCAGCAGATCGGCCAGTCGTTCAGGGGTCATCTCTTGCTGGGGCAGCAGCAGTCCCGCGCCCTGGTCCACCAGGAAACGCGCATTGCGCGTCTGGTGGTCGTCCACCGCCGCCGGAAAAGGCACAAACACCGCGGCGGCCCCTATGGCGGCAATTTCGGTCACGGTGCTGGCCCCGGCACGGCAGAGCACAAGATCGGCCGCGGCAAACGCCTGCGCCGTGTCCTCGATGAAGGGCGTGAGCTCGGCCTGTACGCCGGCAGCGGCGTAGTTGGCGCGCAGCGCATCGATCTGCGTCGCACCGCTCTGGTGGATGACCCGCGGGCGCTGCCCGGCCGGAATCAGGGCGAGCGCGCGCGGCACCACCTCGTTCAGGGCCTTCGCACCCAGGCTGCCGCCGACCACCAGCAGGTGCAGCGGCCCGCTGCGGCCGGCAAAACGCTGGGCCGGCTTCGGCTGCTGCAGGAAGGCGGCCCGCAAGGGGTTGCCCACCCACAGCCCCTGCTTGATCGCGCCGGGGAAGGCGGTGTACACACGGTCGGCTACACCCGCCAGCACCTTGTTGGCCAGGCCGGCCACCGAATTCTGTTCGTGCAGCACCAGGGGCTTGCCCAGGAGCACGCCCATCATGCCGGCCGGGAAGGTGATGTAGCCGCCCAGGCCGATGATCACATCGGGTTGCACACGGCGCACCACCTGGATGCTCTGCCAGAAGGCCTTGAGCAGGCGCAGCGGCAACAAGGCCAGCGTGAGCGGCCCCTTGCCACGCACACCGCCGAAGTCGATGGACTCGAAGGCGAAGCCGCGCGGCGGTACCAGCCGGCCTTCCATGCCGCTCTGGTTACCCAGCCAGTGCACGCGCCAGCCGCGCTCACGCAGGGCGTCGGCCACGGCCAAGCCCGGGAAGATATGCCCTCCCGTGCCGCCAGCCATCACCAATGCGCAGCGTTCGGTCATGACCGACCTCCGTGCATGAGTTGTCTGTTTTCGTAGTCAATCCTGAGAACAATGGCGACAGCGACGAGATTCATCAGGATCGCTGACCCCCCATAACTCATGAAAGGCAAGGTCAGGCCCTTGGTCGGCAGGGCGCCGAGGTTCACGCCCATGTTGATGAAGGCCTGGAAGCCGATCCACACGCCCACGCCCTGCGCAACCAGACCGGCGAAGACACGGTCCAACGCGATGGCCTGGCGTCCGATGTGCATGACGCGCCGCGTGAGCCAGAAGAACAGGGTGATGATGGTCAGCACACCCAGCAGGCCGAACTCCTCGCCGATCACAGCCAGCAGGAAGTCGGTGTGCGCCTCGGGCAGCCAATGCAGCTTCTCCACGCTGCCGCCCAGGCCCACGCCGAAGATCTGACCACGCCCGAAGGCGATCAGCGAATGCGAGAGCTGGTAACCCTTGCCCAGGGTATGGCGCTCGTCCCAGGGATCGAGGTAGGCAAAGATGCGTTCGCGCCGCCACTCGCTCAGCGCGATCATCAGCACGAAGGCCACCAGCAGGATGGCGGCGATCAGGAAGAACATGCGCGCGTTCACACCGCCCAGGAACAGGATGCCCATGGCGATCACGGCGATCACCAGGAAGGCACCCATGTCGGGCTCGGCCAGCAGCAACAGGCCGATGATGGCCACCGCCGCGCCCATGGGTGCCACGGCGCGGAAGAAATGCTCCTTCACGTCCATCTTGCGCACCATGTAATCAGCCGCATACAGCAGCACCGCCAGCTTGGCCAGCTCCGAGGGCTGGAAGTTGGTAATGCCCAGCGCGATCCAGCGACGCGCGCCGTTCACGCCCTTGCCGATACCGGGGATCAGCACCGCCACCAGCAGCACCAGCGCGGCCACCAGCAGCCAGGGCGCCAGCTTCTCCCACTTGGCCATGGGAATCTGGAAGGCGATCAGCGCCGCCACAAAAGCCACCACCAGCGACAGCAGGTGGCGTGTCAGGAAGTGCGTGTGGGCATAACGCCCGAACTTGGGGTTGTCAGGCAAGGCAATGGAGGCCGAATACACCATCACCAGCCCCCAGGCCAGCAGGGCAACCACCACCCAGACCAGGGCATGGTCGAAATCGGACAGGCGCACCGGCTGGCTGCAGCTGCGGCTGTAGCCCTGCGGCCCCAGGCGCACGGGCAGCGCATCGCTGGCCGGCGCGCCGCCGAACCAGCCACGAATGCGTTGCGCCAATACCGTCATGCCAGCCCCCCCTCGTTCGACAGGGCCTGCACCGCTTCGACAAAGACGCTGGCGCGGTGCGCGTAGTCCTTGAACATGTCGAAGCTGGCACACGCCGGCGACAGAAGCACTGCATCCCCCGCCTGCGCCTGCGCGCGGGCCAGGGCCACGGCCTCCGGCAGGCTGCCTGCGTCCAGCAGGGGCACGCCTGTGCCCTGCACCGCCAGGCGGATGGCCGGCGCATCGCGCCCGATCAGCACGACCGCACGCGCATAACGCTGCACCGGCGCAAACAGCGGCGAAAAATCCTGGCCCTTGCCGTCCCCGCCAAGGATGACCGCGATGCGCCGTTCGGTCCCCAGGCCGGTCAGGGCCGCCACCGTGGCGCCGACATTGGTGCCCTTGCTGTCATCGAAATACTCGACCTCGTTCACGATGGCCACCGGCTCCACCCGGTGCGGCTCGCCGCGGTACTCGCGCAGGCCGTAGAGCATGGGGCCGAGCGCGCAGCCTGCGGCCTGGGCCAGGGCCAGCGCCGCCAGTGCGTTGGTGGCGTTGTGGCGGCCACGGATGCGCAGCGCATCGGCCGGCATCAGGCGCTGGATGAAGATCTCTTCCTCTTCACCCTTTTTACGTTTCTGCGTCTCGTCGGCCTCCTGCGCGCGCACCAGCCAGGCCATGCCGTTGACCATCTCGATGCCGTAGTCACCCGGGCGTTGCGGCATCTCCAGGCCGAAGCTGACGTAGTGGCGGTACTGCGGCTTCTGCAGCTTCACGCGCAACGGCTCCGGCAGGAGGGCCATCACCGCGGCATCGTCGCGGTTGAGCACCAGCAGGGCCCGCTCGCCAAAAATACGCGCCTTGGCCGCGCCGTAGGCTTCCATGCTGCCGTGCCAGTCCAGATGGTCCTGTGTCAGGTTCAGCACCGCGGCTGCGGTGGGCTCGAAACCCTGGACGCTGTCGAGCTGGAAGCTGGACAGCTCCAGCACCCAGACCTCAGGCAGCGTGCCCGCGTCGAGATGCGAGGCCAGCGTGTCCAGCAGGTTGGGGCCGATATTGCCCGCCACCGCCACGGTCTTGCCCGCCTCGGCCACCAATTGGCCGGTGAGTGCCGTGGTGGTCGTCTTGCCATTGGTGCCCGTGATCGCCAGCACCTTGGGGGCATACGCCCGTTCGGCCTGGAGCTCGCGCAGGGCGCGGGCGAAGAGGTCGAGTTCGCCGCCCAGCCACAGGCCCATGGCCTGGGCCGCCTGCCAGACCGACGCCACCATGGCTGGCGAGAGCCCTGGGCTCTTGAAGACCGCTCGCACGGCCTGGCCTTCGACCAGACCGGCGTCAAAAGGACCGGCGCGGAAAACCACCTGCGGCAGCTCGGCCTGCAAAGCGGCCAGTTGCGGCGGCGTATCGCGGGTGTCGGCCACGGTCACCTGCGCGCCCTGGCGCGCGCACCAGCGCGCCATGGACAGGCCCGACGCGCCCAGGCCCAGGATGAGCACCTGCTGGCCCTGCAGCAGGGACACAGGCGTTGCGGCGACCGCCTCCTCAACGGGCTCCACGGGCGGCTCCACGGCCTCGTTCGCTGCGCTCAGGTCGGGCGGGGGCTCGGTCGTGGCGGCGGGCTCCACCGGCGCGGCATCGGCAAAGAGCTGGGCCACGAAAGCCTTAGCATCCTGTGCGGCCGTCAGGGTCTCGGGCAGGGGCCGGGGCGCGCCCTTGGTCGCCGGGGTCACGGGCGCCGCAGAGGGCTCAGACTGCGGCGCAGCGGCATCCTGCGGCAGCTCCGGCAGGGCATCGGCCGCCGGCACCGGTGGCGCGTACGGCGGCAACACCGGATCCGGGGCCGGTGCGGGCGTGTGGCCGGGGGGAAGGGGTTCGTTCTCGTTCATCGCAGTTTCAAGGTCGACAGGCCCACCAGGCACAGCAGCATGGTGATGATCCAGAAGCGCACGACCACCTGGGTCTCTTTCCAGCCGCTCTTCTCGAAGTGGTGGTGCAGCGGCGCCATCTTCAGGATGCGCCGGCCCTCGCCGTATTTGCGTTTGGTGTACTTGAAGTACGTGACCTGCAGCATCACCGACAGGGCCTCGACCACGAAGATGCCGCCCATGATGGCCAGCACGATTTCCTGGCGCACGATCACGGCGATGGTGCCCAGGGCACCGCCCAGGGCCAGCGCGCCGACGTCACCCATGAAGACCTGGGCCGGGTGCGCGTTGAACCACAGGAAGGCCAGGCCGGCGCCGGCCATGGCGGCACAGAAGATCAGCAGCTCGCCCGAGCCGGGAATGTGCGGGAAGAACAGGTACTTGGAATAGACGGCGCTGCCCGTGACATAGGCGAAGACGCCCAGGGCCGAGCCCACCATGACGACCGGCATGATGGCCAGGCCGTCCAGGCCGTCGGTCAGGTTCACCGCATTGCTGGCCCCGACGATGACCAGGTAGGTCAGCACGACGAAACCGATCACGCCCAGCGGGTAGCTGACCTCCTTGAAGAAAGGAAGCAGCAGGCCGGCTTTCGCCGGCAGATCGACCGAGAACCCCGAACGAACCCAGGTGACGAATAACTCCCAAACGCCCTGGTTGCTGCTGCCCGAAATCGCGAAGACGAGGTAGAAGGCGGCGATCAGACCGATCACCGACTGCCAGAAATACTTTTCGCGCGAACGCATGCCCTCGGGGTCCTTGTTGACCACCTTGCGCCAGTCGTCCACCCAGCCGATCGCCCCGAAGCCCAGCGTGACCAGCAACACGATCCAGACGAAGCGGTTGGACAGGTCGAACCACAGCAGGGTCGAGATGCCGATGGCCATCAGGATCAGCACGCCACCCATGGTGGGCGTGCCGCTCTTGGCCAGATGGGTTTCCATGCCGTAGCCGCGCACCGGCTGGCCGATCTTGAGCGCGGTCAGGCGGCGGATCACGTAAGGCCCGGCGATCAGGCCGATCAGCAAGGCGGTGAGCGCGGCCATGACGGCGCGGAAGGTCAGGTACTGGAAGACCCGGAAGTAACCGAATTCGGGCGAGATGGACTGGAGCCACTGGGCCAGGCTAAGCAGCATGATGTTCTTCCTTGTTCTGTTCGGCGTGCGCGCTGACAGCCTGCACCACCCGCTCCATGCGCATGAAACGCGAGCCCTTGACCACCACACTCGCCAGCGCGGGCAGGGCCTGCAGCACAGCGGCGTTCAAGGCTTCGACGTCATCGAAATGGCGGCCGCCCTTGAAATGCGCCACGCTCTGTGCCGTCTGCTCGCCCAGCGCGTAGAGCTGCTCGATGCCGCGCTCGTGGGCATAGGCGCCGACTTCGGCATGGAAGCGCGGGCCTTCGCTGCCCACCTCGCCCATGTCGCCCAGCACCAACAGGCGCGGGCCGGGCAGGCCGGCCAGCACGTCGATGGCCGCGCGAACCGAATCGGGATTGGCGTTGTAGCTGTCGTCGACCAGGGTCAGGGTGCGGCCGCCGAACTGCAGGGCCAGGGCCCGCGAGCGCCCCTTGACCGGCTCGAAGGCCTCCAGCCCCAGCGCGATGTGCGACAGGGGCACGCCGGCAGCCAGCGCGCAGGCCGCCGCCGCCAGCGAATTCTTGACGTTGTGCAGGCCGGCCACACGCAAGGTGTAGTGCAGCGCCCCGGCCGGCGTTCGCACCTGCACCTGCCAGGCCGCGCCGGTCCATTGCGGCGTGGCGCAGCTGACATCGGCCGCACCGGCCTGCGCCGTGATCGCGAAGGTGAGCTGCGGGCGCTGGCCCGCCAGTTCGTGCCACAGACCACTGTAGCTGTCGTCGGCCGGAAACACGGCCGTGCCGCTGGCCGCGAGCGAGGCGATGACCGAGCCGTTCTCGCGCGCCACGGCCTCGATGCTGGCCATGAACTCCAGATGCTCGCGTTGCGCGTTGTTGACCAATGCCACCGTGGGCTGGGCCATGGCGGCCAGCTGGGCGATCTCCCCCGGGTGGTTCATGCCGAGTTCGACCACCGCCTGCTGGTGCGTGCCGCGCAGGCACAGCAGCGTGAGCGGCACGCCGATCTCGTTGTTGAGATTGCCTTCGGTGGCCAGCGTAGCCTGCGGTTTCCAGGCGCGCAGGATGGCCGCGATCATCTGCGTGACCGTGGTCTTGCCGTTGCTGCCCGTGACGGCGATCAGCGGCAGCTTGAGCTGCGCGCGCCAGCCCGTGGCCAATTGCCCCAGCGCCCGCTTGCTGTCATGCACCACCAGGCCACTCAGGCCGCTGGCGCGCAGTGCCGCCTCGTCGCTGCACAGCGCGGCCACCGCACCGGCATGCTGGGCCTGCGCGAGGAAGGTGTTGCCATCGAAACGCTCGCCCTGCAGCGCCACGAACAGATCGCCGTGCTGCAGGGTGCGCGTGTCGCTGTGCACGCGCTGCACACCCACCAGGCCGTCGCCGACCAATCGGGCACCGGTCACCCAGGGCCGGGCCTGCTGCAGATTGAACATGATGGTGTGGGCGCTCATGAAGTCACCCCCGTGCGGCGCGCCTGCAGCGCCAGGCCCACCTGCTGCCGGTCGGAGAAGGGCTGGCGCACGCCGGCCGTCTCCTGGTAATCCTCGTGGCCCTTGCCGGCCACCAGCACCACATCGCGCGCATCGGCCTGGCCCAGCGCGAGCGCCACAGCCCGCGCCCGATCCAATTCGATCTGCACCGCACCATGGCCCACGAGACCCGGACGGATCTGCGCCACGATGGCCTCGGGGTACTCGCTGCGCGGGTTGTCGTTGGTCAACACGATCTGATCCGCATGGCCTCCTGCGGCCGCCCCCATGAGCGGGCGCTTGTGCGGATCGCGGTCACCGCCGCAGCCGAACACGCACCACAGCCGGCCACCACGTTGTGCTGCCAGCGGCTTGAGGGTCCGCAGCACCTGGGACAGTGCATCGGGCGTGTGCGCATAGTCCACCACGGCCAAGGGCATGCCGGTACCGCCCTGGAATTCCATGCGACCCGGCACCGGCTGCAAGGCATGGCAGGCCAGCACGGCGTCCATCAGCGGCACCCCCAGGGTGCGCAGCGTGGCGATCACGCCCAGCAGATTGCTCACGTTGTAGTCGCCCAGGGTCTGCGTGGTCAGCGGCACCTGTGTGTCGCCTTCGCACACCAGGAACTGCACGCCGCGCTCGCCCATGCGGATATCCTGTGCGACCAGGCGTGCGCCGGCATCGGCCTGCAGGGAAACCGTCCACAGGTCCAGCTCGCGCGTCCCCAGCGTGGCAGCCAGTTCGACACCCCTGGGATCATCGAGGTTGATGACCGCGGCGCGCAGGCCCGGCCAGTCGAACAGTTCGGCCTTGGCCAACCAGTAGGCTCCCATGCTGCCGTGGTAGTCCAGGTGGTCCTGCGTGAAATTCGTGAAGATCGCCGTACGGATGTGCGTGCCGTCCAGGCGCCGCTCGGCGATGCCGATGGACGAGGCCTCGATGGCGCAGGCGGCCAGCCCCTCGTCGGCAAAACGGCGCAGCGTCTGCTGCAGCCGCACCGGGTCGGGTGTGGTCAGGCCGGTGCTGACGATGGTTGTGTCTTCGGCCGCGCCGGGCGCCGGCACACGGCCCACGCCCAGGGTGCCGATCAGGCCACAGGGCAGCGGCGGGCTCAGGGCCTGCAGCGCCTGGGCCAGCCACCAGCTGGTGGAGGTCTTGCCATTGGTCCCGGTGACGGCCAGGACATCGATCTGCTGCGAGGGTTGCTCGTAGTAGGCCGAGGCAATCGGGCCGCTGGCGGCTTTCAGCCCCGCGTAACTGGCGACGCGCTCATCGACAAAACCGTAGGACTCAACGCCGTCGCTTTCGACCAGGCAGGCCAGCGCGCCCTGCGCCAGCGCGTCCGGCACGAACTGGCGGGCGTCGCGCGCAGCACCGGGCCAGGCGATGAAACCGTCACCCACGCCCACATGCCGGCTATCGGTCTGCAGCATGCCACGCACGCGGCCCCGCAGCCACTGGGCGGCCTGGGCCGGGGTCTGCAGCAGGGTCACCATGCGCCCCCCTCCCCGGCCTGCGCCACGATCTGCGGCGTGACCTCGATGTCGGGCTGCACGCCCAGCAGGTGCAGGGTCTGCTGCACGGTCTCGCTGAACACCGGCGCGGCCACGTCGCCGCCGTAGTACTTGCCGGCATCGGGCTCGTCGATCATCACGGCCACGATGATGCGCGGGTTGGCAATCGGCGCCAGGCCCACAAAGAAGCTGCGGTATTTCTTGTCGGCGTAACCCCGGCCTTCCTGCTTGCGCGCGGTGCCGGTCTTGCCGCCCACCGAGTAGCCCATGGTCTGCGCCTTGGGCGCGGTGCCGCCCGGCCCGGTGGCCAGCTGCAGCATGTGGCGCACGGCACGAGCGTGGCGCGCCTCCAGCAGACGCACGCCACTGACCGGGCCCTGCGCCTTCTGCAGGGTGACGGGGATGATCTCGCCATCGTGCGCGAACACCGTGTAGGCATGGGCCAGCTGCACCAGGCTGATGGACAGGCCGTAGCCGTAGCTCATGGTGGCATGCTCGATGGGCTTCCACGTCTTCCAGGGACGCAGGCGTCCGCTGACGGCGCCCGGGAAAGGCAGTTGCGGGCGCTGGCCGAAACCGATCTGGCTGTACATCTCCCACAGGTCGCGTGCCGGCATCTGCATGGCCAGCTTGACCATGCCGATGTTGCTGGACTTCTGTACCACTTCGTTGAGGGTCAGCACGGCATGGGGATGGCTGTCGCTGATGGTGGCGTTGCCCACGTTCATGCGACCAGTGCCGCTGATCTGGATCGAACTGCCCGGCGACACCAGGCCCTTCTCCAGCGCGAGTGCGGCGACGAAGGGTTTGACGGTGGAGCCGGGCTCGAAGGAGTCGGTCAGCGCACGGTTGCGCAGGGCCTCCTTGAAACCCTGGCGCTTGCCCGGCGTGTAGCTCGGGTAGTTGGCCAGCGCCAGCATCTCGCCGGTCTGCGCGTCGAGCACCACCACACTGCCGGCCTTGGCCTGGTGGTCGCGCACAGCCTGCTTGAGGCGCTGGTAGGCGAAGAACTGGATCTTGCTGTCGATGGAGAGCTGAACGTCCCGCCCCTCGACCGGTGGCACCTGGGCGCCCACCGCCTCGATCACGCTGCCCAGGCGGTCCTTGATGACACGGCGCGAACCGGGTTTGCCGGCCAATGTGTTGTTGAAAGCCAGCTCCACGCCCTCCTGCCCGTGGTCCTCCACATTGGTGAACCCGACCAGATGCGCTGCCACCTCGCCCTCGGGGTACTGGCGCTTGTATTCCTTGCGCTGGTAGACGCCCTTGATCTCGAGCGCGGCAATCTGCCGGGCCACCGGTTCGTCGACCTGGCGCTTGAGCCAGACGAAGGTCTTGTCCTCGTCCTCCAGCTTGCGGTTGAGATCGGACAGCGGCATCTCCAGCAGCCGCGCCAGGCGCTGCAGCTGTTTCGGGTCACGATCGATGTCCTCGGGGATGGCCCAGATGCTGGGCGCCAGCACGCTGGTGGCAAGGATCTGGCCATTGCGGTCCAGGATGCGGCCGCGGTTGGCGGGCAGCTCCAGCGTGCGCGCAAAACGCACCTGGCCCTGCTTCTGGAAGAAGTCGTTGGAGATGACCTGGATATAGGCGGCGCGCCCGGCCAGCACCACAAAAGCCAGCGCGATCATGGCCACCACGAACTTGCTGCGCCACACCGGCGTGCGGCTGGCCAGCAGCGGGCTGGAGGTGTACTGGATGCTGCGACTGCTCACAGGATCACCTCCGCCTTCTTGGCTGCGGCGCCATGCGCCTTGGGGGCGGCCCGGCGGCTCATGGGAGTCGCCCCCCGGAGACCCGCGGCTGCACGGCTGCACCGACCGGCACGCTGCCGCTGTAGGGCTGGTAACTCACGTAATCAGTGATGGCCGGCGTGGCCGCGCGCATGTCCAGCTTGTCCTTAGCCAGCTTCTCGACCCGCTGCACCGTGGCCTGCTGGCGCTTTTGCAGCTCCAGCTGCTCGCGCTCGGTCTCGATGCGACGCGCCTCCAGCACGGCGCGGTCGATCTCGGCAAACAGGCGGCGCGAGTCGTACTGCACGCTCACCAGATAGAGCGCGCTGGCCAGCACGGCGAGCAGCAGGACGAGATTCACCCGAGTCATGAGAATGGGACCCCCAAGGTTGCCCACTGCGTGTGACGCCCTGCCCCCCGAGGGGGCCGCGTTTCACCTTGGGGCGGCCCGGCGGTGAAACCACCTGGGACGCGGTGCATGGCAGTTTCGCGGCTCATGCTGTCGTCCTCACGGCCACACGCATCATGGCACTGCGCGAACGGGGGTTGGCCGCCACCTCGGCCGCCGAGGGCTTGATGCGGTCGACGGCGCGCAGCTTCATGGGCTGGGGGGCAGCAAAAGGCGCACGGCGGTCGTAGACCTCGCGCGAATGCTGCGCGATGAACTGTTTGACGATGCGATCTTCCAGCGAATGGAAACTGATCACGACCAGCCGTCCTCCGGGTTGCAGTACATCGAGACTTGCCGCTAGCGCTTCTTGCAGCTCCTCAAGCTCGGCGTTGATGAAAATCCGAAGAGCCTGAAATGTGCGCGTTGCAGGGTTCTGGCCCGGCTCGCGGGTTTTGACCGTGTCAGCCACGAGCTGGGCCAGTTCGCCGGTGGTTGAAACTGGGCCCCGTTCCTGTCGGCGCGCGACAATCGCCTTTGCAATCTGGCCAGCAAACCGTTCTTCACCGTAGTCACGTATCACCTCCGCGATGTCTCGGGTTTCGGCTGTCGCCAGCCATTGCGCCACGCTCTGGCCCCGCGTGGTGTCCATGCGCATGTCCAGCGGTCCGTCGAAGCGGAAGCTGAACCCGCGGGTGGGGTCGTCTATCTGCGGCGAGCTCACGCCCAGGTCCATCAGCACGCCGGCCGCACTGGCCGGCGGCAGTTCGCCCAGATGACGGAAACCCTGGTGCCGGATGGCAAAACGCGGGTCGTTGAGGGTCTGCGCCTCGGCGATGGCGGCCAGGTCCTTGTCGAAGGCGGTCAGCCGCCCGTGTGGCGACAGCCTCGACAGGAGCAGGCGGGAATGCCCGCCACGACCGAAAGTGGCGTCCACGTAGTGGCCGTCGGCCGGCTCCGGCGCCAGTTCGTCCGGCTTGTTGAGCAAGGCTTCGATCGCTTCGTTCAACAAGACGGTGGTGTGTGTCCATGGGGAGGTGTCCACCGTCTTCTTTCAGAAGGAAAAGTCCTTGAAGACGTCGGGCATGTCGCCCTGCATGGCCTGGGCCTCCTGCGCGTCGTAGGTGGCCTTGTCCCAGAGCTCGAAGTGGTTGCCCATGCCCAGCAGCATGGTGTCGCGCGTGATGCCGGCGGCGGCGCGCAGCTCGGGCGAGACCAGCACGCGGCCGGTGCTGTCCATCTCCACGTCCATGGCATTGCCCAGGAAGATGCGCTTCCACCACTGGGCCGCCATGGGCAGCGCGGCGATGCGTTCGCGGAACTTCTCCCACTCGGGGCGCGGAAAGACCATCAGACAACCGTGCGGATGCTTGGTGATGGTGAGCTGGCCGGCCGCCGTGGCGCTGAGCACGTCACGGTGCCGGGTCGGCACAGACAGCCGCCCCTTGGCATCCAGACTCAGCGACGAAGCCCCTTGAAACACGCGCGCAACCCCTTTTTCTGTACCCGTACGGAAGGGCGAAAAGCGCAGACGCACTTTTCACCACTTAATTCCACTTTTTTGCACTGTAGCAGCAAAACACTGCCAGGCAAGGGGGAACCAGAAAAATTTCAATGAAATCAATGACTTAGAAACACTTTCACACAATTTCGGAAATGAAATCTCGTTCTAAATGAAGGACTTAGCGTTTGATATGAATGTGATGCTTGAAGGGCTGCCTCAGCGACCCACTGCCCCGCGACGGCGCAAAAATGCGACGCCGGGACACCCCGCCGCGGGGAACCGTGCAGGCAAGAACAGGACCGGGCCCGTTATCAGAGGATGTAGCGCGACAGGTCTTCGTTGCGACTGAGGTCGGCCAGGCGCGCGTCGACGTAGGCCGCATCGATGTGCACCGTCTGCCCCTGCAGACGCGTGGCCGTAAAGCTCACCTCGTCCAGCAGGCGTTCCATCACCGTGGCCAGGCGGCGCGCGCCGATGTTCTCGGTGCGCTCGTTCACGTCGAAAGCGATCTGCGCCAGGCGCGTGATGCCCTCGGGCGCGAACACCAGCGTCACGCCCTCGGTGGCCAGCAGGGCCTGGTACTGGCGCACCAGGGAGGCATGGGTCTGCGTGAGGATGGCCTCGAAGTCCTGTACCGAGAGCGAAGCCAGTTCCACCCGGATCGGCAGGCGCCCCTGCAGCTCGGGGATCAGGTCACTGGGCTTGCTCAGGTGGAAGGCGCCGGAGGCAATGAACAGGATGTGGTCGGTCTTGATGACACCGTACTTGGTGGACACCGAGGTACCCTCCACCAGCGGCAGCAGGTCGCGCTGCACGCCCTGGCGCGACACCTCGGCCGTGTTGCCGCCGTCGGAGCGCGAGGTCACCTTGTCGATCTCGTCGATGAAGACGATACCGTTCTGCTCGGCATTGGCCAGCGCCTGGGCGCGGATCTCTTCCTCGTTGACCAGCCTGCCCGCCTCTTCGTCGACCAGCAGCCTCATCGCTTCGGCGATCTTCAGTTTGCGCACCTTGCGTTTGCCCGCACCCATCTGGCCGAACATGCCACGCAACTGCTCGGCCATGTCCTCCATGCCGGCCGGGCCCATGATCTCGAGCTGGGGCCGCGGCTCGGCCACGTCCAGTTCGATCTCGCGCTCGTCCAGCAGGCCCTCGCGCAGCTTCTTGCGGAAGACCTGGCGGGCCGTGCTGTCGGTCGCCGGCTCTGCAACAGCCGGCTCATGGCGCGGCGGCGGGATCAGGACGTCGAGGATGCGGTCCTCGGCGGCGTCCTCGGCACGCGTGCGCACCTTCTTCATCTCGGTCTCGCGCGTCTGCTTGATCGCCACCTCCATGAGGTCGCGGATGATGGAGTCGACGTCCTTGCCGACGTAGCCCACCTCGGTAAACTTGGTGGCCTCGACCTTGATGAAAGGCGCATCGGCCAGCCGGGCCAGCCGGCGCGCAATCTCGGTCTTGCCCACGCCGGTGGGGCCGATCATCAGGATGTTCTTGGGCGTGATCTCGGGGCGCAGGGCGGCGTCGACCTGCTGGCGGCGCCAGCGGTTGCGCAGCGCAATGGCCACAGCACGTTTGGCATCGGCCTGGCCGACGATGTGGCGGTCGAGTTCGGAGACGATCTCCTGCGGGGTCATGCTGCTCACTCCAGCACCTCGATGGTGTGGTTCAGGTTGGTGTAGATGCAGAGCTCGCCGGCAATCTCCAGCGACTGCTTGACGATGTCACGCGCGCCCAGCTCGGAATGCTTGAGCAGGGCAATGGCCGCGGCCTGCGCATAGGCGCCGCCCGAACCGATCGCGACCACGCCGTTCTCCGGCTCCAGCACGTCGCCGTTGCCGGTGATGATGAGCGAGCACTCGCGGTCGGCCACGGCCAGCATGGCCTCCAGGCGGCGCAACACGCGGTCGGTGCGCCAGTCGCGCGTGAGCTCGATGGCGGCGCGCTGCAGATGGCCCTGGTGTTTTTCGAGCTTGGCCTCGAAACGTTCGAAGAGCGTGAAGGCATCAGCGGTTGCGCCGGCAAAACCCGCCAGCACCTTGCCGTGGTAGAGCTTGCGCACCTTGCGCGCTGTGCCCTTGACGACGATATTGCCCAGCGTGACCTGCCCGTCGCCGCCAATGGCGACCTGCAGGCCGGCAGCCGTCTGACGCCGCACGCTGATGATGGTGGTGCCGTGAAATTGTTCCATGGCCGTATTGTCCGGCATCCGTGCTTTGCGAAAGAATGCCCCGATGTCCAGGCACCCGTGGAACCGGCTTCGCCGGGCCACTGGGTGCGCCCCTGGAAGGGGGATGCGAGCTACACGCAGTGAGCGAGAGTCGGGGTGAGCTTTTTCACGCCGCCCTGGGGACGACACGCGCGTGCTCGGAGATGCCGATCACGTTGAAGAAGGCGGCCACGATGCGGTTAACGTCGCGGAACTGCACCTGGCAGCCGCGCGCCTGTTGCTCGGCCACCCAGTTCAGGATGCTGCCGGCCGCCGAGAAATCCACGCGGATCAGGCGAGCGCAGGAGACCACCATGCGGGTCGCGCCCTCCATGCCGGCCTCCAGCCTGGTCAGCACTTCGGCCGCATCTCCGAGGATCTCGCCATAGAGTTCGACCACCGCCGGGGGCTGGTCTTCCAGGCCGACCGGCACGGTCAGGTTCTGCAGCGGGTCGTCCCAGGTGGAATTCGGTGCGTCCCAGCTGGAGCGGATGGCTTCGGCCTCGGCCTCGGCGGCATCCTGGGCCCCCGGCAGCTCGCAGCTGCAGCGCGGCTCCTGCCAGGAGGGTGGCGAGACCTCGTAGGTCACGCAGTAGTCCAGCGCCACCAGCTCGAAGGTGTCCTGCAGGCGCATGATGCGCAGCGCATCCATGCGCAACTGCCAGCACAGGGTCTCCACACTACGGTCACCCGACGGCGTGAGCACCTGGAGCGCCCGCTCCAGGCTGGCTTGGCCGCGGAAGACCAGTGCGGCCGGCGTGACGCACCACCGGGCCAACAGACGGGCCAGCAGGGGCACGGCATCGACACCGATGACGGACAGCGCCTGCCAGTCCAGCACCAGCGTGCCGGGAATGCGCATCAGGGCTTGCAGCTCCTCCAGGGAGGCGGCGCGCAACTCGGCCGGAGCTCGCCAGTCGGGTGCACTCGCAGCCGACGTACTCGCCCGCGCACTGGCCGGGGCCGGCGCCACGCTGACCTTGGAGCGGCTCAGCAGATCGGGGGTGGAAAACCAGGCTGGCGCCGAGCGCCCGAAACGGTTGGCGAACTCGATGGCCACGCTGTCAAAGCGCGCCTGCTGTCCGGTGGCGCGGTAGAGGTCGAACAGGGCCGACATCCAGGTTTCGGCGAGATCGGGACGCAGATTGTCGCCCTGCAGCACCGCCAGCAGGCTCTGCTCGGCACCGGCATCGTCGCCGTTGGCAAAGCGGATGGCAGCGTCCTCCAGATCCGGGTCGGTCAGGTTGTCCGACGGCACCGCGGCGTAGAGCCGCTGGGTCGAGAAACCGGCGCCCATGGGCGAGCGCACGGCCATGGGGGGGAGGATTGGCGAGCGACCGGCCGGCATGCGCGCGCCGCCCCCCGGGGGCGCCTGCTGCATGCCGATGGAGGCCGGCATGGTGGGCGCCGCCTCGGCCAGCTGGGTGGCGGGGTATTCACCCCCGCCCGGGGCATTCGCCCAGCCGGAGTTGTTGGGGCGCAGGTCGGAAGCCACAGTGGACTCGAAGCGGCTTTCTTCGGGGTCGGAAGAGGGCGCCACATCGGGCGCGGTGGTCGGGGCGGGTTCGGTCGGCCCGGCGTCGGGCCGCAGGCCCGGGGACGAGACCGGGAAGGCACCGGCACGCGAGGCAGCCTCCTTGCCTTTCCACCATTGGCGCGACATCTGCGCCTCGATCTCGTCGATCTTCTTCAGCGTCTCGGCACGGTCGTCGTGATTGGAGGTCAGGCTGCTCTGGAAGAAGGAGGGACGGCCGCCCTGATCGGCAGGCCCCAGGGGCTCACGCCGGCGCAGCTTGCGCAGATGGTCGAATTCGCGCTTGCGCACAAAGTCGTTCTGCCGCTTGCGCTCGATCATCTCCTTGAGCGCCTCCTTGCTGTAACCGCTGTCGGCCTCCGGCTCCTTCTGATCGAGCTCGGACCAATCCTTGGTCGGATTGCGCACGAACTTGGCCACCTTGGACAACAAGCCGGAGCGGTTTTCCTCTTCTGCCATGTCTGGATTATGCGGTGCGCGTCATTCGGGGCCGGTGACCTGGGTCAATCCCCGAACATCTTCTGCTTGAGCTCGCGCCGCTGCTGGGCTTCCAGCGAGAGCGTGGCGGTGGGTCGTGCCAGCAGGCGGCCGACGCCGATGGGCTCGCCGGTTTCGTCGCAGTAGCCGTAGTCACCGGCATCGATGCGTCCGATCGACTGCTCGATCTTCTTGAGCAGCTTGCGCTCGCGGTCGCGCGTGCGCAGCTCCAGCGCGTGCTCTTCCTCGATGGTGGCGCGGTCGGCCGGGTCCGGCACGATAACGGTGTCCTCGCGCAGGTGCTCGGTGGTCTCACCAGCGTTGTTCAGGATGTCCTGCTTCAGACGCTGCAGGCGCACGCGGAAAGCGGCCAGCTGCTTGTCGTTCATGTACTCGGTGTCCGGCATGGCCACGAGTTCGTCGTCGCTCAGGGTTTCACCCGGCTTGGTCTTCCAGTTGTTGACGAGCTTGGGATCTCTTTTGACGGAGGAAGGCAGGGGGGGAGCAATCAGGGTCTGGGACATGGTCGGGGTGTAACTGGCCTTGACAGCGGTGGATGCCACCGACTGGGCCATGGAGGGAACAGTCAGCTGTGCCAGGCGGGCCGAGGCCTTGGCCGTGCGCGCGGGCGACTCCGGCATGACCGGGCTCGCCTTCACCGGCAAGGGCGCAGGCGCCTTGGCCACCACCGCCTTGACAGCGGTCTTGGCAGGTGCCTTGACCGGTGCGGGCGCGGGGGTCTTGCCTGCCTTGGCGGCCGGTTTGGCAACAGCTTTCTTCGGTGCGGCCGCCTTGACGGCCGCCTTCTTGGCCACCGGCTTGGCAGCCGTTTTCTTGGGGGCCGCTTGGGTCGCAGCCTTCTTGACGGGCGGCTTGTTCACGGATTTCTTGGCGGCCACAGGTTTGGCGGTCTTCACGGCCGGCTTGGCCTTGGCCGCCGGCTTGGCAGCAGCTTTGTTGGGGGCCGGTTTGGCCTTGCCCACTGCAGATTTGGCTTTGGAAGACACGGACACCTTTCCTGGTTTGGCTTTCACTTCTTGTCTCCTGGCAAGCTGGGCCTGCGCTAGTTTCTTCTGGCCTGCTGTTATACCCGCATTGCAGGCCATGCTACGGGTTCCGGCCAAAATTTATGGCGCGCGAGTGTATCGCTTTTCACATCGCCGCTGCAGGGGTTGCAAAACCGAGACAGTGACTGCGCACAGGCCGCGGGCCGGCGGAGGGGCTCAGGCCAGGCTCTGCTCCAGGCCCTGCAGCAGGATGTCCTTGGGCAGGTCGATGCCGATGAAGACCATCTTGCTCAGGCGCTGCTCGCCCTCGGCCCAGGGCTGGCCCAGGTCGCTGCCCATAAGCTGGTGCACGCCCTGGAAGATCACCTTGCGCTCGGTGCCCTTCATGTACAGCACGCCCTTGTAGCGCAGCATGCGCGGGCCGTAGATATTGATGATGGCGCCCAGGAAGTCTTCCAGCTTGGCCGGATCGAAGGCACGCTCGGAGCGGAAGACGAAGCTTTTCACGTCGTCGTCATGATGATGGTGGTGACCATGGCCGTGCTGGTGCGAGGGATGGTCGCAGTGCTCACCATGCGCATGGTCGTGGTGCTCATGCCCGTGGTCATGGTCGTCCTTGAGGAAATCGGGGTCGATCTCCAGCTTGGCGTTCAGATTGAAGCCGCGCAGGTCGAACACCTCGCTGATCGGCACCTCGCCGAAGTGCACGGCCTTCTGCGGCGCGCGCGGGTTCATGTGCTTGAGGCGGTGTTGCAGCGCCGCCAGCTCGTCGGCCGAGACCAGATCGGTCTTGCTGATGAAGATCTGGTCGGCAAAACCCACCTGACGGCGCGCCTCCTGGCGGTCGTTGAGCTGCTGGGCGGCGTGTTTGGCGTCCACCAGGGTGATGACGGAATCGAGCAGGTAACTCTCGGCGATCTCGTCGTCCATGAAGAAAGTCTGCGTCACCGGGCCGGGGTCGGCCAGGCCGGTGGTCTCGATGACCACGCGCTCGAAATCCAGTTCGCCCTTGCGTTTCCTGGCCGCCAGATCCTGCAAGGTGGTGCGCAGGTCTTCGCGGATGGTGCAGCAGATGCAGCCATTGCTCATCTGGATGATCTGCTCCGTGGTGTCGGCCACCAGGATGTCGGTGTCGATGTTCTCCTCGCCGAATTCGTTCTCGATCACGGCGATCTTCTGGCCGTGCGCCTCCTGCAACACGCGCTTGAGCAGGGTGGTCTTGCCGGCGCCAAGGAAGCCGGTCAGGATGGTGGCGGGGATCAGGGCCATGGATGGTGTCTCGGAAAAGAGTGGTCGCCAACTTGCGTCTTGTGCAAGCACCGGGGCGAGAAAGAGGAAAGACGCGAGTTTAGCGGCTTAGTCAAGCGCGCGCCGGCCTCAGCCCTTGCGCATCACCACCAGGCCCTTGAGGTACTCGCCCTCGGGGAAGTTGATGGTCATGGGGTGGTCCGGTGCGCCACCCATGCGCTCGTGGATGTAGCCGTCCACCCCGGCGTCGGTGCCGGCCGAGGCGACGATCTTGTGGAACAGGTCGGCCGAGATGCCGCCCGAACACGAGTAGGTGAACAGCACCCCGCCCGGCTCCAGGAGCTTGAGGGCCAGGCGGTTGATGTCCTTGTAGGCGCGCGCCGCGCGCTCGGCGTGCGCCACGGTGGGGGCGAACTTCGGCGGGTCGAGCACGATGGCGTCGAAGGTGCGCCCCTCCTCCCCAAAACGGCGCAGGCTGGCATTGACGTCAGCGTCCAGAAAATCGGTGCGGGCCAGGTCGAAGCCGTTGAGCGCGACATTGGCACGCGCCTGCTCGATGGCCGGCCCGGAAGAGTCGATCGAGGTGATATGGGCCGCACCGCCGGCCAGGGCCGCCACGCTGAAACCGCCGGTGTAGCAATAGCAGTTGAGCACACGCTGGAACTTGAGTCGGGCCGCGTAGTCGGCAAAACGCTTGCGGCTGTCCCGCTGGTCCAGGTAGAAACCGGTCTTGTGGCCCTGCGCGATGTCCAGGCCCAGGCGCCAGTCGTGCTCGCGCAGCACCAGCGCGGTGGGGCCCTCGCCGCGCAGCCAGCCACTCACCTCGGGCAGGCCTTCGAGCCCGCGCGCGCTGGCATCGGAACGCTCGTACAGCCGGCCCAGGCCGGTCTCGGCCAGCAGCGCATCGGCCAGCACGTCTTTCCAGCGCTCGGCACCGGCACTGAGAAACTGCGCGACCAGCGTGTCGCCATAACGATCCACGATCAGCCCGGGCAGGCCATCGGATTCGCCATGGATAAGGCGCAGGCCATCGCTGTGGATGTCAAAGCGTGTGCGGGCGCGAATGGCAGCGGCCACCCGGGCCGCGAAAAAAGCGGCATCGATACGCTGCTTTTCGTCGAAACTCCAGACGCGCGCGCGGATTTTCGAGGACGGGCTGAACGCCGCCCAGGCCAGGAAGTCCCCTTGCGCGGACTCCACGCGCACCGTCTCGCCGCTGTCACCGCCGCCCTTGGCCAGGGCCGATTCGAAGAGCCAGGGATGGCGGCGCAGCAGCGAGCGCTCCTTGCCTTCCTTGATGCGTATCATTTTCATGGCCTGAATTGTCGGGCTTTTCCGGGGTTCCCTTGGGCGCCAATGGGGTTAGAGTAGAAGAAAGTGGGCACAGCCCGAGGAGATCCATATGCGATTGAAGGACATCAAGCTGGGAACCAAGCTCATGGGGGGCTTCATCCTGGTCCTGTTCCTGGCCGCCATCCAGTCCGTGCTGGCCGTCTTCGGCACCAACACGCTGAACACCAACACCCAGAAGATCTCGGACCACCTCCTGCCCAGCGCCCTGCACACGGGTTTCCTTGGCACCCAGGCCAGCCGCCTGCGCGCTGCGCAGTTCCAGCACCTGCTGGTGCCTGGTGAGGACGATCGCCGGGCCATCGAAAAGCAGATGGAGGGCCTGCGCGAGGCCGTCAACACCGAATCGCAGGGCTATGCCCGCATCATCTCGCCCGGCGAGGAGACCACCCATTTCGACAAGTTCCAGAGCGAATGGAAGAAGTACCAGGCGCAGCAGGCCGAGATCGTGGGACTGGCACGCCAGCGGCGTGACGAAGAGGCCATGGACATCCTCAAGGGCCCGGGGCTGCAGACCTTCGATGCCATGCTGGCCGAACTGCGCGCGCTGTCCGAGCTGTCGCAGGACGGCTCCATCCTGGCGCGGGATACCAATGCCGAACTGCAACGCAATGTGATGATCGGCAACCTGGGCGCCCTGCTCTTGACCATCGTGCTGGGCCTGCTGATCGCCCGCACGCTGAGCCGCGCCATCTCGGGTGGCGTGGAATACGCCGCCAGCCTGGCCAGCAAAGTGGCCCAGGGCGACCTGAGTTCGCCCATCAACCCCAACACGCGGGACGAAATCGGCACCCTGCTGCAATCCCTGCGCGACATGCAGTCCTCGCTGGCCCAGGTGGTTTCGCGCGTTCGCCAGGGCAGTGAGAGCGTCTCCACGGCCAGCGCCGAGATCGCCCAGGGCAACCACGACCTGAGTTCTCGCACCGAAAGCCAGGCCAGCGCCCTGGAAGAAACCGCGGCCAGCATGGAAGAGCTGTCCTCCACCGTCAAGCAGAACGCCGACAACGCGCGCCAGGCCAACCAGCTCGCGCAAAGCGCCAGCACCGTCGCGGTCCAGGGTGGCGAGGTCGTGGCCCAGGTGGTCGACACCATGAAGGGCATCAATGCGAGCGCACGCAAGATCCACGACATCATCAGCGTGATCGACGGCATTGCCTTCCAGACCAACATCCTGGCGCTCAACGCCGCGGTGGAAGCCGCGCGCGCGGGCGAGCAAGGCCGCGGTTTTGCCGTGGTCGCTTCTGAAGTGCGCTCGCTGGCCGGACGCAGCGCCGAAGCCGCCAAGGAGATCAAACAACTCATCACCGACAGCGTGCAGCGGGTCGAACAGGGCAGTGCCCAGGTCGATCAAGCGGGCGCGACCATGAACGAAGTGGTAGCCAGTATCCGGCGTGTGACCGACATCATGGGCGAGATCAGCGCGGCCAGCACCGAACAAAGCCAGGGCGTGGCCCAGGTCGGCGAAGCGATCACGAGCATGGACCAGACCACGCAGCAGAACGCGGCCCTGGTGGAGCAGATGGCCGCCGCGGCCAGCAGCCTCAAGAGCCAGGCTCAGGATCTGGTGCAATCGGTGGCCGTGTTCAAGCTGGCCGCCGGGGCCAGCAACCCGCCCCCCGTGGCTGCCGCCCGGCCGGCAGCATTGCGCGCGCCCGCGCCCCAGCAGCCCCCAAGCCAGGCGCGCCGATTGAGTGCGCCGGCCATCCCAAAACCTGCGGCGACGCCAGCGCCAGCCCCGGCCGCGGTACCCGCCAGAGCGCCCGCGGGTGCCGACAGCGACTGGGAAACTTTCTAGGACCTCTTCAGCCCTTACCGGGTGCCTTGCTGCGCGCGCGCGGATGCGCCGCGTCGTAGGCGCGTGCCAGGTGCTGGAAATCGAGCCGTGTGTAGACCTGGGTGGTGCTGATGTTGGCGTGGCCCAGCAGTTCCTGCACCGCGCGCAGATCACTGCTGGACTGCAGCACGTGGCTGGCGAAAGAGTGGCGCAGCATGTGCGGATGCACTGGCGTGGCCAGCCCGGCCTGCTGGCTGCGGCGCTTGAGGCGCAACCAGATCGACTGCGGTGTCAGGCGCGTGCCGGTGCGGCCGATGAAAAGCGCCGGCTGCTCAGGCGCAACACCGGCCGAGGCACGCACGGCCAGCCACTGCCTGAGGGCCGACCTCGCTGCCGAGCCCACCGGTACGCTGCGCCGTTTGCTGCCCTTGCCCAGCACGTTCGCCTCGCCGGCCTGCAGGTCGACCCAGCCGCGCGCCGCGGCGCTGGCCGCCACATCCAGGCCCGTCAGCTCACTCACGCGCAGGCCGCTGCTGTACAACAGCTCCACCATGGCCGCATCGCGCGCCTCCAGCCAGGGATCGTTGTCCTCCGCATGGAAACCGGCCAGCTGTACCGCGTCGTCGACGCTCAGGGCCTTGGGCAGGGGCTTGGCCGCCTTGGGCGCGCGCACGTCCTGCACCGGGTTACTGGCCACCAGACTTTCACGCCCGAGCCAGGCATAAAACCCGCGCCAGCCGGACAGGATGAGCGCAATGCCGCGCCCGCTGCGCCCGGCGCCGTGCATCTGCGCGATCCAGCGGCGCACATGGGCGCTGTGCACCTGCAGCAGGGGCACCTGGGCCAGCGTCGCGAATTCGCCGAGTTTGTGCAGGTCCAGCGCGTACAGCTCGACGGTACGCTGTGCCAGACGCTTCTCGACCCGCACGTGCTCAAGATAGCGCTCGACCAGTGATTGGTCATGGGCCGCGAGCGCGCCTGGCGGGGTCACGGCTTACCTCAGCGGCGTCAGCGCGGCGCTGGCCACCTCGGCAATACGCGCCAGGAAATCGGTGCCCATGGTGCTGGTGTAGCGCTGGGCATCAGGCGAGGCCAGCACCAGCATGCCGAAGGCCGGGCCGTGGTTGCCGGCTTCCAGTGGACGCAAGGGCAGCAGCGCCAATGAGATGGCCTGCGAGGGATGGGCCAGCCAGCCCGTGGCTTCGAAGCCGGAATTGACGCCGCAGAAGGGTTCGCTCAGGGAATTGGCCAGCAGGCGCGCGTCCTCGCTCACGCCCTGGGCAAAGGCGGCCCCGGCGAAATCCGGGTTCACGTCCCAGACGCGGATGGCGACCTGCGGCACCGCGAACTGCAGCTGAATCGACTCGGCAATCACCTCGGGCAGGGTGTCCGCATCCTGCGTGAGGAACAGGTCCCGTGCCCAGCACAGCATGCGGTCGGACAGCGCCAGGTTGTCGCTGCCGTGGCGGATCATCTCGATCAGCCGGCCTTCGAGCATGCGGATCTTCTCGCGCAGCATCTCGGCCTGGCGCTCCTGCAGGCTGACCGTGCGCCGGCTGTGCGGGCTGATCAGGCGCACAGCAGCCAGCAGATCGGCCTGGCGCTCGAAGAAATCGGGGTTGGTCTGCAGGTAGTTGGCGATGTCTTGTTCGGTCATGGTGTCAGTCATTCAGAGGATTCACGGGAGCACGGGCACATCGACCTCGCCCTGGAACACGGTGGTCGCAGGCCCGGTCATGAGCACAGGCGCCTCATTGCCGGCCCACTCAATCGTGAGCAGGCCACCACGCGTCTGCACGTCCACCCGCGCATCAAGCTGGCCCAGGCGGATGCCGCTCACCACGGCCGCGCAGGCACCGGTGCCGCAGGCCAGGGTCTCGCCGGCACCGCGCTCCCAGACGCGCAGCTTAACGTGCGTGCGGTCCAGCACCTGCAGGAAACCGGCGTTCACACGGCGCGGGAAGCGCGCATGGTTTTCAATCAGGGGCCCCTGTGCATGCACCGGGGCCGTCTCCACATCGGCCACCAGCTGCACCGCATGCGGATTGCCCATGGACAGCACGGCCACCGGCACGGTGGCGCCATCGAGCGGCAGAGGCCAGGTCACCCAGTCGCCATGGGTCACGGGGGTGAGGCCGGCGCCATCGAAGGGGATGCGCGGCAAGTCGAAGATGGGGGCGCCCATGTCCACCGTGACACGGCCGTCGGGCGTGAGGCGCGGCTCGATCACGCCACCCAGGGTCTGCACACGGATCACATCCTTGGTCGTCAGCCCCTGCTCGCGCACAAAACGCGCGAAGCAGCGTGCGCCGTTGCCGCACTGCTCGACCTCGGCGCCGTCGGCGTTGTGGATCACGTATTCGAAATCGAGGCCCGCGGCAGGCGCCGGGCGCACGGTGAGGATCTGGTCGGCGCCGACGCCGAAGTGACGGTCGGACAGCCAGCGGTACTGGGCAGCGGACAGGCCGAGCCGCCCCCGGGTTTCGTCGAGCACGACGAAGTCATTGCCCGCACCCTGCATCTTGGTAAAGAGGATACGCATGGCGACAAATTATCCGCCCATTCAAGGTTTATCCTTGGGGCTCACTTCCGCCACCGACGAGAAAACAACGATGCGACTGCCCGAATGGACCCCCGAACGCAAGCCCCAACCGCAGGACCTGGTGGACGCCATCCTCGCGCGCCGCGGCGGCACCCTGATCAACCTGGACAAGGCCCTGCTGTGGAGCGAGCCGCTGGCACGCGGCTGGAACACCTACCTCAAGGCCGTGCGCAGCGAGCTACCCACCAGCCTCAAGCTGCGTGAACTCGGCATCTGCACGGTGGCCCTGCTGACCGGCGCCAAGTACGAGTACCACCACCACGCGCCCGATTTCCTGGGTGCGGGCGGCACGCAGGCGCAGCTGGACGCCCTCAACGCTTTCGTCAAGGCCGATCCACGCGGCATCCCGCGCGATCCCTCCTTGAGTGAACTGGAAACGCTGGTGATCCGCTACGCAGCGCAGATGACGCTGGACGTGAAAGTGACGGACGAGGTCTTCGACGCGCTGCGCCAGCATTTCAACGAGACCCAGATCGTCGAGCTGACCAGCGCGATTGCGACTTACAACATGGTGGCGCGCTTCCTGGTGGCCTTGCAGGTCACGCCGGAGAGCTGATTTCTTTTTTGTTGGGTCTTTGTTCCACAGGGATTCTTTCCCCCACTCACTCCCCCAACCCCTCTCCCGCCCCGCCGGGCGGAAGAGGGGAGCCTCATTTGACCGCGCACTCCGGCGACGAAATTACCAGCAGCGGTCGCCACTGCAACTGTGCGCGAAGACTTCGGGGCGACGGTCGTAGTCAATGGCTAGTGATGGGCTCGGTACTGATTCCCCGCCTTGTCTCGCTGCCGGCACGCAGTTGCCGGCCCGTGCTTTGCCTTGCCTTGCCTTGCCTTGCCTTGCCTTGCCTTGCCTATCGATTACGAGGTCTCTACGACCGTAGCCGAGAAGTCTGGGCGGGGAAAATCGGTGGAGACGTTGGCGTCATAGAAGCCTTTCCGGAAACCAGCCACCAAATCCAGGCTCCCTCTTCCGCCCGGCGGGGCGGGAGAGGGCGGGGGGAGTGAGTGGGGAAAAGAAACCCCGCAGAGCGAGGTCAGAAAACAAAAGGCGGAAAACGTCAATCCGGCTTGATGTTGTTGTCCTTCACCACCTTGGCCCAGATGTCCATCTGGCGTTCGATGAAGGCCTGGCCGGCCTGGGGTGTGCCGCCCAGCACGTCGATGCCCTGGCTCTCCAGCCGCTTGGCGACTTCGGGGTTCTTCATGACCTTGTTGATGGCGTCATTCATGCGCTGCATGATGGCCGGCGGCGTCTTGGCCGGGGCCAGCACGGCCCACCAGGCCGGTGCGTCGAAACCGGCAAAACCACTCTCGGCGATGGTCGGCACAGCGGGCAGCTGCGGTGCCCGCTTGGAAGTCGTGACCGCCAGGGCGCGCATGCGCTGGCTGTCGATGTGCGGCTTGACCACGAACACCGACCCGATGGCCAGCGGCACGTGGCCGGCAACAGCGTCGTTCATCAGCGGGCCGCCGCCCTTGTAGGGGATGTGGTTGAAGCTCATGCCACCGTTACGCCCCAGCAGTGCCATGGCCAGGTGGCCCAGGCTGCCCGAGCCTATGGAGCCGTAGCTCGCGCCCTTGGCAGCCTTGCCGGCCGCCACCACGTCGGCAAAGGTCTTGAACTCCGAGCCGGCGTGCGTGGCCAGCACCATGGGCGAGGTGCCGACCACGATGACGGTGCTCAGGTCCTTCCTGGAATCGAAAGGCAGGTTGGGAATCAGGCTGGGGTTGACGCCGTGGGTGTCGAAGACCACGGCGAAGGTGTAGCCGTCGGCCGGTGCGGCGGCCACAGCGGCCGCACCGATGGAGCCGGAGGCGCCGCCCTTGTTCTCGACAATGATGTTCTGCCCCAGTTCCTGCTGCAGATGGGGCGCCAGCAGGCGCGAGACCTGGTCCACCGAGCCACCGGGCGGGAACACCGCCACCAGCTTGATGGCCTGACGGGCCGGCCAGTCCTGGGCCAGCGCGCCCTGGGTCAGGCCCAGGCAGGCGGCACCGGCCAGCGCCAGCAGCAGGCGCAGGGGGGTTCTGTTGTTCATGTTCGTGTCTCCTATAGAGTTGGGGTTGTCGTTGCATCCTAAGTCCAAAGTCCCGCATGTCCACTCCGCAACAACCCCAGTCCGGCCTGCTGGCCGCGCCCGCCTGGCAGCACGCGCAGGCCGTGGCCCTGCTGCCGCACGTGCTGCGCCTGACAGCCCCCAACCCGGGGCTGATGACGGGCCCGGGCACCAACAGCTACCTCGTCGGCGACAGCGCCACGGGCTGGCTGGTCATCGACCCGGGGCCGGACGAGCCCGCCCACATCGAACGCCTGTGGCAGGCCGCAGGCGGTGACATCCGCCTGATCGTCTGCACCCATTCGCATGCCGACCATGCGCCAGCCGCGCGTCCCCTGCAGGCCCTGTGCGCACAGCGCGGCGGTGGCACGCCGCCGGTGCTGGGCATGCCGTCTGCGCCCACGGCCCACCCCGCAAGCCACTTTGTGCCGGACCGTGCGCTGGGCAACGGCGAACAACTCAGCCTGCAGGCTGCCGACGGACGAGCGCGCCACACCCTGCAGGTCATCCACACGCCGGGCCACGCGGCCAACCACCTGTGCCTGCTGCTGGCGCAGGACGGCCTGCTGTTCTCGGGTGACCACATCCTCAACGGCAGCACCACGGTGATTAACCCGCCCGATGGCAACATGACGGCCTATCTGGACGCACTGGACGCGCTGGACGCATCCTGTGTCACCCTGGGCCTGGACTACATCCTGCCGGCCCACGGCCATGTGATGGACGGGGCGCGTACCGTCATCGCGAAACTCAAAGCCCATCGGCTGGCCCGTGAGGCCAAGGTGCGGGTCGCCATGCAGGCCCGGCCGCAGGGCACGCTGGACGACTGGGTGGCCCTCGCCTACGACGACGTCCCGCAAGGCATCTGGCCCCTGGCCAAGCGTTCGCTGCAGGCCCATGTCGAACGTCTGCAATCCCTGGCAGGCAGCACACCATGAGCGAACCCGTTCGCCTGTCCAAACGAGTGGCTGCCCTGCTGCCCTGCTCGCGCAGCGAAGCCGAGCAGTACATCGAAGGCGGCTGGGTGCGGGTCAACGGTCAGGTGGTTGAGGAGCCGCATTTCAGGGTGCTGGACGAGAAGATCGAGCTCGACCCGGATGCGAGGCTGATGGAGCTTCCACCGGTGACACTGCTGCTGCACAAACCCGCCGGCCAGGCCGCGCCCTTGCAGCTCCTGAGTGCGGCCACGCACTGGCACGACGACCCCAGCGGCATCCGCGTGCTCAAGCGCCACTTCAGCCAGATCACCCCCCTGGTTCCGCTGGAGCCTGCGGCCAGCGGCCTGCTGGTGTACAGCCAGGACTGGCGCGTGGCACGCAAGCTGACCGAGGACGAACGCCTGATCGAGGTGGAAGTGACGGTCGAAGTCCAGGGCGAGGTCTCGCCCGCCCAGCTGGCGCTGCTGATGCGCGACACCGACCAACGCGGACAGCCGCTGCCGATGGTCAAGGCCAGCCTCAACAGCAGTGCGGAGGGCCGCAGCAAATTGCGTTTTGCCATCAAGGGCGTGCACCCCGGCCTGATCGCCTATGTGTGCGAACGCGCCAATCTGCAGATCGTGGCCATGAAACGCATCCGCATCGGGCGTGTGCCCATGACCCAATTGCCGCCCGGACAGTGGCGCTATCTGCAGGCCCACGAACGTTTCTGACCCCCGCCATGCTGCGCATGCGGCACTGCTAAACTGCCTGCGCAAGGCACATTACAGGGGGAGAGATGGACAGCACCACACAGCGCCACGGCATCGCCGCGTACCGGCTGCGGTTTTCCGGCAGCGGCGGCGAGTACTTCCGGGTCTGGATCGTCAACCTGCTGTTGTCCATCGTCACGCTGGGCCTGTACACCCCCTGGGCACGCCGGCGAACCGCACGTTATTTCTACGACCACACCATGATCGCCGGCAGCCCGCTGGAGTTCACCGCGCCGCTGCGCAAGATGGTGGTGAGTTTCATCCTCTTCGTCCTGCTCTACCTGGCCTACAAGATCGCCGCCGAGACCGGGCAGGAGACCATGGTGCTGGTCTTCATCGTGGGCGCCGCCCTGCTGGCGCCCTACCTCTGGGGCAGCGCCATGCGCTTTCGCCTGGCCAGCACCCGCTGGCGCGGCCTGCAACTGCACTTCGCCGCCCGCTGGAAGGACGTCTACCTCGCCAGCTGGCCCATCTTCGTGATGGCCGCGATCTGGGTGGCCATCAACTACGGGCTCGATGTGCTGGCTGCCGACCTTCCGGCCCCAACCGCGCGCACGTCGCGCGGCACGCCTGTACCCGCCTGGCCGACCGTGAGCCCGCCCATGTGGGGCCTCATTGCCCTGGGCATCGTGCTCAGCGTGCTGTGCGTCATCCGCGTCGAGTTCAACTACAAGAGTCTGCTGGTGCTGCGCGCGGGCATCGGCAAGCAGCGTGGCCGCTGGAAACCGGTGTACGGCGACTTCGTGCGCATCTGGGGCGCCACCATAGGCGTGTTCCTCGCCGGGGTCGCGCTGGTGCTGGCCCTGGGCGCCGGCCTGATCTTCTCCGCCCAGGCCCTTTTCGAGAACATGCGCGGCATGGGGCTGCTGCAATTCATCCTCATCATTGCCTTCGTGCTGGCGGCCGTGCTGGCCCTGGTCATCGCCTCGGCACCGGCGCGCGCCTACCGCGAAGCCCGCATGTTCAAGCTGATCTGGAGCAATGTGGGCCTGAGCCAGATCGCCCGTTTCAAGTGCGACCTGCAGCACTGGGCCTTTGTGCGCCTGCGCATCAGGAACATCCTGCTCACCTTCCTGACCCTGGGCTTCTACCGCCCCTTCGCCCGTGTCAACGAATACCGCATGAAATCCGACGCCGTCACCCTGCATGTCAAAGGCGGGCTGGACCAATTGGTCGGTGAACTGGTGCACCAGCAGGACGGCCTGGGCGATGCGCTGGCCGACGCCGCCGGCCTGGACATCGTGGGCTAGGACCTGTGATGAACGAGACGCCGAAGCCGGCTGCGCCCATCCGGGCCAAGTGGTTCAACGGCCGCCACAGCCGTGCCCGCGAGGTGCTGATTGCGCTGGAGCCCGGCCCGCGGGGCCCGGCCCTGCACCTGCACGTGCTGGACCTGCCCCACGCCGCCTCGCGCCGCTTCGACCACGACGAGGTCGAGTGGCCCCCGTTATGGAGTGCAGGGCGCGCCCCGGGCCGCATCACCGTGGCGCTGCGCGACCACGGCAGCGTGGAAATCGACCAGCCCCAGGCCTGGCAACAGGCGCTGGCCGCCGCCGGCGCCCGCCCCGGCCTGGCGCAGCGCATGCAGACCCGCTGGCCCGTGCTGCTGGGCGTGCTGGTGTTGGCCGTGGCCGGCCTGCTGGCCTTCTACCGCTGGGGCACGCCCTGGGCCGCGGCGCAACTCAGCCGGCACGTGCCACTGGCCTGGGAGCTCAGCCTGAGCCAGCAGGCCCTGGCGCAGATCGACCAGGCCTGGCTCAAGCCCAGTCAACTCGAACCGCAACGCCAGGCAGAACTGCGCACGCAATTCACGGAATTGCTGGCCCGCCTGTCACCGCAGCTCAAGCGCTATCCGGCCTACGCTCCGCGCTATGAGCTGCACTTCCGCCGCGGCATGGGCCCCAACGCCTTTGCCCTGCCGGGCGGCACCCTGGTGATGACCGATGAACTGGTCGAGGCCGCCGCCAAACAGGGCCTGGGCGACGACGCGCTGCTGGGCGTGCTGGCGCACGAGATCGGTCACGTCGAACACCGCCACGGCACCCGGCTGGTGGTCGAGCAGGGGGTACTCAACGTCGGCCTCGGGCTGGCCCTGGGCGACGTCTCCAGCCTGGTGTCCATGACCAGCACGGTGCTGACTGGCCTGGCCTACCGGCGCCAGCACGAGAACGAATCCGACTGCTTTGCGCTGCAGCTGATGACCCTGGCGCAGCGTCCCACCGCCCCCATGGCCGACCTGCTGCTGGGCATGTCCGACCGCGGCAAGGCCACGGCCGAGCCGGCCGCCAAAACCGGCGGCAGCACCATGGGTGACTGGTTGAGCACCCACCCAGCCACGCCGGAGCGCGCCGAGCGGCTCAAGGCCGGGCTGGGCGCCGCCGCCTGCCCGGGCTGAAGTCCTGGCAGCCTGCGAACAGAACTTGTGAAGAAATCGTAGCGAGCAGCCCGAGCGCAAGGCGGACGGAGCGCAGCCACCGGAACGTACTTCCTGTACGTGAGGATGTCGAGCACCGCCCAACGTGGCGATCGGGTTGCGCAGTAGATTTATTCGCAAGTTCTCAGGCGCGGAACAGCCGGCCGCGCGCGGCCTGCGTGATGGCGGCCACGGCCGGGTGTTTGATGCGCCGCTCCACCGAGACCGCGTAAAACTCCTCGACCAATTCCTCGTCGCCACGGCCGAGCACCTCCACGCCGTAATGGGCCACGGTCTCGGCCTCCAGGACGCTGGGCGACATGAACACGCCACGACCCTCACGCCCGAAGGCCGTCATCAGCGCGCCATCGTCGAACTCGCCCACGAAACGCGGCTGGATCTGATGGCGTGCCAGCCAGGCGTCGAGCTGCTGGCGCACCGAGGAGGCCGCGCCCTGGATCAGCATGGGTGCGCCGTGCAGGCACTGCGGAAAGGAGCCCTGCAACTGGCTGCGCAGCGCCGGGGCGCAGAAAAAACTCATGCGCGAGGTGCCCAGGGCGTGGTTGTAGGCCTTCACGCTGATGCGCCGCGTCAGCGGTTCGTCGGCGATCACCAGGTCCAGCCGGTGCAGGGCCAGTTGCGCCAGCAGGTCGGGAAACTTGCCTTCGACACCGATCAGGCGTACCGGCACCTCCAGGTCCATGGCCGGCTCCAGCAGGCGGTAGGCCACCGACTTGGCCACCGAGTCCGCCACCCCCACGCGAAAGTCCAGCACCCGCGGCCCGCTCAGCGGCTGGCGCAGGGCGGCCTCCAGTTCGGCCCCGAGCGTGAAGATCTCGTCGGCATAACCCAGGACCACGCGCCCGTCATCGGTCAGCTCCAGCTGGCGGCCGCTCTTGCGGAACAGCTTGCGCCCCAGCCGTTCTTCAAGCAGCTTGATCTGCCCGGACAGGGTTTGGGGCGTTGTGTGTAACTGTTCACCCGCACGCAAGATTCCGCCAGAACGAGCCACGACCCAGAAATAGTGCAGATGCTTGAAATTCATGGGAACTCTTTCACTTCGGTTTTCTCGAAGTGATTATCCAGAAAATTCGAATTTACCGGAAGATCGATCCGCCCTACAGTTCGTTGTCCGGACGCTTTTCGTCCGCACCCTCTGTCCGCAGAAAGGAAACAGCCATGCGTTTAAGCGCCAAGAGCCGGTTTGCCGTCGCCGCCATGATTGATCTCGCCTTGCGCGAGAGTTCGGGGCCCGTGCCCCTGAACTCTATTGGGCAAAGGCTGCAGATCTCCCTGTCCTATCTGGAACAACTCTTCAGCAAGCTGCGCCAGCAAGGGCTGGTGGAGAGCACGCGCGGGCCGGGCGGGGGTTACACCCTGGGTCGCAGCGCCCAGCTCATCAGCGTGGCCGACATCATCCGCGCCGTCGAGGGCACACGTGCCCTGCAGGCCGATGCCGCCACCGACGCCGGTGAAGCCGGCTGGCAGCTCACACAGGATCTGTGGAGCGGCCTGAACACCCGCATGATGGAACACCTGCAGTCCATCAAGCTGCTGCAGCTTTGCCAGGAGCAGCGCGCCAAGGGTGTGCCGGTCGAAGAACGCCCCGCCAGCCGGCGCGGCATTTTCACCCAGCGCAAGTCCGAGGCCCCGAAGGTCACGGTACCGAACTCGGTGTTCGCCCTGGCCGGCGCGCTGGCTGCCAAGCACTGAAAAGGAAAGGGGCGCCGCCCGGGCAGCGCCCCTGCTGATAAGTGTGAAGTCAGCCGATAAGCCGGATTCTGTGCGCCGCGGTTGCCCGCGGTGTGACCGCCATTAATCTGGGCCGGGGGTCGCCCCACCGGCTCGGTGCTACCTACCCGCACACTCGGGGGGCCCCGTCAGCGTGTGCCTATTTGGTATTGCTGCGCGTAGAGATTGCCCGTTTCACCCGCAGCAGGTTGCCCCGCTGCGACTCGTCTCTGTTGCTCTGATCCTCACCTCACGGTGGAGAGGTGTTACCTCCTACGCTGCCCTGTGCAGTCCGGACGTTCCTCCAGTGCCTGGTTTCCCAGATTGCACCAGCGGCGGTCTGGCTGACTTCACGGCCCTGATTATCCCAGCAAGCGGCGCCTTGCGCCGCCGCGTATCATGGCGACCTCTTCTGCTTGATCGATACAAGCCCAGGGAATTGCATGATCCGACTGACCGAACTCAAGCTGCCGCTGGAGCACGCCCCCGAGGCGCTGCTCGTGCTCATCGCCAGAACGCTGGGCCTGTCGCCCGACGACATCCGCGAGCACACCGTCTACAAGCGCAGCTTCGACGCGCGCAAGGCCGAGCTGCAGCAGGTCTACATCGTCGACGTGGCCCTGGCGCCGGCACTGGAAGCGACGCTGCTGGCGAAGTTTGCCCAGAACCCGCACATTCGCCCCAGCCCGGACCTCGTCTACCACCCGGTCGCGCAAGCCCCTGCGAGCCTGCAGGAGCGCCCCGTGGTAGTGGGTTTCGGTCCCTGCGGCATCTTTGCCGCGCTGCTGCTGGCACAGATGGGCTTCAGGCCCATCGTCATCGAGCGCGGCACGAAAGTACGCCAGCGCACCCAGGACACCTGGGGCCTGTGGCGCAAGCATGTCCTCAAACCCGAATCGAACGTGCAGTTCGGCGAGGGCGGCGCCGGCACCTTCAGCGACGGCAAGCTCTACAGCCAGATCAAGGACCCGCGGCACCTGGGCCGCAAGGTCATGCACGAGTTCGTGCAGGCTGGCGCGCCGCCAGAGATCCTGGTCGAGGCGCATCCGCACATCGGCACCTTCAAGCTGGTCAAGGTGGTGGAGAACATACGTGAGCAGATCATCGCCCTGGGCGGCGAGATCCGCTTCGAGCAGCGCGTGACCGACGTGAAGATCGACGACACGCCAGCCGGCAAGGCGCTGCGCGGCCTAACGGTGCTCGACCTCGCCACCGACACCCCGTACGAACTCCCCGCCTCGCACGTGGTGATAGCCCTGGGCCACAGTTCGCGCGACACCTTCGCCATGCTCTGGGATCGCGGCGTGAGCATGTCGGCCAAGCCCTTTTCGATCGGCTTTCGCATCGAGCACCCGCAGGGCCTGATCGACCGGGCGCGCTGGGGCAACTACGCCGGCCATCCCCTGCTGGGAGCCGCCGACTACAAGCTGGTGCATCACGCGAAGAACGGCCGCGCCGTCTACAGCTTCTGCATGTGCCCGGGTGGCACGGTGGTGGCCGCCACTTCGGAGCCGGGCCGCGTGGTGACCAATGGCATGAGCCAGTACTCGCGCAACGAACGCAACGCCAATGCCGGCATCGTGGTTGGCATCGAGCCGACAGACTACCCCCAGGGCATCACCGATGTGGCCGACTGGCAGGCCGCCTTTGGTGCCGAGGATGGCCTGCGCTACGCGCGGCAGGCCGCTGCCATGGCCGGGCAGCAGCCCGCGCAACACCACCCGCTGGCGGGTATCGTGCTGCAGCGCAAGCTGGAGGCGCAGGCCTACGTGCTGGGTGGCAGCAACTACGAAGCGCCCGGCCAGTTGGTGGGCGACTTCATCGCCGGTGCGCCATCCAAGGACTTCGGCAGCGTGTTGCCCTCCTACAAACCGGGGGTGCATCTCGGTGATCTGCACGCCGCCCTGCCCGCGTATGCCATCGAGGCCATGCGCGAAGCACTGCCCGCCTTCGGCCGCAAGATCAAGGGCTTCGACATGCCGGACGCCGTGCTGACCGGTGTGGAGACGCGCACGTCCTCGCCGCTGCGCATCCCGCGCGGCGACGATCTGCAGAGCCTGAACGTGCGGGGCCTCTACCCGGCTGGCGAGGGCGCGGGTTATGCCGGCGGCATCCTGTCGGCCGGTGTGGACGGCATCAAGGTGGCCGAGGCACTGGCGCGGGATCTGCTGGCCTGAAACGGCCTGCGCACGGCGCCTCAGCTCTTGGGCGGCAGCTTCGGTTTCTCCGGCGGTGGCACCGTCTGGGGCTTGCGCACGCGTGGCGGTGGCGGCGTGTCGGTGCCGGGCGGCGCCGGCAGGGCCTCGGGCCCGCAGGCCGCGCGCACCGCCGCCCCGTAACTGGTCAGCGGGTACTGCGCCGGCTCCATCCTGTTGCGCGTCTTGAACTCGTTGTAATCCTCCCAGGCCTGCGCGCAGGTTTGCGCGGGCACTGAGCCGGCCGCGGTCAGCAGGGCCAGTACGACCCCTGTCCTGATGTATGACTTCATGGCATCCCTACCTTCTCGCTGCTTGATGATGATTGCGCTGCCTGCCTCACGAAATCGACCAGGGCCTGGGCTTGCATGGGGCGGGCCAAGTGATAGCCCTGGGCCTCGTCACAGGCAAACTCTCGCAGCAGGGCCAGCGTGGCCGCGTCTTCCACGCCCTCGGCGAGGGTCCGCAGGTTCAGGCTGCCCGCCATCTGGACGATGGCACGCACGATGGCGGCATCGTCCGGGTCGCTGGCCAGGTCACGGATGAAACTCTGGTCGATCTTGAGCTTGTCGACATCGAAACGCTTGAGGTAGGAAAGGCTCGAATAGCCGGTCCCGAAGTCGTCGATGGACAGCTTCACACCCAGCTGCTTGAGCTGGCGCACGCTGCTGAGCACGCTCTCGGTATCGTGGATCAGGATGGACTCGGTCAGCTCCAGCTCCAGCAGCTTAGGGTCGAAGCCGGTGACCTGCAGTGCGCGGGCGATGGTCTGCTCCACGTCGCCGCGGCGAAACTGGACGGCCGACAGGTTCACCGCCATGATCAGCGGAGGCAGGCCGGCACTGCGCCAGGCCACGGCCTGGCGACAGGCTTCCTGGATCACCCACTCGCCGATCGGCACGATCAGGCCGCTGTCCTCAGCCACCGGGATGAAGCGTGTCGGCGAGATCAGGCCGTCCTCGGGGTGACGCCAGCGGATCAGGGCCTCGACCCCGATCACCCGGCCACTGGCGAGTTCGAACTGCGGCTGGTAATGCAGCTCAAACTCTCCCGCCGCGAGCGCGCGCCGCAGCCCGCTCTTGAGATGCAGATGCTCGACCGCCTCGACGTTCATCTGCTCGTCGAAGAAGCGGTAGTGATTGCGACCGGCATCCTTGGCGCGGTACATGGCCGTATCGGCCTTCTTCAGCAGGGTATCGAAATCGCGCCCGTCGTCGGGATAGAGCGCCACCCCGATCGAGGCCGAGGTGGTGAGCTCATGGCCGTCCACCAGGAAAGAGGCCTGCAGGCGCTCGCGGATCTTGAGCAGCAGGGGCGGAATGGCCTCGGTCCCGGCCAGGTCGGGCAGCACGATCAGGAACTCGTCACCCCCCTGGCGGCTGATGGTGTCGGTCTCGCGCACGCACTCGCCCAGGCGGTGGGCGATCTCCTGCAGCAGGGCATCCCCCACGGCGTGGCCCAGTGAATCGTTGATGGTCTTGAAGTTGTCCAGGTCCAGGAACAGCAAGGCCACCTTGCTGCGCGTGCGCTCGGCGTGGGCCGTCGCCTGGCCGAAGCGGTCCAGCAGCAGCTGCCGGTTCGGCAGGCCGGTGAGCACGTCGCGGTAGGCCAGGAATTCGATCTGCTCCTCCGCCGCCTTGCGCGCCGTGATGTCGGCCGCGATGGCCAGGTAACCCGTGACCTCGCCCGAGGCATCCCGCAAGGGCGCCAGGGTGGTGCTGAGATCGAACAAGGTGCCGTCCTGTTTCTGGCGCCTCACTTCGAAATCGATGATGTTCTCGCCGCCCAGCACCCGGTCGCGCAACTCTGCCGTCTCGCGCTCCTTGCCGGGTGGCACACTGAGCAGGGGCTTGCCGACGATCTGCTCGGCGCGCCAGCCAAACAGTTTCTCGGCCGCCGGATTCCAGGCCGTGACGAAACCACGGCGGTCGCGCGTGTAGATCGCGAAGGGCGAGGAGCGGATGATGGTCTGGTTCAGCTGCTTCTCGGCGTCCAGCGTGCGGTAGGCCTGCTCGAGCGCGCCCACCGCCGCATACTGGCTGCGCCAGGTGCGGTGGATGAAAAACGCAAACACGACGCTCACCAGCAGGAACAGCAGCACCATGGCGGCGGCCTTGTAGGCTTCGTCCCGCCAGGCCGCCAGATAGTCTTCTTCGGCCAGGCCGATGACCAGATGGTAGGAAGTGCCCTGGACCTGGCGGTAGGAGGAAATCCGCTCGATGTTGTCAACGATGGAGCGGGCCTTGTAAGTGGCCTCGGTCCGCCCGCTGCGAACCAGTGCGCGCAAGGCCTCCGAACCGAAAGGCCGCCCCACGACTTGCGACAGATCGCCCGGCAGGGGCTGCCTGACCACCAGCCTGAAGTCCTCGTCGAACAGCGTGAACGAGCCGCTGGACCCTACCTGCAAGGGAATGAACTGCTCGATGAACAGGGTCAAGGGCACCGAGCCCTGTACCACCCCGGCAAAACCGCCATCGCGCTGCTGGATGGCGCGTGCCAGATTGAGCACCCACTTGCCACTGAGTCGCCCCTGCACCGGCTTGCCAATCACGAGCCCGGCGTACGGCCGAGCCTGCAGCTGGGTGAAGTAGTCGCGGTCGGCAATATTGAGCCGGCCGGCAGACCTGACCCCGGTGCCGTGGGTCAGCCAGCCTTGCGCATCGGCCACGCGCAAGCCGTCCAGCTCGGGCAAGCGCTGCAGCTTCTGCTCGATGAGCACTTCGAGCAAGGCTGAGGAGGGCACGCCGGGAGCGGACGACGTCCGCGCCGCTTCACTGGCGACAGCCTGCAGGGCCTGGTCGATCACACGGATGGAGGCCGTGATGTCGTGCTCCATCAGGCGTGCCAGGTTGGCCGTGGTCACCCTGGTCTGGTCTTCGTACTGCAGACGGCTCTGCTGCAGGGCCCAGAGTACAAAAGCGATCAGACCCAGGTTGAAGACCACCACGGCAAACACCAGCCGCGTCACGAAGCTGCGCAAGGCAGGTGCGGCGGTGGGGCGTGATGATGGGGCTGGCATGAAGGGCGCAGGTGGTGGCGGCCGCTTGCGCTCAGCAGCAGACGGCTCCTGTCATTGTGGACATCTCCCGGAACCGATGCAAGCGGTGCCCTGGAAAACAAAAACCCCGGGGAAACACGGATTCCCCGGGGTCGATGTTCAGTTCAGGGCTCAGCCTTGCGCGTTCTGCAGCGCGGCAATGCGCTCCTCGATCGGCGGGTGCGTGGAAAACAGCTTGCCGATGCCGCCGGCGATGCCCATGGCCGCCATGCTCTTGGGCAGCTCGGCCGTGTGCAGACCACCCAGGCGGGCCAGCGCGTTGATCATGGGCTGGCGACGGCCCATCAGCTGGGCGGCACCGGCGTCGGCACGGAACTCGCGCTGGCGCGAGAACCAGGCCACGATGATGGCGGCCAGGAAGCCCAGGATGATGTCCATGACGATGGTCGTCACGTAATAACCGATGCCCGGGCCGGAGTTCTCGGAATCGCCCTTGCGCAGGAAGCTGTCCACGGCGTAGCCGACCACACGGCTGATGAAAACCACAAAGGTGTTCATCACGCCCTGGATAAGGGTCATGGTGACCATGTCGCCGTTGGCGATGTGCGCGACCTCGTGGCCAATCACGGCCTCGACCTCTTCGCGTGTCATGTTGCGCAGCAGGCCGGTGGAGACGGCCACCAGGGCTGAGTTCTTGAAGGCGCCGGTGGCGAAGGCGTTGGGATCACCCTCGAAGATGCCGACTTCAGGCATGCCGATGCCGGCCTGGTCGGCGAACTTGCGCACGGTGTTGACGATCCAGGCCTCGTCTGGCGTCTGCGGCTGCTCGATGATCTGCACACCGGCGCTCCACTTGGCCACGGGCTTGCTGATCAGCAGCGAGATGATGGCACCGCCGAAACCCATGATGAGCGCGAAGCCCAGCAGCGCGCCCAGGTTCAGGCCGTTGGCCGTGAGGAAGCGGTTGACGCCGAGCAGATTGGCCACGATGCCCAACACCACCACCACGGCGAGGTTGGTCAGGACGAACAGAATGATGCGTTTCATGGTTTCCTTCTCAGACAGCCCGACACATGCGGACCGTTGGCGCGAATGGTAAGGGTGAACCGGCCGAATTCAAGCTGGCGCGGCCAATTTCCGTATCAACTGTGGCGAATTGACCCATCAGCGCACCGGCGCAGGGCGCGGTGGGCGAAACACCTGTGCGTCGTCGTAAAACGACGGCTCCCGGTTGGCCGGCCACCAGCCGGGCACACCCAGCACGGGCAGCGGCGTGAAGGGCTTGGCCGCCAGGCGCTCAGCCGCCAGATCCTGCGCCAGCCAGGCATCGAGTGCGGCCGGCGCCAGCTCCAGCGGCACACGGTAGACATGGGCCGTGATGGCCTTGCGGGGCAACACCAGCTTCTCCAGCAAGGCGTGGCCGAACAGTGTCAGCCGGGACTGGGCCCACAGCGGCCGCAAGCCGGTGAAAAGCTGTTGCCAGTCGCGCGCAGCCAGCGCCTCCCACAGCATATCGGGCGCCTGCAGCAGGGCGGCGTTCTCGTCGAATACGGTGAGCGCATCCCGCACCGGACCACGCACGGGCAACACGCCATCGGCAGCGATCTGCGCCGCCTGCAACTGGTTCAGACCTTGTTTGGTCTTTGGGAAATGCAGCCAGACGAGACCGTTGAAGAAATCGTGCAGGCCGTCGCGCGTGGGCACACGCTGCTGCTCGAAGATGAACCGCTCGTAGGCCACGCCCTGCGGCAGCTCGGTCTGGGGCACGAAACGCAGCGGGGCGCCGGCACCGTCGAGCACTTCGGCGCAACTGCGGCCAGCCTGGACCTGCTGCGCCAGCGGCTCGCCACACGCGCGGTATGGCGCCAGCCAGGGCGCCTGCCAGGCTATGCGGTCCAGACCATGCGCCACGGCAGCGCCTCGCCCGAGCGCAGTGGCTTGAGTTCCACTTCGCCAAAGGGGAAGCTCTCGGGCGGTGTCCAGCTTTCGCGCTTCAAGGTGATGGTGCCCGTGTTGCGCGGCAGGCCGTAGAAGTCGGCGCCAAAGAAGCTGGCAAACCCTTCGAGCTTGTCCAGCGCACCCGCGGCATCAAAGGCCTCGGCGTACATCTCGATGGCGGCGTGCGCGGTGTAACAACCGGCGCAACCGGTGGCATGCTCCTTCAGGTGTGCCGGGTGCGGCGCGCTGTCGGTGCCCAGGAAGAACTTCGGGCTGCCGCTGGTGGCTGCGGCCACCAGGGCCTGCCGGTGCACTTCCCGCTTCAACACGGGCAGGCAGTAGTAGTGCGGACGGATGCCGCCGGTGAAGATGGCGTTGCGGTTGTAGAGCAGATGGTGCGCGGTGATGGTGGCGCCGGTGTACTTGTCGCTTTCCATCACGTACTGCGCGGCCTCTTTCGTGGTGATGTGCTCGAACACGATCTTGAGCTCGGGGAAGTCGCGGCGCAGGGGCTTCAACTGCTGTTCGATGAACACGGCCTCACGGTCGAACAGGTCGATCTCGGGGCTGGTCACCTCACCGTGCACCAGCAGCAGCAGGCCCTCGCGCTGCATGGCCTCCAGCGTCCTGTAGGTCTTGCGGATATCGGTCACGCCGGCATCGCTGTTGGTGGTGGCGCCGGCCGGGTAGAGCTTGCAGGCCACCACGCCGCTGGCCTGCGCGCGCGCTATCTCCTCGGGCGGCAGCTTGTCGGTCAGGTAGAGCGTCATCAGCGGCTCGAAGTCCAGCCCTGCCGGCACGGCAGCGCGGATGCGCGCGCGGTAGTGCGCCGCCTCGGCGGCCGTGGTCACCGGCGGCTTGAGGTTGGGCATGATGATGGCTCGGCTGAACTGGCGCGCCGTGTGTGGCACCACGGCGGCCAGCGCCGCGCCGTCGCGCACGTGCAGATGCCAGTCGTCGGGGCGGGTGATGGTGATTTCTTGCGTCATGCCGCTATTGTCCCAAAAGCGAGGGACAGCCCGGGCCTGCGCCCGCAAAAGGCCTGGGGCGAGCGCCGCCGCTCATGTCCCCCGCGACGGGCTGCGCCCGCCGCTCCTCCTTTACTTCGCTCTGGCACCCACCCCGGGCCTTCTGCTTGAGCCCTCGTCTAGGCTCTTTCGCGCTCAATGCGCCAGGATCTTGTTCAGGAAATCCTTGGTGCGGGGCTGGCGCGCGTCCGGATTGCCGAAGAAATCGTCCTTGGAGCAATCCTCCAGGATGCGGCCGCCGACGTCGATGAAGATCACGCGGTTGGCGACCTTGCGGGCGAAGCCCATCTCATGCGTGACCACCATCATGGTCATGCCTTCCTTGGCCAGGGTCACCATCACGTCCAGCACCTCACCCACCATTTCGGGGTCGAGCGCCGAGGTCGGCTCGTCGAACAGCATCACGATCGGGTCCATGCTCAAGGCCCGGGCAATCGCCACGCGCTGCTGCTGGCCACCCGAGAGCTGGCCAGGGAACTTGTCCTTGTGCGCCATCAGGCCCACGCGGTCCAGCATCTTCAGACCACGGACCTTGGCCTCATCGACGCTGCGGCCCAGCACCTTGACCTGCGCGATGGTCAGGTTTTCGGTCACGGACAGATGCGGGAAGAGCTCGAAGCTCTGGAACACCATGCCGACACGGCTGCGCAGCTTGGGCAGATCGGTGCCGGGGGCGTACAGGTTCACGCCATCGACCAGGATCTCGCCCTTCTGGATCGGCTCCAGGCCGTTCACGGTCTTGATCAGGGTGGACTTGCCCGAACCCGAGGGCCCGCAGACCACCACCACGTCGCCCTTGCTGATGCTGACCGAGCACTCATTGAGCACCTGCACCGGGCCATACCACTTCGAAACGTTCTTGATTTCAATCATCTTGTACTCCGATGCTTAACGAACGATAGCGATCTTGGCCTGCAGGCGCTTGACGCTCCAGGACAGGGCAAAGCAGATCACGAAATACACCACGGCCGCCAGCAGGTAGGCCTCTTCGGGCCGCCCGTAGATCTTGCCGGCATTGGTGAAACCCTTGAGCAGGTCATAGGCGCCGATAGCGTAGACCAGCGAGGTGTCCTGGAACAGGATGATGGTCTGCGTCAACAGCACCGGCAGCATGTTGCGAAAGGCCTGCGGCAACACCACCAGGCGCATGTTCTGCCCATAGCTCATGCCCAGGGCCTGCCCGGCAAAGACCTGGCCGCGCGGGATGGACTGGATGCCCGCGCGCATGATCTCGCTGAAGTAGGCGGCTTCGAAGGCGATGAAGGTGATGATTGCCGACAGCTCGGCACCGATGGGCTTGCCGATCAGGAAAGGGATCAGCAGGAAAAACCACAGGATCACCATCACCAGCGGAATGGAGCGCATGCCGTTGACGTAGATGGTGGCGGGTAGCATCAGCGCCTTCTTGCCCGACAGGCGCATGAGCGCCAGCAGGGTGCCGAAGAAGATGCCGCCCAGCGTGGCAATGATGGTCAGCTTGATGCTGAACCACAAGCCGCCGAGCACGAACTTGCTGATGATGTCCCAGCTCAGGAAGGTGAGGTCGAGGCCCAGCATGTCAGTGCCCCCCGCCTGTGCCGCCCGCGACGATGAAGCCCGGGATCTGCACCCGCTTCTCGATGGTGGCGAAAACGCGGTTGACCGCGAAGGCCGAGAGCATGTAAAGCGCCGTCACCGCCAGGTAGACCTCAACCCCGCGCGAGGTTTCCTCCTGCGCCTGCATGGCGAACATGGTGAGTTCGGCGATCGACACGGCAAAGGCGACGGCCGAGTTCTTCAGCAGGTTCATGGACTCGCTGGTCAGCGGGGGCAGGATGATGCGGAAAGCCATGGGCAGGATCACGTAGCGGTAGGCCTGCGCCGTGGTGAAGCCCATGGCCAGGGCCGCGTAGCGCTGGCCGCGCGGCAGGGCCTGGATGCCGGCACGCACCTGCTCCGCGATACGCGCCGAGGTGAAAAAGCCCAGGGCAAACACGACTAGCACGAAACCCGGCACCTGCTGGAAGAGCGGGAACATCTTGGGCACCACGAAGTACCAGAGGAAGACCTGCACCAGCAAGGGGATGTTGCGGAACAGCTCGACCCAGACCGTGGCCAGGCGCACCAGCCAGGGGCTGCCCTGCAGGGTGCGCAGCGTGCCCATGAGGGCCCCCATCACCACCGCCACCACCCATGAGCAACCGGCAACGGCCAGCGTCCAGCCCCAGGCGTCGATCATCCATTCCAGGTAGGTGCGGCCACTGCCGTCGTCGTTGAGGAATACCTGCCAGTCCCAGCTCATGTGCGGTGTCTCCGTATGGGCTGACGCCTTGCGCGTCGCCCCTCACATCCAAGCAAAAACCCCGCCCGGAGGATGTCCGGGGCGGGGTTTGTCATGCGTTGCGCCCTGCGCCCTTTACTTCTTGGCGTAGTCTTCCATGGGCCTGTCGTTCGGGGCAGCCCAGGCACCCTTGGTGCTGTCGCTCACCGCCAGGCCAACCTTGTTGTTCTTCGGGGGGATGGGCTGCATGAACCACTTGTCGTAGATCCGGGCCATTTCGCCGGACTGCATCATGCCCTTGAGGGTGTCATCGGCCAGCTTCTTGAAAGCCGGGTCGTCCTTGCGCAGCATGATGGCGATGGGCTCGACCGACAGCACTTCGCCCACGATCTTGAAATCGGCCGGGTTCTTGGCATTGGCGATGTTGCCGGCCAGGATGGAGCCGTCCATCACGAAGGCGTCGGCGCGGCCGGACTCGAGCAGCAGGAAGCTGTCGGCGTGGTCCTTGCCGTAGATCTCGTTGAAGTTGATGCCCTGGGCGCGCTCGTTCCTGCGCAGCGTCTGCACCGAGGTGGTGCCGGTGGTGGTGGCCACGTTCTTGCCATTGAGCTGGGCAATCGAGGTCAGGCCGGAGTTGGCCTTGACCGCCATGCGCACTTCTTCCACGAAGGTGGTCACGGCAAAGGCCACGTCCTTCTGGCGGGTGGCGTTGTTGGTGGTGGATCCGCACTCGATGTCGACGGTGCCGTTCTGCGTCAGCGGGATGCGGTTCTGCGAGGTCACCGACTGGTACTTCACTTCCAGCTTCTTGCCGACGGCCTTCTCCACATCAGCCACGATGCGCTGGCACAGCTCCACATGGAAGCCGGCGTACTTGCCGTCACCCAGGGTGTAAGACAGGGCGCCCGAGGAGTCCCGCACGCCCATGGTGATGCTGCCCGAGGCCTTGACCTTGGCCAGGGTATCGGCGTGAGCGCCCACGGCGAGGGTGGAGGCAATGGCGAGTGCCAGCAGATGCTTCTTCATTCATGGCTCCTAAAAAAGAGAAAAGTCAGTCCAAGAGTATCCAGCAAATCTCGTACCCGGACAGCCGCCTGTGGTGATGAAAACGCCGATTTGCATTTCGGACAGGCCGTTCTAGCCCCGGACAGCCGGCCCGTCACTCGCCAGAAAGCGCCACAGCGCCGCAGCCGTGCGCTTGGGCGCATGCTTACCCTGGGGTTTTCCCCGATACAAACGCATGTCCATGGTGATTTCCAAATCGCCGGCCGGTGCCGCACGGACCAGCCGCCCGGCCCGCAGATCGTTGCGCACCGCGCTGTGTGGCAGGAAAGCCAGGCCATGGCCTTCGAGCGCCATGGCCTTGAGGCCTTCGGCCATGTCGGTCTCGTAGACGCGGTCCAGATGGATGGTCGTGCCCGACTGCTTGAGCATGAAGTCGACCACCTGGCCCAGGTAGGCGCCTGGCGCATAACCCAGATAGGGCAAGGGCAAATCGGCGCGCCCGGGCAGCGGGAACAGCGGCTGGCCCTGGGCATCGGGCCGTGCATACGGTGCGATGGTCTCCTGCCCCAGACTGACCAGTTCGTAGCGCTCCGCGTCGAGCTGGAAGGGGTGCGAGGCATGGTGATAGGCCAGCAGCAGGTCGCAGCTGCCTTCGGTCAGGCGGATCACCGCGTCGTGCACATTGAGGGCGATCAGCCGGCTCTTGAAGGGGCCGAAGTTCTCGCGCAGGCTGGAAACCCAGGCCGGGAAGAAGGTGAAAGCCAGGGTGTGCGGCACGGCGAACTCGATCACGTCCTCACCCGCCGCCGTGTGGCTGCGCAGCATGGCGCGGGTGTGCTGCAGGGACTGCAGCATCTCCAGCGCCTGCCCGTAGAGGGTTTCACCGGCGGGCGTGAGGCGCGTGGGGTAGGCGCTGCGGTCCACCAGGTCGGTGCCGGCCCAGGCCTCCAGCGACTGGATACGGCGCGAGAAGGCCGGTTGCGTCACATGGCGCAGCTGGGCCGAGCGGCTGAAACTGCGCGTCTCGGCCAGGCTGACGAAATCCTCAAGCCACTTGGTTTCCATGGCGCGGATTATGCGACGCCCAGCCGGTGCCGGCACTCATTCCGCGCTCTGCTGCAAGGCCCACATGCGGGCATAGGTGCCGTTGCGCGCCAGCAGCGCACTGTGCGAGCCACGCTCGACGATGCGGCCACCCTCCATGACCAGGATCTCGTGCGCATCCACCACCGTCGAGAGGCGGTGCGCGATCACCAGCGTGGTCTTGCCCTGGGCCACGCCCCTGAGTTCGGCCTGGATGGCGCGCTCGTTGGCTGAATCCAGCGCCGAGGTGGCCTCGTCGAAGATCAGAACCGGCGGGTTCTTCAGCAGGGTGCGCGCGATCGCCACGCGCTGCTTCTCGCCACCCGAGAGCTTGAGCCCGCGCTCGCCCACCATGGTGTCGTAGCCTTTGGGCGTGGCGACGATGAAGTTGTGGATGTGGGCAGCGCGCGCCGCTTCTTCCACCTCGGCGCGGCTGGCACCGGGACGGCCGTAGGCGATGTTGTACTCCACCGTGTCGTTGAACAGCACGGTGTCCTGCGGCACGATGCCGATGGCCTGCCGCAGGCTGGACTGCGTGACCTGGCGGATGTCCTGGCCGGCAATCGTGATGCGGCCGTCGCTCACATCGTAGAAACGGTAGAGCAGGCGCGCCAGGGTGGACTTGCCCGCCCCGGAGGGGCCGACCACGGCCACAGTCTTGCCGGACGGGATCTCGAAACTCACTTCATGCAGGATGGCGCGCGCCGGCTCGTACGAAAAGCTGACGTTCTCGAACCTCACCCCCGCTTGCGCCACCTGCAGCGGCAGCGCCCCCGGTGCGTCCGCCACTTCGCGCTCGCGCTCCAGCAGCGTGAACATCTTGTCGATGTCGGTCAGGCTCTGCTTGATCTCGCGGTAGAGCACGCCCAGGAAACCCAGCGGGATGTAGAGCTGGATCATCAGGGCATTGATCATGACCAGGTCGCCCAGCGTCATGCGGCCGTCGATCACGCCCTGGGTGGCGCGCCACAGCATGGCCACCAGGCCGGTGGCGATGATGAGCTGCTGGCCGGTGTTGAGCACGCTCAGGCTGGTCTGGCTCTTGACGGCAGCGCGGCGGTAGTGCTCCAGGTTCTCGTCGTAACGGCGCGCCTCGAACTCCTCGTTGTTGAAGTATTTGACGGTCTCGTAGTTCAGCAACGAGTCCACCGCGCGGCTGTGCGCGGTCGAGTCCAGCTCGTTCATGCGGCGGCGAAAACGCGTGCGCCACTCGGTCACCGTCACCGTGAAGATGATGTAACTCACCAGCGCGGCTAGCGTGATCCAGACAAAACCGAAGTCGAACTTCACCGCCAACAGCGTGAGCACCAGCGTGAACTCGATCAGCGTGGGCACGATGCTGTAGAGCGAATAGGAGATCAGCGAGTGCACGGCGCGCGTGCCGCGCTCGATATCGCGTGTCATGCCGCCGGTCTGGCGTTCCAGGTGGAAACGCAGGCTCAGCGCGTGCAGGTGGCGGAACACCTGCAGCGAGATGGTGCGTGCGGCGCCCTCGGTGGCCTTGGCAAAGACCAGTTCACGCAACTCGGTGAACAGCGAGGTCATGAAACGCAGGGCGCCATAGGCCAGCAGCAGCGCCGCCGGCACCAGCCACAAAGCGGCCGGGTCACTGGGGCGCAGGCCCACGCCATCCACCAGCTCCTTGAGCAGCAGGGGCACACCCACATTGGAAACCTTGGCGCCCACCATGAAGCTCAGCGCCGCGATGACACGCCACTTGTAGGCCCAGAGGTAGGGAAAGAGTCGCTGCAGTGTGGACCAGTCGGAACGCGGCTGGCCGGCAGCGGGCTGGGCGGGAAGGTGGGAGGGGGCGGTTTCGCCGTAGCGGCGCATGGAGGACAATCCGGTGAACGTTTTCCCGAGATTGTCACCCATGAGCGAACTTCCCAGCACCGCCGCCCTCCAGCCCCCGTCCGACGAGGAGCTGGTCCTCAAGGTCATCCCCATGCCGGCCGACAGCAATGCCAATGGCGACATCTTCGGCGGCTGGGTCATGGCCCAGGTCGACCTGGCCGGCTCGGTGATCCCGGCGCGTTATGCGGGCGGTCGCATCGCCACCGTGGCGGTGAACGAGTTCATCTTCAAGCAGCCGGTGCGCGTGGGGGACATCCTGTCCTTCTATTCCAAGCTCACGCGCATCGGCAAGACCTCGATCACGGTGAAGGTGGAGGTTTATGCCGAGCGTTTCCAGTCGCAAGGGCGTTTCGTCAAGGTGACGGAAGCCAACCTGACCTACGTGGCCATCGACGAACAGGGCAAACCCCGCCTAGTGCCGAAGAGGCCCTAGTCAGGACACGATGTAGGCAGCAGCGCCGGCCGACAGCAGCTTGCCTTCGGTGTCCAGGAACTCCATGCGCGTGGACGCCACACGCGAACCCAGGCGCAGCACCTCGGCGCGCAACTCGAAGTGCTCACCAATGCCCGGACGCAGTTAGTCGACGCGCAGGTCGATGGTGCCCAGCTTGCCGAAGCGCTGCAGGCGCTGCAGCGGCGGCTCGTCCATGTGACGCGCACCGATGGCGGCCATCACGGCCAGGCCACCCGTGGCGTCCAACCCCGCGCTGATCACGCCACCGTGGATGCGCTGATGGCCGAAGTGGCCGATCAGCTCGGGTTTCATGGCGATGCGGGCCGTCACCCGCTCGGGCACGATCTGGGTGATCTGCAGGCCCAGCACGCGATTGAAGGCGATCTTGTCCTCGAAGATGTCCTTGAGTGCCGCGATGAACTCGGGCTCGAAGCCGGTGGCAGGAAAAGGGGCCAGGGGCTTCACGAGCTCAGACCTGGCTGAAATCCGGCTTCCTCTTCTCCATGAAGGCGCCAAAGGCCTCGCGTGCCGCCGGTTCGCGCAGCATGCGACCGAAACTCGCGCCCTCCTCGTCCATCTGCGCCATGATCTGGGCCGCCTGCCCCTTTTTCATGAGGCGCTTGGTCTCGATCAGCGAAGACAGGGGCTTGGCCGCGAGCTTGCGCGCCTGCGCCTGCGCGTAGCCATTGGCTTCGGTGGGCGGCAGCACGCGGTTGACCAAGCCGGCTTCCAGCGCCGCCTCGGCCATGAAGGGCTCCCCCAGCAGCAGGGCCTCGGCCGCGCGGTGGTAACCGAACATCTGCGGCACCGTGATGCTGGCCGCAAACTCGGGGCACAGGCCCAGGTTCACGAAGGGCATGGAGAAGGCCGCGTTGTCGCCGGCATAGACCAGATCGCAATGGAACAGCAGCGTGGTGCCTATACCGACCGCCGGGCCGCTGACGGCGGCGATCACCGGCTTGGGAAAGGCCGCCAGCGCGCGCATGAAGCGCCAGACCGGCGCATCCCCGTCCGAAGGCGGCGCGTTGAGGAAGTCGCCGATGTCATTGCCGGCCGAGAACACGGTCTCATGGCCCTGGAACACCAGCACACGCACGGCCGCATCACTCGCGGCCTGCGTGACGGCGTCGGCCAGGGTGGCGTACATGGCCGAGGTGATGGAGTTCTTGCGCTCCAGCCGATTGAAGCTGAGGGTGCAGACACCGGCTTCGCTGTGAACCAGAATATCTGACGAGATGTTGCTCATGGTGGTCATTCCTTGAAATAAACGATCTGGTGCGATGTGCAGAGCAGGGTACCGGCCTCGTTCCAGAGCTGGGCCGATTGGTCGAAAAAGCCGTTGCGGAATTCCTGGCCGCGCGCCTGCCCCAGCAGGTAGCCGCTGCCGGTGGCCTGCAGCTCCTGGGCACCAGCGTGGAAATAGGTGGTGATGGAGACGGTGCCGGCCGGCACGCGCGTGGCACGGCGCAGCCAGACCCGCGGGTAGAAGATGTCGGACAGGGCCAGCAGCGAGCAGAAGTCCAGTGGGCGCGGCGGCTGGTCGCGCATCCACAGCTGGGTGACGCTGTGGTCGTGCTGGCGGCCGTCCCAGGCCTGCGGGATCATGCCGCTGAGCGGACGCAGCTCGTAATGGTCCAGCCAAGCCATGGCCTGGTCGTAGCGCATGGCCTGCGCCTCGGCGGGCCGGGACACCGAGGGCATGGGCAGGTCCGACAGACTCCAAGTCTCGCGCCGCACTGCGGTGATGACGGTGGCCGTGGTGGCCACCACCGGCTGGCCCTGGGCGTCGTTCTGTACGATGGCCGCCGTCCAGTGCTGGGTGGAGCGGTTGGTCCGCACCGGCAACAACTGCACTTCGAACGGCCCTTGCGCCAGGGCACCGGCGTAGTTGACCGTGATGGACAGCGGCGCGCCCAGCAAATCCGGGTGGCTGAGAACGGCCTTGAGCACCGTGGCGGCCGTGCAACCGCCGAAGGGGCCGACCATGTTCCAGTAGGCCTCGCTGGTGCGGCCAGCGTAACGGCCGGGGGCGACCGGGTCCAGCGCGAGGGCGGTGTCAAAAGCGTGCGGTTTCATGGCTGCATAGTGTGCACGGGTGCGGCCACCGCTTGCGTCCCCGGCGGGACGCCGGAGGAAGCCAGGGACTGCAGGGCGGCCAGGCTGCGCGGCCACAGCGTGGGACGCATGGTCTCGCGGAAGAAGCCGAAGTGGCCGATGCGGCGTGAGGGCACGTCCACCGGGTGGAGGGTCAGGACCTGGCGCGGCGCCGCGCTGTAGAGATCGACCAGGCTGTGCGTGCCACGCAGCGTCATCAACTCGTCGTCGCTGAAAGACCAGGCCAGCAGCGGAAAACGCACACGGCTGTAGCGCTGCGCCACGTCCTGCCCTTCTGCACCGGCGCTGTAGCGGGGATGCATGCACCAGCGGCGCCATTGCTGGATCACGCCGGATGGCAGGTTGCCCACCATGCCAAGACGCCGACCCGGGAAATAACCGCAGACCCGCGTGGCCAGCGGCACCATGACGTGCCAGAAGAACAGCACCCGGCGGCGCAGCTGGGGCGCGTTCTCGCGCCAGTAGCCGCTGCCGGCAGCGATGCTGAACAGGCCGTCGACCTGTTCGGGATGGCGGAACAGGCCGGGCAATTGCGCGCCCAGGCTATGGCCCAGCAGGTAGAGCGGCCGCGCCGGCAGCTCGCGCCGGGCCGTCTGCACCACCGTCTCGTAATCGTGAGCCCAGTCGAACAGGTCGGCCTTGAAACCGCGCAGGCGATGGCCGGGGGTGTGCGGCAGTGATTCGCCGTGGCCCCGGTAGTCAAAGCTCCAGACGCGGTAGCCCTGGGCCGCCAGCCAGCTGGCGTAGGCCGCGTAGTAATCCTGCGGCACGCCCATGGCGCCGCCGATGACCACCGTGGCCAGCACCTCGCCGGACGGCTCGTAGACCCGCAGCGCCAGCGCGCCGCCGCCGTCGAGCGGCAGACCACGTGCCAGCGCGGCGCTCATGGCTTACACGCGCTCGAAGATGCCGGCGGCGCCCTGGCCCGTCCCGACGCACATGGTCACCATGCCGTACTTCAGGTTGTGGCGATGCAGGGCGTGCACCACCGTGGCCGCGCGGATGGCGCCCGTGGCTCCCAGCGGGTGGCCCAGGGCAATGGCGCCGCCCATGGGGTTGACCTTGCTCGGGTCCAGGCCCAGGCTGTTGATCACCGCCAGCGACTGGGCCGCGAAGGCTTCGTTGAGCTCGATCCAGCCGATGTCCTCGTGCTTGAGGCCGGCGTAGCGCAGCGCGGCGGGAATCGCCTCGATCGGGCCGATGCCCATGATCTCGGGCGGCACGCCGCGCGCGGCAAAACTCACGAAACGCGCCAGCGGCTTGAGGCCGAACTGTTTGACCGCCTTCTCACTGGCCAGGATCAGCGCGCCAGCGCCGTCGCTGGTCTGCGAGCTGTTGCCGGCGGTCACGCTGCCGCGCGCCGCGAAGACAGGCTTGAGCTTGCCCAGGGCCTCCAGTGTGGTGTCGGGACGCGCACCTTCGTCCAGGTTCACGGTGCGGGTCTTGGTCTTGACCTCGCCGGTGGCCAGATCGGGCGTGCGCTCGACCACGTCGATCGGCGTGATCTCGGCCGTGAACTCGCCGGCTTTCTGCGCCTTGATGGCACGCATGTGCGACTCCAGCGCAAAAGCGTCCTGCATCTCGCGCGTGACCTTCCACTGCTGGGCCACCTTCTCCGCCGTCAGGCCCATGCCGTAGGCGATGCCAACGTTTTCGTCACGCGCAAAGACTTCGGGGTTGAAGGAGGGCTTGACGCCGCCCATGGGCACCAGGCTCATGGACTCGGCGCCGCCGGCGATCAGCACGTCGGCCTCGCCCACGCGGATGCGGTCGGCGGCCATCTGGATGGCCGTCACGCCCGAGGCGCAGAAGCGGTTGACGGTGACGCCGCCAATCGGGTGCTTGAAGGCCAGGCCCACGGCAATGCGCGCCATGTTCATGCCCTGCTCGGCCTCGGGGAAGGAGCAGCCGATGATGGCGTCCTCGATCGCCTTGGGATCCAGCGTGGGCACCTGCTGCATGGCGCTACGGATGGCAGCAACCAGCAGGTCGTCAGGGCGGGTGTTGCGGAAAAAGCCGCGACCCGAGCGGCCGATGGGCGTGCGCGTGGCGGCAACGATGTAGGCTTCTTGAACTTGTTTCATGGTGATTCCTTTGCTGCGGCCGATCAGTTGCGCACGGGCTTGCCGGTGCTGAGCATGCCCATGATCCGCTCTTGCGTTTTGGGATGGACGATGAGCGAGCAGAAAGCCTGGCGCTCCAGGGCCATCAGGTACTCCTCGCTCACCAGGGAGCCGGCGTCGACGTCACCGCCGCAGACCACGTTGGCAATCAGGGTGGCGATGTGATAGTCGTGTGCGCTGATGAAACCGCCGTCGCGCATATTGACCAGCTGCGCCTTGATGGTGGCCAGGCCATTGCGGCCCGCCACCGGGAAGGTGCGGCGGTGCGGGGCGCGCCAGCCACCCTGGTACATGGCACGGGCCTCGTTGAGCGCGGTGTAGAGCAGTTCGTCCTTGTTGGGTACAACGAGGTCGCTGTCCAGCAGGTAACCCAGCTTGCGAGATTCGAGCGCGCTGGTGCCCACCTTGGCCATGGCCGCGGCGGTGAAGCCCTCGGTCAGGAAGGGCAGGATGTCCTTGCCCGTGGAGCTGGCCATGTTCTCGGCCGCGCGGCGTGCGATGTAGGTCAGGCCGCCGGCACCGGGGATCAGGCCCACGCCCACTTCCACGAGGCCGATGTAACTTTCCATGGCCACGACACGGCGCGCCGAATGCACGGCCAGCTCACAGCCACCGCCCAGGGCCATGCCGCGAATGGCGGACACGACGGGCACGCCGGCGTAGCGGATACGCAGCATGAGGTTCTGCAACTCCTGCTCGGCACCATCGATGGCACTCACACCGGCGATCATGAAAGCGGGCAGCATGGCCTGCAGGTCGGCGCCCACGCTGAAGGGCTCATCACCCGACCAGATCACCATGCCCTGGTATTGCTGTTCGGCGAGTTCGACACCGCGCGCCAGGCCTTCGGCCACGTCCGGGCTGATCGCGTGCATCTTGCTCTTGATGCTGGCGATCAGCACGCTGCCGCTGGCGGCCTCGCGCTTGTCATCCAGCGTCCACAGGCGGATCGCCGCATCCTCGAACAGGGTCTTGCCCGCCGTTTTGTAGTCAGGTGAACCGTCACCTCGCAGGCTTTCGCGGAAGTACTGGATGCCGTAAACCGGCAGCTGGCGACGCGGCTGGAATTGGCCCGTCGTCGGGTTGAAAGAGCCCTCGGGCGTGTGCACGCCACCGGCCTGGGCCACCGGGCCTTCGAACACCCACTGGGGCAGCGGCGCCTTTGAGAGCGCCTTGCCGCTATCGATGTCTTCCTGGATCATCTTCGCCACTTCGAGCCAGCCGGCTTCCTGCCAGAGTTCGAAGGGGCCCTGTTTCATGCCGAAGCCCCAGCGCATGGCCAGATCCACGTCGGCCGCGGTGTCAGCAATCGTGGCCAGGTGCACGGCGGCGTAGTGGAAGCTGTTGCGCAGGATGGCCCAGAGGAAACGCCCTTGCGCGCCCTCGGCGTTGCGCAGCAGCTTGAGGCGTTCACCGGCAGGCTTCTTGAGCATGCGCTCGTAGACCGCGTCGGCCTTCTCGCCGCCGGGCACGTATTCCTTGCCTTCGAGGTCAAAGCGCAGGATGTCGCGGCCGACCTTCTTGTAGAAACCGGCCTTGCTCTTCTGGCCCAGGTTACCCATCTCGATCAGGGTCTGGAGCACCTTGGGCGTACCAAAGCTGGCGTAGAAGGGATCACTCTTCTCGTCCAGGTTGTCCTGCAGCGTCTTGACGACGTGGGCCATGGTGTCCAGGCCCACCACGTCGGCGGTGCGGAAGGTGCCGGAGCTGGCACGGCCGAGCTTCTTGCCGGTCAGGTCGTCGACCACGTCATAGGTGAGACCGAAGTTCTCGACTTCCTTCATCGTGGCCAGCATGCCCGCGATGCCGACGCGGTTGGCGATGAAGTTGGGCGTGTCCTTGGCCCGCACCACGCCCTTGCCCAGTCCGCTGGTGACGAAGGTTTCGAGCTGGTCCAGGATGACGGGCTGGGTGGTCGGGGTGGCGATCAGCTCCACCAGGTACATGTAACGCGGCGGGTTGAAGAAGTGGATGCCGCAGAAACGCGGCTTGATCTCTTCGGGCAAGGCCTCGGACAGCTTGGTGATGGACAGGCCCGAGGTGTTGGAGGCGACGATGGCGTGCTTGGCGACGAAAGGCGCGATCTTCTTGTACAGATCGAGCTTCCAGTCCATGCGCTCGGCGATGGCCTCGATGATGAGGTCGCAGTCCTTGAGCAGGGCCAGGTTCTCTTCGTAGTTCGCGGCCTGGATCAGGCCTGCATCGTCAGCCACACCCAGGGGCGAAGGCTTGAGCTTCTTGAGGTTGTCGATGGCCTTGGTAACGATGCCGTTCTTAGCACCTTCCTTGGCCGGCAGGTCGAACAGCACGACGGGCACCTTGACATTGACCAGATGGGCGGCGATCTGCGCACCCATCACGCCGGCGCCTAGCACGGCGACTTTGCGGACTTGGAATCGGGACATGGTTTTCTTTCCGTAAAGAGCGTTTATTCCACCCGCACCCAGACCTGGGTACGGTAGAAGGGGCCGATATAACCCCGCATTTCCAGTTTCTTGCCGCCTTCGATGGGCTTGAGGCGGCTGCGGTAGACCTTGCCGTTGTTCGGGTCGACGATGTGCCCACCCTCCCACACATCCTTGTTGTCGGGGCTCTGCTGCAGTCCCCGCAGGATGGTCATGCCCAGCACCGGTTTGCCCTTGCGGTCATCCGTGCACTTGTCGCACACGACATCCGCCTTGGTCTCGGGGTCCAGGAACTTCTCGATCGTTCCCGAATAGACGCCACCCACCTCGCGGATGCGTACCAGGGACTTCTCCTTCTGGCTGTCGTCGTCGATGGTCTTCCACAGGCCCGCCGGTGTCGGCTGGGCCTGGGCGGTCAGCGCCACCAGCACCAGGCTGGTGGCGACAAGACCGGACTTCATGGGGATCGGCAACATACTTGGGCTGGCGTGTTCAGGCCAGGGCGAGATCGGTGTCCATCAGGACCTTGGAACCGGCACGGGCGGTGCGCATCAGCGACGCGGTCTCCGGGAAGAGCTTGGCGAAGTAGAAACGTGCGGTCTGCAGCTTGGCCTGGTAGAAGGGGTCGGTGTTGCCAGCGGCGATTTCCTTCAGCGCGACCGAGGCCATGCGGGCAAAGAAATAACCGAACACCAGGTGGCCGGCCACGCGCAGGTAGTCCACGGCAGCGGCGCCCACTTCGTCGGGATTCTGGAAACCCTTGAAGCCGACTTCGGTGGTGAACTTGGTCATCTGGTCGCCCAGGTAGGCCAGGGGGTTGATGAACTCGGCCATCTTCTCGTTCACGCCCTCTTCTTCCAGCAGCTTGCCGACCAGCTTGCCGAACTTCTTGAGCGTGGCGCCGTTGTTGCCCAGGATCTTGCGGCCCAGCAGATCCAGCGACTGCACGGTGTTCGTGCCTTCGTAGATCATGTTGATGCGGGCATCGCGCACGAACTGCTCCATGCCCCATTCCTTGATGTAACCGTGGCCGCCGAAGACCTGCTGGCACATCACAGTGGCTTCAAAACCGTTGTCGGTCAGGAAGGCCTTGATGATGGGGGTCAGCAGGGCCAGCATCTCGTCGCTTTCCTTGCGCACCTTTTCATCCGGGTGGTAGAGGTGCTGGTCCAGCAGCATGGCGCAGTAGCAGGCCAGGGCACGGCCGCCTTCGGCGTAGGCCTTGGCGGTGAGCAGCATCTTGCGCACGTCGGGGTGCACGATGATGGGATCGGCGTCCTTGTCCTTGGCCTTGGTGCCCGACAGGCTGCGCATCTGGATGCGGTCCTTGGCGTAGGCCAGGGCGTTCTGGTAAGCCACTTCGGTCAGGCCCAGGGACTGGTTGCCCACGCCCAGGCGGGCGGCGTTCATCATCACGAACATGGCCTGCAGGCCCTTGTTGGGCTGGCCCACCATCGTGCCGACCGCGTTGTCCAGGATCATCTGGCAGGTGGAGTTGGCGTGGATGCCCATCTTGTGCTCCAGGCCGCCGCAGTAGATGCCGTTGCGCGTGCCCAGGGAGCCGTCGGCCTTGACGTTGTACTTGGGCACGGCAAACAGGCTGATGCCCTTGCTGCCCTTGGGTGCGTCGGGCAGGCGGGCCAGCACCAGGTGAACGATGTTCTCGGCCAGGTCGTGTTCACCGGCGCTGATGAAGATCTTGGCGCCGTTGAGCTTGTAGCTGCCGTCGGCCTGCGGTTCGGCCTTGCTGCGCAGCATGCCCAGGTCGGTGCCGCAATGGGGCTCGGTCAGGCACATGGTGCCCGTCCACTCGCCGCTGACCAGCTTGGGCAGGTAGAGCTTCTTCTGCTCGTCGGTGCCGTGGGCGTGCAGGGCCTCGTAGGCGCCGTGCGAGAGACCGGGGTACATGGTCCAGGCCTGGTTGGCCGAGTTCATCATTTCGTAGATGCACTGGTTCAGCACAAAAGGCAGGCCCTGGCCGCCGTAGTCCGGGTCGCAGCTCAACGCGGCCCAGCCGCCTTCGACGTACTGCGCATAGGCTTCCTTGAAACCCTTGGGCGCAGTGACCTCGTGCGTGGTCTTGTCCAGCTTGCAGCCTTCGGTGTCACCGCTGATGTTGAGCGGGAAGATCACATTGGCAGCGAACTTGCCGCCCTCTTCGAGCACCGCGTTGATGGTGTCGGCATCGGTGTCGGCGTGGCGCGGGATCTGCTTGAGCTGTTCGGTGACGTTCAGCACTTCGTGCATGACGAACTGCATGTCGCGCAGGGGCGGGTTGTAGCTGGGCATGGCTTACTCCTGTTTGGATAGGGTGGTGGATTTGAGGGGGGCTTTGCGGATCGGCTTCACGATGGCCGTCCTGGATGTCGCGGTCTTGACGGCCTTGCCGTCGGCGCCGTAACGCGCCAGGATCTGCTCGAAGGCCTTGTTGGCACGCGCCAGCGATCCGGGGGTCTTGAGGAAGCGGGCCTCGTAGTGCACGGCCAGGATCAGGCCATGGATCTCGAAACCGATCTGGCCTTCGTCGGCATCGGGCAGCAACTGCCCCTCTTCCTTGGCCTGCACGATGGCGCGCTGCACGGCGGCCAGCCAGGTCTTGACCGAACTGGCCAGGGCGTCGCGCACGGGGCCGGGCCGGTCGTCGAAGTCGACCGCGCCGCTGATGAAGATGCAGCCGGACTGGATTTCCACGGTGACGCGTTGCATCCAGTTGGAGAACAGGGCCTGCAGGCGCGGCAGGCCGCGCGGCTCGTGCAGGGCCGGGTAGAAGATTTCCTGCTCGAAACGACTGAAATACTCGCGGATCACCGAGATCTGCAATTCCTCGCGCGAGCCGAAGTGGGCAAACACACCCGACTTGCTCATGCCGGTCACCTCGGCCAGCACGCCGATGCTCAGGCCCTCCAGGCCGATCTGGGCGGCCAGGCCGAGGGCGGCGTCGATGATCGTCAGCTTGGTCTGCTGGCCTTTGTGCAAGGCGCGGCCATCGCGGCTTTTCTCGCTGGGGGCGCTGCGCAGCGCTTTGCTGGCCGATGAGGGTGCGGGCATGGGAAATGGATAAAACGAACGGTCGTGCTATTTTGCACTAAAAACTCCGTACGTCAATCCGCCACCGCTTGCCACCCACAAAAAAGCCGGCTGTCAGCCGGCTTTTCCAGGGTCAGCGCTTGAAGTGCACCACGCGCTGAGTCTGGGTTCCCAGGCCTTCGATGCCCAGGGTCATGACGTCGCCAGCCTTCAGGAAACGCTGGGGTTTCATACCCAGCCCCACGCCGGGCGGGGTGCCGGTGATGATGACATCTCCCGGCATCAGGGTCATGTACTCGCTCAGGTGGCTGACGATCTTGGCCACGCTGAAGATCATGGTTTTCGTGTTGCCGGTCTGCATGCGCTGGCCGTTGACGTCCAGCCACATGGCCAGCTTCTGGGGGTTGGCGATCTCGTCCTTGGTGACGAGCCATGGGCCCAGCGGGCCGAAGGTGTCACAGCCCTTGCCCTTGTCCCACTGGTTGCCGGCGGCGAACTGGAACTCGCGCTCGCTGACGTCGTTGGACAGGCAGTAGCCTGCCACGTAATCCAGCGCGGCTTTCTGCGTGACGTAACGCGCGGTCTTGCCGATCACGACGCCCAGCTCGATCTCCCAGTCGCCCTTGACCGAGCCCCTGGGCAGCATCACATCATCGTCCGGGCCCTGGATGCAGCTGATGGCCTTGGTGAAGACGATGGGCTCCTTCGGGATGGGCATGCCGGCTTCCTTGGCATGGTCGCTGTAGTTCAGGCCGATGGCGATGAACTTGCCGATGCCGCTGACCGGGCAGCCCATGCGGGGCTTGCCACGCACCAGGGGCAATTTGTCGGTCTTGAGCTTGAGCAGTTTGGCCAGCACAGCGTCCGTCAGCTGGGCCGGGCCGATGTCCGGCACCACGCTGCTGAGGTCGCGCAGCTTGCCAGCGGCATCGATGAGACCGGGCTTTTCCTTGCCGGGCTGGCCATAACGCACGAGTTTCATGAAGTCTCCTGTTTTGGATGAGGGGCCCGCTCAGCGGGCCAGGCGGCACAGGCCGCTCAACGCAGCATCTGGCCCAGGCTGGCGTCCAGATGTTCCGTGGGCATGCGCCGGAAGCCCGAGCGGGCAAAACGCTGCAGGCGGCCGACCACAAAGGCGGTCAGCACCGAAGCCTGCACCTGGGCATCGACCGTCGGTGTCATGGAGCCACCGGGCGCGCCATCGCGCAGGCACTGCTTGAGGGTGGCTTCGATCTTGTCGAAGAACTGGTTCATACGCTGCTGCAGGCGTTCGTTCTCGAACACGAGGGCATCACCGACCATGACACGCACCATGCCGGGGTTCTTTTCGGCGAACTGCAGCAGCATGGTGACGACCTTGCCGGCGTGGCGAGACCCCGCGGCCGGATCGGTAGCGGCGGCCTCGCGCTCGGCGATCTGGCCGACCAGCGTGAAAACAGCCTGCTCGATGAACTCGATCAGGCCCTCGAACATCTGGGCCTTGCTGGCGAAGTGGCGGTAGAGGGCGGCTTCGCTCACCTCCAGCTTGGCAGCCAGGGCGGCGGTGGTGATGCGCTCGGCGCCCGGCTGTTCCAGCATACTGGCCAGGGCCTGCAGGATCTGGACCCGGCGCTCGCCCGGCTTGGGACGCTTGCGGACCGGGGTTTCGGCGGGGGCAGCGGTGGTGTTATCGGCGTCAGACATGGTGATCGGCTATCCTTTTTTTGATTCTCGCACAGGCCGGACCAAGGGTTTTTTCTCAGTGGTCGCCCACTCTCATACGTGCCGGTCGGCGCGTGCGAGGCCCGTCAATGGGAGCGGATCATCGTTCCGTAGGCCTGGTCGGTCAGGATTTCGAGCAGCATGGCGTGCGGCACCCGGCCGTCGATGATGTGCACCGCGTTCACGCCGCTCTTGGCCGCGTCCAGCGCCCCGGCGATCTTGGGCAACATGCCGCCGGAGATGGTGCCGTCGGCCACCAGTTCGTCGATGCGCTTCATGGTCAGCTCGGTCAGCAGCTGGCCCTGCTTGTCCAGAACGCCGGGGATGTTGGTGAGCATCAGCAGCTTCTCGGCCTGCAGCACGGTGGCCAGTTTGGCGGCCACCACGTCGGCGTTGATGTTGTAACTCTCGTTGTGCGCACCGAAGCCGATGGGGCTGACGACCGGGATGAAGGCGTCGTCCTGCAGGGCCTTGACCACGCTGGGATCGATGGACTCGATGTCACCCACCAGGCCGACGTCATGCACCTTGGAGGGGTCGGTGGCGTCCACCAGTCTGAGCTTTTTCGCGCGGATCAGGCCGCCGTCGCGTCCGGTCAGGCCCACGGCCTTGCCGCCAGCCTGGTTGATCAGGCCCACGATGTCCTGCTGCACCTCACCGGCCAGCACCCACTCGACCACTTCCATGGTCTCGGCATCGGTCACGCGCATGCCCTGGATGAACTCGCCCTTCTTGCCCAGGCGCTTGAGCGCCGTCCCGATCTGCGGCCCGCCGCCATGCACCACCACCGGGTTGATGCCCACCAGCTTGAGCAGCACCACGTCCTCGGCAAAGGCGGCCTGCAGGGCCGGATCGGTCATGGCGTTGCCGCCGTACTTGATGACCATGGTCTTGCCATGGAACTTGCGGATGTAAGGCAGCGCTTGGGCCAGGATCTGGGCCTTGTCGCGGGGGAGGATGGCGGGGGTGTCGGTCATGATGAGGACATGCGGAAAACTGTGCGGTCATTGTGCCCGATCACTGTGGCACCCCGCCCGGGAAGCCGTGGACACAGACCTCCAGAACGGACCGGATCTCCGCCTCGTCGCCGGCCTCGGCGGCGCGCCGCAGTCGATCGAGATGCGGTGCCAGTACAGGCCAGGGCAGGCAGTCCTCGCGCGCCTTCATAATGCGCACGTGATCGGTCGGCGTCGGGTTGTCACCGATCAGCAGTTCCTCGTACAGCTTTTCGCCGGGCCGCAGGCCGGTGATGGCGATCTCGATGTCGCCCTGGGGGTGATCCGGGTCACGCACCGACAGCCCCGACAGTTCGACCATGCGACGGGCCAGGTCCAGGATGCGCACCGGCTCACCCATGTCCAGCACGAACACCTCGCCGCCTCCCGCCATGGCGCCGGCCTGTAACACCAACTGGGCGGCTTCGGAGATGGTCATGAAATAACGCGTCACATCCACATGCGTGACGGTCAGCGGGCCGCCCGCTGCGAGCTGGCGACGGAACAGGGGCACCACGCTGCCGCTGGAGCCCAGCACATTGCCAAAACGCACCATGCTGAAACAGGTCGGTCCGGCCTCGGCGGCCATGGCCTGCAAAACCAGCTCGGCCATACGCTTGCTGGCGCCCATCACGTTGGTCGGGCGCACGGCCTTGTCGGTGGACACCAGCACGAAACGGGCGACGCCGCAGTCCCGCGCCACCCGCGCCATGCTCAGCGTGCCGAAAACGTTGTTGCGGATGCCTTCGGCAGGATTGGACTCCACCATGGGCACGTGCTTGTAAGCCGCAGCGTGGTAGATCGTATGGGGCTGATACTGTCGGCAAATCTCCAGCAGGCGCGCTTCATGGTTGACGCTGCCGAGCAAGGGCAGCAATTGGGTCGCAAGACCCGCACCCCGGCACAGCGCCTCCAGTTCCTGGTGCATGCTGTAGAGCGCAAACTCGCTGTGGTCCAGCAGCAGCAACTGACGGGGGCGCTGGCGCAGGATCTGGCGGCACAACTCGCCGCCGATGCTGCCGCCGGCACCGGTCACCAGCACGGTCTTCTGCGCCAGATCCCTGGCCATCAGGTCGGCATCCGGGGGCACGGGATCACGGCCAAGCAGGTCCTCGATGTCGAGTTCACGGAAATCCTGTACGGTGACACGACCGCTGGTCAGATCGGCCATGCCCGGCAGGGTGCGGATGTGCACCGGCAGATGGCGCAGGCTTTCGATGATGCGGTTGCGGCGTTCGCGGGATACACGGGGCAAAGCCAGCAGGATATCGGTGACGCCCTCTTTTTCCACGATCGTCGCGATCTCCTTGCCGGCATAAACCTGCACGCCATTGATGCTGCGCCCGACCTTGGCCGGGTCATCGTCCACAAAACCCAGCAAACTGTACTGGCCACTCATGGCCAGCGCCGCCGCGGTCTGCGCGCCCGCCAATCCCGCGCCATAGATCAGGAAACGGCCCTGCCCCGCAGTCAAGCCGCCCAGGCGGGCCAGCCAGAAACGCGCCATGGCGCGGCTGGAGCCGACCAGCAGCAGGAAGATCAGCGGCTGCAGCACCCCCAGACTGCGCGGCACATTGGTCCAGTGCGCCCAGAGCAATACGCCCAGCAGCAACAGCCCGTAGATCGCCACGGCCTTGGCCGTCGTCAGCAACGCGGCCTGGCCGGTGTAGCGAAAGATGGCGCGGTAGAGGCCCAGACGCGCGAATACGGGGATGGCCAGCAGTGGCGCCAGCACATAAACGCGCAGCTGCACCTCGTCCGGCCAGTTCGGGCTGTCCAGGCGCAAGGAGAAGGCCAGCCAGGTCGCCAGCAGCGACAAGACCACGTCCATACCCACAACCACCAGCCGCTTCACGGCCCGTGGCCAGGCAAGAATCTTGTGCTGCATTTTCTCTGTCGGTTCCTCAGCCCTTGATGGCAAAACTTTCCCGCGTCTTGCCCTGGGCCACAAGATCGACCAGCCAGCGCGGCATGGAACCGCGGCCGCTCCACGTTTCCCCCTGGGGGCCGCGGTATTTGGCTGCCACCTTGGCGCCCGCTTTGTTCGCGGCTTTTCGCACCGCCTTCTTCACTGCCGGTTTCCTGCCCGGCGTGGCCTTGGCACGGCGCTGACGCGATTGGCCCGCGGCCTGCTGCAGGTCGCGCAGCGTGATGCCATAGGCCTCCATCATGGCCTGGATCTGCTTCACCGTCTTGTCGAACTCGCGCGACTTGATCTCGGCCGCCTGCTTCTGCAGCTTCTCGATCTGGGTTTGGATCTCGATCAGATTGCCCACGGTGCACTCCTCTTGTTGATGTCCTGCGATCAATGCGAAACACTCTCACGGCGAACGACCTTCACGGCCGTGGCCAAGATTATCTGCAGATCGAACCAGAACGACCGGCGCTTCAGGTATTCGACATCAAGCGCGACCTTTTGCGGGATGGGCAGTTCGTCACGCCCATTGATCTGCGCCCAGCCCGTCAACCCCGGCACCAGCGCATGGACACCGTGCTCGGTCCGCTGGGCGATCAGGTCTGCCTGGTTGAACAAGGCGGGCCGGGGGCCGACAAAACTCATGTCGCCTCTCAGGATGCTCCACAACTGCGGCAGCTCATCCAGGCTGGTCTTGCGCAGGAAACCGCCCACGGGGGTCAGCCAGGCCCCGGGGTTCTCCAGCAGATGGGTCGCAACGGCGGCCGTCCCCACACGCATGCTGCGAAACTTCGGCATACGGAAGATCCGATTGTCCTTGCCCACACGGTCGGACCAGTACAGGACAGGCCCCGGACTCGTCAGCCTGACCAGCAAAGCGACCAGCAGCATGGGAATGCACAGCATCAGGGCGGCCACGACCGCCAGAAAGAAATCAAACAAACGTTTCATCATGATGTGTGGTGCCGCACGACTTGCGCCAGCCCTTCACTCACAGGAACCGGAGGATGCCAGCCGAGTATTGTGCGTGCCTTTGAAATATCCACCTGCAGACTGCTACAGACCCGCTCCAGGCTAGCCCGGCGCCCGAGCAGCGCTGCCGGGACCCGCAGCATCCACAAGGGCATGCGAAACAGACGCGGCGACCGCCCCATGGCCTGGGCAAGGCCCCGGATCAAACCCGGTGTCGACAGGTCTTCGCCATCACTGACCAGAAAGATCTCATCTGCTGCCGACGGGTGGTCGATGCAGGTCACGATGAAATCGACCAGATTGTCCAGTCCTACAAGACTGCGCCGGTTGTCCACGGCCGCCAGCGGCAGCGGCAGGCCCCGGGCCACGGCCCGCATCAAGGCCCGGAAATTGGCACGCACGCCAGGCCCATAAACCAGCGGCGGGCGGATCACGACCAGCTCCATGCCCGTCTCTTGCGCAATGGCACGCAGGCCCAACTCTGCCTCCAGCTTGGACAGGCCGTAGGCATCCTGCGGGGCCGGCGCGTCGCGCTCCGTGAACGGGCGCCCCGGCAGCGTCGATTCCCCGTTCACCTTGACCGAGCTGATGAAGACAAAACGCCGCACCCCCGCCGCGGCGGCTTGGCGCGCCAGGTTCAGGGTACCGGCCACGTTGGTCCGGCGGAATTCTTCCAGCGGGTCGGCGGCCGTGTCGCGCATCACGTGGACGCGTGCCGCCGTATGCACCACCACTTCCACCGACTCCAGCGCCGCACCCCAGTCCTGAACCGGCCCCAGGTCGCCGACCAAGACGGTCTGCACACCCGGGGGTGGATGGCACTTGCCATTCCGGTAAGAAGCCTTGACGTCCTTGCCGACCATTGCCAATCGGCGCAGCAAAGCGGAGCCGACAAATCCGGAAGCCCCGGTCACCAGGATCACGCACGCCCCCCTGCCGTTTTGGCTGCTGATGCGAGGTCGAGCAGCCAGCCTTCGACCCGGTCCAGCAGGACCTGGCGCTCGAATTCGCGCGCATACAGGGCCTTGCCACGCTCGCCCATGGCCTGCCGCTGCGACGCGTGCATGTCCGCCAGGCGGAGCACCGCCTGCGCCAGACCGGCATGGTCGCCGGCAGCACAGGCCAACCCGGCCCCGGCTTCGGTAAGCAGTTCGGCGCCTTCACCGTCGAGCATGGCGATCACGGGAACCCCAGCCGCCAGATAAGACTGTAATTTGCCGGGGATGGTCAGCGCGAAGATGGGCTCGTCCTTCAGGCTCACCAGCAGGGCGTCGGCATGCCGGAAGAAGGATGGCATGCGCTCGACCGGATGGCGCCCCAGCAACTGGACACACCCCCCCAGATCCCGCGCGGCGATCTCCTGAGCCACCCAGGGGCTCATGCGGCCGTCCCCCACGATCAGCCAGCGGATGTGCGGGTGGTCTCGTAGCGCCTGCGCTGCCGCAAGAATCGCGGGGAAATCCTGAGCCTCGCCGATATTGCCTGCGAACATCACGCTGAAGCCGCCCTTCAGCGGCGCCACCTCGGGCGCCGGCTCGACCACGCCGCCGTCAAACACCGACTCGGCCCAGTTCGGGAAATATTCGATACGGCGCCCCTCCCCGGCATAGCGCCTGATCTGGGGGATGAAGCTCCTGGACTGGGCCAGTATCAGATCGCAACGCCGGTAGATGAACGCCACCAGCTTGCCGACCAGCCGCAACAACAGATCGGACTTCACCACTCCCACGGCCTTCAGCGTCTCAGGCCAAAGATCCAGCACCCAGAGCGCCATAGGCGCGCGCTTGACGGCACGCATCACCGCGCCGGGGATGCCCACCGTGATGGGCGACGGTTCATAGACCAGTACCGCGTCGAACTTCTGCCCACGCAGCTTCCACGGCCCCAGCAACGACGCGCTGAGTGCAAACGAAAGGTAATTGAGCATCAGGCGCAGACCGCCACGGCCCCGCGGGACGAGGGGGACCCGCACTACCCTCGCGCCTTCGAAAGAGACGAAGTGCGCCGGATCCTGCCGGTAGGCGTCGAATACCCGGCCGGCCGGATAGTTTGGCCAGCCGGTCAACATGGTGACCTCGTGCCCCTTGCGGGTGAACTCGGTCACCAGGTCGTTGATTCTGAAGTTTTCCGGCCAGAAATACTGCGTGACGACGAGCAAACGCATGCTGCAGACGCTCAGTATTTTTTCCAGACGACGCGATTCACGTAGTCGGTATAGCTGTGGATGATGCGCACCACCTTCTCCGACACGTTGGACATGCTGTAGTCCGCCACCTGGCGCAGCCCCCGCGTGTCGCCGCGCGGCTGCCCGGCCAGGATGGCCAGCGCCTGGCGTACGCGCTCCACCTCGAGGCCCACCATCATGACCGCGGCCTCTTCCATACCTTCCGGCCGCTCGTGAGCCTCACGCAGGTTAAGCGCCGGGAAATTCAGGATGGAGGACTCCTCGTTGATCGTGCCGCTGTCCGACAGCACGGCACGAGCCGAAAGCTGCAGCTGCACGTAGTCATGGAAACCCAGCGGTTTCAGCAGACGGACCTGCGGATGGAAACGCGCCCCCGTGGCATCGATGCGCTTTTGCGTGCGCGGATGGGTAGACACGATCACCGGCAGCTCGTGGTCGGCCGCCACGGCATTGAGCACCTCCACCAGCTTAGCAAAGGACTGCGGCGACTCGATGTTCTCTTCCCGATGGGCGCTGACCACGAAATACTGCCCGGCCTGCAGGCCCAGCCGCTGCAGCACGTTCGAGGCATCGATGCGTGGCCGGTAGTGCGACAACACCTCGCACATCGGGCTGCCGGTCTTGATCACCAGATCCGGTGGCAGGCCCTCGCGCAACAGGTAGTCGCGCGCAATCGTGCTGTAGGTCAGGTTGACATCGGCCGTATGGTCCACGATGCGCCGGTTCGTCTCTTCCGGCACGCGCTGGTCGAAACAGCGGTTACCCGCCTCCATGTGAAAGATCGGCACCTTGCGCCGCTTCGCCGGGATCACCGAGAGACAGCTGTTGGTATCGCCCAGCACCAGCATGGCCTCGGGCCGCTCCTGCTCTAGCACGCGGTCCACCGCGGTGATCAGGTTGCCGATCGTATGCGCCGCCCCGGTGGAGTTGGCCGCACTGTCGAGGAAGTGATCGGGCTTGCGTATGCCGAGGTCGTCGAAGAACACCTGGTTGAGCTCGTAGTCGTAGTTCTGACCGGTATGCACCAGCACATGCTCGCAGTGCTCGTCCAGCCGGGCCAGCACGCGGGACAGACGGATGATCTCGGGGCGTGTGCCCACCACCGTCATGACCTTGAGTTTCTTCAGCGACATGTGAGCCCTTTCAGTCCTGTGTCACACCGGGCACGCGAACGTATCGGGCCGCGCGCGGTCGAACACCTCGTTGGCCCACAGCATGACCACCATTTCATCTTCACCGATGTTGGTGATGTCGTGCGTCCAGCCCGGCACCGTCTCAACGATCTGCGGCCTGACGCCGCTGGTCAGCAGCTCATGCACCTGCCCGGTCTGCATGTGACGGAAGCGAAATTTCGCGTCGCCCCGAATGACCAGGAATTTCTCCGTCTTGCTGTGATGGTAATGGCCGCCCCGGGTCACGCCGGGATGCGCGGTGAAAAAAGAGAACTGCCCACAGTCCGGCGTCTTGAGCATTTCCACGAACACCCCGCGCGGATCCGCGTGCTGGGGCACCTCGTAGGCAAAGGCCTCGACGGGCAGGTAGCTCACATAGGTCGAATACAGCGCGCGCACCAGCCCCGTCCCCACGCGATCGGTCATCAGCGTGCCCCGGCTGTCCCTGAAGGCCTGGAGTTGCCGCGCCAGCTCACCCACCGTCACGGTGTACTGCGGTGCGACCGACTCGAAACCGTCGGGACTGGCGACGGCATCGGCGCCATCCATCAGCTGCAGGAAACGATCAAGCACGTCGTCCACATATACCAGCGTCACGACGGCCTGCGGGTCGTTGATACGGATCGGCAGATCGCGTGCGATGTTGTGGCAGAAGGTGGCCACTGCAGAGTTGTAGTCGGGCCGGCACCACTTGCCGAACACATTGGGCAGGCGGAACACATGCACCGGCACCAGCGGGTCACGCCCGGCCACCTGCAGGGCTGCCTCGGCCTCCCGCTTGCTGCGGCCATAGGGGTTGTCCAGGGCGGCCTGGGTCGAGGAGGTATGCAGGATGGGGATCTTCCTGCCGGCCGCCCGGGCAACGCCGGCCACGGCATCGCACAGGGCACGGGTCAGGCCCGCGTTGCCGGCGGCGAACTCCTCCGGATGCTGCGGCCGGTTGACACCCGCAAGATGGAAAACGAAGTCCACACCCTCCAGCAGGTCCGGCAACTGCTCCGGCCGGTGTCCACGGGTAAAGCAGACCACCTGCACATCCTGGCGCTCGCTCAAGCGCAGCTGCAGGTTTTTGCCAACAAAACCGTTCGCGCCGGTGATCAGCACCTTCATCGGCTCAATCCTCCGCGACGGCGGTTTCGCCGCGCACGATGCGCTGCATGAAGTCCAGCTTGAGCAGCAGGGTCTTCATGCCCGCCACGTCCAGGCGTGTCGTGTTGTGCGAGTTGTAGTCCTCGCCGTGGCTGCTCTGGGTCAACCGGCGCTCCCCCTCCTCCACGAATTTGGCGTAGTTCAGGTCGCGCCCGTCCGGCGGCACCCGGAAGTACCCACCCAGATCTTCGGCACAAGCCATCTCCTCGCGGCCGAGCAGTGTCTCATACAGCTTTTCGCCGTGCCGCGTGCCGATTTCGTTGATGGGATGCCCCGTTTTGCCCAGCAGTTCGAGCAGCGCCTGCGCCAGCACGCCGACCGTGGCCGCTGGCGCTTTCTGCACGAAGATATCGCCGTTGCGGCCGTTCTCGAAGGCGTACAGCACCAGATCCACCGCATCTTCCAGCGTCATCATGAAACGCGTCATGCCCGGGTCGGTCACGGTGATGGGCTTGCCAGCAAGCACCTGGTCCACAAACAAGGGGATGACCGATCCGCGCGAGGCCATCACGTTGCCGTAGCGTGTGCCACAGATGACCGTAGCCGTGCCTTCCAGGTTACGGCTGGTGGCAACCATGACCTTTTCCATCAAGGCCTTGCTGATGCCCATAGCGTTGATGGGGTACACCGCCTTGTCGGTGCTCAGGCACACCACGCGCTTGACGCCCGCCGTGATGGCCGCCTCCAGCACGTTCTCCGTACCCAGCACATTGGTCAGCACCGCCTGCATGGGGTGGAACTCACAGGACGGCACCTGCTTCAGCGCTGCGGCGTGGAAAACGAAATCGACCCCGCGCATGGCGGCGGCCACGCTGCGGGGGTCGCGCACATCCCCGATGTAGAACTTGAGTTTCGGATGCGCGTAGCGCTTGCGCATGTCATCCTGTTTCTTCTCGTCGCGGCTAAAGATCCGGACTTCAGCCAGATCGGAGTCGAGGAAACGTCGAAGCACGGCGTTCCCGAAAGAGCCCGTCCCCCCAGTAATCAGCAGAGTTTTGTTGTCGAACATTTGGGCCCACTTCTACCTGGCACTCGCAGGATGTGCTTTGGCTGTTTTTGCAATGAAATCAAGCGTCTCACGAGCGCAGCGCACCCACGAGTAGCCTTGGCCTTCTTGCCATGCAGACGCAGCCAATTTCGTGCGCAACTCAACATTATGGATAAGCTTGCGCAGCGCCTCGGCGATCGATTCGGGAATCTCTGGATCAAAATAGACGCCTGCCTCTTGGAGGACCTCCGGCATTGGCCCACGGCTTGAAGACGCGATGGGCAGGCCAGAGGCCATCGCCTCGATCATGATATTCGGCAGATTCTCGCAGCTCGAAGCAAAGACGAAGGCGTCCGCCTCGCGATAAACACCGCCCAACTGGTCAAACGGCACACCACCTGTCCAGTGAAGATATTCCTCACCGGGGTCCAGACGCTGCAGCAACCGTCGGAATTCGCGTCCGTACTCGCCCCAATCAGCCCCCACGAAACGCATCGCCACTGGCAGCCCATCACCGCGAAGCACGCTGATCGCCAGTGCAACCTCCATTTGATGCTTGTAGGGCATCAGGATGGATACATACAAAAAGTGGAATGGCCGTTCAGGAGAGTATCGATCCACGCCCTGTTGCAACCGGGGTGGCTGGACGAAACGGATTTCAATGCCATGCGGAATCAATGCTGTGCGGCCCTTGACACCGCCAAGGAAACGGCAAACCGCTTGCTGGGCATATCGGGTCAGAAAGATCACACCGTTGGCTCGGCGAAATGAACGTCCCTGCGTGCGGCGCAGCATCCACATCTTCAAACGCATGCCACTCCAGCGCCCGAAGCGCAAAGCTTCTGCTGGCTCGAATGGCAGCATGTTCTGGGACATCGTGACCGTCGGTATGGAGCACCACAACGGCAAGGTTCCCCCCGGTGAAAACAGCACATCGCACCCCGCCTGTTTCAGCTCCCGGGCCAACTGGAACTGTTGCCCGAACATCCTGCGCGGCATTCCTGCCTCCAGCCAGGCCGGGCTCCGCACCTCAAGCCAGGGACGCGCTGGCAATGCGGCAGCCGTGCTCCGAGCGGCCCAGACGGTGATCCGTTCGATCCCGGCGGCGGCAGGATCGGCCGCGCTCAACAATTGGGAAAGGTGTGTAACACCACCGCCTTGGCGGATATTCGAAGCGTCAATGCCCAGATGCAACACGGCTGCTCACGCCTGATACTGGCGCCCGCCTAGCGGGACGCCTCGACAAAAAGTGTTTCTTCAGGCCTGTTATCCAAGCTGTTCAAGTCTGGCGCCGCCCCTTCCTGATAATTGCAGCGGCGTACATTTTTATAGCCTGCCTCGACCAACAGCGCTTTAAGACTTTCGAAGTCATACATGTATTTGTGTCGCGCCAGGTAGCTGGACTTGTCATCCACGAAGAAGTAGTTCTCCAGCATCTCTTTCGTTTTCCCGTCCTTGTAGAGTCCGACGGCATGCGCAAGATCGGGTACCGCAATACGTATGAGCCCCCCCTCTTTCAATGCGCCCTGCATTTCGCGCAGCAGCCGTTCAGCATCCTTCTTGAACAGGTGTTCAAAAAAATGTGACGAGTAAAACACGTCAACGGTTTTCTCACGAAATGGAAGACTGCGGGCAAGGTCGTGGAACACAAAGCAATGCTCGCTCAGCAGCCGGCTGTATTCCTGCTCCGTGTAATAGCGATTTGCCCCTGACAAACGGTAGAGCAGACGCAGCACGAATTTCGGCGCGCCCGCAAACAGGGCATTCAGACTTGCATCGACATTGATCCAGCCCGGCGCCACGGCCAGACCACAGCCGAGATTGACGCAAGTGCGCCCATCGCCCACCGTGACCTTGGGGTGAGTCCGTCTACCCCGGACCAGGAAACCGGCGACATCAACGGTCTTGTCTATAACGGCTCGCATCACACTCATGATGCATCCTTGCGGGGGTACAGAAGCGGAGCGCCGTTCTTTATCCCGTAGCTTTCGGTACAAGCTGGGCACTTGAAGCCGGATTCATCACGTATAAGTTGCGGGTTGAGACATGTCGGGCAGCGCAGCAGCGTCACGATATCCAGCTTGCTATTTCGCGCCCGCTGGGAAAAGACGTAGCGCAGCATGCCGACGACCCTTTTCCGCAGTCCAGGCTTTGCCCCCACCTGGTCGTCATTCCTAGACTCCGGGAAAGGCCATCCGGCATCGACCTCCGGGTTCACGATCTTGAAGTCAATTTCGTTTCGCCAATAGTAACGAACGTAAAACGGTTCCGGATGTTTTTTCAGGAATTCGATGAATGCCCCATCTTTCATCTTGCGCTCGTACAGGTCGACCCATACACCATGGGGGCGCCAAGACGATTTTTTATAGATGAATAACCGTCCGGAATGATCCGTCACCTCCAACCGATGAAACCTGAAGGGATTGATCCGTTCGAAAAACGCGTCCGGCGTCTCGATATACCCTGCCTTCCCTACACGCATCAACTCTCGCAGAAAGGCCTCCGGATCCGCCGTATGTTCAAGCACATGCGAGGCGATGACAAAGTCGAAGGCCTTGTCGCGAAACGGCATTTTTTCAGCTTGTCCGAAAACCATGGGCCGATCAACGACCAAACTGGCGTGATAGCGCTCAAAGGTGTCTTCATAGGCATCAAGCAATACGTTGGCCCTTGGATACGGGTTTCCACCCGAGCCAACATCTAGTACAAGCGCATTCTTGTCGACCGGGCAATGCAATCTGCGCAGGGACCAGGCCAGCCGTTGAAAACCGATCCTGTGAAGGACGTTCATCAACTTTGAATTCTTGGGGATATCCATCACAAAATCTCCGCCTTGATGTCTGCTACCCACTTAACAACCTGCGCCATTCTGGATTTGACATCGTGTTGATCATGCGTCACGCGCAGTTGCCCGGACTGCGCCACCCTCTGACGCTCCTCCTCATGGATCAGGTAGTACCGGATCTTCTCCATCATCTCATCCCGGTTTCGGAAGAAATCCGCTTCCACGCCCGCCTTATAAAGACTCGAGAGATCGTCTGAGTACTCCGACAGCATGAGCGTGCCGGTCGCGGGAATTTCGAAGCAGCGTCGCGTATAGGTATCACGGTTCAATTTGGAGAGAAAACACAGCGCGATCTTCGCTCCACAAAGCGCGCGATTGTAGTCCTCGCCCCAGACCAGCCGAACGGGCACCAACCCGTTGAGCACAGGAGATTTCCGAATCACAGGATCCCAGTCATACCCCGGACCAAACAATCGTAAACGGACGCCTTGCCGCGCAATTTCCTCCAGGCACTCCAGGCGCTGGTCATCTTCATAGTGCCCGACAAACACCACATCCGCCTCAAAACTCTTCTTTTCTGCCGCCGAAAGTTCAACCGGGTGATTTCTTTCGGGCACGAACCAGGAGCGCAACAACTCCACCCGGCGTGCCCCGACATTGCTGTACTCAGCCAGATTGGCCTGCCGGTACGCCAGCATCAGGTCGTACACAGGGACTGCAGCCAGGAAATGCCGCCACAGGTAGGGAGGGTACGCAGGCGAAAAAGGATCGTCGTTGTTGTAGCCCGTCAACACGCAATCCGGCATTGCCTTCTTGATCACACGCAAGGTATCGCGCGTGACATGCGTGCCCCGGTAGACGAACAGCATCTCCGGCTTGAAATGCATCGCCGCGGCGATGAGGTCGCGGTTGATACGCCTTATTGCGGGCCCCACCAGATACTTGTTCTGGGCCCGGCGCACTAAATGTGCAAACCAGCCCAGGACACCCCGGGGACGACTGAAGTAGCCACACCATTTGAAGGCCTGGACTTCGTGTCCGAGAGCTCTCAACGCCTGCTGCACCACCTCTTCATGCAGTTCGGAATGCCAATCCCCTGCGATCAGAATCCTCACCGGCCACCTCCCCGCGCCGCGCCCAGGCGAGGCGTGTAGCCCAGCCTTCGCTTGATCATGCTGATTATTCGGTCGGCGCGGTCAGGCCCAATCAGTAGCAGGGTGACGAAATACAGATGGAAGAGCGGGTAGCGCCACAGGCCCAGCCTCGCCAGAGAAACGCCATAAGCGAAAAACACCGGCAGCGAGCGCTTCGCCTGGATCGAGAGTATCGGGTAGGCATAGTTACCGATATCCGCACGGATGGCCCCGAAGACCCTCAAACGCGTCGCCTCTTCGACATGCCGGGCAATCGCCAGCATGCCCTGCATGAAATGGAGCGACGACTCCGGCGTCTGGTCACGGGGAACGAACTTTCCCCGCTCCGCGTCGCTGTTGCCGAAGTCCGGTGGCGTGCCATCTCGGCGCAAAGCAATGATTTCAGGCACGAACACCACACTGTGTGTTGCCAGGATCATCCCCACCAGATAAAGCTGGTACAGCAGGGTGCCGTCAAACCGGTCCGCAGCCACGGCCTGTGCGACATCCCGGTCAATGACCATGCCGGAGATCACTACGGAGCGCCGATAGGCTGTGAAGATGGCCTGCGCCCCGGCCGGCAGCACATGTTCCTGGGGGAAATAGCGAAACACTTGCTTGGGCTGCCCAGGGTCCGCCTCGAAAGAGGCATAACTTCTGACCACCACCCCGCAGTTGGGCTGTTGGTTCACGGCGGCGGCGATACACGCCAGTGCGCCTTCGCAGAGCAAGTCATCATTGCCCATGAACACACAGTAGCGCCCGCGCGCCCGATCCACCAGCCGACGGATATTGCCGTCATACCCCAGATTGGCAGAATTCTCTTCATACCGGATTCGATCAGGGTGCAACTCCTGAAACTGCCGAACCACATCCGAAATCGCCCCCCGCTCAGGTGAGCCGTCTTCGCAGATCAAAACCTCATAGTCATCGAAGTTCTGCGCCAAGATGGAATCGAGCAGCGGCCCCAACAAGGCAGCCCGGTTGTAGGCCGGGATGCAAACCGTCAACAATGGCCGCTGGCTCATGGTGACGCCTTGATGTTGCGCATAGCAATCGCCAGCATGATCAGCGCAAACAGCCGCCCCCCGTTGGCTCGCCCGGCCAGATGCCCCCGAACCAGGTTCCGTACCACTTTCATATCTATGACCTCTGGCAGTCCTTCCATCCTCGCCATCAAGGCCTGCTCGCCCTCGTTGCGCAGCCACTCATTGATCGGGATCGAAAACCCCTGCTTGCGCTTGACATCCAGATCGGGGGGCAGCCACTGGCGCGCCAGCATCCGCTGCAAGCGACGTGATTCGCCACCATGCACCTTCCATTCCGACGGAACCTCGCCGAAAGCAAACTCAATCAGGCGATGGTCCAAGAACGGCGCACGTACCTCCAGGCTGTGCATCATGCTGGCCCGATCCACCTTGACGAGAAAGTCGTCGGGCAACACGCTGCCAAAATGGGTGCGAGTCATGCTATCCACAGGGTCAGCTCCCTGATCGAACAGTGATGACAAAGAAAACTCCGGCGCACCCAGACCACCGCCCAGCTCTGCCACTGCTTGCTGCGTCAGAAGACACCGACGCAACTGTGTGTCGAAATAGGGCTGCCCCCAGATGATCTGTTTCAACGGCCCCTGGCGCAGCGAGGCCAGGCGATTTCTGCCACGCACACCCGCCGGCAGGCGGCTGGCGGCCCTGGCCAGTGCCGCCCGCACCGCTGGTGGCACCCACCCCCAGCGGCGCGCATCGGCCAAACTCGTGGCGTAATCCGAATAGCCCCCAAACAGTTCGTCCCCCCCAGCCCCCCCCAATGCCACCGTAACCTGTTTACGCGCCAGACCAAACACCAGCCAAGCCGGGAGTATTGATGAATCGGCGATGGGCTCATCGATGAACGGCGCCATCTGATCAAGGTGGCCGAGGCTAGGCTTATCCAAGGGCAGCACATGATGGCGGGTGCCAAAGTAACTGGCCACCTTTTGCGCATGCTCGGCCTCATCCAGGGACGACCCAGGCAGCGAGATGGTGAAGGTCTCGATAGGCGATGCGCTCACCTGTGCCGCAGCAGCAGCCACCAAGCTTGAATCGAGCCCGCCAGACAGCAAAATACCGACCGGGACGTCTGCGACCAGCCGAAGGCGGACAGAATCCTTGATCATGTCCCCCGCCATCGCCGCCAACTCTGCACCGCTGGACTTAATTGTTGGTGTGTTTGTAGGCAAGGACCAGTAGCGGCGCACAGCCAGCGCACCGGTCTTCAAATCCAGGCGGCCGCAGTGTGCTGGAGGAAGCTTGCTGACACCCTCAAAAAGACAAAGATCGGCCGGCACATAGCCCAGCGCCAGATAGAAATTCAACGCACGAAGGTCAACCTGCCCTGAATGCTCCAACGCCTTGAGCTCGGACGCGAAATGGAAAGCGCCCGATGCACAGGTGTAATAAAACGGCTTCTCGCCGGCACGATCTCTGGCAAAGAATACAGACGCCGTATCATCGCCCGCCGCATGGTCATAGATGGCAAAGGCAAACATGCCATTGAGGCGCTGCAGGCAGTGCTCCCCCCAAACCTTATAAGCCGCCAGGATGACTTCGGTATCGCCGGAGGATGTGAACCGGCAACCTTCAGCCTCAAGCTCCTGACGCAAATCCCGGAAGTTGTAGATTTCTCCGTTGAAGACGATGACATGACGACCGTCCCCACCGATCATGGGCTGATCGGCCGCATTCGACAGATCCAGGACCGCCAGCCGGCTATGCGCCAGTCCGACCCGGCCACAACTTGAATACCATGCACCGGAACCGTCAGGCCCGCGATGGCTGAGTCTTCGCAGCCCGCGTTCAATACCGCCCCGTACAACCGGGCCGAGCAGACTAACAGCGCCAAGAATGCCACACACGGCGTGCCCCTTGCTTGCTTGTTATTGCCGTAACCACTGCCATCAAAGCTTGATCCATTCAGGCGGCAAGAGCCCATCGAAACCCCACCACGCTTTTCCTTCCAGCTTCCTGTAACCCGGTGCAATCACCTGTTTCTCGGGCGAGGTCGACAACCACGCCCCCCACCAGCTGAACGTGCTGTTGGCAATGATGAAGTGCTGGCATTGAGTCATGAGCCAGAGGTCGGCGTAGGCCATTTCGTCCCCGCGATTGTGAGAGACACAAGTCACCCGGTCGTCCGGCAGCGGGATGCGGCTACGGGCAGCATCAGGCTGGTCCGAAAAAATGAAGTAATTCGCGCCAGGGACCAGCTCGTCCATCCTGGCGACCGCCTTCGCGTAATAGTCGCCCGGCGCGTTGGTCACCCCCTGTTCACCGGGAAGATCGAAAAACCTGACATGGACGGCCACCGAGGTACACGCATGAATTTCCGCAGAAAGTCGGCTGTTCTGCGCATCGGAAGGCGGAACAACCTCAAACTCCTGCCGAACGATGGCCTCGATGTCCTTGAAATAGCCTTCGCCTTGCCAATAACCTTCAAGATGGAGCGTTCCTTGCGGTCGAATGGCCAGCATTCTCCGATCAAAATCCATGCCCTCTTGCTGCAGATAACACCTGCGTTCAAAAGGCAGCAGACGGTTGATTTTGCGCAGCAGGTAGCGTCGAACACGCGCCCCCGGCTCCAGCCGCTCCCTGGCAGCGGCCTTTCGACCCGTGATGCGAAAGTTATCCAGCTGGTAGTGGCGCCCATAGACATGGTCGCGGACAAAGCCACTGACATCGTCAATAACCAACTCCGACCCGGAAATCTTCGCCAGCCGGCGCGCCGCCGCATAGGCAAACAGCTGATTTCCGAGGCCGCCAAATACTCGCAGAACAATCTTGCCGGGCATCCCGTTCCTCAATTAAGACGGTTGCACGGACTTGACCGCGACGCAGTTCCACCCAAAGCAGGCCAGATCCTCAGCGCTCTTCTTGCTGCGGATCTTGAAGTAGAGCAGCCCCATCACCGAGTAGGCATAGGCGATTGGCCAGGACCATCCACCACGCTGGCGCTCAAGCCCACCCAGACGCGTAATTTCCTGGCGCAGCAAGGAGAACCAGTCTCCGTTGGCGCTCAACTCCCTGATTTCGAAATTTCTCCGAGCCAGGTGATGCTCATACCAGTACTTGGAAAAACCACTGCAGAAATGGTATGGGGCCATGTGAACGTTGGAAGCAAAGGGCGCTGTTAGTACCAGTATGCCGCCGACCTTCAGCAACCGGGAGAACTCGTCCAGCGCCTTGGTCGGTTCCGGCACATGCTCCAGCACCTCGCTGCACAGGATGACATCAAAGCTCGCATCGGCTGCGGGAATGCTCGTAACGTCGCTGACGAGGTCGACACGGCTCGCATCCCATCCATGCGAATGTAAACCTTCATCCGGCACCGCGCCTGTTCCGGTGTACTGCGCGAAATCCTGCGATACGTACTGCAGATGGCTACAGTGTCGACGGTTCTTTTGCTCGCCGGCTCCCGCGTCGAGTATGCGCAAGCCAGGAGGCAGCCCCTCCAACACATGCTTCAGCCAGGCTTGGCGGCTCGACTCATTGACATCTTTAATCATCATGTGCGATCACTCCTTGGAAAAAACGAAGATTCCAAGTCCATACGTCTGCTCCGCCAACTCATTGAGCACCTCAACATCCGGATTAACCTCTTCCCCTTCCTTGCCTGGCCTGATCACAACCAAACGCCTCAGCGATAGCGCGTTGCGCTGCGCGAGTGCCAGAATGGTCCGCGGATCAAAGATCCGATTTGCATTGAACTCGACACACTCCCGGCCGATTGGAACGGAGAGATAGAAGATGCCGCCACGCCTCAGCAAGTGGGCCATATTTGCCAGGCCCTTTTCATGGCCCAGCGGATCAATCGGATCTCCATAGCGCCCCAGCCCGAAATGCTCCAGTGCGTGCAGACATGACAAAGAATCGCAGTAGCCACCCGGCATCTCCGGAAGCCCTATCGAGGACATCAGATCGGCTTGGGTAAAGCGGATATTTTCTATCTTTGCCTCGATTGGCCTGACGTCGAAGACTTCAATCTCTCGAAAAACCGCTACATGGCCAACAAAGCCGTCAACACGAGACCCCACGTCAACATGCCGGGCAGGCCTAGCGTCAAAAATCCAACGCGCGACAAGGAAGTCCTGCCAGAAATATTCGTTTCTCGTTGAACCAGCCTCTTCGTACCAGTCATGCAGGCAAGGAACAAAAACCAGATGGCCCGCATAACCGCGCCGGAATTTGAGCCAAGCCCTGGTATATCGAGGCAGGCCTCGCATGGACAGAAACAGAGCGCGCAAGTTAAGGCCGAACTGCGCAGAGAGTATCCAGTGCAGGCGCCGAAGAATCTTCTTCATTTCGCTCTCTTAGCTCCGGTAAAAATACTGAGGCCCTTGGCTACCGAACCCGCGATCCGCCGCCGCCAACGGCCATGCCTCTTGACGGGGAAGCTCATCACCCGGCACTCATCGAGGCTCTGGGCTCGCACAACCTGCACCCCCTGAGAAAACTCCAGGCCATAGAAGAAATTCTCTGGATTCGAAGCGATCAGATCATCCCAGCCGGCCGCCAGGCTCTGCCGGAGTCCGTCGGTAATGCATGCAAACTTCTGGTGGCCCGTCTCGTTTTTTGGCAAATACTTGATTACCCCCAATGTGTGATCGAACCAGACATAGTGTCGATGCACATCGAAGTCGTAGAGATACTCATAAGTCGGCAAGGGAAACTCCAGATAGCCACGGCCGCCGCCTATGCGACAGATCTCGCTGACAAACCCGATCGGGTCATCGACATGCTCAATGACATGCGATGCAATGACGTAGTCGAACTCCCCGTCCCCATACGGCATCCGCGTCCCGGTGTAGCGAGTCAACCTCCGCCCTGCCAGGTTCGGCCCCTTGCCCCCACCGCCACGCTGGCGCACCAGGTCATCAGGACTGAAATCGTACTCCAGGAACTCATTTGACCGTGAATAGGGCGTTGATCCCGGACCAATCTCCAGGACCTTGTCGCGAGCTCGGATATTTTTGATTCGGTTTGAAAAGAACATGATGCGAATTTTTTGATTACGCTGCTGCGGGGCGCCTGACCCACCACAACAATCCAAAGACCAACTGAACAAACGTCAGAAGTATCCAAGCCACCCCTCCCGCAGCAATACCAATCCTTGGCGCAAGCAGAATGCAGGCAGGAACCACCAGAAGCAAGGCACAAACATTGATTGTCAGGGTCAGTCGTGCAGCGCCTTCAAGCAGAATTTTCTGATAGATCACTTGGTAGCCTGCATTCAAGACGACCGCTACGAGAATCAGGCGCAGCGGCGCGACACCGATTTCAGTGGCCACCCCGTCCCCCAGCCAGGTCTGCAAAACCCAGGGCGCAGTCAAACCCAGTACGAAGGCCGGCAATGCGCTCGAGATGGCAGCACCAACCAGCAGCCATGCAAAAAGTCTTCGTTCGCCACTGGCCCTGCTTGCCAGCCTGGGCATGAACGCACGTGTTAGCGGATAGTTGAGTTGCATAAGGACCAGCCCCAAGTTTGCCACGATGACGTAAATCCCAAACGATCTTGCGTCAACCGCGCCAGAAAGAACAATGCGATCAGTTTGCACTGCGACCATCCCGATCAAGACAGCCAGGACTAAGGCCCCGGCTTCTCGCGTCAACACCTTGAAGTCAGAAAGTACGATCGGGGTCATGCCTTTCATATCGAGCGCCTTGCGGATCAGCTGCCTGTTGCGCCACCACTCCAGTGCCGAGACGGCGGCGAACGAGGCAATGTAGATCCAGGGCTCAGCCTGCCAGAACACCAGCAGAGACAGAGCGGCCAGATGTTTCGCCGTCCCGAACACGCATTGACGAATGCTGGCCAGTCGCTGCTGCTGAGTCCCGTTCCAGTACCCCGTGTTGGCACTGTTCGCAAGTACGAACACAAACTGGATCAAGACCAGCCGGAGCGCGCATTCCAGCTCCTCGCTCTGCGAGGCATCAAAGACAAACCAGTGCGCCATGAGCCATGAGACCAGCAGCTGGCCTCCTATGAATCCTGCCAGCCCCAGCACCCAGTACGCACGCCCATAAATCATGTAGGACCGCGCCCGTTCTTCTCCGTCACGCCGCGCAATGTCTCGCGGCATGATCTGGCTCAACCCGGCATCAAGAAATCCGAGGATGGCCTGCGCTGCTAGACAAATGGCGACGACACCCCAACGGGCATCCCCCAGGTATCGCAGGTAAACCGGGATCAGCAGAAGGTTCAGCCCCCCCATCCATACCATTGCTAGGTAATTGGAGGCGATGTTCTGGAACAGGCGACTGGAAAAGAGGACATGCATCGTCAAGCGGCCTGCTTCACACCGTCAGGTATTTTCAAGTCACGCCCCGGCATTCGCCGCCGGCATTGCCATGTACGCTTGCTGAAGTCCGCGTGTCAGATCCACCTGGGCGCGCCACCCCAGCGCTACAAGACGCGTTGAATCCATCAACTTCCTGGGAGCCCCATCCGGCTTGCTGGCGTCAAAGGTGATGCGCCCCGGATAACCCGTCACGCGCGCCACCATGGCCGCCAACTCCGCAATGGTGGCGTCGGACCCATAGCCTACATTGATATGACTGAGCTGCGGCTGCACCTGGGTCGCATAGATGTCAGGCGTGAGATTCATGACAAAGACACTGGCAGACGCCATGTCATCCACATACAGGAACTCACGACGGGGGGTGCCCGTGCCCCAGATGACCACCTCGGGCGCATTCGCCAGCTTGGCCTCATGGAAGCGGCGCAGCAGCGCCGGGATCACGTGGCTGTTTTCCGGGTGGTAATTGTCGCCCGGGCCATAGAGATTGGTGGGCATGACACTGCGATAGTCGCGCCCGTACTGCCGGTTGTAGCTCTCGCACAGCTTGATGCCGGCGATCTTGGCCACGGCATAGGGTTCGTTGGTGGGCTCCAGGGTGCCGGTCAGCAGGGCGTCCTCACGCATGGGCTGTGGGGCCAGGCGCGGATAGATGCAACTGGAGCCCAGGAACAGCAGTTTTTGCACACCATGCAGATGTGCAGCATGGATCACATTGGCCTGCAGCATCAGGTTCTCGTAGATGAACTCGGCCGGATAGGTGTTGTTGGCGTGGATGCCACCGACCTTGGCGGCCGCCAGGTAGACCTGGTTCGGCTTTTCCCGGGCGAAGAACTCATGCACGGCGCGTTGGTCGATCAAATCCAGTTCGGCATGGGTACGGGTGACGATCTGCTCGGGGGCGACGCCCTGCGCCAGCAGGGTACGCACGATGGCGCTGCCGACCATGCCGCGGTGGCCGGCTACATAGATCTTGTTGGTTGCGCTCATTTTTCCTTGCTCACCTGCACGGTATAGCCGTGGCGCTGGAGCAAGGCATGCTGGCGCGCCTGCTCCAGGTCATGGGCCACCATTTCCTGCACCATTTCGTCCAGTGTGATCTGCGGAATCCAGCCCAGATCCTGCTTGGCCAGGCCAGGGTCGCCGAGCAGGGTTTCCACCTCGGCAGGGCGAAAGTAGTGGGGATCGACGCGCACGATGACGTCTCCGACCTTGAGGCCCGGTGCCTTGTCGCCCTGGACAGAGGCCACCACGGCCACCTCGTCCACCCCCCCACCCTCGAAGCGCAGCGTGACGCCAAGCTGGGCGGCGGATTTCTCGATGAACTGGCGCACGCTGTACTGCACACCGGTGGCGATGACATAGTCCTTCGGCGCCTCCTGCTGCAGCATCATCCACTGCATGCGCACGTAGTCCTTGGCATGGCCCCAGTCGCGCAGCGCGTCCATATTGCCCATGTAGAGGCATTTGTCCAGACCTTGGGCGATGTTGCACAAGCCGCGCGTGATCTTGCGGGTGACGAAGGTCTCGCCGCGGCGCGGGCTCTCGTGGTTGAACAGGATCCCGTTGCAGGCATACATGCCGTAGGCTTCACGGTAGTTCACCGTGATCCAGTAGGCATAGAGCTTGGCCACGCCGTAGGGGCTGCGCGGATAGAAAGGTGTTGTTTCTTTCTGCGGAATTTCCTGCACGAGGCCATAGAGTTCGGAGGTGCTGGCCTGGTAGAAGCGGGTTTTCTTCTCCAGGCCCAGGATACGGATGGCTTCCAGCAGGCGCAGGGCACCAATGGCATCCACGTCAGCCGTGTATTCCGGGCTCTCGAAGCTCACGGCCACGTGGCTCTGCGCGCCCAGGTTGTAGACCTCGTCGGGCTGCACCTGCTGCATGATGCGCACGAGGTTGCTGGTGTCGGTCAGGTCACCATAGTGCAGTACGAAATTGCGGTGATCGATGTGCGGGTCCTGGTAGAGGTGGTCGACCCGGGCCGTGTTGAACAGGCTGGCGCGGCGTTTGATGCCGTGCACCATGTAGCCCTTGCCCAGCAGAAATTCCGCCAGATAGGAACCGTCCTGGCCGGTGATACCTGTAATGAGTGCGATTTTGGGGCTCATGACATCATTCCAGTTCAACGCGCAGCAATGGGCATATCGGGCTGCCGGCGCCCGATAGGGTAGTACTCCAGCCCGCTTCGCATCAGATCCCCGGCGTCATACAAATTTCGCCCATCAAAGACGACGGGTGACTTCAGGCGCAACTTGATTTGTTCAAAATCAGGGCTGCGGAACTCTTTCCATTCGGTGACGATAACCAACCCATCCGCCTGCCGACGGGAATCCAGAGCAGCGAGAGGCGATTCAGCATAGCTTAGCCGTGCATCGTCGCCAAAGGCATGCCGCGCCTCGGTCATAGCGACAGGGTCGTACGCCGTGACCGTCGCTCCAGCAGAGAGCAGATCGTCGATCAGGGTTCGGCTGGGAGCCTCACGCATGTCATCGGTATTCGGCTTGAAAGCCAGTCCCCATAACGCGAAATGTCGTCCGGCCAGATTGCCACCGAAGCGCGCCTTGATCTTTCGGGTCAGAACATGTTTCTGGTCGTCATTCGCATGCTCCACGGCCGACAATACTTTCAGCACGTGCCCGTTGTCCTCCGCCGTCTTGATGAGTGCCTTGACGTCCTTGGGGAAACATGAGCCCCCATAGCCGCAGCCCGGATAGAGAAAGTGATAGCCGATGCGCGGGTCCGAACCGATACCCTGCCGCACCTGCTCAATGTCGACTCCCAACGTCTCAGCCAGATTAGCCAGTTCGTTCATGAAGCTGATGCGTGTTGCGAGCATGGCATTGGCCGCGTACTTGGTCAGCTCAGCCGAACGGGGATCCATCACGATCAAACGCTCGTGGTTGCGCTGAAACGGCGCATACAGGGTCCGCATCAGGCCAATCGCCTGCTCATCATGGGCGCCAACGATGATGCGGTCGGGGCGCATGAAATCCTCCACCGCAGCCCCCTCCTTGAGGAACTCCGGGTTGGACACGACGCCAAAGACGACTTCCATCTTTCGATCGGACAATGCCTGGGTAATCTCAGCCTGCACTTTCTCCGCAGTGCCAACCGGGACCGTCGACTTGTCGACGACCACCTTGTACTCCGTCATGTACTGCCCGATGCTGCGCGCCGCAGCCAGCACATGCTTCAAATCCGCACTGCCGTCCTCATCTGGTGGCGTACCCACCGCGATGAATTGAACAACGCCATGGCTCACCGCCTCTTGCACATTCGTTGTGAAGCGCAATCGACCTGCATCAACGTTACGGCGCACCATGTCCTGCAAACCCGGCTCATAGATGGGCAGGCGTCCTTCTTGCAGGGTCTGGATTTTTTTCTCGTCGAGATCCAGGCATACCACCGTGTTCCCGACTTCGGCCAGACAGGTCCCGCTGACCAGCCCGACATAGCCCGTTCCGATAACCGTGACCTTCATTTCTGTTCCCGCTCGGTTTGTTCGCCCTGTGCAAGCTGGTAACTCCAGGCGCTCGCACACATCTCATTCAGGTCTCTACGGGCTTCCCAGCCCAGCAATTGCCTTGCCTTGTCCACTTTTGCGTAGGCTGCCGCAACATCACCCGGACGGCGATCGGCCATGACACGCCGTACCGGCACCCCACAAGCCTGCTCGAATGCCCGCACCATTTCCAGGACGCTGTGGCCCTGGCCCGTCCCGAGGTTGATGGCGTGCCAACCTGCCGTCTGGGACAAAAAAACCAAGGCGGCAACATGTCCTTCCGCGAGATCCATGACATGAACGTAGTCACGCACCCCCGTACCATCGGGCGTGTCGTAGTCAGCCCCATAGACATTCAGGCAATGAAGGCTCCCGGAGCCGACCCGGGTAATGAAGGGCATCAGATTGCTGGGCACGCCATGTGGATTTTCTCCAATCAAGGCCGACTCATGCGCTCCTACCGGATTGAAATAGCGCAAACAGGCAACTCGCCATGCCGCATCCGACCGCGTCACATCGGAGAGCATTTCCTCGATGTGCAGCTTGCTGCGACCATAGGGATTGGTAGCCCCGGTAGGGTGCTCCTCGTCAAGTGGCAAATACCGTGGAACACCATAAACAGTTGCACTGGAACTGAAAACCAGGGTTCTGGAACCCGTGGTTTGCATGGCCTGCAAGAGGCTCACCATCCCCTGGACATTGTTCGCGTAATAGGAGATCGGGTCTTCGACCGACTCCCCTACAGCCTTCAAGCCGGCCAAATGGATCACCGCCTCTACGGCATGCCGCTCCATCGCCTCGACCAGAAGATGCGTATCACGGACATCGCCTTCGATTAGGGTAACAACGCGACCAACAATCTTCTCGATCTGTCGCACGACATCCGTGCTGCTGTTGCTGAAGTTGTCATAAAGCACCACCCGATGCCCCGCCTTAAGCAGCGCGACAGCCGTATGGCTCCCGATGTAACCAGCCCCGCCGGTCAGCAAGACGTTCATGGCCGTGGCCCCGGGAACTGGCGACTTGATACTTCGCCTTCGCCCACAGGGACGTGGTAGCAAGCCCTGTACCAATCGACGAAGCGCCGAACGCCCACTTCGACCGAAGTGTCAGGCTTGAACCCGACCCATCGATCCAGCCCCTCGGTATTCGCAGAGGTCGCCAGCACATCTCCGGGCTGCATGGGCAAATAATTTTTAACTGCCGTCTTGCCTAGCGCCTTCTCCAAAGCCTCGATGTATTCCATCAGCGGTGTTGGTCGGCTGTTACCAATATTGAAGACACGGTAGGGTACGTTGCTGGTGGCCGGATCCGGATCGAGCGCAACCCATTCGGCATCGGGCGTCGCCGGCTTGTCGATGACACGCACTACGCCCTCAACGATATCGTCGATGTAGGTGAAGTCACGAACCATCTTGCCATCGTTGAACACGTCGATCGCGCGCCCATCCATGATCGCCCTGGCAAAAAGAAACAGTGCCATGTCCGGCCGGCCCCAGGGGCCATACACGGTGAAGAAGCGCAGCCCAGTGGTTGGCAACCCGAACAGATGACTGTAGGCGTGCGCCATCAATTCATTGGATTTTTTTGTCGCTGCATAGAGGCTGACGGGGTGATCGACGTTGTCATGCTCGCTGAACGGCAACCTGGCGTTACCGCCATATACGCTCGAACTGCTGGCATAGACCAGATGTTCGATCTGGTTGTGACGACAACCTTCCAGAATATTGACAAAGCCCACCAGATTGGCGTCTACATAGGCCTGCGGATTCACGATAGAGTACCGGACGCCCGCCTGGCCGGCCAGGTGGATGACCCGGGCCGGCAGCTCCTTGGAAAAAATTTTCCCCACGGCCGTTCTGTCGGCCACATCCAGCTTGCGGAAGCTGAATTTCGGATGCGCAATCAACTGCTTGAGACGAAGCTCTTTGAGACCTACGTCGTAATAGTCGTTCAGATTGTCGATCCCGACAACCTCATCACCCCGCTCGAGCAACTTCAGGCTGACATGCATGCCGATGAAGCCGGCACAACCAGTAACGAGAATCTTCATGCTCGGAGGCCTCGTCTTGTCAGCTTCTGCCGTAACTGTCTTCGAAGCGGACGATATCGTCCTCTCCCAGATACGCACCGCTCTGCACCTCGATGATCTCCAGCGGGACCTTGCCCGGGTTGGCCAGGCGGTGCACCTGGCCGATGGGGATGTAGGTGCTCTGGTTCTCGCTCAACACCATGACCTTGTCGCCGTTGGTCACCTCGGCCGTGCCACTGACCACCACCCAGTGCTCGGCGCGGTGATGGTGTTTCTGCAGCGAGAGCGAGGCGCCGGGCTTGACGGTGATGCGCTTGACCTGATGGCGTGACCCGAGGTCGATGCTGTCGTACCAGCCCCAGGGCCGCGCCACACGGCGGTGCTGCACGGCCTGGGTCGCGTCCAGCGTCTCCAGCTTGGCCACCACCTCCTTGACGGCCTCAGCGTGGGACGGGTCCACCACCAGCAGTGCATCGGGCGTGTCGATGACCAGCAGGCCTCGGGTGCCCAGGGCCACCACCGGGCGCTGGCCGCCGGCATGGATGTAGGTGTCTTTGGCGCGCAGGTGGTGAGCGTGCTGCACCTTGCCACCCGCACGGTTGCCTTCGGCGTCAGGCTCGGCCAGTTGCGCCACGGCGTTCCAGCTGCCCACATCGCTCCAAACCCCGGCAAAGGGATAAACGCTGACGTTGCCGGCGCGCTCCATCACGGCGTAGTCGATGGACTGGCTGCGGCAGCCCGCGAAAACCTGCGGGTCAGGCCGCAGGAACAGGCCGTCACGCTGCGGCTGCTGCATGGCCTGACGACAGACCTCCAGGATATCGGGCGCATGGGCTTGCAGCGCGTCGAGCAGCGCTTGTGCGCGCATCAGGAAGATGCCGGCATTCCAGAGGTACTGGCCGCTGGCCAGGAATTCGAGCGCCTTGTCCTGTGCCGGCTTTTCGACGAAGCGGGCCACCTCGAAGCCGGCGCCGGTCGCCGCGCCCTTCTGGATGTAGCCGTAGGCCGTGCTCGGAAAGCTGGGCAGCACGCCGAAGGTCACCAGCCGGCCGGCCTGTGCCGCAGCAGCCGCGCCCTGCACCATGGCGCAGAAGGCCTGCGCGTCGGGGATGTGGTGATCGGCCGGGCAGAACAGCAGCAGCGCGTCGGCGGGCGCCGCCAGCGCGGCCAGGGCCATGGCGGCGGCGGTGTTTTTCGCCTGCGGCTCAAGGATCTGCCGCACGCTCAGGCCCGCTTGCGCCGCCACGTCAGCCACCAGAAAACGGTGCTCTTCGGCCGCCACGCAGGTGATGGCTTCGGCCTGTCCGCAGGCCAAAGGCGCCACACGCTCCAGCGTCAGCTGCAGCAGCGATTTGTCGCCCAGCAGCGGGATGAACTGCTTCGGAAAGGCCTTGCGCGACAACGGCCACAGGCGCGTACCGCTGCCACCGCAAAGGATGACGGGATGGATGATGGAGGTCACACTCACGCGTAGACCTCGGCCTGCGCCAGCAACCTACCCTGCTGGTCCTTGCCCGACAACGCCGGGGCCGCCGTCAGCGGCCACTGGATACCGATCGCCGGATCGTTCCAGGCGATGCAGCGTTCATGCTCGGGCGCGTAGTAGTCGGTGGTCTTGTAGAGGAAATCCGCCGACTCGCTGGTGACCAGGAAACCGTGTGCAAAACCGGCTGGCACCCACAACTGACGCTGGTTCTGCTCGCTCAGTTCCACGCCGACCCATTTGCCAAAATGGGGTGAGCTCTTGCGCAGGTCCACGGCCACATCAAACACACTGCCGCGCACCACGCGCACCAGCTTGCCCTGCGGTTGGTGCAGCTGGTAGTGCAGACCGCGCAATACCCCCTGGGCACTGCGACTGTGGTTGTCCTGCACAAAACGCTGTGTCACGCCCGTGGCCTGGGCAAACTCACGCTCGTTGAAGCTCTCGAAGAAAAAGCCCCGTGCGTCGCCGAACACCTTGGGTTCGATGATCATCACGTCCGGGATGGCGGTAGGAATGACTTGCATGGTGTTGGGCCCACTCAGGCGGGGCGCTTTTCCTTCAACAGACGCTGCAGGTACTGGCCGTAACCGTTCTTGGCCAGCGGCTGCGCCAGCCGTTCCAGCTGGGCATCGTCGATCCAGCCATGGCGCCAGGCGATCTCTTCCGGGCAGGCGATCTTCAGGCCCTGCCGGTGCTCCAGCGTGGCGATGAACTGGCTGGCTTCCAGCAGGCTGTCGTGCGTGCCGGTGTCCAGCCAGGCGTAACCACGCCCCATCATCTGCACGCTGAGCTGGCCGCGGTCCAGGTACATCTGGTTGACAGTCGTGATTTCCAGCTCACCGCGGGCGCTGGGCTTGACGGCCTTGGCGATGTCGACCACCTGCTGGTCGTAGAAATACAGGCCGGTGACGGCGTAGTTGCTCTTCGGGACCTTGGGTTTTTCCTCGATGCTGCTGGCCTGGCCCCGTGCATCGAAGGCCACCACGCCGTAGCGCTCGGGGTCGTTCACGTGGTAGGCAAAGACGGTGGCGCCGCTGGTTTTCGCATCGGCTGCGCCCAGCAGTCCGTGGAAGTCGTGGCCGTAGTAGATGTTGTCGCCCAGTACCAGCGCGCTCGGGCTGTTACCCACGAAATGCTCGCCGATGATGAAGGCCTGCGCCAGCCCATCCGGGCTGGGTTGCACGGCGTATTGCAGGTTCAGGCCCCACTGGCTCCCGTCGCCCAGCAGCTGCTCGAAGCGTGGCGTGTCCTGCGGTGTGCTGATGAGCAGGATGTCGCGCATGCCCGCCAGCATCAGCGTGGTGAGCGGGTAATAGACCATGGGTTTGTCGTAGACCGGCAGCAGCTGTTTGCTGATGGCCAGGGTGGCCGGGTGCAGCCGGGTGCCGGAGCCGCCAGCCAGGATGATGCCCTTGCGTTGTGTCATGTTGGGGGTCCGGTCCGGAAGTTGGAAATGGTCAGGAAGAGGCACTGGCAGCTTTCAGCACGACCAGATGCCGGGATTGAGCGCCCTGTACGGCCGCCAGCGGCACGGCCCGGTCCAGTGTGACCAGCCGCCCCTTGTTGCGCACGGCCAGGGCCAACAGATAGGCGTCGGTAATGTGACGCCCGGTGAGCAGCCGGCTCCAGTCCAGCAGTTCGGGTGTCAGCAAGCTCACGGCGTCGGGCCAGAAGTGGTGGGCAGGATGCAGGGTAGCCTCGCCAAGACGAAGCGCCACTTCGGCCGCTGGCGCCTGGTTGGGGTAGGCCGCTTGAGACAGGATGCGGATGCAACCATTCTGGGTCAGCGGGCAGGAAGCCCAGCCGGCGTCGAGATGCTCGGCCAGCCATTGTGTGGCGACGTCATGATGCACATGACCGCCGTCCAACAGGGCAATGAGCACATTGACGTCCAGCAGCGCAACCATCAAACGCCTTCGGATTCGCGCAGGGCGTTGACTTGGTCATTGCTGACCAGCGCGCCGCCACGCGGCAAGGGCCGAAAACCGGCCACGGTCGGCACGGATGCGCGGTCGTCCGTACGGGTCGTCAAGGCTCGCCTCGCCAAGCGCGAGATGATCTGCCCAGCGCTGAGATGCTCTCGTCGCGCCATCTCCTTGGCAGCCAGCAGCACGTCGTCTTCGATGTCCAGAGTGGTTCGCATATCGGATGGCAGGGTAAAATTGATGCGTCGATTATAAATCATCGCCGCATCAACGCATCTCTTTCAACATGCGCCTCACCCCGTCCCGCCAGTGCGGCAGGGTCAGACCAAAGGTGTTTTGCAGCAGTAAGGTGTCCAAGCGTGAATTGTGCGGCCGTTTGGCCGGTGTCGGATAGGCAGAGGTCGGGATCGGCAGCACCTGCTCAGGCCCCGCCTTCAGCGCCAGGCCAGCCTCCTGCGCCTGCTGCAGCACAAAGCGCGCATACCCATGCCAGCTGGTCTCGCCCGCGGCCGCCACATGGTAAATGCCCGAAGGCGTCAGGTCGTTGCGTCGCATGGGGGGCAGCAGATGGCGGAGGGCATGGGCCGTCACGTCGGCCAGCAGATCGGCCCCGGTGGGCGCACCGACCTGGTCGTCGATCACTTTGAGCTGCTCGCGCTCAGCCGCCAGGCGCAGCATGGTCTTGGCGAAATTGCCCCCGCGTGCACCGTAGACCCAGCTGGTGCGCAGGATCAGATGGTGGCAGCCGCTGGCGGCGATGGCCTGCTCCCCTTCGCGTTTGGTCTGGCCATAGACACTCAGGGGCGCCGTGGCATCGGTCTCTTTCCAGGGCTGGCTGCCGCTGCCATCGAACACATAGTCGGTGCTGTAGTGGACGAGCCAGGCCCCCAGCTGGCGCGCCTCCTGCGCCAGCACTTGCGGCGCGAGGGCGTTGAGGGTACGCGCCAGATCGGGCTCGCTCTCGGCCTTGTCCACGGCGGTATGCGCCGCCGCATTGACGATGACCTGCGGCCGCACGCTGCGCACGGTCTGCGCCAGCCCCGCCAGATCGCTCAGGTCACCGCACAGGCCATCGGCCCCCAGCCGGTCCAGCGCCACCACCTCGCCCAGCACGGCCAGGGAACGCTGCAGCTCCCAGCCGACCTGGCCGTTCTTGCCAAGCAGGAGAACTCTCATTCCAGTAACCCACCACGCACTGCATAGCAGTTGTGCTGCGCATGCCAGGCGCCCATCCAGCACACACCACGGAACCGGCTTGGCCGGGCCGTCGGTGTGGTCCCCCTTGAGGGGGAAGACGCAAAGCGGCTCAGGGGGTGCCTCATTGGTACTGCTTGCTCACCCAGTCGCGGTAGCTACCCGACTGCACATGCGCCACCCAGTCCGGGTGCTCCAGGTACCACGCCACGGTCTTGCGGATGCCGGTCTCGAAGGTCTCGGCCGGTTTCCAGCCCAGTTCCTGCTCCAGCTTGCGCGCATCGATCGCATAACGCCGGTCGTGGCCCGGGCGGTCCTTCACGTAGCTGATCTGCTCGCGGTAGCTCTTGCCATCGGCGCGCGGACGCAACTCGTCCAGCAGCGCGCACAGGGTCTGCACGATCTCGATGTTGGGCTTCTCGTTCCAGCCGCCCACGTTGTAGACCTCGCCCAGCTGGCCGGCGGCCAGCACGCGGCGGATGGCGCTGCAATGGTCCCGGACGTAGAGCCAGTCCCGGATCTGCATGCCATCGCCATACACAGGCAGCGGCTTGCCTGCGAGGGCGTTGACGATCATCAGCGGGATCAGCTTCTCGGGGAAATGGTAGGGGCCGTAGTTGTTGCTGCAGTTGGTGGTGAGCACCGGCAGGCCGTAGGTGTGGTGGTAGGCGCGCACCAGATGGTCGCTGGCGGCCTTGCTGGCGCTGTAGGGGCTGTTGGGCTCGTAACGATGCAGCTCCGTGAAAGCAGGCTCGGCCGGGGCCAGGGAGCCGTAGACCTCGTCGGTGGACACATGGAGGAAACGGAAGGCCGTCTTGCCCGCCTCGTCCAGCCCGCCCCAATAAGCCCGTACGGCCTCCAGCAGGCGAAAGGTGCCGACGATATTGGTCTGGATGAAATCTTCCGGGCCATGGATGGAGCGGTCCACGTGCGACTCGGCAGCGAAGTTGACCACGGCACGCGGGCGGTGCTCGGCCAGCAGCCGCGCCAGCAGGGCACCGTCGGCGATGTCGCCCCGCACGAAAACGTGGCGCGGGTCGCCCTGCAGCGAGGCCAGGTTCTCCAGGTTGCCGGCGTAGGTCAGCTTGTCGAGGTTGAGCACCGGCTCGTCGCTCTGAGCCAGCCAGTCCAGCACGAAGTTGGCGCCAATAAACCCTGCGCCGCCAGTGACAAGAATCATGGAATCCCCTGTGGCCCGGTGGACCCGCGTCAGGCCGGCCCCAGGCTATGTATGAACGCTCAAGTTTATCGCATGGGCAAGCTGCCAAGGCCTGCCACCCGGGCACTGGCGCAGCGGCCTGACTGGGCGTACAGTCCCGTTCACACAGGCTTTTCAGGAGCACCGCACCATGAGCAGCAAATCGACCTCGCGCAACACCCCGCCTTCCTCCTCCGAAGCAGATGCCGTGCGTGACTCGGCGCACCAGATCTGGCTGGCCGGGCTGGGCGCTTTCACCAAGGCGCAGCAGGAAGGCGGCAAGGTCTTCGACGCCCTGGTGCAGGAAGGCCTGACCATGCAACGCAAGGCCCAGACCACGGCCGAAGCCAAGCTCAGCGAAGCCAGCCAGAAGATCAGCAGCATGGCCCAGGATCTCGGCACCCGCGCCACCGGCCAGTGGGACAAGCTCGAAGGCCTGTTCGAGGACCGCGTGGCCCGCGCACTGGAACGCCTGGGTATCCCCTCCGCCCGCGACGTGCAATTGCTCAACGCAAGACTGGCCGAGCTGGAGAAGCAATTGGCGGCCCGCCCGGCACGCAGCACCCCGGCCAGGAAAGCTGCACCTACCAAAAAGACAGCCCCGGCGAAAAAGGCCGCCGCGCGCAAGACGGCGCGCTAGGATGGCGAAAAAGGCGCCGCGCCGCACCGCCCAGCGCATCCAGGAAACGGCGCTGGCGCTGTTCAACCGCTACGGCGAACCCAACGTCTCCACCACCCAGATCGCCGGCGAGCTGGGCATCAGCCCGGGCAATCTCTACTACCACTACCCGGCCAAGGACGGCCTGGTGAACACCCTGTTCGAGCAGTACGAGCAGGCGCTGGCCAGCCTGCTGCCGGCCGCCGGGGATGTGCGCGACGTGGAAGGTGCCTGGTTCTTCATGCACAGCCTGTTCGAGCGCATCTGGGACTACCGCTTTCTCTACCGCGACCTCAACCTGCTGCTCAGCCGCAACCGCCGGCTCGAAGCCGGCATCCAGCAAGCCCTGCACGACCAGACGGTCGCGCTGAGCACCCTGCTGGCGCGGCTGCAGGGCAGCGGTGTGCTGCAGATCGACGCGCCGGACGCCGCCGGCCTGGCCACCAGCCAGGTGGTGGTGCTGAGCTACTGGCTGAGCTACGAGTACGCGCTGAATCCGCGCCATGCGCTGGAGCCCGAAGGCCTGCAGGCCGCCGGGCTGCGCGGGGCCGGCCAGGCCCTCGGTTTGCTGCTACCCTATCTGGTTCCGGCGCAGCAGGCCCATCTACGGCAGTTGCTGCGTGCCTACCATCCCACCGAGAACACCGGAGCCTCACATGAGTGACCTGAAAGCCCGTTTCGAAGCCGCCGTCGCCGCGTCCAAGGACCTGAGCGAGCGTCCCGACAACATGACCCTGCTCAAGATCTACGCCCTGTACAAGCAGGCCAGCTCGGGCGCCCCCACCGATCCGCGCCCCGGTTTTTCCGACATGGTGGGCCGCGCCAAGTGGGACGCCTGGAATGCCCTCAAGGACAAGAGCCAGGACGAGGCCATGCAGGACTACATCGACCTCATCGAATCGCTGAGCTGATCCGCCTCCTCAGGCGATCACGCCGCGCGCGCGCAGCGCGGCAATCTGTTCATCGCTCAGCCCCACCTCGCGCAGCACGGCCTCGCTGTCCTGCCCGAGGGCCGGCGCCCGCCGCCATTGGCCACCCGGCGTGGCCGACAGCTTGGGCACCACGCCCGGCACCGTGAGCGCACTGCCGTCCTCCATCGTCACCGTCTGCAGCATGCCGCGCGCGGCGTAGTGCGGATCGGCCGCGATGTCGGTCACCGTGTAGATCTTGTCGGCCGGCACCTGGGCCGCCTCCAGCGCAAGCAGCACCTGGTCCACCGGCAGCTTTTGCGCCCAGGCCCCGATGGCGGCATCCAGTTCCTGTACGCGCGCCACACGGCCCGCGTTGTCGGCCAGCGCCGGGTCCTGCCCCAGGTCGTCGCGGGCGATGCAGTGCATCAGGCGCTTGAAGATGCTGTCGCCGTTGCCGGCAATCAGCGCATAGCCCCCATCGGCGCAGCGGTAGGCGTTGGTCGGGGCAATGCCTGGCATGGCACTGCCGGCCGGGCCACGCACCGCGCCAAAGGCGCTGTACTCGGGCAGCAGGCTTTCCATGCAGTTGAACACCGCCTCGTACAGCGCCACGTCGATCACCTGGCCACGCCCCTTGGGCGCCTTGGGGCTGACGGTGGCGTGCCGATGCTGCAAGGCCAGCAGGATGCCAATGACGCCGTGCAACGACGCCAGCGTGTCGCCGATGGACACGCCCACGCGCACCGGCACCCGCCCGGGCTCGGCCGTCAGATGGCGCAGACCGCCCATGGCCTCGGCCACCACACCGAAGCCGGGCCGGTCGCGGTAGGGGCCGGTCTGGCCATAACCGCTGATGCGCAGCATGATGAGCCCCGGGTTCAGCGCCTGCAGCGCCTCCGGCCCCAGGCCCCAGCCCTCCAGGGCGCCGGGGCGGAAGTTCTCGATCAGCACGTCGGCCTCCGCGGCCAGCCGGCGCACGATGTCCTGCGCCTGCGGGTCCTTCAGGTCCAGCGCCAGGGAGCGCTTGTTGCGCGACTGCACCTGCCACCAGACCGAGGTGCCGTCCTTGAGCAGGCGCCACTTGCGCAGCGGATCGCCCGCGCCCGGTGGTTCGATCTTGATCACCTCGGCACCGAAGTCGGCCAGGGTCTTGGCCGCAAAGGGGCCGGCGATCAGCTGCCCCATCTCCACCACCTTGAGGCCCACGAGCGGACCGCGGGGCTTGTTGTCTTGAGTCTCCATGTCCTGCATGCTACCCTTGAGCGGCCCCTCTGGAAGCACCATGCTCTACAAGTTCAAGTCCCGCGCCACCCCCGACCTCATCATGCTCGAGCCCAACGGCCGGCGCGTGCTGCAGCTCATCGGCAAGCCGGTGGACGAGCAACAGGGCATCCTGCAGCCGGCCGACATGCCGGCGGCCATCGCCGCGCTGGAAGCCGCCATCACGCAGGAAGAAGCCGAGCGCCGCGCGGCTGAAGCCGAGGCGGCCGAGAAGGGCGAAGGCCTACCCGAAATTGAAGGCGTGTCCCTGCGCCAGCGCGCCACGCCCTTCATCGAGATGCTGCGCCGCTGCCAAGCCGCGAACAAAGAAGTTGTCTGGGGTGTCTGACCTAACGCCACGCTTACGCAGGCACACCACGAGAGCAGAGACGCCATCGCGGAACGCCGTGGAACGGGCTTTGCCGGGCCACTGGCGTTGTCCCCTCGAGGGGAAGCGGCGTCAGCCGCTCAGGGGTGCATCCGATGACCGGGGTTAATCCACTTTCGCGCCTGAAGCTTTCACCACCGCCGCCCACTTCTTGTGCTCAGCGTCGATGAAACGCGTGAACTCCGCCGGTGTGTTGCCGCTGGGAATGGCACCCAGCGCCACCAGCCGCTCATTCATCGCCGGCGTGGCCAGGGCCTTGGCCACCTCCTGCTGGATGCGGTTGACGGTATCCGGCGCAGTGCCTGCCGGCGCCAGCAGGCCGAACCAGCTGCTGGCCTCGAAACCCTTGAGCTGGGCCGCCTCCTCGATGGTCGGCAACTCGGGCAGCGTGGCCGAGCGCTGGTTGCTGGTCACGGCAAAGGCCTTGAGCTTGCCGGACTTGATGTGCGGCATGGAGGACGGCAGGTTGTCGAACATCACATCCATGTTGCCACCCACCATGTCCAGCAGCGCCGGGCCCGAACCGCGGTAGGGGATGTGGGTCATGAAGATGCCGTTCATGGACTTGAACAGCTCGCCGGCCAGGTGGATGGAGGTGCCGTTGCCGCTGGACGCCATGTTGAGCTTGCCCGGGTTGGCGCGGGCGTACCTGATGAAATCGGGCACCGTGTTGATGTTCAGCGCCTTGGCCTTGTCGGCGTTCATCACCATCACATTGGGCACGGCGGCCACCAGGGTGATGGGCGCGAAGTCCTTCTGCGGGTCAAAGGATAGCTTGCTGTAGAGCGCCTTGTTGATGCCGTGTGTGCCCACCGTGCCCATGAACAGCGTGTACCCGTCGTTGGCCGACTTGGCCACCAGGTCCGCGCCCACGTTGCCACCGGCACCGGCCTTGTTCTCCACCACGAAAGGCTGGCCGAAAACCCGGCTCAGGTCCGGCGCAATTGCGCGGGCCAGGATGTCGGTGGTGCCACCCGGTGCGAAAGGCACGACGATCTTCACCGGCCGGTTCGGCCAGGCGCCCTGGGCCCAGGCGGCTGGCGCCAGCGCCAGCAGCGTTGCCGCTGCGAGCAGATGACGGCGGTTCGAGGCGAGGAAGTGGCGCATGGTCGGGTCTCCTGGATGTGATGCGTTCCAGTGTAGGTAGCCTTGGGTACGCTGTGACCTAGGGTTTGTCACCAGACGGCCCTCCACGTGTCGCGTTGGCGGCTTTGCCCCTTACTTGTCCAGTACCCGCTGTGGGCGTAGCGAACCGGGATCCGCGCGCGGCAGCGCAGTAACCTTATCTTGCGTGCCCACTAGAAAGTCGCCGAAGTGAAGGCAGCCGAAGACATAGCAGCCAAACAAGGACGCGCCATGGCGCGTCCTTGTGGTTTTTGGTATCCGACTCCCCATTGCCGTGAGAGGAGGCGAGTAGCGCAGGACAGGGCGGAAAAAGAAGTGCAGATGTCTGAGCCCGCAGGGCGAGTTTCTGCACTTCCCGCACTGGCCGAGCAACGCAGCGCGCCCGCAGCGCAGCGGAGGGACGACGAACCCGGCTCGCCTTCTCTTTGCTTACTTTCTCTTGGCGAAGCAAGAGAAAGTGAGTCGGCCGCCGGGCCGAGACCCGGCTCGCAACGAACGCAAAAACATACCTCAGAAAAAAAGAAGCCACCCGAAGGTGGCCTCTTCATGCGCGAGCGCAAGTCGCCGACATCAATCCGCGTACACGCCAGCCGCCTTGATGACCGGATCCCACTTGGCGATCTCGTCGGCCACGAATTTCTTGTGCTCGGCCGGATCGACCCGCTTGTCGGTCACGACCACGGCGCCCAGTCCTTCCTGCTTCTTGATGAAGTCCGGGTCTTTCAGCGCGACTTTCAGGGCGGCGTTGATCTTGGTCGCCACGTCGGCCGACACGCCCTTGGGTGCGTACAGGCCGTGCCAGATCGTCACATTGAAGCCCTTGAGGCCGGACTCCTGCAGCGTCGGCAGGTCCTTCAGGACCGGCGTGTTGATCCGCTTGGACGTGGTCACGGCAAAGGCCTTGACTTTCTTGCCCTCGATCTGCGCCGTGGTGTTGGTGGTCTGGTCGCACAGCAGGTCGATCTGGCCGCCGATCAGGTCGGTGATGGCCGGCGCGGTTCCCTTGTAGGGCACGGTGGTCATGTCGATCTTCAGCGCGTTCTGGAACATCAGGCCGCACAGGTGCGACGCAGCACCCAGACCGGCGTTGCCCAGGTTGATCTTGCCCTTGTTCTCGTTGATCCAGGCGTTGAGTTCCTTGTAATTGGCAGCCGGCAGGTCGGGGCGGCCAATCAGGGTCATGGGCACGTCGTTGACCATGCCCAGGTAGGTGAAGTCGTCGGGCACCGAGTAGGGCAGCTTGCGGTACAGGATGGGGCTGGTGGCCATGCCGATGTGGTGCAGGAACAGGGTGTGGCCGTCCGGATTGGCCTTGGCCACCTTGTTGCCGGCGATGGTGCCGCCGGCACCTGCCACGTTCTCGATCACGATGGTGGCGCCGCCCAGCGGCTTGCGCATGGCTTCGGCCAGGTCACGCGCCACGCGGTCGGTCGGGCCGCCGGCCGTGAAAGGCACGACGATGGTGATGGGCTTGGTGCCGGGGAAGGTTTGGGCCTGCGCCGCAAAGGCGGTCACGGCAGCGGCGATCAGTAGCAGACGTTTCATGGTGGTTCCTCCTGGGATATGGCGGAAAGTCTAATCCCGCCTGCCCGGCCCACCCTTTCGGAAAATACTTAGACTCCCCCGCGCAAAGGCCGCCTATTTGTAACTGCGCGCATCCTCGATCACCTTGCCGTCATTGGGCAGGCTGCCGGGCAGCAGCAGTTCCACCTCGCCGCGCAGTTTGGTCACGTCGCGCACGGTCTCGGCGATGCGCACCGCCAGTTCACTCGGCCCGCTGCAGGCGGTCTCCACCTTGAGCGTCATGGTGTCCTGGGCCATCTCGCCGGCTACCACCAGGCGCGCGCGCACCACCTCCGGGTAGCGCTTGACGATCTCGGCAATCTGGCCCGGGTGCACGAACATGCCGCGCACCTTGGTGGTCTGATCGGCCCGCCCCAGCCAGCCCTTGATGCGGGTGTTGGTCCGCCCCGTCGGGCAGACGCCGCTCAGGATGGCCGACAGATCCCCCGTGCCGAAGCGGATCAGCGGGTAATCGGCGTTGAGCACCGTGACCACCACTTCACCCACCTCGCCTTCGGGCACCGGGTCGCCGGTGCCGGGCCGCACGATCTCCAGGACGATGCCCTCGTCCAGCACCAGGCCCTGACGCGCCTGGGTCTCGTAGGCAATCAGGCCGGCGTCGGCCGTGGCGTAGCACTGGTAGCCCGCGATGCCGCGTTCGCCCAGCCAGTCGCGCAGGCTGGGCGGAAAGGCCTCGCCGCTGACCAGGGCCTTGGCGAAAGACAGCTTCACGCCGGCCTCCTGCGCCTTCTCGACCAGGATCTTCAGGAAGCTGGGTGTGCCGGCATAGGCCCCCGGCCGCAGGTCGGCGATGGCCGCCAGCTGCTGCTCGGTGTTGCCCGTGCCACCGGGAAAGACGGTGCAGCCCAGGGCCTGGGCACCGGCCTCCATGATCCAGGCGCCGGGGGTGAGGTGGTAGCTGAAGCAGTTGTGCACCAGGTCACCGGCCTCGAAACCGGCCGCGGCAAAAGCACGCGCGCTGCGCCAGTAATCCGCCGCATGGCCCTCGGGCTCGTAGATCGGGCCGGGCGACTGGTAAACACGCCGCGCCCCCGTGCCGCGCAACAGGCCGCGCCAGCCGATGGCCGAGAAGCCCCCGAAGGGATCGCTCGCATCCCGCGCGCGGGCCGCCTGCTGGCGCTCCAGCAATTCGTGTTTGCGTGTCACCGGCAGCTGGGCCAGCGCCGCACGCGTGGTGACGGCAGCGGCATCCACGCCGCGCAGGATCTCTGCAAAAGCCGGGGCCGAACGCTGGGCCTGTGCCACATAGCCTGGCAGGGCGGCCAGCAGCGCCGCCTCACGTTGCGCCGGGTCGCGCGTTTCAAGCGCGTCGTAATTGTTCATTTTTGACTTCCCTGTTTCGCGAACCCGCCGCGTGGACAACGGTCCCATCGGGGAACGCCGCAGAACCGGCTTTGCCGGGCTGCTGGCGTTGCCCCCTGGAGGGGGGAAGCGGCCTCAGGGCCGCTACGGGGGTGCTTCATGCTAACCAGCGTTTGCGCCGCTTGTAACTTTTCACGTCGCGGAAACTCTTGCGCTCGCCGCCGCCCATGCCGAGGTAGAACTCCTTCACGTCCTCGTTGCTGGCCAGGTCGCTGGCGACGCCGTCCATCACGATGCGACCCGACTCCATGATGTAGCCATAGTCGGCATAACGCAGCGCCATATTGGTGTTCTGCTCGGCCAGCAGGAAGGTCACGCCTTCCTTCTGGTTCAGGTCCTTGACGATCTCGAACACCTCTTCCACGATCTGCGGTGCCAGGCCCATGGAGGGCTCGTCCAGCAGCACCATGCTGGGGTTGGCCATGAGCGCACGGCCGATGGCGCACATCTGCTGCTCGCCACCCGAGGTGTAGGCGGCCTGCGAGGTGCGGCGCGTCTTCAGGCGCGGGAAGTAGGTGTAGACCTTCTCCAGCCCGGCGGCCACCTCGGCCTTGCCCTTGCGCGTGTAGGCGCCAGTCAGCAGGTTTTCCTCGATCGTCAGGTGGGCAAAGCAGTGCCGCCCCTCCATCACCTGCACCACGCCACGGCGCACCAGGTCGGAAGGCGTCAGGTTCTCGATGCGCTCGCCGCGCAATTCGATCGAGCCCTTGGTCACCTCACCGCGCTCACCCTTGAGCAGGTTGGAGATGGCCCGCAGCGTCGTCGTCTTGCCCGCGCCGTTGCCCCCCAGCAGCGCCACGATGCCCTTCTCGGGCACCTGCAGCGACACCCCCTTGAGCACCAGGATCACATGGTTGTAGATGACCTCGATGCCGTTGACGTTCAGAACAATGTTCGGTTTGTCCATGTCTTGCTTTCTTGACCAATCGAAAGACCCGCGCAGCGGCCCTTTCGATTGGCGGCTCCGGGTAGAGCCGCTGCCCCTCCCGCCGGGCGGGAGGGGTTGGGGAGGGTGCCAACAGGACAGCGCTAGCGCTGACTGCCAGTCCTCAAGACTGGCAGTCAGCGCCGGTGCGGCGTGTCAGCTTCTTCTCGGCCGCGTACTTGTCGGCCGCGTTTTTCACCATGGGCTTGATGATCTGCTCGTCGGCTTGGTACCAATCGGAACTCCAGACGAACTTGGCGCCATCCCAGGTGTGCACGCGGGCCCAGGAGGCGCCCATGTGGTCCTGGCAGCTGGTGGAGATGGGGCGCATCACGCCCTTAAAGCCGAGCGCATCGAGCTTGGCCTGCGTCAGGTTCAGGTTCTCGTAACCCCAGCGCGCCTGCTCGCCGGTCATGACCTTGCCCTTGCCATAGCGTTCCTGTGCAGCGCGCACACCTTCGACGGCGAACATCGCTGCCTGCAGGCCGCGCATGTACAGCACCTGGCCCACTTCCTCCTTCGGTCCGGTGCCCTGGCCCTTGGCGTGCACCTTCTGCAGGATCTCCTTGGCCACGTCGGCATTCGGCTCGGCGCCGTGCTGCATCATGATGGCGTTGTAGCCCTTGGCCCCCTGCCCCACGTCCTTGACGTCGGGCTCGGCACCGGCCCACCACACGCCGTACATCTTCTCGCGCGGATAACCGGTGGCCTGGGCTTCCTTGAGCGCGGTGGAGTTCATCACGCCCCAGCCCCAGTTGAGCACGTAGTCGGGACGGTTCTGGCGGATCTGCAGCCAGGTGGCCTTCTGCTCCACCCCCGGATGGGTCACGGGCAGCAGGCTCAGCTGGAAGCCGTGCATGGCGGCGCGCTCCTGCAGCAGCGGGATCGGCTCCTTGCCGAAGGGGCTGTCGTGGTAGACCAGCGCGATCTTCTTGCCCTTGAGCTTGTCGTAGCCGCCTTCCTTCTTGGCGATGTGCTGGATCAGCGTGTCGGCGGCCACCCAGTAGGTGCCCGACAGCGGGAAGTTCCACTTGAAGACCATGCCGTCGGCCGACTCGCTGCGGCCGTAGCCGGCGGTGATCAGCGGGATCTTGTCGCCCGGGGCCTTCTCGGTCAGCGCGAAGGTGATGCCCGTGGACAGGGGCTGGAACACGGTGGCGCCGCCGTTCTTGCCCTTGAGGCGCTCGTAGCACTCGACGCCGCGGTCGGTAGCGTAGCCGGTCTCGCATTCCTCAAAGGAGACCTTCACGCCGTTGATGCCACCTCGCGCATTGACCAGCTTGAGGTAGTCCACGTAACCATTGGCAAAGGGCACGCCATTGGGCGCGTAGGCGCCGGTGCGGTAGACCAGCACCGGGAAGAACTGTTCCTTGGCCTGCGCGAACGCGACCGGGGAACTGAGCGCACCGGTGACGGCGGCGGCCGTCAGCGAGGCGGCGAGGGCGAGTTGACGAAGCTTCATGGTTTGTCTCCTGTAGGTAGATGGAATGGTTGAAGCACGCGGGGGGAAAATCAGGAAAACGGTGTCAATGCGGGAAGGGCCACAGGCGCAGCTTCTGCTTGCCTATGCTCCACAGCTTGGCCAGGCCGTGCGGCTCGACGATCAGGAACCAGACGATCAGCGCGCCGAAGACCATGAATTCGGTGTGCGAGATGGCGGCCGTGGAAATCTCCACGCCGACCAGGCTGCCCAGCGCCGGCAGCAGCTGGTTGAGCACGATGGGCAGCACCACGATGAAGGCCGCGCCAAAGAAGCTGCCCATGATGGAGCCCAGGCCGCCGATGATGACCATGAAGAGCAGCTGGAAGGAACGGTCCACCGAGAAGGCCGCCGGCTCCCAGGCGCCCAGGTGCACAAAGCCCCAGAGCGCACCGGCCACGCCGATGATGAAGGAGCTCACGGCAAAGGCGCTGAGCTTGGCGTACATGGGGCGGATGCCGATCACCGCCGCGGCTACGTCCATGTCGCGGATGGCCATCCACTCCCGGCCGATCGCGCTGCGCACCAGGTTCTTGGCCAAGAGCGCGAACAGCACCAGCAGCACCAGGCAGAACAGGTACTTCTGCAGCGGCGTCTCCACCGGCAGGCCGAAGACCTGGAGGTTGGAGACCGAGACCGAGCCCGAAGGGTTGTTGTTGGTGAACCAGCTGATGCGCAGGAAGGCCCAGTCGCAGAAGAACTGCGCCGCCAGCGTGGCGACCGCCAGGTACAGACCCTTGACGCGCAGGCTGGGGATGCCGAAGAACATGCCCACCAGGGTGGCGAAGAAGCCGCCTGACAGCAGGGCCACGATCAGCGGCATGCCTTCGATGCGCACAAAGGTGTTGTAGGCCGCGTAGGCGCCCACCGCCATGAAAGCCCCCGACCCCAGCGAGATCTGCCCGCAGTAGCCAACCAGGATGTTCACACCCACCGCGGCCAGCGCCAGGATGAGGAAGGGGATGAAGATGGCGCGGAACAGGTATTCGTCGGCCAGCAGGGGCACGCCGATGAAGGCGAAGGCGATCAGCGCCAGGATGGCCCAGCGGTCCTGCGCGATCGCAAAGATCTGCTGGTCCGCCGCGTAGGTGGTCTTGAACTGGCCGTTTTCTCTGTAGAACATATAACTACCGGTCGATGATCTTTTAGCTACGACACACTGCGTTTAACTTTGCTGCGCAAAGTTAGTCTTCGCTGAAAAATCATTGGCGCGTATTTCATACGCGGTCAATGATTTTTTCCCCAAACAACCCCTGCGGGCGGAACAGCAGGAACACCAGCGCCAGCATGTAGGCGAACCAGATCTCGATGCCGCCGCCGACAAAGGGGCCGAGGTACACCTCGGACAGTTTCTCGCCCACGCCGATGATCAGGCCGCCGATGATGGCGCCGGGCACCGAGGTCAGGCCGCCCAGGATGATCACGGGCAGCGCGCGCAGGGCGACGGTCGCCAGCGAGAACTGCACGCCCAGCTTGCTACCCCAGATCATCCCGGCCACCAGGGCCACCACACCGGCCACGCACCAGACGATGACCCAGATGCGGTTGAGCGGGATGCCGATGGACTGCGCGGCCTGGTGGTCGTCGGCCACGGCACGCAGCGCGCGCCCGGTTGCGGTCTTCTGGAAAAACACCGACAGGCAGGCCACTAGGACGGCGGCGATGGCCGCGGCGATCAGGTCTTCCTGGTTGATCAGGATGCCGCCAGGGAACACCGTCTCGAACGCGAAGATCGGCTCCTTGGGCATGCCGATGTCGATCTTGTAGATGTCGCTGCCGAACAGGGTCTGGCCCAGGCCTTCCATGAAGTAGGTGATGCCCAGCGTGGCCATCAGCAGCGTGGCGGCTTCCTGGTTGACCAGGTGGCGCAGCACCAGGCGCTCCACCAGCCAGGCCACCACGAACATCACGGCGCCGGCCAGCACGAAGGCGACCGTGTTGGCCAGCCAGCGGCTTTCGATGCCAGTCCACTGCGGGATCCATTCGGCAAAACGCGCCATGGCCAGGGCCGCGAACAGCACCATGGCGCCCTGCGCGAAATTGAACACGCCCGAGGCCTTGAAGATCAGCACGAAGCCCAGCGCCACCAGCGAATACAGCATGCCGGCCATGAGGCCGTTCAACAAAGTTTCCAGGAAAAATGCCATGGTGTGTTCCTCAGCCGCCGCCGGGCCGCCCCAAGGGGGCTGAAGCCCCCTCGGGGGGCAGCGAATTACATGAAATGAAGAGCGTGGGGGTCATGTCAGTGCCCCGTGCCCAGGTAGGCCCGGATCACTTCCTCGTTGTTGCGCACGGCGTCGGGCGTGCCGTCGCCGATCTTCTTGCCGTAGTCCAGCACCACCACACGGTCGCTGATGTCCATCACCACGCCCATGTCGTGCTCGATCAGCACCACGGTCGTGCCGAACTCGTCGTTGATGTCGAGCACGAAGCGGCACATGTCCTGTTTCTCTTCCACGTTCATGCCAGCCATGGGCTCGTCCAGCAGCAACACCTGCGGCTCCATGGCCAGGGCGCGGCCCAGGTCCACGCGCTTTTGCAGGCCGTAGGGCAGCTGGCCCACAGGCGTCTTGCGGTGCGCCTGGATTTCCAGGAAGTCGATGATGTGCTCGACGAACTCGCGGTGGCGGATCTCCTCGCGCTGGGCCGGGCCGATGCGCAGGGCCTGCAGCAGGATGTTGCTGCGGATCTTCAGGTTGCGCCCGGTCATGATGTTGTCCAGCACGCTCATGCCCTTGAAGAGCGCCAGGTTCTGGAAGGTGCGCGCCACGCCCATCTCGGCGACCTGGCGGCTGTTCATGTGGCTGAAGGTCTGGCCGCGGAAGGTGATGGTGCCATGCTGCGGCGTGTAGACGCCGTTGATGCAGTTGAGCATGGAGCTCTTGCCTGCGCCGTTGGGGCCGATGATGGCGCGGATCTCGTGCTCGCGCACGTCGAAGGAAATATCGGTCAGCGCCTTCACGCCGCCAAAGGCCAGCGAGATGTTCTTCACATCCAGGATCACGTCGCCCAGTTTTCTTTGCGTCATTTGGTCTTCACTCTTCTCAGGCGACCTTGGCCGCGCCCGGGTAGCGCTTGGCATCACGGATGGGCAGCGTGGCCGAGACGGTGCCGCTGCGCCCGTCCTCGAACTTCACCTGCGTTTCGATGAACTGCTCGCTGCGCCCGGCGTACAGCGCCTCGATCAGCACCGCGTATTTGTCGCCAATGAACCCACGGCGTACCTTGCGCGTGCGGGTCAGCTCGTCGTCGTCGGGGTCCAGCTCCTTGTGCAGCACCAGGAAACGGGCGATCTGCGTGTCGGCCATGCCGGCCTCGGCCGCCAGGTCCACGTTGACCTGCTGCACGCAGTCGGCCAGCATGTCCAGCACCGCGGGTTTGCTGGCCAGGTCCACGTAACCGCTGTAGGGCAGGCCCTGGCGTTCGGCCCAATTGCCGACGGCCTCGAAATCGATGTTGATGAAGGCGCAGACCTGGCCGCGGCCGTGGCCGAAGCACACCGCCTCCTTGATCTGCGGGAAGAATTTGAGCTTGTTCTCGATGTAGTTGGGCGCAAAGATGGCGCCGCTGGCCATCTTGCCCACGTCCTTGGCCCGGTCGATGATGATCAGGTGGCCGTCGGGGTCGATCACGCCGGCGTCGCCGGTGTGGAAATAGCCCTCGGCGTCCATCACCTCGGCGGTGGCGTCGGGGCGCTTGTAGTACTCCTTGAGCACCGAGACGCCGCGCACCAGCACCTCGCCGTTGTCGGCTATTCTGATCTCGATGCCCGGCGCCGCCTCGCCCACGCTGTTGAGCTTGACGCGGCCGTTCTTCTGGATGCAGACATAGGCGCAGGTCTCGGTCTGGCCGTAGAGCTGCTTGAGGTTGATGCCTATCGACCGGTAGAAACGGAACAGGTCCGGCCCGATGGCCGCGCCCGCCGTGTAGGCCACGCGGATGCGGCTCAGGCCCAGCACGTTACGCAGCGGGCCGTAGACCAGCGCATTGCCCAGGGCGTACAGCAGACGATCGGTGAACGGCACGGGGTGCCCGTCCAGGATCTCGGCGCCGCAGCGCCGCGCCACGTCCATGAACTTTTTGTAGAGCCAGCGCTTCGGGGCCGCCGCATCTTCCATGCGGATGGAGACCGAAGTCAGCATGCTCTCGAAGACCCGCGGCGGGGCGAAGTAATAACTCGGCCCGATCTCGCGCAGGTCGATGCTCACCGTCTCGGCCGACTCGGGGCAGTTGGTGGTGAAACCCGCCACCAGCCACTGGGCGATGGAGAAGAGGTGGTCCCCCACCCAGGCCGGCGGCAGGTAGGAAATGATGTTGTCCTCGGGCACCAGGCCGTCGACCAGCACGCCGCCCCGGGCCGCCTCGATGAAACTCTGGTGCGTCTGGCACACACCCTTGGGCCGGCCCGTCGTGCCCGAGGTGTAGAGGATGACCGACACATCGGAAGGCTGGCCTGATTCGACCGAGTTGCGGTAGAAGTCCGGGTGCTGCTGCTCGTACTGGCGCCCCAGCTCGAACAGGCGCTCGATGCTGATGAGTCCCTCGTGCTGGTAGTTGCGCAGGCCGCGGGGGTCATCGAAAACGATGTGCTGCAGCAGGCCCGGCACGGTCTCGCGCAGTTCCAGCAGCTTGTCGACCTGCTCCTGGTTTTCGGCGAAGGCGAAATGGATCTCCGCGTCTTCCAGCACAAAGGCCATCTCGCTGGCGATAGCGTCCTGGTACATGGGCACGGGCACACCACGCAGGCTTTGCGCCGCAATGAAGGCCTGGTAAAGATGCGGCCGGTTGTCACCCACGATGGCCAGGTTCTGCCCGGGCTGGAAACCCAGCGCCGCCAGGCCGCAGCTCATGAGGCGCACGTCTTCGGCGGCGCGCGCCCAGCTCCAGGTCTGCCAGATGCCGTATTCCTTCTCGCGCATGGCCGGGGCCTCGGGCCGCTGCGCCGCATGCTGCATCAGAAGTCTGGGAAAAGTCGTCTGCATCCCGTTTCCTTGTCTACTCGCCTGAGCTCACTCTGGACCCCGCTTGCAGCCATGGTAGGGAACGATTTGACGTTATGTTGTCGTTGCAACGACAATTCAGGGTAGACCCTAGCTGGGACTTTCCCGCCCTGACCCGATGCGACCATGAGCACAGAACCCAGTCTGCACCAGCGCCGACGCGCACCCACCGAGGCCGAACTCGCCGGCATCCCCTGGCTGTCGCGCCTCACCCCCGAGGAGCGCGCCATCGCCCTGCCCGACCTGCAGATCAGCGAGGCACTCCCTGGCGACCTGGTCTGCCGCATCGGCCGCCCGGTCACCTACTGGTTCGGTGTGGTCGACGGCCTGCTCAAGATGAGCGGGGGCAGCGCCGACGGCCAGGCCATGACCTTCACCGGTGTGCCACCGGGCGGCTGGTTCGGCGAAGGCACGGCGCTCAAGCGCGAGGCCTACCGCTACAACATCCAGGCCCTGCGCAAAAGCCTGGTGGCCGGCCTGCCGGTGGACACCTTCCACCGCCTGCTGGACCAGTCCATCGGTTTCAACCGATTTGTCATGAACCAGCTCAACGAGCGCCTGGGCCAGTTCATTGCGGCACGCGAGATCGACCGCATGACCAGCCCCGACCTGCGCGTGGCGCGCAGCCTGGCCGCGCTCTTCAACCCCGTGCTCTACCCCGGCGTGGGCGAGGTGCTGCGCATCACGCAGCAGGAGCTGGCCTACCTGGTGGGCCTGTCACGCCAGCGCGTCAACGAGGCGCTGGCCAATCTGCAGGCGCGCGGCCTGATCCGCATCGAGTACGGCGGCCTGCGCGTGCTCGACCTGGAAGGCCTGCGCTCGCAGCGGCCGGCTTAGAGGGGCACGCTCAGGCGGGCGCCCAGGGTCCAGTTGCGGCCGGGGGCGGGTTCGTAGAACTGGCTGGCCGCTTGGTTGACGATGACAGAGCCGACGTACTTCTTGTCGCCCACGTTGTCCACACGCGCATAAGCCGTCAGCTGGCCCTTGACCAAGGACCAGCCGTGACTGGCCTTGAGGTTGAACACGTTGTAACCGTCGGCGCTCGCCGTGTTTCTGTCGTCGGCATAGAGTCGGCCCGCACCAACCAGCTCCAGTCCTGCCAGGGTTCCGAGTGCATTACGCCGGGTACCCGCACTGAATGAAGACGAAGACCACAGCAGTTCGGAAAAAACGAAATGCTGCGGGATACCGGGCATGCGATTACCCGCAGCCACGCTGGCCACATTGGTGCTGTAGGCCTTCGTGAACTCAGCCTGGATAAGCGAGGCCGAAATCAATGCGCGCCAGTGCGGGCTCAGCAGCGTCCGTCCACCGAGCTCCAGGCCACGGCGCTGGGTACCGGGGGCGTTGACAAAAGCGGATTGCCCTTGGAACGACCTGGACGTGACAATTTCATCGAAGGTGTCGATCAGGAAGACAGCCGCATCGATCCGGGTTCCCGGCTGCGGCACCCACTTGGCTCCAGCCTCGTAGTGCCGGCTGCGTGCCGCGGCAATCGATGTGTTGAAGGTAGCCGTCACGGCTCCGTTGTCGATATATGCCACCTCTGCAAGCGTGGGCGTCTCGAAACCCTTGCCATAGTTCGCATAGAGGTTGAGCGTGTCAGCAGCGTGCCAGGTCACACCAACCACAGGATTCGTTGCTGAATAACGAATTGCCCCTGACCCATCTGGATTCACGGTCGGGGTCGTGGTGACGAGATAGTCGTCACTGCTGAGACGCACGGTACTGCGGCGCAGCCCGCCGGTGAGTGACCAGCGCTCCGACAAGAGCGCCGTACCTTGCGCAAAAAAGTCGCTGTTCAGCGCCTGGTTATCTTCGTCCCGAGACAAAGAGCCAGGTGTTTTCTCACCGCCCGGCGATGCCCCGCCCTGGCGCCGCTCCTTCGACAGATCAAACTCGTAGCCCGCGACCCATCGAACCGGCGTAGCACCGATACGGTTCGACGCGTTGTATTGCAACCCCGTCCCGTAATACTGGCGATCGAGGCCTACCCAGTTCCCGGACGAAAGATACTGCAGGTTGTCCCGCGTACCGAAGTAAACACGCGCGGTGATGGAGCGGTCGCGATCCATCGCGTGGGTCAAGGAGCTCCCCAACTGGTTCTGGCTGGTGATCTTGCGCGTGCGATTCGTCAGCGCGCCGCTGCCCGCCAGCGCTGGATTCGCCGCCAGCTGGGATGCCGTCAGGCCCAATGGATCCTCTGCCAGCGGCATGTCAAAGTGGTTGAACACCACATTCACCCGCGTGCCGGTATCCGGCCCGAAACTCAGCTTGCCGTTGAACTGCTTGCGCTCGGCCGCACTGTTGTCACGATAGCCGTCAGTGCTGAACGTGCTGTAGTCCGCCACCAAGCCAACGCCCGCCGCGTCTTTCCCGCCACCGACGCGTCCGGCGTACTGCCAGTCCGTGCGCTGTAGCCCATACGAGCCCACATAACCCTGCACAGTGAACTCCGGCACCTCGGGCGCCTCGCGGGTAAAGGCCTGGATCACGCCGCCCGACGAGTTGCCGTAAAGCAGCGCCAACGGCCCTCTGAGAACTTCGATGCGTTCGGTCGAAGTCAGCGCAATCGATGAGCCCTGACCCTGCCCATCCGGTGTACTGGCCGGGATGCCGTCGATCAGCAAGCGGATGCCACGGATACCGAATGAGGCGCGTGCGCCAAAACCTCGGGTCGAAATCTGGAGGTCCTGCGCATAGTTCTGCCGGTTCAGGATGGTCAGGCCGGGCACGCGGTTGAGCGACTCCGACAGGTTGATCTGCGGGCCGGCGTTCTGGATGGTCTCGCGGTCGACCGACTCGATGGCCGCCGGTGCATCGAAGCTGCGCTGCTGGGCGCGCGAGGCCGAGATCACCACGTCATCCAGCGTTTGGCCCCAGGCCGGCGGGACGCCAAGCGCCGCCAGAAGCGCGACCCATGCCCCCTGCCGCGACTTGCGCCGTACGCCTGTTTGCGCCTCCATGCTTGGCATGCTTGTTCCTTTGCGTGACCGTAACTGCATTTGCTGCGAATTGTCCCGCGAGCCGGCCCCACGGCTCATCAATCCCGCTTATATCGCTTAGTGCCCAAACGCTATGAATCGTCAGTGGAAACCCTAGGAAAACCAATCAGCACCATGCCTAGCATTGAACCCTTCTGCACAACAACACGTCACGGAGACTCCCCATGCGCAAGCTCATTCCCCTGGCAGGTGTACTGCTGGCAGCCGTCCTGGCCGGTTGCCAGTCCACCCCGCCGCAATCCGGCGCCACCACCACGGTTTCGGCCGCGCCCCCGGCCGGCCAGCCCGGCTGGAAGCAGGGCATGCCCGCCGCCCTGGCGAATTCCACGCTGGCGCCGCTGGCTGGCAAGAACACCGCCACCCCCGTCTCCGAGATCCCGATCGACAAGCTCAGGCTGCCCCCGGGTTTCAAGGTCGAGGTCTGGTCCACCGGCACGCCCGGCATTCGCGCCATCTCGCGCGGCGAAAGCGGCAAGATCTACGGTGGCACCCGCGGCCTGGGCCGTGTGTATGAGATCACCGACAACGGCAGCGCACGCACGAGTCGTGTCGTGGTGGACAAGCTCAAGCAGCCCGCCGCCACCCTCCACGAAGGCAAGCTCTACGTGATGGCCATCGACAAGGTGCTGCGTTTTGATGGCATCGAGAAGAACCCCAACGTGGCCCCGGTGGACATGACGGCCGCCTTCAAGCTGCCGCCGCTGGAGCACCACAACTGGAAGTACATCCGCTTCGGGCCGGACGGCAAGCTCTACGTGCCCTTCGGCGCGCCGTGCAACATCTGCACCCTGCCCAGCGATGAATACGCGCAGATTCGCCGCTACAACGCCGACGGCTCGGGCATGGAAGTCATCGCCACCGGCGTGCGCAACACCGTGGGCTTCGACTTCCACCCGGTCACCGGCGAACTCTGGTTCAGCGACCACGGCCGCGACTGGATGGGCGACGACACCCCCGAAGACGAACTCAACCGCCTGCCCAGCCCCTCCTGGTGGAAGCTGGGCATGGGCGGCAAGCCCTTCTTCGGCTTCCCCTACTGCCATGCCAAGGGCGTGGCCGACCCGGATGTCAAGAAGGCCAACCCCTGTGATGGCGTGACCCTGCCCGTCACCACCTTGGGCCCGCACGCTGCGGCCATGGGCGTGCACTTCTACACCGGCAACATGTTCCCGCCGGTCTTCAAGAACGCCATCTTCGTGGCACGCAAGGGCTCGTGGAACCGCAGCACCAAGTTCGGCTTCGACGTGGTGGCCGTGACCGCCAACCCCGACGGCAGCGGGTCCACGGTCACGCCCTTCATGACCGGCTTCGCCGACCCCGCGGCCAACACCTTCTGGGGCCGGCCGACCTACTTCCTGCAGATGCCCGACGGCGCGCTGCTGGTCTCGGACGAGCAGCTCGGTGCCATCTACCGCATCTCGTATGCCAGGTAAGACGCCGCGTTTCATCGGCACAAGCAGGGCCCTGGTTGCAGCGGCCCTGCTTTTTTTCGTGGGGGCACCGCAGGCCCAACAGCCGCAGCGGCTGGAGTTGTGTGTGGCCTGCCACGGCCCGCAAGGTAATTCGCAGAACCCGCAGATTCCCTCTCTGGCCGGGCAACCGAAGATCTTCATGGAAAACCAGCTGGTGCTGATCCGCGAGGGCCTGCGCGACATCCCGCCCATGAAAGGCACACTCGACGGCCTGAGCGACGCCGACCTCATCGTGCTGGCCCAGTACTTCGCCGCGCAGACCCCGGCGCCCCTGGCCGGCCCGGTGGACACGGCCCGCTACGAACGCGGCCGCGCGCTGGCAGGCGCCATGCTCTGCGGCAGCTGCCACCTGCCCAGCTACCAGGGGCGCGAGCAGATCCCGCGCCTGGCGGGCCAGCACGAGCGTTTCCTGCGCGAGGTCATGGAGGAATACCGTGACAAACCCGGCCCCGGCCGCGACACGGTCATGACCAACGCCCTGCTGGGCGTGAAAAACGATCAGCTCGACGAGCTGGCGCATTTCCTCGCCCACTTCGGCAAGAACCCGTAAATAAATCTACTGCGCGACCCGATCGCCGCGTTGGGCGGTGTTGGCTTCGGCCGCTTCGCTTAACTTTCGCAAGCGAAAGTTAGCCTGCGCCGCAACTCCGTTGTCGGAATCCTCACGTACAGGAAGTACGTTCCGGTTCCTGCGCTCCGTCCGCCTTGCGCTCGGGCCGCTCGCTACGATTTCTTCACGGGTTCTGTAGCTTCGGCCATGGTGCGAAGGCAGGCGCCTAAAATGGACGCCCCATGAAAGAAGACTTCCCCCCCGGCAAAACCACTGGCCCCCTGCGCCGCGCGCCGCGCCCCGAAGGCGCCAACGCGCCCAAGCCGGGCGGTGCTGCCGCCACCAGCCGCATCAACAAGCGCATGGCCGAACTCGGCCTGTGCTCGCGCCGCGAGGCCGACGCCTGGGTGGAGAACGGCTGGGTCAAGGTCAACGGCCAGGTGGCCGAGATGGGCCAGCAGGTCACACCCAGCGACCGCATCGAGATCGACAAGCAGGCGCAGAACCAGCAGGCCACGCAAGTGACCATCCTGCTCAACAAGCCCATCGGTTACGTCAGCGGCCAGGCCGAGGACGGCCACGAACCCGCCGTGGTGCTGGTGCAGCCGCAGAACCGCTGGCGCGACGACAACGCCCGCTTCTTCTTCAACGGCGCGCAATTGCGCGGCCTGGCACCCGCCGGCCGGCTCGACATTGATTCCACCGGTCTGCTGGTGCTCACGCAGGACGGCCGCGTGGCGCGCCAGTTGATCGGCGAAGACTCGGTGATGGAAAAGGAATACCTGGTGCGGGTGGTTTACCTCGGCACCCCCGCTGCCGACACCGCCCCCACCCAGCTGACCCGCATCGACGATGACGACCCCGTCTCCACCAATGTGCAGGCCGTCTTCCCCGCCGCCATGCTGGCGAAACTGCGCCATGGCCTGAGCCTGGACAGCCAGGCCCTCAAGCCCGCCAAGGTGGACTGGGAGAACCCCGAGCAATTGCGCTTCGTGCTCACCGAAGGCAAGAAACGCCAGATCCGCCGCATGTGCGAACTCGTCGGCCTGAAGGTGGTGGGGCTGAAACGTGTGCGCATCGGCCGCGTCATGCTGGGCCAGCTGCCGGTGGGGCAATGGCGCTATCTGGCGCCGCACGAGAAGTTCTGAGCGATCCCAGCAGCAGAGGGCGGTCCGCTAGGCCACGACGGGAGACGGCCTGGAATCCTGGCCTTTGCTCAACTGCTGGCACAGCGCTGCGTAGCTCGCCCCCAGTACCGACTCGTACACCGACAGGAATTTGGGTATCCGGCTTGCAGGCAGGGAAATGCTGATCGGGCCCAAATCCAGCGCCGTGATCGGGTCCCCTTCTTTCGACACCTGATCTGCAATCATGAGGATCAGGCCAGCCGCCACGGTCGCACCACCCAGCGCCAGCAGGCCCTGCGCGACGGCTGCAGCGGCTGTTGCCAATGTCGCCATCGCAGCGGTCAAAGCCTCGAAAACAACAATCGCCGCAATCACCGCAGCGATCACAACCAGCAGCATGACGATGAAGGCAAAGATCCAGCCCGCAGCCTCGGCGATCACCTCGCGAGCATGAGCCAACCCATCCAGGATCGGCTTGCCGCGTGTCTTGACCTGCTTCTCGATCTGCTTCATCAGATACAGGATCAGCAAAGTCGCATCGGCAACCGTGGGCCCGCTGACACCCGCATAGAGGACCATGCCCGGCAGCAGAGGCATGGTAAACGGAATGACCATTTGCCCCTGCCCCCCCGAAGGCGCGGGCAGCACGATCTTCATCATGGCCGAGGGCGGCCAACTACCGCCTGGCTCCAGCTCCTGCAGATCCGTTTCGTATGCAGGGCTCTCCTGCTTCAACATCTTGGCCACCCAATTAAAAGAGCATCGGTACCACGCTTCCTGCAGGATCCCCGGCACGGTGCTGCCCACCGGTTTGATCTCCCAGTTCTGGCGCAACGTGATGCTTGTCACGTCGGCACGGACTGAGGAGTCGAAATTCCGGCTCAACCATGCCATCTGCATGGCGCTGAAAACCGGGCGCCCGGACGCCGTCGCCGCCTCAGTCAATGGCATGCCTGTGCCAGGTGTCACCCCATAACCGGGGCCGTAGACACGGCGGTCCACAACCGTCTCCAGCCCTGCCGTGGCCAGCAGATAATCGTTCTGCAGTCTCTTGTGCACATCACGTCCCAGCCCGGCCTGAGAGCGCACACCCGGCGTCAGCAAGGCTGCCGCTTCGACGGCCTGACCGATCACCAGTCGCGCTGGCAAGGTCATCATTTCCTTGGCGCCTATGGCACCCAATGCCTGGATGGCCCTGACAACACTCCCCACATTGCGAAAGTCCGGCTTTTGCGGCGTCGGGAAACCGGGGAAAGTCTGACCCGCCTTGAACACAGGCAACGTAACCTTAGGTGGTGCGGCCACCGCCACCTGAAGAAACTCCTTGACGATCGCCGCGATATTGCCAGCGGCAGCCCCTGCAAGCCCCTGCCCCGCACCGGCGCCCTGAATACCACCCAGCACTTTGATCCAGGCGTCGGGCATCACTGAGGCACCGGCCCGTATGCAAGCCGCCTGATGGGCTGCAGCCAGGGGTCCCCCGAGGAGATCCGAGAAGATTTCAGCAAGCGCGAGATTGTCACCGTAAGGCAGGGAAACGATCTTGCCCAACGCAAGGGAAAAGTCTTCAATCGTCGCTGGTGCCGCCCCCTTCGCCTTCCCCTGAAGAGTCGAGAACCCGCCTGGGCCGGCCGTTGCCGCAGATGCACCCACGATCAGAGCACTCCATCTTCCTGCAGGATCACCATCGGCGTCGGCAACTTGAACTCCCAAGCAAGGCCTTCCGGCGTGCCCTCAGGCTCACCGTCCAGCTGCTCCTGGATTTCCTCGATCGCCGAGACAAACAGGGGATCCCCCACTTGCGGGACCTGATTGCCGCTCCAGATGATGCCGGTCGCAAGGTATAGACCCATGGCCTTTTCAAAGCCCGGGCGCACCGGAACCACCACCCGCGCCGCCCCTGCACGCAGGAAATGATTGAACAGGGGATCTGTGTCCTGGCCCAGCGCATCCTCCCTCCAGTTGGCCTGACGTCCCCAGTAGTAGGGATAAAAAGCGTAGGTCAGGTTTTGCCACTCGAAAGACTGCTCGAACCACTGAATGTAGTTCCGCTCCCTCTGAGCCACCGCGAAATGGATCTCGTGATAACTCGAACTGCCCGGGGCGGCATAGGTCACCGACTCCTGGTCCATGGGCGGCTTGGTGAAGTAGCTCTGCTCGAGCATGGCGATCACCTGCTTCTTCAGTTCGACGCGCTCGATTTTTCGATTCTCCAGCGGGTTTCTGCCTTCGATGGTCACCCCGCGCTGAATCTCGGCCGCGCTGACTTTCTGCTCATACAAGGACTTGAGCTCGAAATAGGCGCGCATGATCTGCGCATACGTCGCCAGCTGCCATTTCTCGAACCCCTCGGTCATCAGATCGCACTTCACCAGCATGGTGATTTCATAACCCCAGCAGTTCTCAATGACCAGCCCGATCGGCACCTTACCGCTGGGAAAAGTGCTCAGCGCCTGGTCAAACCGGAAAGCCAGGGTGTAGGCCCCGGTCCCACCCGCTGGTATGGCCGTGGACAGGGCAAAAGCCGTCTCACCCACCGACAGCATGATGTTGTTCTGATAGTCACTGACGCCAATGATGCCGCGGACCTGTTTGGCAACGTAGCCCTCCGGAACCTCCAGGGACTGGTCGGTCTTGTAGATCTTTCGCGCCGGTGTTTCCGGTGTGATGCCGGTATCAGGCCGTGCCGGCTCATCCCATGCCAGGGGCTTCCAGAGCACGTCCGCAGGTGGCGGGGTGATGTCCGAAACATAGTATTTGGCCGCCCACTCAAGGTAATTCGTGCGCGTGATATCACCAGGCTGCAACGGCCGATTCGTGGAAACATTCACCGCGATCTCCGGCTTTGCCGGCGGCTCCATGTCTACCGTCAACGGACGCCCCATCACTTGCCGGATGAACGACGCAGGCTCCGGCACGATGAACTCCAGCAGCAGCCGCGCCCCGTAGTTATAGACCTGCGCTCGATAGACCTTGTCTACATACCGGTAGATGCCGATGACGTGACCGTCTCCCTTGCTGTTGTCGATCCCGTGAGTATTCGTTTCCTCCACTTCGTTGATCGTGCGCAGGACTCTTTCGCTGCGCGTGCGTTCGCGCACACGGGAGGCCGAACGCTCAATCACCTCGCGGGCAAAGTTGCTTGCGGTGCGCCGTGCCTCCTCCTTGGAGTGATTCATCTCGAAGCCTGCGTTCGCAGTCGCTGAAACAGCGGGCCCGTAGGATGCGGTCAAGGTCATCCCGGCCTCGAAATGTGTATCGTCCTTGATCAGACTTGACGCTTCCTGCTGAATCTCAAACCGCTCGGCCGTCTGGAGTTCACGTTCCTCGCTGGTCTCGCGCTCCGACTCGGAAGTCAAGGTTTCGTCCCGCACGTCCTTGCGCCTGTGGACACGGGACTTGGATTCCTTCTTGAGAACATTCTCGATGTGTGCAATGTCTCCACGCTCATAGCGGACCACCTCCTGCCGCACGACCTTCAGATCGGCGATAGCCGGTGGACGGGCCAGGGCCTCCCCCGGCATCGGAAACCATTTCGGCAGGATGATGGTGGCAAAAGCCAGGAACGCAAAAACATCCTTGGGGCTTTGCAGTACCGACACCGACGAGGCCAACTCCTCGATCAACCCGAACAGGTACATGCCACGGACCAGGATCGTGCGCAGACGCATATCCCCGTCAGGCACCAGCGTAGCGGCCGCCAGCGAAGCCGACAGGCGCCGCCGGTCAGCAACATACTGTACATCCGCCATCAGCGCTCCCAGACTGGCGGCGTTCGACATGGACAGGATCTCACTGCGCAACCTTGCCGTGCCAACGGTATCGCCGCGATCCAGCAGCCAGACGTCCAGTGCAGCCACCGGAGTCACCAGGTCACCGAGGCGTTTCACCATCTCTTCCGAATCGTAGAAAGCCTGCGCGGCCGCCACGGCCTGCTCCCGGGTCGGTGCGAGCTGGGGCTCCGGCATGTGACTGCGCACGCCGATTTTTTCACCGCCGTCATCGCAGAAAATGACCTTGCCTTTGATGCCTTTGGGGGATGCTCTCTGCACTCCCCGCGCCACGGCAAAGCGGAAAACCTCATTGTGATTGGTCATGACGTACTCCCTTGACAGTTCATATCAAAATGACTTAAGCGCGCTGGGTACTGGGGCGTGATGAGCGCGTGGAATGCACGGTACCCCTTTGCTTCTGCCTTGGGAATCCCTCGAATATGGGATGCGTCCGGCGACTTCGCATCGCAGCAATTCCCGAGAATGACTGACCCAACGCACGGCCCAGGTCTTGAAGCGCGCGGGTTTGGCCATAATTCAAGCCCTGCGTGTGCCTCTGTGGTGCGCGAGACTTGCTGCAACTCAGACTGTTACCCCATGAGCAAACAAACCCATTCCTTCCAGGCCGAAGTGGCGCAGCTGCTGCACCTGGTCACCCACTCCCTCTACTCCAACAAGGAGATCTTCCTGCGCGAGCTGGTCTCCAACGCCTCGGACGCCTGCGACAAATTGCGTTACGAGGCGCTGAACAACAGCGCGCTGTACGAAGACGCGCCCGAACTGCGTGTGCGCATCGCCTTTGATGCCGCGGCCAGGACCCTGACCATCACCGACAACGGCATCGGCATGAGCGCGCAAGAGGCCATCGACCACCTGGGCACCATCGCCAAGAGCGGCACCAAGGACTTCATGAGCCGCCTGGGCGCCGAGAAACAGGCCGATGCCAAGGAACAGGGCCAGCTGATCGGCCAGTTCGGCGTAGGCTTTTATTCAGGTTTCATCGTGGCCGACAAGATCACCGTGGAATCGCGACGCGCCAGCCTGAAACCCGAAGAAGGCGTGCGCTGGATCAGCGGCGGCACGGGCGACTTCGAGGTGGAGGCCATCACCCGCGCGGAACGCGGCACCAGCGTCATCCTGCACCTGCGCGACGACGCGGGCGACTACCTGCAGGCCTGGAAGGTCAAGGGCATCATCGCCAAGTACTCCGACCACATCGCCCTGCCCATCCAGATGCGCAAGGAAGAGTGGAAGGAAGGCGAAGACGGCCAGCCCGGCGCGATGGTCACCACCGACGAGTGGGAAACCGTCAACAAGGCCAGCGCCCTGTGGAGCCGCCCCAAGAAGGACATCACGCAGGAAGAGTACGAAAGCTTCTACCAGGCCATCAGCCACGACTACGAAGCCCCGCTGGCCTGGAGCCACAACCGGGTGGAAGGCAGCACCGAATACACCCAGCTGCTCTTCGTGCCGGCCAAGGCGCCGTTCGACCTGTGGAACCGCGACAAGAAGGGCGGCCTCAAGCTCTATGTCAAGCGCGTTTTCATCATGGACGAGGCCGAAGCCCTGCTGCCCAACTACCTGCGTTTCATCAAGGGTGTGGTGGACAGCGCCGACCTGCCGCTCAACGTCAGCCGCGAGCTGCTGCAGGAAAGCCGCGACGTGCGTGCCATCCGCGAAGGCAACACCAAGCGTGTGCTGAGCCTGCTGGAGAACCTGGCCAAGAATGATCTGCCCGCCGCCGACGCCAGTGATGAAGACAAGGCCGAGGCCGGCAAGTACAGCAAGTTCTACGCCGAATTCGGCAGCGTGCTGAAAGAAGGCCTGGGCGAAGACTTCGGCAACCGCGAGCGCCTGGCCAAATTGCTGCGCTTTGCCAGCACCACCAGCGACACGGCCAACGTGTCCCTGGCCGACTACAAGGCGCGCATGAAAGAAGGCCAGGCCGCCATCTACTACATCACCGCGGATACGCTCGCCGCCGCCAAGAACAGCCCGCAGCTCGAAGTCTTCAAGAAAAAGGGCATCGAGGTGCTGCTCATGAGCGAGCGCGTGGACGAGTGGGCCCTGAGCCACCTGCCCGAGTTCGACGGCACGCCGCTGCAAAGCGTGGCCAAGGGCGCGGTGGACCTGGGCACCCTGCAGGACGAGGCCGAGAAGAAGGCCGCCGAAGAGGCCGCCGAAGCCTTCAAACCCGTGCTGGCCAAGCTGAAAGAAGCGCTGAAAGACAAGGCCGAGGACGTGCGCGTCACCACCCGCCTGGTCGATTCACCGGCCTGCCTGGTGGTGAAGGAGGGCGATATGAGCAACCAGCTCGCCCGCCTGCTCAAACAGGCCGGCCAGAAGGCGCCCGACAGCAAACCGGTGCTGGAGGTGAACCCCGAACACGCGCTGGTGAAAAAGCTCGACAGCTCGGTGCACTTCAACGACCTGGCCCACATCCTCTTCGACCAGGCCCTGCTGGCCGAAGGCGGGCTGCCGGAAGACCCGGCGGCGTATGTGAAGCGGGTGAATGCCTTGCTGGTTTGATTCGCGACGGCGCCGTCCCCCTTCGGGATGGCGCCCCACGTGTCTCAGCCAGGTTTTCACCGGCGAAGACGGCATGCCCGGCGCCCGGGTGCTCAGGGAACATCCAGACACGGACCATCAGGCTTCGTCGCGCGGATCCCTTCGACGCTCGGCGTACCAGAACTCCATGCCCTCGCGCTGCTTCACGGCTTGCGTTCCGCGGCCCGCCATCCGGGCCGTGAGCACCAGGACTTCTCTCCAAGAATAGGTCCGCAGCTTGCGTGCAGAGGTGGTCACCGTCTGCTTCAGGATCACGAACTTGCCCTGCCGCTTGAGCGCCCGGCTCATGACGAGCTCTTCCGCGCCGTAGTAGTTCTCGTCAAAGCCGCCCACCGCCGCAAAGGCACTGCGCGTGCAAAACAGGAAGCAGCCCGCTGCATAACCTGTGGCCCGAAACAGGCGCACGACCACGCGCAGCATCAGCCGCGCATACCGGGGTACCGGTTCGTCAAAACGCATCCCGGCCCCGCCGCCCACCGAACCAGCGCGCATGGCCTGTACGGCGGCGCGAACCACGGCTTCGTTCACCAGCGTGTCGGCATCGACAAAGATCAGCCAGTCACCGCTGGCGGCCCGCGCCCCCGCGTTGCGGGTGGCGGCGATCTGCCGGTTCGCAACACTGACCAGCACCGCGCCTTGCTGCTGCGCAATGGCGGCCGTTTGGTCGGTGGAGGCATCTTCCGCGACGACGATCTCGTAGGGCTCGTCCAGGGCACGTGCCGCTGCGTGCAGGGCATCGAGGGTGGCTGCCAGGTACCGCTCCTCGTTGTAGGCGGGGACGATGAAGGAGATCATGGAGGTGAAATCCCCACTGTCTCAGGCCACCGGCGCGTCACGCGTGCCGCCGAGCGAAAACGTGATGGTGCGCGTCAGCGTCGGCCAACATGCTATGACCGACTAAATAATTTGCGAACACAGCCGACTCCCATTCCCGAGATCAGACCACCCCATCCCGACCACAGGACAACAAAGATCCAGTATGTGAAAGGCTCGTCAAGAAAAGTGCAGCCTCTGCGTCCACATTGCACCGTGCCGGAATGCACCGCCGAAAGCGCTAGATAAATGCAACCCAGCCCTAGGGCAAGGAAAAAGACACCAGCGAAAAGTAAAGCGATTGGTCTGTGCACGCGTGGTCGCATCGAGGCGAGTGCTTTTCCAGTCGTGAAAAGCACAGAAGGCACGAAAACGGCGGCAATCAGCGCGATCAGCAGTAGGTCGTCCATGATGGCTATTTGCTTGATGTCGAGCGCGAAAGTGCGAAGTAGACGGCACAAAAACTCATCTTCGCGCCTCCCCACTGCAAACTCATTGCGCGTCTTGTTTGAAGAACCCGACTTAATATAGCCCAGCCTCAAACGCATCCGTAACACTGGGACGCCTTCACCCCGCATTCCGTAGCAGGTCCGCGTACTGCCCAGCAGTCACGGTATACGCCCGCCCGAACCCGGCCACGTAGCGCAGGAACTGTGGCTCGATCAGGAAGAGCGAGAAGTCGCCAAAACCGAACAGCGCCTCGGCATCGGGCAACCTGGCCAGGTAAGCGGCGCGGGCGGCGGCGTGGTCTGGTGCCTCGGGCATGCACACACTCGCCTGCCCTTGCACGCTCACGCGCGGCAGGGCCAGCGGCGTTTCGACAGACCCTGCGGGCGCAGTCACCAGCAAGCTGACCTGGGCGTGGACCTGCATGTCCTGCGTGTGCGTGGCGAGGCGGCTGACGTGGAGGATGAAGCGGCCGTCGGGCAGCAGGGCGTAGGGCGCCATTGAAACCGCGGGCTCGCCTTTGTGCAGGGTGGCCAGGGCCGCGACGGGCGTGTGCTGCAGCAGGCGCAAGAGTGCCCGGGACTCTTCGGCGTCCATGGCCTCAGTAGGTGAGTTCCAGCACGGTCACCCGCTGCTGCGCTGCCGGCCAGACCCTGCCCACCAGCTTCTCGCCATTGAACTCGGCCGTAATGGCACGGTCTGCAGCGCTGGGCAGCTTGAGTTTGGAGCTCGACACGCCCGCACCGGCCGGTGGCACGCCGGGCGGCAAGGCCTGGCCGTCGAAGCTCAGGCGATCGCGTTGCGCATCGAAGTAACCCCGCGGCCGCGTGAAGACGGCCAGCGCCTGGGCATCCTGGTCGGCAGCGGCGATGCGCTCGGGCCGCAGGTTGACGATGGCACTGGAGCGCGCAAAGGCGCTGCGGTAGATGTGCGTGGTGGCGTAACCCGGTGCCTTGATCTCGAACTCGTAGGCGGTGCCGGCTTGGGCGGTGAAGGGCCCCCAGCGGCCGTCGGGACCCACCTTGCGCGTATAGGCCGCAGCGCCCATGCGCTGGCCCGTGACCGCATCGGTAGCGTAGATGGCAAGTTCGGCGCCCGGGATGGGCAGGTTGTTGGCGAAGTTGCCGGTGGCCGGGTTCAGCGGGTCTACGCCCTGGCCGGTGATGACACCGCCGAGTTCGACGCGCGCCTCGGGTGTGATGTCTGCAGCAGGCGCGCGGCCCGTGAGGAAACGGTAGGCAGCCGCGAAGGCTGCGGGCGAGAAGGAGGTCTCGCGGTGGTCGATGCGCGGGATCACGACGTTGGTGGCGCCCTTGAGTTCGGGGCCGGCGTACGTCACGTTGGTGGGTTTACCCTTGGCGCCGATCCACAGGCCGTCAGGCTGGGCGAACTTGTCGTTGTTGTCGCTGCGGATCGTGAGCCAGCGCACCGCGCCAACCACCTCATCACCCTTGGCGTTCTTGGGCGCGTTCAGGGCCGTAAGGAAAGGCCCCGTGCCCGAGAACTCGTTGCCTTCGCGAAAACCGGGGATGGCCCAGACGCCGTGGTTGGGGGTGCCGCCCAGGATGGCGTGCGAGACGGTGGCCGCGCCGCCGCCGTTCTGGATGTAGTTGCGTATGGCGTTACCACCACGCGAATTGCCGAACAGCACGACCTGCTGCGCACCGGTAGCGCGCAAGACCTTCTCCACCTCGGCCTTGAGGTAGGCCATGTGCTCGGCCGTGCTGCTGCGGCCGGGCTGGGCCTTGCTGTCATCGTCGCGCGCCAGGGGATAGGGCAGTTCGATGGCGTGCAGGCGCTCGCGTGGCCAGCCATTGGACTCGAAACGCCAGAGTGTGGTCAGCCACAGCGCGGCACTGTCGCCATTGCCGTGCACGAAGACAATGGGCGGCGCCTCACGCAGCGTAGGCGACGGCGCCGTGGCGCAGCCCCCCAGCAGGGTCAGGCCGGCCAGCAGGCCCAGGAGATGACGACGGATCAACATGTTTACCCCCTTGGTGCCTGCGCGCGGTGGCGCCCGTGCCTACTCGAAGCCGCCGGCGCGGCGCAACTCTGCGGCGGCCGGTGCGGCCATCAGGTCGATCATCATGCGCGCGGCCTGCGGCTGCTCGGCCTTGGCTGCGACGGCAGCGGTGTAGACCGTGGCCAACTCGAACTCTTTGGGCAGCAGGCTGATGAGCTGCACCCCCGGCGTATAGAGGATCTCCGTGACCTGGGTGCAGCCGATCAGGCCGGCGCCGCCGGCCTCTGCCATCGCCTTCATGGCGGTGGCGCCATTGGGGTAGGGACGCAGCGCGCCCGCCACCTGGCCATCGATGCCCAGTTGCTTGAGCACGTTCATGAAGTGGATGCCGGCCGTGGCCTTGACCGGGTCGGGGAAGTAGATGCCTTTTGCCGCCAGCAGCGCGGCCTTGAGCGATTCGGGCGTGTCCACCTTCGGTTGCGGCTCGCCGCTTTTCACGGCGACGCCGGTCTTGACCACCCCCAGCGGCGTGGCGCTGCCGGGCTGGACATGACCGTTGGAGGTGAGGTCGGCGATCAGCGCCTGCGTGAGGATGACCACGTCGCAGGGCTCGCCCGCGAGCAGCTTGTCGCGCATGAGGCCCACGGCGCCAAAGCTGCCTTCGACGGCGCGGCCGGTTTCGTTGTAGATGGCGCCGCGCAGCTGGTTGACCAGCCCCTGGGCCGCGCCGCCGCTAAGGATGTGCAAAGAACTCATGTCGTGAAGTGTCGCAGTTTTGTCGCCAGCAGGTTCAATCCACCTTGATGCCGGCACTCTTGATCACGCGCGCCCACTTGTCGATGTCCTCGCGCATGTACTTGTCGAACTCCTGCGGGTTCATCTTCATGGCCACGGCGCCCTGCTTGGTCCAGAGCTGGTTCACCTCGGGCTGGCTGACGATCTTGCTCACCGCGTCGTTGAGCTGTTGCACGATGGCCGGCGGCGTGCCCTTGGGGGCCATCAGGCCGAGCCAGATGGTGGCCTCATAACCGGGCAGGCCGGCTTCGGCCAGGGTGGGCACATCAGGCAGCACGGCCGAGCGCTGGCGGCCGCTGGTGGCGATGGCGCGCACCTTGCCGGCGCGGGCCTGCTCGGCCATGGTGGTGACGGCGTCGAACATCATGTCGACCTGGCCGCCGATGATGTCGGTGCGCGCGCCGGAGCTGCCGCGGTAGGGGATGTGCACCAGGTAGATGCCGGCCATGCTCTTGAAGAGTTCACCGGCCATGTGGTACGGCGTGCCGTTGCCCGAGGAGGCGTAGTTGAACTTGCCGGGTTTTTCCTTGGCCAGCTTTAGGATGTCCTGCAGGTTCTTGACCGGCAGCGAGGGATGCGTGACCAGCAGCAGGTCGGAATAGTTGACCGGCGCCACGGGCACGAAGTCGCGCATGAGCACGAAGGGTTTACTCGGTACCAGGGTCTCGTTCACCGTGTGGGTGTTGGACATCATCAGCAGGGTGTAGCCGTCGGCCGGGGCCTTGGCCACCACGTCGGTGCCGATGATGGAGCCGGCGCCGGGCCGGTTGTCGATCACGAAGGGCTGGCCCAGCGCGTCGCTCAGGCGCTGGCCGATGAAACGCGCGTAGTTGTCGGCCGGTCCGCCGGCGGCAAACGGCACGACGATGCGCACCGACTTGCTGGGGTAGTTCTGGGCCTGGGCCGCGGTGGCCGCGAGCAGCAGCACGGCGAGCAGGCCGCGCAGGATGGGGAATCGCATGGTGGGGTCTCCTGATTGATATGCATGCATGCTAGCCCCCTGCGCGCCGGAGCGCCCCCGGACTATCCCGAACTTGGCTCGCATTGGTTGCGCCCCGCAAAGGCACCGCTCACACCATCAGGGGTTCTTCCTGCATGGCCTCGATCTGGTCTTCCAGCATCTGCACCTGACCCTGCCAGTAGTCGCTGCTGCCGAACCAGGGGAAGTTGATGGGGAAGGTGGGGTCGTCCCAGCGGCGCGCCAGCCAGGCGCTGTAGTGGATCAAGCGCAGGGTGCGCAGCGGCTCGATCAGCGCGAGTTCGCGGCGATCAAAGGCCCGCATCTGTTCGTAGCCTTCGACCAGGCAGGAAAGCTGGTAGGTGCGCTGGGCGCGGTCACCGGAGAGCAGCATCCACAGGTCCTGCACGGCCGGGCCCATGCGGGCGTCGTCCAGGTCCACGAAATGCGGCCCTGGCCCGGCGGCGGCGGGCACGTCCACCGGCGTCCACAGCACATTGCCCGTGTGACAGTCGCCGTGCAGGCGCAGACGGCGGATCTCGCTGGTTGCACCGGTCAGCACCGGCTGCTGCGCGATCAGGGCCAGCGCCTCTTCACACTTGCGCTGCCAGCTCGACTGCACGTCCAGCGGAATCATCTCGTGCTGCAGCAGCCAATCCATGGGCTCGCGCCCGAAGGACTGCAGGTCCAGCGCGGGCCGGCTGGCAAAGGGACGCGCCGCGCCCACGGTGTGCAGGCGCGCGAGGAAACGGCCGATCCACTCCAGCACCTCTTCGTCGTCCAGCTCGGGCGGGCGGCCGCCACGGCGCGGGCAGACCGAGAACAAAAAACCGGCATGCTGGTGCAGCGTGCTGCCCTTGAGTGTGAGCGGCGCCACCACCGGCACCTCGGCGGCCACGAGTTCCGCGGCAAACGCGTGTTCTTCCAGGATCTGCGCCTCGCTCCAGCGCGCCGGGCGGTAGAACTTGGCGACCACGGAGGCGCCCTCTTCCAGATGCACCTGGTAGACCCGGTTCTCGTAGGAGCTCAGGGCCTGCAGCCGGCCGTCGCAGGCCAGGCCCTGGGCCTCCAGCGCGTCGATCACGGCGTCGGGGGTGAGCAAGTCGAAAGGGTGGCGTTCGGTGGTGTCGGAAGTGCTCATGCCCCGATTGTCGCCTTTGCGATCCATCTGCAACACCGCTGGCGTTTTCCCTAGGCTGCACGCGCAGGCCGCTCGATACACTGGTTTGCATGGTTCCTCTGCTGCCTTTCCACCGCAAGCTCGCGCTCGGCACCGCCGGCGTGGCACTGGCCGTGGCGGCGCTGGCCGGCCTGGCTGCAGGTTTCATCGCCTACGACAAGGCCGAGGACACGCTGGTGGCGCAGGCCACCGACGACACACAGCGTCTGCTGCGCCACGAGGCCTTCCGCCCCGAGGGTGTGCAGGCCACGCGCAATGCGCAGGCTGCGGCGCAGGCGCTGGTGGCCTCGCACTTTGACATCGTGCAGATCTACACTGCTGGCGGCCTGCTGATGGCCGAGCAGTTCAGCGCCGACGGACGCGCGCTCGACAGTGAACTGCCAGCACGCGGCGCACGCGGCTACACCCAGCCCTGGTACGAGCGGCGTTTCCTGCCTGGGCGCCGCCCGCTGCTGCGCCTGTTCATCCCGCTGCGCGGCGAGGGCCAGGCGCTGACCGGCTACCTGGAGGGCACACGCCTGGTGCCGCAGGCGCAGCGCGAACGCATGCTGGCCGATGCACGCCGTGTGGGCCTGCTGGCGGCGCTGGCCGTGCTGCTGTGCGGCGTTGCGCTCTACCCGCTGGTGCTGCGCCTGAACCGCGACAGCCAGAACCGGCAGCGTGAACTGCTGGAGTCGCACATCGCGATGATGGAGGCGCTGGGCCGCGCGATCGCACGGCGCGATTCGGACAACGGCATCCACAACTACCGCGTGGCCTGGATCTCGGCCACGCTGGCCGAGGCGGTGGGACTGCACGGCACGCGCATGCAGGAATTGATCGTGGGCAGCTTCCTGCACGACGTGGGCAAGATCGGCATCCCCGAGCACATCCTGCTCAAGCCCGGCCCGCTGAGCCCCGAGGAAATGCTCATCATGCACACGCACGTGGCGGCCGGCGAGGACATCGTCAGCGGCTCGGGCTGGCTGGCCGGTGGCCAGGCGGTGGTGGCCGGCCACCACGAGAAATGGGACGGCAGCGGTTACCCGCGCGGCCTGGCCGGCACCGACATCCCGCTGGTGGCGCGCATCTTCGCCATTGCCGACGTGTTCGACGCGCTGTGCTCACGCCGTCCCTACAAGGAGCCGGTGCCGCTGGACGCCGCCATGGAAGCCCTGCGTGCGGAAGCCGGCAAGCACTTCGACCCGCACCTGGTGCAGGTCTTCGACCAGCAGGCCGCTACGGTCTACCGCACGCTGATCGAGGCCGACGAGGAACAGCTGCAAGCCCTGCTGACACGCATGGTGCGCAAGCACTTCAGCCTCTGACTGGAACGCCCCCTGAGTCGCCTTCGGCGCCTTTCCCCTGCAAGGGGGACGCACCCCGCGGCCCGGCAAAGCCGGTTCCGCGGGTGCCCTGGGTTTAAGAGTCCACCGCTGCGGCCAACTGCTCGAAGGTCAAGGTCTGCTTGACGAGGATGACGGTGCAGGGCGCGGCCATGGCCACCTGGACCGGCACGCTGGTTGACAGCCCCGACGCCGCCGCCCCCATGACGATGGTGCTCACCCGGTGCTCGCAGGCATAGGCGAGCAGGGCCTGCGCCGTGTCGTCGCAGACCAGCACATGGCACGCGGTCTGGTGCCCGGGCCCCTCCAGCGCCTGAGCCCACAGTCGCAACTGCACCAGATGGCGTCGCTGCAAAGTGCTGGCCACGACGTCGTTCGCCGCGGGGGCCAGGACCGTCACGCAGGCCAGGCGCGCGCCGGGCCGCGTGCCCAGCGCGCGCGCCGTGGCCTGGCGCAGCGTGTGGAGCAATGCATCGCTCGCGTCCTGCGGCGGCACGGCCACCAGCACGATGGGCACCTCGGTGATCAGGCGTTGCGGCGAGGGGCTGGGCTGGTAAGGCCGGCGCAGGGCATGCCACCAGCGCCTGAGCTGCAGCCAAACGCGCGTGCCACGCCGGCGCGCGCCGGAGCGCACTTGCGGGGGGTGTTGCAGGTCAAAGGCCAGGTGCGCGGCCGAGGGGTAACGCTGCGCGGCCTCGGGCGCCAGGCAGCGCAGCACCACGTCCTGCAGCCAGGTGGGCAGCCCGGGCCGCCAGCGGCGCGGCGGCGGTGGCTCGCGCCACAGGCGCTGGCGCTGGCCGGCGGCCGTCGCGGGAGCGCCGAAGGGCAATTCAGCCGTGAGGCAGTGGTACAGCAGCACGCCGATGGCGAAGATGTCGCTGCGCGGATCGCCGCGCACGCCCAGCACCTGCTCGGGCGCGATCCAGGCCGGCGAGCCGACCGCGCGGCGCGTCTGCCCTGCCAGCAGGTCGGGATAGTGCGCGTGGCAGGCCAGGCCATACCCCAGCAGCTGCACCCGGCCGTCCTCGCCCACCAGCACATGGGCGGGCTGCAGGTCCAGGTGCGCAGTGTTCTGCTGGTGCAGGCTGTGCACGGCCTGGGCCAGGCCCACGCCCAGGCGCAGCACCTCGTCCACCGGCAGCGGCAGCGGCCCGAGCTGCGCCAGGGTGCGCCCGGGCAGGTACTGCCGGACCAGCCAGGGCTGCTGCGCAAGGTCACCGGCCGCCACCAGACGTGGCACATGCGCTGCGCCTAGCGCCTGCAGGGTCTGCAGTTCGACCTCGAAACGCACCAGGGCCTCATCCACTTCACCCTCACCCTCGCCCCGGCACGGTACTTTCATGAGCAGGGGGAAACCGGGATCCGGGGTGCCGGGGGCGCAGTGCACGCGATAGAGGCAGGACTGGCTGCTCTGGTGGAGGCAGCTGTCCACCACGTAGCCGCCCAGCGTGTCGCCCGGCGCCAGCTGCTTCATCGGCCCAGCTCCAGGCGGTCGGCGAAGAAGTCGGGCAGGCCGGCCGCGCGGATGGCCTCGGCCGCGGCGTGGTGGTCGTAGGCGACGCGGTGAAAGGTCAGTTGCGCCTGCGTGGTGTCGAACAGGGCGTACATGGCGCGCGGGCTGCCGTCGCGCGGCTGGCCGACCGAACCGATGGTGGCCAGCCAGTGCCGGTGCGCCGACACCGGCACCGCCACACCGGCCGTGGGCACGAAAGGCACGAGCTGCTCGTCCAGGCCGCGGTAGTAGAGCGACTGGCGGTGCACATGGCCGCCGAAGACGTAGCGCACACCTTCGAACTTGCCAGCCGCCTCCAGGCTGAGGGCGGCGATCTGCGCGTCGTAGACGTAGCGCCACAGGGTGGGTTCGTCGGCCGTGGCGTGCACCAGCAGCACACGCTCGTCCTGCAAGGTCATGGGCAGGCCTGCGAGGAAGGCGCGCTGCGCGGGATCGAGCTGCTCGTAGGTCCACCAGGCCGTGCTCTCGCCCAGGGTGCTGTTGCCGGCCGGCGGGTGCACCGCCATGTCGTCGTGGTTGCCCTTGAGCACCAGGGCGCCCTGTGCGGCCAGCGCCATGATGCGGTCGACCACGGGGCCCGGATCGGCGCCGTAGCCGACCAGGTCCCCGAGAAAGGCCATCCGGTCGGCGCCCTGTTGCCGGGCATGGGCGAGGCAGGCTTCCAGGGCCTGAAGGTTGGCGTGGATGTCGGACAGCAGGGCCAGTCGCATGTTTCCAGTATGCCCTGCCGTGCCTGGGGCCGGCATGCAAGTTTTGCACACTTCCGACCCGAATGAGGGGTTCACCCGGGGCCCGTGCCGGCACCAGCCGGGCTAACATGCCAGTAGCGGGAGACTGTCCATGTACGACTACATCATCATTGGCGGCGGTTCGGCGGGCTGCGTGCTGGCCGCGCGCCTGTCGGAAGACCCGGGCGTGCAGGTGGCCCTGCTGGAGGCAGGCCCGCGCGACGACAGCGTGCTGATCCATTGCCCGGCCGGCCTGGCCCTGCTGGCCAAGAGCGGCCTGGCCAACTGGGGCCTGCACACCGTGCCGCAGGCCGGGCTGAACGGCCGGCGCGGTTACCAGCCGCGTGGCAAGGTGCTGGGCGGCTCCAGCTCGGTCAACGCCATGATCTACACGCGCGGCCATCCGCGCGACTACGACGACTGGGCTGCGCAGGGCAACCCGGGCTGGGCCTGGGCCGACGTGCTGCCCTTTTTCAAACGCGCCGAGCACAACGAGCGCGGCGCCGATGCCTTCCACGGCAGTGGCGGCCCGCTCAACGTGATGGACCTGCGTTGCCCCAACCGCCACAGCCCGGACTTCGTACAGGCCGGCGTGCAGGCCGGTTTTGCGCACAACACCGACTTCAACGGCGCCGATCAGGAAGGCGTAGGCCTGTACCAGGTCACGCACAAGAACGGCGAACGCTACAGCGCGGCCAAGGCCTACCTCACGCCGAACCGCGCCCGCGCCAACCTGCATGTGCTGACCGGCGCCCACGCCACGCGCATCCTGCTCGAAGGCCGGCGTGCCGTGGGGGTGGAATTTGTGCAGGCCGGCCAGCCGCGCACCCTGCACGCCCGCCGCGAGGTGCTGCTGAGCGCCGGCGCCCTGCTCTCGCCGCAGCTGCTGATGCTCTCGGGCATCGGCCCGGCGGACGAACTGCGCGCGCATGGCATCACGCCGCTGCACGAGCTGCCCGGCGTGGGCCACCACCTGCAGGACCATGTGGACGTGGTGCTGGTCTACGACGCGCCGCGGCTGACCGACCTGTTCGGCCTGTCCTTCGCTGGCGCGCTCAAGGTGCTGCGTGGCATCTTCGAGTGGCGGCGCCAGCGCAGCGGCATGCTGACCACCAACTTCGCCGAAGCCGGCGGTTTCATCCGCAGCCAGGCCGGCGAGGCCATTCCCGACCTGCAGCTGCATTTCGTGATCGGCAAGCTGGTGGACCACGGCCGCACCACGACCTTCGGACACGGTTATTCCTGCCACGTCTGCCTGCTGCGCCCGAAAAGCCGCGGCAGCGTGCGCCTGGCCAGCGCCGATCCGCTGGCCGCGCCGTTGATCGACCCCGCCTTCCTGGCCGAGCGCGACGACATGGCGCGGCTGGTGCGCGGCTTCAAGCTGATGCGCCACATCATGGCGCAGCCGGCGCTGGCGCGCTTCGGCGCGCGCGAGCTGCCAGCCTCGGCGGGCGCGCAAAGCGATGCGGAGATCGAAGCGTTCATCCGCAACCACGCCGACACCATCTACCACCCGGTGGGCAGCTGCCGCATGGGGCCTGACCCCATGGACGTGGTGGACGCGCAGCTGCGCGTGCACGGCCTGTTGGGCCTGCGGGTGGTGGATGCCTCGGTCATGCCCGGCCTGGTGGGCGGCAACACCAATGCGCCGGTGATCATGATGGCCGAGAAGGCCGCGGCGCTGATACGGGCCGGCACCTAGGCCCGGCGGGACGATGGCAGGCGCGTGAACCATGTTCAAGCTGAGCCGTTATTTCTCGCTGCTGTCGCTGGCCCTGATCGCCGGCGCCAGCGTCCTGCTGCTGCAGTACTACCGGCACAACGCCATGGAGCAGCTGCTGACGCTGGAGCAAAGCCGGGCCGCAGAGTTCACACAGGTGTTCGAAAACTCGCTGTGGACCGAGTTCAAGCCGCTGGTCGACGCCGCCCGCCCAGGTGACACGCCCGACACCCTGCGCCAGCGCGCCGAAGCCAGCGGCCTGCACCAGACCCTGGCCCGCATGGCACGCGGCACCACCGTCCTCAAGGTCAAGATCTACACCCCCACCGGCATGACGGTGTTTTCCACCGATCCGCGCCAGATCGGCGAGGACAAGTCGGACAACCCGGGTTTCATGGGCGCCATGGCCGGGCGCACGACCGGCGCGCTGACGCACCGCAACCAGTTCGATGCCTTCGAAGGCTCCCTGTCCGAGCGCGACATCATCTACGCCTACGTGCCCATCCACCTTCCGTCCAGTGGGGAGACGCGCATCGACGGCGTGTTCGAGGTCTACCAGGACGTCACGACCTTTGTGCAGCAGGCCGAGCGCCAGCTGGCCTGGGTCTCGGCCACCGTGCTGGCCGTGCTGGGCGCGCTATACCTGGCGCAGTTCCTGGTGGTGCGGCACGCCCAGCTGATTCTGCGCAAGCAGGCACAGGCGCTGGAGCAGAGCAATGAGGAACTGGACCGGCGCGTGCAGGAGCGCACGCAGGCCCTGGAGCATGAGATCACCGAGCGCCGCCTGGCGCAGCAGCAGCTCAAGCACCTGGCCCACCATGACCCGCTGACCGGCCTGCCCAACCGCACCCTGTTCAGGGAACGGTTGACGCACCAGCTGCTGCAGCTGGATGCGTCGGGCCCGTCCCGGCTGGCCGTGCTGTTCATCGACCTGGACCGCTTCAAGGACGTCAACGACACGCTGGGCCACCCGGTGGGCGATGCGCTGCTGATCAACGTGACGCGCCGGCTGCAGGCCAGCATGGGCCCGGGAGATCTGCTGGCGCGGCTGGGGGGCGACGAGTTCATCTGCCTGCTGGGTGGTCTCGACGGCATGCCACAAGCCGAAGCCACGGCGCAGCGCCTGCTCGCGCTGTTCCAGCAGCCCTTCACGGTAGACGACAACCGCTTGCATCTTTCGGCCAGCATCGGCATCAGCCTGGCGCCGGCCGACGGCATGGACGTCGATGTGCTGGTGCGCCAGGCGGACGCCGCGATGTACCAGGCCAAGGCCCTGGGCCGCAACCGCCATCACTTTTACACGGCCGAGATGACGGCGCAGGCACGCGAACGCATCCAGCTCGAAGGCCGGCTGCGCACCGCCATCGGTGCTGGGGAACTCAGCCTGCACTACCAGCCCAAGGTCGACATCCAGAGCGGCCAGCTCACCGGGGCCGAGGCGCTGCTGCGCTGGCACAGCGAGGAACTCGGCGACGTGCCGCCGGTGCGTTTCATTCCAGTCGCCGAGGAAACCGGCTACATCGAGGAACTGGGGGCCTGGGCGCTGAACGAAACCTGCCGCCAGCTGGCCGCCTGGGACGCCACCGGCCTGCGGGTGCCGGTGCTGTCGATCAATCTGTCGGTCAAGCAGCTGGAGCGCGGCAATTTCCCCGCGCTGCTGCAGGAATGCCTGCGCCGCTGGGGCGTGGCGGCCCCGCGCATCGAGATCGAGATCACCGAGTCGGTGGTGCTGGTGCTGCAGGACGCCTTCAGCCGGCTGGCCGAACTGCAGGCCATCGGCGTGCGCCTGGCGCTGGACGACTTCGGTACCGGTTATTCATCGCTGTCCTACCTGAACCGGCTGCCGGTGCAGGTGCTCAAGATCGACCGCAGTTTCATCTCGGGTATCGGCATCAAGCGCAGTGACGAGAGCATCGTGCAGGCCATGGTGGACATTGCACGCAGCCTGGACCTGGTCAGCGTGGCCGAAGGGGTGGAAACCGAGGCCCAGCTGGCCTTCCTGCGCCGCCTGGGCTGTGCCGAGGTGCAGGGTTATCTCTACGGCCGGCCCATGCCGCCCGGGGAGTTCAAGCAGCGCTGGCAGGCACAGGCCTAGGGCTTGGGAGGACGGGCGTGTCAGGTTTTTTCCGACACGTGAAACCGGCAGATGCCGATTCAAGTTGGCCGACACGGGGCCTAGAGTGATTGCACCACATCCGCAAATGGTGTGATGCAAGGAAAAAACGTGAGAACCAACCCTATTTCGCTCAACCCCTTCAGCCTCATGATGGAGCCGGAAATCGTGCTCCAGGCCATGGAGCATTCCAAGTCATTGCGTGCGCTGCGCCGCCACAAGTTGCGCCCGCTGGACAAGCCCCTGATCCCCTACGCCGTCGAGCCGATCGACGACGAACTGGACGAAGAGACCGTTCCGGGCGAACTCGGCAGCCACTGAGCCGGCCGGCGGCGGCGCCGGTGCTAGCATCGGGCGCATGCATATCTTGTCCTGGCTCCCGCGTTTTCCGGTGGGGCTCTTCGCGATACCGGTTGGTTTCTTTGCACTGGGCGGGGCCTGGCGCCGCGCCGCCGAACTGGGCTGGCCCCGCGCCGGCGATGTGGGTGACGGCCTGGCCATGGCCGCGCTGCTGCTGCTGTGCCTGCTGCTGCTGATCTACCTGCTCAAGTGCCTGCGCCATCCGCAGGCCGTCGTGGCCGAATTCACCCACCCTGTGGCCGCGTCGCTGATGGCGCTGTTGCCGCTGTCCTGCCTGCTGTGCAGCATCACGTTCGGCACCCCCGGCCACACCGGCTGGCTGCTCTTCACGCTGGCCACCCTGGCACTGCAAGGTGTGATTGCCGTGCGCATCGCAGCCCTGATCGCCAATGCCGAGCTGGCCGCCGAGGCCTACACCCCCGCGCTCTACCTGCCGCCGCTGGGCGGCGGTCTGGTCGGCGGCATGGCCCTGCAGGTGCTGGGCTACCCGGGCTGGGCTGCCCTGCTCTTCGGTATGGGCCTGGTCAGCTGGGCCTTGCTGGAAGTCCGCGTGCTCAACCGCCTGTTCGAAGGGGCCATGCCATTGCCCCTGCGCCCCACCATCGGCCTGGAGCTGGCACCAGCCACCGTGGGTACGCTGGCCGTGGCCACCCTGTGGCCGCAGCTGCCGGGTGAACTGCTCATCATCGGCCTGGGCATTGCAGCCGGCCCGCTGGTGGCCGTGCTGGCACGCTACCGCTGGTGGCGCCAGACGCCGTTTGGCATCGGCTTCTGGTCCTTTTCGTTCCCGGCCGCGGCGTTTGCAGCCGTCTTGATCGAGGTGGTGCGGCGCGGCGGCTGGCCATCTGCCATCGGGGGCCTCGGGCTGGCGCTGGCTTCGGCGGTGATCGCCCTGCTGGCCTGGCGCACGCTGCGCCTGCTGGCCCAGGGCCGCCTGTTGCCCGCGGCAAGCGTCCAGGCGGCGCGACCATGAACTTCTGGCCGAACTGCGGTTTTGACCGCCTGCATCGCAATGACCAGGGCTGGCTGCTCGTCACGCCAGACTACCTGCGCCTGTTCCTCGACCGGCCCGAGCTGGCCCTGGTGCCCGAGTCCTGCAAGGCCGAGCGCCGGCTGCACCAGGCCCTGCAGGACGACCCGCTGCAGTCCGTCAAGCCGGAGACGCTGGCGCGCTTCAAGGACGCCGACGCGCGCGACAACTACCAGCTCTTCCTGAACTTCCGCGACGCGTTGCTGGCGGCCGGCACGCTGGAAGCGTATTACCTGCAGCTCATGCGCGGCGGCCGCATCACCATCCCCCCGCTATTCATCGACCTGATCGTGCAGGCCATGCTGCGCAGCCTGCTGCAGGACAGCGAAGACGCCCTGCAGTTGCGCGCGGCCGAACTGCTGTTCCGCCCGCAGCGCCTCACCGTGCAGGAAGGCCAGGTGCTGGCGGCCGACCAGTCCGTGGTGGACCGCTACAGCCAGAACGCCGGCCTGGGCGAGATCGGCCGCCTGCTGATGGAAAACAAGTCCCGGCTGCGCGAGGCCGAGCTGACCGTGCTCGATGCATCGAACGCCGCGCTGTACTGGGAGCGCAGCGAGCGTTACCACTTCCTGCTGGACCTCACGCACGAGGTGCAGCAGGAGTTGAGCCACGGCCTGACCCTGCGCATGACACGCGCGCGCAGCGGCCTGAAGGCGCTGGCCCGTGTGCTGGAACTCTGGGTGCAACACCTGCTAGGTGTCGAGGTGAAGATCGAGCCACTGGCGCGCGTGGACGACGCCAGCTGGCGCTGGCACATCGGCCTGGACACCGAGGCGACGGGCATCCTCAACGATCTGTACGAAGAGCAGACGGTGGAGCCCGAACGCATGCAACGCCTGGTCAGCCTGTTCCGCCTGACGTTTGCCGACCCGGCCCAGATGCAGGCCGAGCTGGCGGGCAAACCGGTCTACCTGGGCCTGGCCATGAACGCGCAGGGCCTGCTGCGCCTGAAGCCGCAGAACCTGCTGCTCAACCTGCCGCTGGCAGCTGCACAGTAGGCGCAGCGCCTCTTACATATTGCGGCGGTACTGGCCGCCGACTTCGAACAGCGCAGTGGTGATCTGGCCCAGGGAGCAGACACGTACTGCGTCCATCAGCACCTCGAACACATTGCGGTTCTCGATCACGGCCTGCTGCAGACGTTGCAGTTGCGCCGGCGCTTGCGCCGCGTGGCGCGCATGGAACTCGGCCAGGCGCTTGAGCTGGCTCTGTTTTTCCTCGTCGGTCGAGCGCGCCAGTTCCAGCTTCTCCAGCACGGTATCGCCGTGCGGGTTGCGGAAGGTGTTCACGCCGATGATGGGCAGCTCACCCGTGTGCTTGAGCATCTCGTAAGTCATGCTCTCGTCCTGGATCTTGCCGCGCTGGTAACCGGTCTCCATGGCGCCCAGCACACCACCGCGCTCGCTGATGCGCTCGAACTCGGCCAGTACGGCCTCTTCCACCAGTTCGGTCAGCTCCTCGATGATGAAAGCGCCCTGGTTGGGGTTCTCGTTTTTCGCCAAGCCCCACTCGCGGTTGATGATGAGCTGGATGGCCATGGCGCGGCGCACGGAGTCTTCCGTGGGCGTCGTGATGGCCTCGTCGAAGGCATTGGTGTGCAGGCTGTTGCAGTTGTCGTAGATGGCGATCAGGGCTTGCAGCGTGGTGCGGATGTCGTTGAACTGGATCTCCTGCGCGTGCAGGCTGCGGCCCGACGTCTGGATGTGGTACTTGAGCTTCTGGCTGCGTTCGTTGGCCCCGTATTTCTCCTTCATCGCCACGGCCCAGATGCGGCGCGCCACGCGGCCCATCACGGTGTACTCGGGGTCCATGCCGTTGGAGAAAAAGAAAGACAGGTTCGGCGCGAAGTCGTCGATGTGCATGCCGCGCGCCAGATACGCCTCTACCAGCGTGAGGCCGTTGGAGAGCGTGAAGGCCAGCTGGCTGATGGGATTGGCGCCGGCTTCGGCGATGTGATAACCCGAGATGGACACGCTATAGAAATTGCGCACGCCGTGGTGCACGAAGTACTCGGCGATGTCGCCCATGACCTTGAGCGAGAACTCGGTGGAAAAAATGCAGGTGTTCTGGCCCTGGTCTTCCTTGAGGATGTCAGCCTGCACCGTGCCACGCACGTTTTCCAGCACCCACTCGCGGATCTTTTCGGCTTCGGTGTCGGTCGGCGAGCGACCGTTGTCCGTCTGGAACTTCGCCAGGTACTGGTCGATGGCCGTGTTCATGAACATGGCCAGGATGGTGGGTGCCGGGCCGTTGATGGTCATGCTGACCGAGGTGGCCGGATCGCAGAGGTCGAAGCCCCCGTAGAGCACCTTCATGTCGTCCAGCGTGGCGATGGATACGCCGCTGTTGCCGACCTTGCCGTAGATGTCGGGACGCGGATCGGGATCGTTGCCGTAGAGCGTGACCGAATCGAAGGCGGTGGACAGGCGCTTGGCCGGCATGTTGGCGCTCAGCAGCTTGAAGCGCTTGTTGGTGCGGAAGGGGTCGCCCTCGCCGGCAAACATCCGCGTGGGGTCTTCGTTCTCGCGCTTGAAGGCAAAGGTGCCGGCGGTGTAGGGATAGCTGCCCGGCACGTTGTCCAGCATCAGCCACTGGAGGATTTCGCCATGATCCTCGTACTTCGGCAGACTGACCTTGCGTATCGTCGTGCCGCTCAAGGATTTGGTGGTCAGCGCGGTGCGGATCTCCTTGTCGCGGATCTTCACCACGTACTCGTCCCCAGCATAAGCCTGCTGCATCGCCGGCCACTGGGCCAGCAGGCGGCTCGCGTCGGCGTCCATCTGCAGTTCGCGCGATTGGGCCAGGTCGATCGCCGCCTCGGCGGCCTTGGGCCGATCGGGCTTGTCCACGCTGAGCATGCGCGCAGCCTCACGCAGCTGCTGGATCTCGCGCGCCAGCCGGGCCTGGGCACGCGCACGGCTTTTGTAGCCGCGCACGGTGTCGGAGATCTCGGCCAGGTAACGCGTACGGGCACCGGGCACGATAGGGCTCTGGTTGCTGCTGTGACGCACGGCGACGGCGGGCAGCCGGCCGGCTTCGAGCTTGAGGCCCAAGGCACCCAACCGCACCTTGAGGGCCTGGTAGAGCGCGGTCACACCGTCGTCGTTGAAACGCGCGGCCATGGTGCCGAAGACCGGCATCTGCTCGGGCGGGGTGCTCCAGGCTTCGCGGTTGCGCTGCACCTGCTTGGCCACGTCGCGCAGCGCGTCGGGCGCGCCCTTCCGGTCGAATTTGTTGATGGCCACGAACTCGGCGAAGTCCAGCATGTCGATCTTCTCGAGCTGGCTGGCGGCGCCGAACTCGGGTGTCATCACGTACAGCGGCACATCCACATGCGGCACGATGGCCGCGTCGCCCTGGCCGATGCCCGAGGTCTCGACCACGATCAGGTCGAAGCCCGCGCACTTGCAGGCGGCCACCACGTCGGGCAGGGCCGCGCTGATCTCGCTGCCGGCATCGCGTGTGGCCAGACTGCGCATGAAAACACGTGGTCCCTGCGCCCACGGCGAGATGGCATTCATGCGGATGCGGTCACCCAGCAGGGCGCCACCGCTCTTGCGGCGCGAGGGATCGATGCTGATGACGGCCACGCGCAAGGCGTCGCCCTGGTCCAGCCGCAGGCGGCGGATCAGCTCGTCGGTCAGTGAACTCTTGCCAGCCCCGCCGGTGCCGGTGATGCCCAGCACAGGAACCTTGCAGCTCAGCGCCTGTTCACGCAAAGCGTTGACGAGCCCCGAATCAGCGCTGCCGTTCTCCAGCGCCGTCATGAGCTGGGCCAGCGCGCGCCAGGCCGCTTCCCTATGGCCCTGGAGGGCTTCGATTTTTTTCGGCGTATGGATGCTGAGGTCGCGATCACAACGCATGACCATCTCGCCGATCATGCCGGCCAGGCCCATGCGCTGGCCGTCTTCGGGGCTGTAGATGCGCGTCACGCCATAGGCCTGCAACTCGCGGATCTCGCTGGGCACGATGACCCCGCCACCGCCACCGAAGACCTGGATGTGCGCACCGCCGCGCGCCTTGAGCAGGTCCATCATGTACTTGAAGTACTCGACGTGGCCACCCTGATAGGAGCTGATGGCGATGCCCTGCACGTCTTCCTGCAGCGCGGCGGTGACGACCTCGTCCACGCTGCGGTTATGCCCCAGGTGGATGACTTCTGCGCCCATGCCCTGCAGGATGCGCCGCATGATGTTGATGGCCGCGTCGTGCCCGTCGAACAGGCTGGCCGCGGTGACAAAGCGCACCTTGTGGGTCGGACGGTAATTCGCGAGGGCCTTGAAGTCGGCGGACAGGTCGGTCATGGTGTACCCACGTTGACGTTTACGTAAACGTCAATCTTACCGTTTCCGGGCTGGCCTACCAAGAAAAAGGGGCGCTCGCGCGCCCCTTGATCGACCGGCTGGCGTGCGGCTGATTACTTGTACAGCACCTGCGGCAGCCACAGGCCGATGCCCGGGAAGTTGTACAGCAGGATGATGGCAATCACCTGGATGCCCATAAAGGGCAGCATGCCGGCAAAGATCTGGTTCAGCGTGACATGCGGCGGGCTCACCCCCTTCAGGTAGAAGGCTGCCATGGCCACCGGCGGGCTCAGGAAGGCGGTCTGCAGGTTCAGCGCCACGAGCAGGCCGAAGAACAACGGATCGACACCGAAGTTGTCCAGCAGCGGGATGAAGATGGGCATGAAGATCACGATGATCTCGGTCCACTCCAGCGGCCAGCCCAGGATGAAGATGATGACCTGGCTCAGCACCAGGAACTGGGTCTTGCTGAGGTTCATGGACATGACCCAGTTTTCCACCAGCTCCTGCCCGCCCAGCAGCGCGAACGCCGCCGAGAAGATGGCCGAGCCGACGAAAAGCCAGCAGACCATGGCCGAGGTCTTGGCCGTGAGGAACACGCTTTCCTTGACCACGTTCAGCGTCAGCTGCTTGTAGGCGGCGGCCAGCAGGAAGCCACCCAGCGCACCCACGGCAGCCGCTTCGGTCGGCGTGGCCAGGCCCATGACGATGGAACCCAGCACGGCCAGGATCAGCACCAGCAGCGGGAAGAAGCTGGTCAGCAGCATCTTGAAGACCTCAAACCGCGTGAAGCTCAGCAGGCCGTAATAGACGGCCAGCGCCAGCGCGCCCACAGCGGTACCGATCCAGAAACCGGTCGGGGCAGGCTGGCTGGTCGGCGCAGGCGCCGCAGCCGCGACCGGCTCGGCCAGTTCCGCCGGTTCGGAGGCAGGTTCGGCAGCGGCTTCAGCCTCCGCGCTTTCCTCTTCCTCCGTGCCGGGCGGCACGGCCAGGCCGCCCTCCTCGTCATCGGCGGCTTCTTCGGCATTGCCGGCGCCCATGACCTGCAGCGAGCTCACTTCTTCGACCGGCGGCACGCTGGTGACACCCGCGTAGCTCCACAGGGCCACGAAGACAAACAGGATCAGGGGCATCAGCACCACGCCCAGCTGCTTGAGCAGATAGCTGGTGGGCACATCGGCATTGCGCTGGCCCTTGAGGGCCTTGAGCAAGGCCGGCAGCGCCAGCGAGGTGTGCGCAGGGGCCACTTTCTCCAGCAGCGGCGGCAGCGGAATGTAGCGTTCGGCCTCGGTCAGCGGCGGAGCCATCTTGGGCTTGATCTTGGCCACGATGATCACGTAACCGATGTAAAGGGCGGCCAGCATCAAGCCAGGGAAGAAGGCGCCGGCATACAGCTGCACCACGGAAACGCCGGCAGTGGCGCCGTAGACGATCAGCATGACCGAGGGCGGGATCAGGATGCCGAGGCAGCCGCCGGCCGTGATGGCACCGGCCGACAGCTTGACGTCGTAACCCGCGCGCAGCATCTGCGGCAGGGCCAGCAGGCCCATGAGCGTGACCACGGCACCGACGATGCCGGTGGCCGTGGCGAACACGGCGCAGGTCACCAGCGTGGCCACGGCCAGGGCGCCGGGCAGGCGCGCCAGCGCGAGGTGCAGGCTGCGGAACAGCTTTTCGATCAGGTTGGCGCGTTCGACCAGGTAACCCATGAACACGAACAGCGGGATCGAGATCAGCACGTCGTTGCTCATGACCTTGTAGGCCGCAGACACCATCAGGTCCAGTGTCTTTTGCGTGTTTTCCTCGTAGGCCACCCAGGTGAAGATCATGCCCATGCCCATCAGCGTGAAGGCCGTGGGGAAACCCAGCATGATGGCCACGACCACCAAGGAGAGCATCAGCAGGCCGATGTGGCCGTTGCTGATCTTCTCGACGCTGACCAGCATGGTCAGCGCGGCCAGGATGATCAGCCCCATCAGGGTGAAGCCGAACCAGAGTTCTTTGCGGATCTTCATTTGTGGGCGCCTTCCTTCACGACGTACTTGTCCAGCGCCTGGATGTCTTCATCTTTCACGTGGACCATTTCCTTGAGTTTCTCGACATCGACTTCCTCGACGTCTTCCTCGCGCGAGGGCCATACACCATCACGGATGCACATGATGCAGCGGATGATCTCGACGATGCCCTGCAGCAGCAGCAGTGCACCCGACAGCGGGATGATGAACTTGAAGGGGTAGACCGGCAGCGCATCGGCCGAGAAGGTCTGCTCGCGGATCGCCAGCGATTCGTTGAAGTAGGTCCAGCCAGCCCAGGTCAGCGCGGTGATGCCAGGGAGGAAGAAGATGAAATAGAGGATCAGGTCGAGCGTGGCCTGCGTGCGCGGACGGAAGAAGCCGTAGAGCACGTCGCCGCGCACATGGCCGTTCTTCGAGAGCGTATAGGCGCCAGCGGTCATGAAGAGGGTGCCGTACATCATGATCTGGAAGTCCAGCATCCAGGCATGGGGCTGGTTCAGCACATAGCGTGAGAACACTTCCCAGCTGATCGTGAGGGTGAGGATGAGGGCGGTCCAGGCAAAGATCTTCCCCGTCCAGGTGGACAGGCGATCGACCGCGAGCAGGAAGTTCTGCATAGTGATCCCAGCAGGTCAGGTTGAAGTCAGAGAGTCAGAATGAACTGAGGGCGCCATGGCTTGCACCACGGCGCCCCCAAGGGCAGGGACGGATTTTAACCGCTCAGGCCATCAGGCCTTCTTGGCCGGCTTCTTGCCGAAGTAATGGTTGGAAGCCATCTTGAAGTCGACCGTGTAGTCGCTCTGCCACTGGGTGGCACGCTCGGCGTAGGCACGCTGCGAATCCAGCACCTTCTGGAACAGCGCATTCTCGCCGCCCTTCTTGGCCATGATCTTGTCCCAGGAGGCGAGCTGCGCCTGCAGCACGGCATTCGGGGTCTTGTAGAACTTGATGCCTTGCTTCTTGAGCTCGATGTAGTCCTTCGAGTTGCGCTCGATGGCCTTCCAGCTCATGTCGGCGCTGGCAGCCTGCACGGCGTAGTCGATGATGGACTTGAGTTCGGCCGGCAGGGCGTTGAGCTTGCTCTTGTTGAACAGGATTTCGAACTGTTCGCCGGACTGGTGGAAGCTCTGCAGCATGCAGTTCTTCACCACGTCGGGGAAGCCCAGCAGGCGGTCGGAGGAGGCGTTGTTGAACTCGGCGCCGTCGATCAGGCCGCGGTCCAGGGCCGGCACGATTTCGCCGCCGGGCAGCGGGTTCACGGCAGCGCCCATGTCGGTGTACATGTCAACGGCCAGGCCCACGGTGCGGAACTTGGTGCCCTTGACGTCGGCGACCTTGGTGATCGGCTTCTTGAACCAGCCGAAGGGCTGGGTGGGCATGGGGCCGTACAGGTAGGAGACGACGTCCATGTTGATGGACTTGTAGATCTCTTCCAGCAGGGCCTTGCCGCCGCCGTAGTTGTGCCAGGCCAGCAGCATGTTGGGGTCCATGCCGAAGGAGGGGCCGGAACCCCACAGGGCCAGGGCCGAGTTCTTGCCGTAGTGGTAAGCCACCACGCCATGGCCGCCGTCCAGCGTGCCCTTGTTCACGGCTTCGAGCAGCTGGAAGGCCGGCACCACGGAGCCGGCGGGCAGCACTTCGATCTTGAGCTTGCCGCTGGCCATGTCGTTGACCTTCTTGGCGAAGTCGCTGGCGTACTCGTGGAAGATGTCCTTGGACGGCCAGGTGCTCTGGAAGCGCAGGCTCGTGGTGGTTTGTGCGGTGGCAACCATGGGCGCAGCCATGGCGCCGGCGGCAACGGCGACGCCCTTGAGCAGGCTGCGGCGGTTGGGGGATTTGTTATCGGTCAAGTTGGTCTCCGGTAGTGATCGGGTCGATGAGTTTGCATACCATCGGGGGTGCATTTTGTGTCCGAGTCGGTCTGCGCAGAACTAGGGGTTTTCACCAGTATTTCACGGTTTCCGCAGAACCGTTCTCAAGAATAAACACTCTGCGGCATCTGGGATGCAGTGACGAGCCCTTCGCTATGCATAGTCTCGCCTCGGGCACGCCTAAAAACGTCGCGCCCGTGGTCAAGATTGTCGTGATCGATACGCTGAATGCAGCGCTGCATTTTTGCGTATCCTTGGAGCTCGTCTGGGCTTTCGCTCCGGATGCTCGCCTCACCATGAACCCGATCCAGCTCTTCGACCCTGCCTCCAGCACCTACACCTATCTGCTTTTTGATGCGGACAGCCGTGAGTCGCTGATCATCGACCCGGTGGATGAGCAGCTCGAGCGCGACCTGGCCGTGCTGCGTGAATACGGCCTCAAGCTCGTGCTGGTGGTGGAAACCCACGCCCATGCCGACCACGTCACCAGCGCCAGCCTGCTGGTGGAGCACACCGGCGCCCTAACGGCCGCCCCCGAGGCCTGCGGTATCCGCACAGCGGCCCTGCAGCTGCAGGATGGCGCCGAGCTGCACTTCGGCCGCCAGCAGCTTCGCGCCCTCCATACCCCAGGCCATACCGCCGGCAGCATGTGCTACCTGTGGGCGTCGGGCGGGCGCCGCCATGTCTTCACCGGAGACACCCTGCTGATCAACGGCTGCGGCCGCACCGATTTCCAGTCGGGCAGTGCTGCGGCCCTCTACCGCAGCCTCACACAGGTCTTGTGGGCGCTGCCTGACGAGACGGTGGTTTGGCCGGGCCATGACTACGAAGGTCGGCGCCACAGCACCATCGGTGCCGAAAAAAGGAACAACCCCCGCATTGCCGGCAAGTCGCAGGCCGAGTTTCAGGCCCTGATGGACGGACTGAACCTGCCCAAGCCCGCACGCATCGACGAAGCCGTGCCCGCCAACCTTCGGTCGGGTGTCAGGCACGATGCCGATGGCGCCGCGCTCATGGCGGTCCGCCCGGCCTCGGGGTATGCCGGGAACATCACGCCGCAACTGGCCTGGTCATGGGTGCAGGCGGGCGAGGCCGTGCTGGTCGACGTGCGCAGCGATGCGGAACGCGAGTGGGTCGGTTTCGTTCCGGGTGCCGTCGGGCTCGCGTGGAAACAATGGCCCGGCATGGTGCCCAACCCTGACTTCGACCGCAAGCTGCTGGACGCGGCCCCCTCCGACAAGAAAGTTCTCATGCTGTGCCGCAGCGGCGTGCGCTCGATTGCCGCCGCCCGCCGCGGGACCGAGCTCGGCCTGGAAGCCTACAACGTGCTCGAAGGTTTCGAGGGCGATCCGGACGAGCAGGCCCAGCGCGGACGGCGCGGAGGCTGGCGTTACCACGGCCTGCCCTGGCGCCAGGGCTGAGGCATCCCGCTCCCTTATGATGCCGGCAGTTGCCAACCGGGTCTCAATCATGTCTTTTCTCGCCATCGACGTTGGCAACACACGCCTCAAGTGGGCCCTGTACGATGCGCCGCAACCCGGCGCCCGGGTCCTGGCCCAGGGCGCCGAATTCCTGGACCACATCGACCGTCTGGCCGAGACCACCTGGGCCGAGCTGCCCGCCCCCAGCTGCATGCTGGGCTGCGTGGTGGCCAGTGACGCCGTCAAGCACCGCGTCGAGGCGCAGATGGAGCACTGGGACGTTTCGCCGCACTGGGTCATCGCGAGCAGCCACGAGGCCGGCCTGAGCAACGGCTATGATCATCCGGCCCGCCTCGGCCCGGACCGCTGGGTGGCCATGATTGGCGCCTGGCACAGCATGCTGGCCATGGGGCCGGCGCGTCCCATCGTGGTGGCCATGGTCGGCACGGCCGTCACGGTGGAGGCCATCGATGCGAGCGGCAAGTTCCTCGGGGGTTACATCCTGCCGGGCCACGGCATCATGCTGCGCGCACTCGAATCCGGCACGGCCGGCCTGCACGTGCCCACGGGCGAAGTGCGCCCCTTCCCCACCAACACCAGCGACGCGCTGACCAGCGGCGGCACCTACGCGATTGCCGGCGCGATGGAGCGCATGGTCGATCATGTGCGTGGGCACTGTGGCGCCGAACCGTGGTGTGTCATGGCGGGCGGCGCCGGCTGGAAGATGGCCCCCAGCCTGTCCACGCCTTTTGACCTGGTCGATACGCTGATCTTCGACGGCCTGTTGCAGATCGCCGCGCACCGCGGCTTCTGCCTGCCGGGCTGACGCGGCGTCAGCGCTCGGGCGACAGCCAGGCCTCGGCCAGCTTCACCCAGTAGCTCGCGCCCAGCGGGATGAGTTCGTCATTGAAGTCGTAGCTCGGGTTGTGCAGGGTGCAGGGCCCGCCGCCATGGCCCATCTCGCGGTGCACACCATCGCCGTTGCCGATGAAGGCATACGCCCCGGGCTTGGCCAGCAGCATGTAGGCAAAGTCTTCCGCGCCCATCGTCGGCTCCTGCTTCAGGACGTTCGCCTCGCCGACGATGTCGGCCATGACGCGTCGGGCAAATGCCACTTCCTGCTCGGCATTGATGGTGGGCGGGTAGTTACGTTCGAACTCGAAGTCACAGCGTGCACCGAAGGCCGTGCAGGTATGCTGCGCCACCTCTCGCATGCGCGCCTCGATCTGGTCCAGCACTTCGAGTGTGAAGGTGCGCACCGTGCCCTGCAGCTCGCAGCTGTCGGCAATCACGTTGCTGGCGTGCCCCGCATGGATCATGGTGACCGAGATCACGCCGGCGTCGATGGGCTTGATGTTGCGGCTGATGATGGTCTGGAAGGCCTGCACCATCTGGCAAGCCACCAGCACCGGGTCCACCGCGTTGTGCGGCATGGCTGCATGCCCGCCCTTGCCACGGATGGTGATCTTGAACTCGTTGCTCGAAGCCATCACCGGCCCCGGGCTCAGCGCAAAGGTGCCGGCTTGCATGCCCGGCCAGTTGTGCATGCCGAACACGGCCTGCATCGGGAATTTCTCGAACAGACCGTCCTTGATCATCTCGTTGGCCCCCGCGCCACCTTCTTCGGCCGGCTGGAAGATCAGGTAGACGGTGCCATCGAAGTTGCGCTGCTGTGCCAGGTGCTGGCCTGCCGCCAGCAGCATGGCCGTGTGGCCATCGTGCCCACAGGCGTGCATCTTGCCCTCATGCCGGCTCGTATGGGCAAAAGTGTTCTTCTCCTGCAGGGGCAGGGCGTCCATGTCGGCGCGCAGGCCAATGGCACGTTTCGATGTGCCCTTCTGGATGATGCCGACCACGCCGGTACCACCCAGACCCCGATGGATGGGGATGCCCCATTCTGTCAGGCGGTCCGCAACCAGATCGGCGGTACGCCGCTCCTGGAAGCTCAGCTCGGGGTGGGCGTGGATATCACGCCGGATGGCTGCCATCCCAGCGGACTGGGCGACGATGGAATCGATGACCTTCATGGACGAGAGTCTATTCCTCCGGCTGCCCCCTTGTCATCCGGGGTATTTCCCAGCGATCTTCAGGTTCGCACGCGCCCGTCGCCTGTCAGCATGGAAAGCTCGACAAAACTCGACGCCACATGGTTGGCGGCCGAGAAGTTGACCTGGAAACCGCCCAGGCTTTGGCTGCCAATGGCCTCGATGCCCTGGATCAGTCCCTCACGGCTGTTCATGCGCGCACCGGCCCGCTTGAGGCCTTCGCTCACGACCTTGGCCGCCAGATAGCCTTCCATGCTGGAGAAATTGGCTTGCACATTGCCGGCCCTCTTGACCGCCTCGGCAAATTCCCGTGCGATCTGGCGCGCCGGGTAATACGGCGAAGGCATCACCTGCGACACCACCACACCGGCGCCGTCCTTGCCCAGTTCGTCGGCCAGGGCCTGGGTACCGACAAAAGACACGTTGTAGAACGTGCCGCCGAAACCCGCGGTACGGGCCGCGCGGATATAGGCCGCACAGGACTTGTAGGCGCTGATCTGCACCACGGCATCAGGCATGGCTGCGTTGATGGTACGAACGGCAGAGGCGACATCTACCGAATTGCGTTCCACCGTGGCAGTGGCCACTGGCTTGAGTCCCAGCTTGTCCAGCGCGAGTGTCACGCCGTCCAGGCCCGCCTTGCCATAGGCATCGTTCTGGTAGAAAACGGCGATCTTCTTCAGGCCCAGGTTGGTGAGCTGGCGCACGATCAGTGCCGTCTCGTCGTTGTAGGACGCACGCAGGTGGAAGACCTGCTTGTTGAAAGGCTCGCGCAGGCCCATGGCGCCCGTGAACGGCGCAATGAAGGGCACCTGCGCCTTGCTCAGCAAGGGCAGCGCGGCCAGGCTGGTGGGCGTCCCGATGTAGCCGAACAGGGCAAACACGTCCTCGGCGATCAGCTTCTGCGTATTGGCAGCACAGCGGTCCGGCTCGTAACCATCGTCCAGCGTCTTGATCTCGATGGTCTTGCCCGAAATCCCGCCCTGCGCGTTCACTTGCTCGAACCAGAGCTTGGCCCCCTGGTGGAACTGGATGCCCAGTTCGGCTGCCGGGCCGGTGAAGGCGGCGGACTGACCGAGGATGATCTTGTTGTTGCCCTGGGCCTTGAGTAGCGTGGGCGCAGCCAGCAGGGATGCGGTGGCGAGGCCAAATTGGCGGCGAGTGGTCATGTGTAGTTCCAATAAGGGGGAGCGGGCTTTTGGCCTGGCTCCTACATTCGCGACACTGCCTGTTACAGTGCCCGGAAGCAGAAAAGCCCTCCGAAGAGGGCTTTTCCTTGTTGGTTGCGCGAGGAGGATTTGAACCTCCGACCTTTGGGTTATGAGCCCAACGAGCTACCAGGCTGCTCCATCGCGCGGTAATCTAGCATTATAGCTTATTCTGCCTTGGCTGTCTCAGAAGATTCTGCAGGACGGTCCACCAGTTCCACCAACGCCATGGGCGCGTTGTCACCCACGCGGAAACCCATCTTGAGAATACGGGTGTAGCCACCCGGACGCGTCTTGAAACGCGGGCCGAGGTCATTGAAAAGCTTGGTGACGCTGTCACGGTCACGCAGGCGGTCAAAAGCGAGGCGGCGGTTGGCCAGCGTGGCTTCCTTGGCCAGGGTGATCATGGGCTCGACCACACGACGAAGTTCCTTGGCCTTGGGCACGGTGGTCTTGATGACCTCGTGCTCAATCAGCGAATTCATCATGTTGCGCAGCATGGCGAGGCGGTGCTCGCTGGTGCGGTTGAGTTTACGGAGACCGTGTCCGTGACGCATGGTGCTTTCCTTTCTTTATATAAACAGGCAGCCGTATCAGGTACTGCCCGGTGCACCCAGCCTTGAAAGGCTGGTCCTTGTCCGACCCGCTTTGGGCGGACCGTAATTGTAAATCAACGCTTTTCGAGCGCGGCCGGCGGCCAGTTCTCAAGCTTCATGCCCAGGGTCAGACCGCGGGAAGCGAGCACTTCCTTGATCTCGTTGAGCGACTTGCGACCCAGGTTGGGGGTCTTGAGCAGTTCGTTCTCGGAGCGCTGGATCAGGTCGCCGATGTAATAGATGTTCTCGGCCTTCAGGCAGTTGGCCGAGCGCACGGTCAGTTCGAGCTCGTCGACCGGGCGCAGCAGGATTGGATCGAACTGGCTGCCGCTGCGCGGTGCCGGCGCGTCGAAGGCGGCGAGTTCGCTGCCTTCCAGCTGGGCGAAGACGGCCAGTTGCTCGACCAGGATCTTGGCCGAAGCGCGCACGGCGTCTTCAGCGGTGATGGCGCCGTTGGTTTCAATCTCCACGACCAGCTTGTCCAGGTCGGTACGCTGCTCGACGCGGGCGCTCTCAACGGTGTAGCTCACGCGCTTGACCGGGGAGAACGAGGCGTCCAGCACGATGCGCCCGATCGACTTGGTCGGCTCGTCGCCGTAACGACGCATGGTGCCCGGCACATAACCACGGCCCTTCTCGACCTTGATCTGCATGTCGAGCTTGCCACCAGCCGACAGCGTGGCGATCACGTGGTCGGGATTGATGATCTCGACATCGTGCGGGGTCTGGATGTCGGCTGCGGTGACGACGCCCTCGCCGTCCTTGCGCAGGCTCAGCGTGACTTCGTCGCGGTTGTGCAGCTTGAACACCACACCCTTGAGGTTCAGCAGAATGTTGACCACGTCTTCCTGCACGCCGTCGATCGACGAGTACTCGTGCAGCACGCCGGCGATGGTCACCTCGGTGGCAGCGTAACCCGGCATCGACGACAGCAGCACGCGGCGCAGCGCGTTGCCCAGGGTGTGGCCATAACCACGCTCAAACGGCTCCAGCGCCACTTTGGCGCGGTTCGGGCCGAGTTGTTCGACGTTGATTGCTTTGGGTTTCAGCAGACTGGTTTGCATGCAGACTTCCTGTCAATACCCCCGGCTCGTTACACCGGTAAGGCTGGTGAAGCGCCTGACCGGAATGCCTCCGGTCAGGTACGAAAACTCCAAGGCCGAGGTTGCAGCGCAACCCCAGTCACCTTGTTTACCTCGAGTACAACTCGACGATCAACGATTCGTTGATGTCGGAGCCGAATTCGTCGCGATCCGGGACCTTCTTGAAGGTACCTTCAGCCTTGTCGAGATTCACTTCCACCCAGGCCGGCATGCCGACTTGCTGGGCCAGTTGCAGGGCTTCCACCACGCGGTTCTGCTTCTTGGACTTCTCACGCACAGCGATCACGTCACCGGCCTTGACCGAGTACGACGGGATGTTCACGGAATTGCCGTTGACGGTGATCGCCTTGTGCGAGACCATCTGACGCGCTTCGGCGCGTGTAGAGCCGAAGCCCATGCGGTACACCACGTTGTCCAGGCGGCACTCCAGCAGGAACAACAGGTTGGCACCGGTGTTGCCCTTGCGGCGATCGGCCTCTTCGAAATAACGACGGAACTGACGCTCCAGCACGCCGTACATGCGCTTGACCTTCTGCTTTTCACGCAGTTGCAGACCGAAGTCGGAGGTACGGGCACCCGAAGTGCGCCCGTGCTGGCCGGGCTTGGAGTCGAATTTGGCCTTGTCCGCAATGGAGCGACGGGCGCTCTTGAGGAACAGATCGGTGCCTTCGCGGCGGGAGAGTTTGGCCTTGGGGCCGAGATTGCGTGCCACTTGAACTTCCTTCTATGTCAACTGCCGCAGTTGCCTGCGGGAGCCACCAGCGCAATGCCGGTGGCGGTGGGCTTGTTAAAAAAGTGCGTACCGCTTAGATGCGGCGACGCTTCTGCGGACGGCAGCCGTTGTGAGGCACCGGCGTCACGTCGGAAATCAGGTTGATGCGAATGCCCAGTGCGGCCAGGGCACGCACCGAAGACTCACGACCGGGGCCGGGGCCCTTGATCTCGACGTCGAGGTTCTTGATACCTTGCTCCATGGCAGCGCGGCCAGCCACTTCGGACGCCACCTGGGCGGCGAACGGCGTGGACTTGCGCGAACCCTTGAAGCCCTGGCCACCCGACGAGGCCCAGGACAGGGCGTTGCCCTGGCGATCTGTGATCGTGATGATGGTGTTGTTGAAGGAGGCGTGCACGTGGGCGACACCGTCAGCCACGTTCTTGCGAACCTTCTTGCGCACACGCTGCGCGGCATTATTGGCGGGAGCTTTAGCCATGGTGATCTTTCAATGCCAGTTTATTTCTTCAGTGCTGCTGCGCCCTTGCGCGGACCCTTGCGGGTACGGGCATTGGTGCGCGTACGCTGGCCGCGCATGGGCAGGCCGCGACGATGGCGGAAACCGCGGTAGCAGCCGATGTCCATCAAACGCTTGATGTTCATCGTGGTCTCGCGACGCAGGTCACCCTCGATGGTGATACCAGCGATCTGGTCGCGGATCTTCTCGAGATCAGCGTCAGTCAGATCCTTGATCTTCTTGGAATATGCAATGCCGCAGGCATCGCAGATCTTGCGAGCGCTTGTGCGACCGATGCCGAAGATGGCGGTCAAGCCAATTTCTGCATGCTTATGCGGCGGAATGTTGATGCCAGCGATACGTGCCATTTTCGTCCTCTATAACTCTTGCAATCAGCCTTGACGCTGCTTGTGGCGGGGATCCGTGCAGATCACACGCACCACGCCCTTGCGGCGGATGATTTTGCAGTTGCGGCAAATTTTCTTGACCGAAGCCGAAACTCTCATTTCATTCTCCTAAAACTTCTAACGCCTGGTTCCGGACTATCCGGAACCTGCAAATTCATTTGGCCCTGAACACGATCCGTGCCCTTGTCAAGTCGTAAGGCGTCAACTCGACAGTCACCTTGTCACCCGGCAGGATGCGTATGTAGTGCATGCGCATCTTGCCCGAGATATGCCCCAGAACGACATGGCCGTTTTCCAGCTTCACGCGAAACGTCGCGTTCGGAAGGTTTTCCACCACCTCGCCCTGCATCTGAATCACATCGTCTTTCGCCATCTCTTTCAGACACCTGGCGTAGCCTTGAAATTGGCCTTCTTCAACAGTGATTCATACTGCTGCGACATCATGTAATTCTGCACCTGGGCCATGAAATCCATGGTCACGACCACGATGATCAACAGGGAGGTACCACCGAAATAGAACGGAACGTTGTACTTCAGGATCAGGAATTCAGGCAAGAGGCAGACAAAGGTGATGTAGATCGCACCAGCCAGCGTCAGGCGCAGCAGGATGCGGTCGATGTACTTGGCGGTCTGGTCACCCGGACGGATGCCCGGGATGAAGGCACCACCCTTTTTCAGGTTGTCGGCCGTCTCACGGCTGTTGAACACCAGCGCCGTGTAGAAGAAACAGAAGAACACGATGGCCGAGGCGTACAGCATCACATAGATGGGCTGACCCGGGGTCAGGCTGGCAGCGATGTCCTTGAGCCACACCATCGAGTCGCCAGTGCTGAACCAGCTCACCACAGTGGCGGGCAGCAGGATGATGCTGGATGCAAAGATGGGCGGGATCACGCCGGCCATGTTCAACTTGAGTGGCAGATGCGAGGACTGGCCACCGTAGACCTTGTTGCCGACCTGGCGGCGCGCATAGTTCACCAGGATCTTGCGTTGGCCGCGTTCGACGAACACCACGAAATAGGTCACCAGCACCACAAGGGCGACAATGAACAGGGCAGCGATGATGCTCATGGCACCGGTACGCACCAGTTCCAGCAGGCCACCAATGGCGCTGGGCAGGCCGGCGGCGATGCCACCGAAAATCAGGATCGAAATGCCGTTGCCCAGACCGCGCTCGGTAATCTGCTCACCCAGCCACATCAGGAACATGGTGCCCGCCGTGAGCGTGACCACTGCCGTGAAACGGAAACCGAAACCCGGAGCGATCACCAGACCGGCCGAGCTCTCCAGCGCCACGGCAATGCCGAGCGACTGAAACAGGGCCAGGCCCAGGGTGGCATAACGCGTGTACTGCGTGATCTTGCGACGGCCGGCTTCGCCTTCCTTCTTGATCTGCTCGAAGGCGGGCAGAACATAGGTGAGCAGCTGCATGATGATCGATGCCGAGATATACGGCATGATGCCCAGCGCGAACACCGTGAAGCGCGACAGCGCGCCACCCGAGAACATGTTGAACAGGCTCAGGATGCCGCCCTGCTGGCCCTGGAAGAGCTGGGCCAGCTGGTCCGGATTGATGCCCGGCACGGGAATGTGCGCACCGATGCGGTACACCACCAGTGCGAGCAGCAAAAAGACCAGCCTACGACGCAGGTCGCCGAACTTGCCGGTTTTTGCTATCTGAGCCGCGTTCGTTGCCACTTCGTTCTACTCTCGATCCAGTTGCTTCAGGCCACGCTGCCGCCGGCCGCCTCGATGGCAGCCTTGGCACCGGCGGTAGCGCCGATGCCGTTGAGCTTGACAGCCTTCTTCAGCTCGCCCGACTTGATGACCTTGACCACCTTGGCCAACTCGCCGACCAGGCCGGCTTGCTTGAGGGTCAGGATGTCGACGGTGTCGACGCCCAGCTGCTCCAGCGCGCTCAGAGTGATCTCGGCGTTGTACTTGAGCAGGTGCGACTTGAAGCCGCGCTTGGGAAGACGGCGATGCATGGGCATCTGACCGCCTTCGAAGCCGACCTTGTGGTAGCCGCCCGAACGGGACTTCTGACCCTTGTGGCCGCGACCGGCAGTCTTGCCCAGGCCAGAGCCGATGCCGCGACCGACGCGACGCTTGGCGTGCTTGGCGCCCGCTGCGGGCTTGATGCTATTGAGTTCCATCATCAGCCTCTCAGAGAACCTTGACCAGATAGCTGATCTTGTTGATCATGCCGCGCACGGCAGGGGTGTCCTGCAGTTCGCTGACGCTGTTCAGCTTGCGCAGGCCCAGACCACGCACGGTAGCGCGGTGCGATTCCTTGCAGCCGATCGGGCTACGGACCAATTGCAGTTTGACGGTTTGTTGCGTAGTCATGTCTGAAACTCCCGTTTAAGCGAAGAGTTCTTCAACGCTCTTGCCGCGCTTGGCTGCCACAGATGCAGGGGTACTGCAGTTGTTCAGCGCGTCCAGCGTTGCACGAACCATGTTGTAAGGATTGGTCGAACCGTGGCTCTTGGCCACGATGTCGGTGATGCCCATCACTTCAAAGACGGCGCGCATCGGGCCGCCGGCGATGATGCCGGTACCCTTGGGAGCCGGCGCCATCATGACGTTGGCAGCACCGTGACGACCCGTCACCTGGTGGTGCAGGGTGCCGTTCTTGAGCGACACCTTGAGCATGTTGCGGCGGGCTTCTTCCATGGCCTTCTGCACGGCAGCCGGCACTTCCTTGGATTTGCCCTTGCCCATGCCGACGCGGCCGTCGCCATCACCCACCACGGTCAGTGCAGCGAAACCCAGGATACGGCCACCCTTGACCACCTTGGTAACGCGATTGACCGCGATCATTTTCTCGCGCAGGCCGTCCTCGGGACCCTCGGCCCCTTTGCCCTGCATCTTTGCTTGAACTTTAGCCATCTTTAATTCCGATCTGCTTAGAACTGCAAGCCTGCTTCACGTGCCGCCTCGGCCAGCGCCTTGACGCGGCCGTGGTACGCGAAACCCGCGCGGTCAAACGCCACCTTCTCGACGCCGGCAGCCTTGGCCTTTTCGGCAATGCGCTTGCCGATCATCTGGGCAGCGGAAGCGGTGCCACCCTTGCCCGAAGCGCCGAGCGACTTGCGCACTTCGGCTTCGGCGGTCGAGGCGCTGGCCAGGACCTGGGCGCCGTCGCCAGAGATCACGCTGGCATAGATGTGCAGATTGGTACGGTTCACGGTCAGACGTGCCACGCCTTGCGTCGCAATGCGGATGCGGGTCTGACGGGCCCGGCGGAGACGCTGCTCTTTCTTGGTCATCATGGTGCAGCTCCTTATTTCTTCTTGGTCTCTTTGATCGTGACCTTCTCATCCGAGTAACGGATGCCCTTGCCCTTGTATGGCTCGGGAGGACGAACGGCGCGAATTTCAGCGGCGATCTGGCCGACACGCTGACGATCTGCACCCTTGATCACGATTTCAGTGGGGGCCGGGGTGGCCACCGTGATGCCGGCGGGCATCTCGATGTTCACCGGGTGGGAGTAACCCACGGCCAGGTTCAGCTTGGCACCGGAGGCCTGGGCCTTGTAGCCCACACCGATCAGCGTCAGCTTCTTCTCGAAGCCCTTGCTCACGCCGTTGACCATATTGTTCACCAGCTGACGCATGGTGCCGCTCATGGCATTGGCTTCACGGGATTCGTTGGCGGGGGCGAAGCTCAGCTTGCCACCGTCGTTGCTCACCTTGACCAGGGTCGACTGGGCCAGCGACAGCGTGCCACCGGCACCCTTGACGCTGATCTGATCGGCCTTGATCGAGACATCCACCCCGGTCGGGATGGTTACAGGCATTTTTCCTACGCGCGACATTTCAGTTTCTCCTCAATGCCTTAGGCCACGTAGCACAGCACTTCGCCACCGACACCGGTAGCGCGCGCCTTGCGATCGGTCATGACACCCTTCGGGGTCGTCACGATGGCCACACCCAGACCGTTCTGGACCTGGGGGATGGCGTCACGGCCCTTGTACACGCGCAGGCCGGGGCGGCTCACGCGCTCGATGCGCTCGATCACCGGGCGACCGGCGTAGTACTTCAGGGCAATTTCCAGTTCTGACTTGCCACCTTCGGACTTCACCTGGAAGCCGTCGATGTAGCCCTCGTCCTTCAGCACCTGGGCGATGGCAATCTTCACCTTGGAAGAGGGCACCGACACCGAGGTCTTGGCCACCATCTGCGCGTTACGGATACGCGTCAGCAGGTCGGCGATGGGATCACTCATGCTCATCTTAAATCTCCTGCTTACCAGCTGGCCTTGGTGACACCAGGGATGTCACCGGCAAAAGCCATTTCACGGATCTTGGCGCGCGCCAGACCGAACTGGCGGAAAGTGCCACGCGGACGACCGGTGATGGCACAGCGGTTACGCTGGCGCGTCGGGTTCGCGTTGCGCGGGAGCTTCTGCAGGCCCAGACGGGCAGCTGCGCGCTCTTCGTCGCTGCGCTTCATGTCGCTGGCGATGGCCTTGAGTTCCGCGTGTTTCTTCGCGTACTTGGCGACCAGTTTGTCTCGCTTGAGCTCGCGCTCGATCAAAGCTACTTTAGCCACAGGTCACCTCAGTTCTTGAAGGGGAATTTGAAACCGGCGAGCAGTGCCTTGCACTCTTCATCGGTCTGCGCCGTCGTGGTGATGCTGATGTTCAGACCACGCAGGGCATCCACCTTGTCGTATTCGATTTCGGGGAAGATGATCTGCTCTTTCACGCCGATGTTGTAGTTGCCACGGCCGTCGAAGGCGCGACCGGAGATACCACGGAAGTCACGCACGCGGGGCAGGGCCACGGTGACGAAACGGTCCAGGAACTCATACATCTGAACACCGCGCAGGGTCACCATGCAACCGATGGCCTGCTGCTCGCGGATCTTGAAACCGGCGATGGCCTTCTTGGCCTTGGTCACCACCGGCTTCTGGCCGGCGATCTTGGTCAGGTCGCCCACGGCGTTGTCCATGACCTTCTTGTCGGCGACGGCCTCGCTCACACCCATGTTCAGGGTGATCTTGGTCAGGCGCGGAACCTGCATCGGCGACTTGTAGCCGAACTTGGCCGTCAACTCGGGGACGACCTTCTCGCGATAGTGTTGTTGCAGACGTGCCATGGTTATGCCACCTTGATTTCTTCGCCGCTGGACTTGTAAACGCGAACGCGTTTGCCGTCAGCCAGCAGCTTGATGCCCACGCGGTCGGCCTTGCCGGTCGCCGCATTGAAAATGGCCACATTCGACTGGTGGATCGGCATGGACTTCTCCACGATGCCGCCGGTCGTACCCTTCATGGGGTTGGGCTTGGTGTGCTTCTTCACCACGTTCACGCCCTCGACGAGCACATGGCTGTCGTCCTTGCGCAGCGCGATCTTGCCGCGCTTGCCCTTGTCACGCCCGGTGAGGACGATGACTTCGTCGCCTTTGCGAATCTTGTTCATGGCGTGTCCTTAGAGAACTTCAGGAGCCAAGGACACGATCTTCATGAACTTCTCGGTACGCAGTTCGCGCGTGACCGGGCCGAAGATGCGGGTGCCGATGGGCTCCAGCTTGTTGTTGAGCAGAACGGCGGCATTGCCGTCGAACTTGACCAGCGAGCCATCGCCACGGCGGATGCCCTTGGCGGTACGAACCACCACAGCGCTGTAGACCTCGCCTTTTTTGACGCGGCCGCGCGGAGCAGCTTCCTTGATGCTCACCTTGATGACGTCGCCAACGCTGGCGTAACGACGCTTGGAACCGCCGAGCACCTTGATGCACAAAACGGACTTCGCGCCGGTGTTGTCGGCGACTTCTAACCGAGATTCAGTCTGGATCATTTCAATATTCCCAACTTGCACCGAGAGGCACTGCCACGCAGCACACAACCGATCAGTCTTGGGCCCGTCGTCCCCGGCATGAACCACTCACACCGCTTTCGCTGGGCAGAAACTTCAGCTTTTTCAAGCGAAGCCCGCAATTGTGCCAAACAATTGGCGGGGCGTCAAGCGTCTTGTTCGGACGGCCAGCTTAAATAGCTCCGGGCCAGGTCCAGAAAGTCGGCCAAGGCCGGGTCTTGTCCCGTCTCCTCGGCCAGGATGGCCGCCACCTGAGGCGCCAGTGATGCGGCCAGGGCGGCGTCCAGGAAAAGCAGGCGAGACCGACGGGCAAGGATATCCTCAACAGTTAGCGCATACTCATTCCGAGCGGCAAAACGCACCATGGCTTCGTCCAGTCCCGGTGCCAGCGCTAGCCCAGCCCCCGGCAGGGCCTGAAGCACGGCCTGCTCACTGCCATATAGATGAGGGCCAGCCGGGGCGGACATGGCCCGACCTGGGGCGTTCCCCGCCGGCTCTGCCCCCACCAGTTTCAGCTGCATGCTCACGCCGGCCGGCTTGCGGGGCAGCAGCCCGGCCTGGAAACAGCGCGCCAGCACATCCTCGGCCATGGCGCGGTAGGTGGTCCATTTGCCGCCGCTCACCGTCACCAGCCCCGTGGCGCTGACCAGCACGGTGTGCTCGCGGCTCAGGCTGCCCGTGTCGGAATCGTCACCCGCGGGCCGGACCAGGGGGCGCAGACCCACCCAGATGCTTTTCACATCAGCGCGGGTGGGCGCGCGCGCCAGGTAACGCGCCGCCTCGCCCAGGATGAAATCGAGTTCGGCGCGCAGGGGTCGCGGCTCGCGCGGCAGATCGCTGCGTGGCGTGTCCGTGGTGCCCAGCACCAGCTTGCCCAGCCAGGGCACGGCAAACAGCACCCGCCCGTCGGCCGTCTTCGGCACCAGCAGTGCGTGCTCACCCGGCAGGAAATCCCGCTCCACCACCACGTGCACGCCCTGGCTCGGCGCCACCACAGGTGCCACCGCCTTGCCCTGGCCCGCGCCGTCCATCTGGCGCAGGCCGTCCACCCAGACCCCCGTGGCGTTGACCACGCAGCGGGCACGTACTTCATAACTCTGGCCACCCATGGCGTCGCGGCAGCGCAGGCCGACCAGGCGCGTGTTCTCGTGCAGCAGTTCGGTGACCGGGCAGTAGTTTAGCAACAGCGCACCCTCGCGCGCGGCCGTGCGCGCCAGCGCCAGCGCCAGGCGCGCATCGTCGAACTGGCCGTCCCAGTAGGACACACCGCCGCACAGGCCCGTGGGCTGTAGATTGGGCAGGGCGGCCAGTGTCTGCGCGCGACCGAGAAAAGCGGTCGCCCCCAGGCCGGCACGGCCGGCCAGCAGGTCGTAAAGCTTGAGCCCGATGCCGTAGAAGGGCGTCTGCCACCAGGCGTAGGACGGCATGATGAACGACAACCTGGAGGCCAGGTGCGGCGCGTTGCGCAGCACCGTGCCGCGCTCGTGCAGGGCCTCACGCACCAGCGAGAGATTGCCTTGCGCCAGGTAGCGCACACCGCCATGCAGCAGCTTGGTCGAGCGCGAGGACGTGCCGCTGGCAAAGTCGTGCGATTCCAGCAGCACAACCGACAGGCCGCGCGCCGCGGCGTCCAGCGCCACACCCAGGCCGGTGGCACCGCCCCCCACGACGGCCAGGTCCCAGGTACGGGGTTCCGCCAGGCGCGCGAGCAGGTCGGCGCGCCGGGTGGGCAGGGGCATGTCGGTTGCCATGCTCAGCCCCGGGACCAGCCGCGAGCGCGGTCCACCGCCTCGCGCCAGCGCGCGAGCTTGGCCCGCCGTGCTGGCGCCGGCAGTCGCGGCTCGAAACGACGCTCCAATTTCCACAAGGCCGACAGCTCATCCGCACCCGACCACAGGCCTGAGGCCAGACCCGCCAATCCAGCCGCACCGAAGGCCGTGGTCTCGGTCAGCGCCGGGCGCAGCACCGGCACGCCCAGATAGTCGGCCTGCAGCTGCATCAGCAGGTCGTTGCGGCTGGCACCACCGTCCACGCGCAACTCGCGCAGCGGCACACCGGCGTCCTGCCCCATGGCGTGGAAGACATCGGCGGTCTGCAGGGCAATGGCCTCGAGCGCGGCGCGCGCAATATGGGCGCGGGTGGTGCCGCGGGTCATGCCGACCAGGGTGCCGCGGGCATGGCCGTCCCAGTCGGGCGCGCCCAGGCCGGCAAAAGCCGGCACCAGGTAGACATCCTGGGTGTCGCTCACGCTGGCCGCCAGGGCCTCGACCTCGCCGGCCGTCTTGATCATCTGCAGGCCGTCGCGCAGCCACTGCACAGTGGCGCCCGCCATGAAGACCGAGCCCTCCAGCGCGTAACAGGCCGGCGTGTGCGGCCCGAGCCAGGCCACCGTGCCCAGAAGCTTGTGGCGGCTGGTGACGGCGGTATCACCGGTGTTCATCAGCATGAAACAGCCGGTGCCATAGGTGTTCTTGGCCATGCCCGGCGCAAAACAGGCCTGGCCGAAGGTGGCGGCCTGCTGGTCGCCCGCGATGCCGGCCACCGGCACGGCCGCGCCCAGCAGGCTGGCCTCGGTCTCGCCGAACACGCCGCTGGAGGGGTGCACATGCGGCAGCACGGAGCGCGGAATATTGAAGAGGCCCAGCAAGTCTTCATCCCACCGCAGGGTGTGGATGTTGAACAGCAGGGTGCGCGCGGCATTGCTGACGTCGGTGGCGTGCACGCGCCCGCCCGTCAGGTTCCAGAGCAGCCAGCTGTCGATGGTGCCAAAGGCCAGCTCACCGGCTTCGGCGCGCGCGCGCGCGCCGGGCACATGGTCCAGCAGCCACTGCAGCTTGGTCGCCGAGAAATAGGCGTCGAGCACCAGCCCCGTCTTGCGCTGGATGCGTGCCGCCCAGCGCGGACGCAAGCTGTCGCACAGCGCCGCGGTGCGCCGGTCCTGCCAGACGATGGCCGGCGCCACGGGCTCGCCGGTACGGCGGTCCCACAGGACCGTGGTCTCGCGCTGGTTGGTGATGGCGAGCGCGCGCAACTGATGCGCGCGCAGGCCGGCCCGCACCAGCGCCTGGCGCGCCACCGCCAGCTGGCTGCGCCAGATCTCCTGTGCGTCGTGCTCGACCCAGCCCGCCTGCGGGAAATGCTGGGTGAATTCCTGCTGCGCCAGGGCGACGACCGCCCCATGGCGGTCGAACACCAAGGCACGCGAACTGGTGGTGCCCTGGTCGAGGGCAAGGATGTGGTCCATGGGGCAGCAGGTTATCGCAAACTGCGACAATCCACAGCCGGATTTCACCTTGGGCGTCCCAGGAACAACACATGAGCGAACGCATTGCATTCATCGGCGGCGGCAATATGGCCAGCGCCATCATCGGCGGTCTGATCAAGCAGGGCCGGCCCGCATCGTCCTTCGAGGTGGTCGAACCCTTTGCCGAAGCAAGACTGGCGCTTAAGACCAAGTTCGGCATCGTCGCCCACGAAGAAGCCGGAGCCTTCCTCGCCGGCGTCGGCCTGGTGGTCTGGGCCACCAAGCCGCAGACCTTCCGGGAAGCCACCGTGCCGGTGCGCGCGCACGTGGCGGGCGCCCTGCACCTGAGCGTGGCCGCCGGCATCCCCAGCGACAGCATCGCGCGCTGGCTGGGCAGTGAGCGCATCGTGCGCAGCATGCCCAACACCCCGGCGCTCATCGGACTGGGCATGACCGGCCTGTATGCACGCGGCGGCGTCACGGCGCAGGACCGCACGCTGATCGAGAACGTGACCGCCACCATGGGCGAATCGCTCTGGGTCGAGCGCGAGGAGCAGCTCGACGCCGTCACCGCCCTCTCGGGCTCCGGGCCGGCCTATGTGTTCTATTTCCTGGAGGCCATGACCAGCGCCGGCACCGAGATGGGCCTCCCCGCCGAGCAGGCCTACAAGCTGGCCGTGGAAACATTCCGCGGCGCCAGCGCGCTGGCCAGGGCGTCGAGCGAGTCGCCCGAAGTACTGCGCCAGCGCGTCACGTCCAAGGGTGGCACCACCTACGCAGCCCTCACGAGCATGGACGAGAGCCAGATGAAGGGGCTGTTCGGAAAAGCGCTGCATGCGGCGGAGCGGCGGGCGCAGGAGCTCGGGGTCGAGTTCGGGAAGGACTGAGGCTTTCCCACCGGCATCGCAGGCACGCATGGCCATGGAGAGGCATCCACCCGCCCGGTGGCGCTGAGGTCATCAGGCACAGCCATGAAATGCTGCGCCGTTGCGCCCAGTGACCTATCTTCGGCCTTTCAACGCCTAGAAGCCAAAGGTAACGGCAACGGCAACGGGGGTCAGGATGAACCTGTTATGGAACCCCTCTTTACGGACCGTTGCGGCTTCTTTGAAGATTGCCAAAAACTCGTTGAGTGAATAGTTGCGAAGATAGGAATTGGGCGAGTCTGGATTTTGGCGTGCTAAGTTGTATATCTCCACGAACCGACTATCCTGCGGACGCAGCGCCCAGATTTCATGCAGGGCCGGCCAATGGATGTGGTAAGGACTATTCTTGTAATCGCCAGTGGTCCTCTGAGGCTCCAGAAGGACCCTTATTTTGGAGCGTCCAAGATAAACAACGAAGTAGCGCTTTAGCGGCTCATCGCGGTCTTGTTTTCCTATACCGCCAGGCCCTGTCACGTAGACATCTCTTTCTCTGTCGACGGCCCAATCGCGCCGAAGTTCAATGGGATCACTTAGATCCGGCTTGTAAGGCAGATCAAACTTCTCAATATCCTCTGCGCTAGGAATCTCGTTGACAAATGCCATGATCGCCGCAGCTCACTTCAACGCCAAGCGTAGCCCGCCACCACCCCGGCAAACACCGTACAGCCGAACCAATGGTTGACGCGGAAGGCCTGGAAGCAGCCCTCGCGCGTGCGATCCCGGATCAGGCGGTGATGCCAGACGATCTGAGCCACGGCTGCCAGCAACGCGAGGAACCAGGCCCAGGGCGCCAGGCGTTCAACCAGCAGCACGGTCCAGATCAGCAGCTGGACCCCATAAAAAGACGTCACCGCCGCCACGTCCCAGGACCCCAGCGTGATGGCCGAGGTCTTCATGCCGATGCGCAGGTCGTCGTCGCGGTCCACCATGGCGTACTCGGTGTCGTAGGCCAGCACCCAGAACAGGTTGCCGATCAGCAGGCCCCAGGCCAGGGGCGGCACCTGCTGCTGCACAGCGGCGAAGGCCATGGGAATGCCGAAGCTGAAGGCCACGCCCAGCACGGCCTGCGGCATGGCAAAAAAACGCTTCGCAAAGGGATAGACGATGGCCACGGCCAGCGCTGCGAACGACCAGGCCACCGCCACGCGGTTGGTCGTGAGCACCAGGCCGAAGGCCAGCAGGGCCAGCACGGCACCCAGCACCAGCGCCTCGCGCACCGAGACCTTGCCCGCCGTCACCGGGCGCTGCGCGGTGCGCTTCACATGCTTGTCGAAGTCACGGTCGGCCACATCGTTGAGGCAGCAGCCCGCGCTGCGCATGAGGATGGTGCCCAGCACGAACACGGCCACAAGATGCCAGCCCGGGAAACCGCCAGCCGCCACCCACAGCGCGCTCAGGGAAGGCCAGAGCAGCAGCAGCCAGCCAGCCGGGCGGTCCCAGCGGATCAGATCGAGGTAGAGATGGAATTTCTCGCGCATGGGTCAGAGGCAAGACGCCAAAAGAATCGGGCGGCCACGCCGCCCGTCGCAGCCGAGCTGGGGACTTACTCTTCCAGTAATGAACGCAGCATCCAGGCCGTCTGCTCGTGTACCGTGAGGCGCTGGGTCAGCAGGTCGGCCGTGGGCTCGTCGCCGGCCTTGTCGGCCAGCGGGAACAGGCTGCGCGCCGTGCGTGCCACGGCCTCGTGGCCCTGCACCAGGATGCGCACCATCTCCAACGCCTTGGGCGGCTTGGCCGGCGCATCGGGCACCGAGGCCAGCTTGCCGAACTGGGCATAGGAGCCGGGCGCCGGATGCCCCAGAGAGCGCACGCGCTCGGCGATCGGGTCCACCGCAGTCCACAGCTCGGTGTACTGCGTCATGAACATGGTGTGCAGGGTATTGAACATCGGACCCGTCACGTTCCAGTGGAAGTTGTGCGTGGTCAGGTAGAGCGTGTAGGTGTCGGCCAGCAGGTGGCTCAGGCCCTTGGCAATGGCAGCGCGGTCTTTCTCGCTGATGCCGATGTTGATGGCGGGGGCGACGGTCTTGGCCATGGGGGCTCCTTGTAAACAGACTATTCGGACAGGCGCTTCACACCCGGCAACTCGCAGGCATAGATGGCGTTGCGCAGCGAGGCGATGGCCTCGTAGCGCGTGAAGCTGCGCCGCCACACCAGCACGACACGGCGCGTGGGGGCCTCGCCGCCGAAGGGCAGGTACTTGATGAAGTTGTCCTCCTGGCCATTGCCCTTGGCCTTGCCCTTGGGCAGCAGCGCGGACTTGGGGATGCTCAGGCGCGGCACCAGGGTCACGCCCATGCCGGCGGCCACCATGTGTTTGATGGTCTCCAGCGAAGAGCCCTCGAAGCTCTTGCGGATGCCCTCGGCATGGCTGGAGAAACGCGCGAACTCGGGGCAGACCTCCAGCACGTGGTCGCGGAAACAGTGGCCCGTGCCCAGCAGCAGCATGGTCTCGGCCTTGAGCTCCTCGTTGCTGATGCTGTCGTTCTTGGCCAGCGGGTGGTTGGCCGGCACGGCGGCGTAGAAGGGCTCGTCGTAGAGCGGCGCCACCGCCAGGCCGGCGTCCGGAAAGGGCTCGGCCAGGATGGCGCAGTCGATCTCGCCGGTGCGCAGCATCTCCAGCAGCTTGACCGTGAAGTTCTCCTGCAGCATCAGCGGCATCTGCGGCGTGTGCGTGATCATCTGGCGCACCAGGTCCGGCAGCAGGTAGGGACCGATGGTGTAGATCACGCCCAGCTTGAGCGGGCCCGACAGCGGATCCTTGCCGCGCTTGGCGATCTCCTTGATGCTGGCGGCCTGCTCCAGCACGGACTGCGCCTGGCGCACGATCTCCTCGCCCAGCGGCGTGACCGTCACCTCGTTGGCGCTGCGCTCGAAGAGCTTGACGTCAAGCTCCTCCTCGATCTTCTTCACCGCCACCGACAGCGTGGGCTGCGACACGAAACAGGCCTCGGCCGCCCGACCGAAATGTTTCTCGCGAGCCACGGCGACGATGTATTTGAGTTCGGTGAGGGTCATAATTGAATTGTGGCATCCTGTGAACTATTCCGATAGTCCCCCTCAGGGAGCCGTGACCCGCAGCTGCAGCAGCCGTGGGCGCTGGGTGCCCGCATCGCTGCTGTAACTGCCCGGGGGGGTGCTGCGGCCGCTGCGAGCCATGGTGACCCACTGCCCCAGCGGCGCCTGCACCGTGGTGGCCAGCGAACTGCGCTCCTGCGTGGGCAGTTCCCGGCCGGGCTGCTGCTGCACGCTGGCCGTCTGCACCTCGATCTCCACCGTGGCGGGCTGTCGGCCGCCGGGCCAGCGCGGCCGCAGCTGCAGGCTCTGCCCGGCCTGCAGCCAGATCAGGCCCTGCTGCACACCGGCCCCCGTCAGCGCGCCCTGCGCCTGCACGGACTGCACCCACTGCAAGGGCGTGGTCTGCGCAAAACTCAAGCGCGCCTGGCTACCGTTGCGCACCTGCAGTTGCTGCGGCGCCATCAGCGGCACCTGCGGACGCGTGCCCACCACATAACCTGCACTGCCCTCCTCGATCTCGCGCAACTCCAGCACCAGATCACGTTGCGGCAACTGGGCTGCCGCCGGCAGGGCCAGCAGGGCAGAGAGGAAAAGGACCAGATAGCGCATGGCGGGTTTCACCTTGGGTTGGTCAGTCATTGTGCCAAAGCAGGCCTGCGCCAGGCCAGCACAGGCTGCGTGCCACAATTTGGCGCTGCGGCCGGCCCACGGCCGGTGCTGCATGTCAACCATAGCCGGGAACCACCTTGAGCCTGCTGTTCACTCCCTTCGAGCTGCCCGCCCCGCGCGGCCCCCTGGCGCTGCCCAACCGCATCGTCATCGCGCCCATGTGCCAGTACTCGGCCGTCGACGGCGCCGCGACCGACTGGCACCTGGCGCACTGGGCCAGCCTGCTCAACAGCGGCGCCGGCCTCCTCACCATCGAGGCCACCGGCGTCACGCCCGATGGCCGCATCACCCCCCAGTGCCTGGGCCTGTGGGACGACCCCACGGAACAGGCCCTGGGCGAAACGCTGCAGCGCGCGCGCAAACTGGCGCCACCGATGCCGGTCTGCATCCAGCTCGCCCATGCCGGGCGCAAGGGCTCCAGCGCCGCGCCCTGGTTGGGTGGACAGCTGCTCGCTCCGGCCCAGGGCGGCTGGCTGCCGCTGGCGCCTTCGGCCCTGCCGCAATTGCCCGACGAGCCGCCGCCCGCGGCCCTGTCGGCGGCCCAATTGGTCGAGGTGCGCGAGGCTTTCGTGGCTGCCGCACAACGTGCGCAGCGCATCGGCATCGACGCGATCGAGCTGCACGCCGCGCATGGTTACCTGCTGCACCAGTTCCTCTCGCCCCTGGCCAACCAGCGCACGGACAACTACGGCGGCCCCCTGGAGAACCGCATGCGTTTTCCGCTGGAGGTGTTCACCGCGGTACGCGCCGTGTTCGACGGACCGCTGGGTGTGCGCGTCTCCGCCACCGACTGGGTCGAGGGCGGCTGGGACGTGCAGCAGACGGCCGAGTTCTCGCGCCAGCTCAAGGCCCTGGGCTGCAACTTCATGCACGTCTCCACGGCCGGCGTCTCGCCGCAGCAGAAGATCACCCTGGGCCCTGGTTACCAGGTACCTTATGCGCGTGAGGTCAGGAAAGCCTGCGGCCTGCCGACCACCGCCGTGGGCCTGATCACCGATCCGAAGCAGGCCGAGGAGATCTTGCAGGCCGGCGACGCCGACCTGATCGCCATTGCCCGCGCCCTGCTCTACAAACCGCGCTGGCCCTGGGAAGCCGCCGTGGCCCTAGGCGGCCAGGTACAGGCCAGCGAGCCCTACTGGCGCTGCCTGCCGCGCGAGGCGCAGGGCATCTTCGGGAACGTGCGGATCGGGATGCGCTGAATAAGGCCGTTCCGTTCAGGCTGAGCCTGTCGAAGCCTTTTGCGAGGGTTTGATTTTCCCAATGTGCGTTTCGACAAGCTCAACGCGAACGGGTTTATCTAGGGACGCTGGCGTATTACGAGTACCGGTAAGTCCAGCGTCTTGATGCGCAGCGCAGCCTGGTCGGCCTCGGCCTGTTGCATGAAGGGGCCGACACGCACGCGCATCAGCGGGCCCTTGGGGCTTTCAAAGGATTCGGCGCCGGCCTCCAGCCCCAGGCCCTGCACCTGGGCCAGCGCCTTCTGCGCGTTGGCCTCCTGCGCGTAGGCGCCCACCTGGACCACCCACACATAACGCTGTTGTGGCGCACTGGCGGCACGGGCCGGGCGTGGGGCCGCCGCCGGTGCCGGGGTGGCCACCGCCGCGGTGGCAGTGGTCGCCGGGCGCGGCGCGGGGACAGCGGGTTCCGGCCGGGCCGGTGTCACGCTGCGGTCCGAGGCGTTGACCATGGCCGGTTTGCCCGCCGTTGCAGGCCGGGCCGTTGAAGGTGTCACGGGCGCACTAGCGGCCTGGGCCACACGTGGCGCCTCGGGCGCGGAAGCGGCCAGCACGGGCGCCGGCGCCGGCGCCGCTTGCGGTGCACTGGCGACCGCGACCGGCGGGGGACTTGCGGCTTCGGCCGGCGCAGAAGCCACAGGCGCCGGGGCGGCGGCCAGCGCCCGCACCTGGCCGGACTCGCCACCCGCCAGGGGGCGTTCCTCGCGCGTGGCCAGTTGCGGCAGCGCACTTTCCGCACCCTGGAACCAGTTCAGCACCGAGAGAACCAGGGCCAGCACTGCTGCGTTGCCCACACCCAGCAGGATCAGACGGCGCTGGTCCGGTGCCTGGCGGGACAGCACGGTGGCCGCGTCCTTTACCTCGGGGGAGGTGCGCAGCACGGCCGATATCTTCTCGTTGCAATGGGTGTAGAACCAGGCGTTGGCATACAGGCCCGGCACCACGAAGGCCACCGTCAGCAACAACAGGAAAAGCAGCAGGGCGCTGGTATCGGAATAGTTGAGCAGCAGCTTGCCCACGCCGAAGATCAGCAGCGCCGAGCCGAACAGGGCCGCCACATAGGCCAGGGCCCAGCCCCACATGCGGCGGTACACCAGCCAGTTGAAGGTGGTCCAGTAGGCCGCCCAGTTCCAGCTGCTGCCCGCCTTGCCCTCGCCGTCGAAACGGGCAAAAAGACGCAGGTAGTAATCCTGTGCGCGCGAACCGATGGTGGCGCGGTACAGGTAGGCGGTGTCGCCGGAAGCGAGCTTGTGGGTGGGTTCCTTGGCCATCGCTGATGTTCCAGGTATGCCCGGAGTCTAATTCACATTGGCCGCCATGCCACGTCTGGCGTGCCGTGGATGCTACAAATTTGCAACTACGCGGGCTCTTCGGCCCGTTCGCGTTGAGCTTGTCGAAACGCCCCCAGGCCTCCCATGCCCCGCCAGGGCCTTCGACAGGCTCAGGCCGAACGGAGGGTTTTGCTCAGGCTTTCAGGTAGTTGGTGCGGCTGCCCAGCCAGCGCATCACGTGGCGCTCGGCCAGGTCCGGGTGGCGGTCCAGCATCACGGGCGCCGCCTCGCGGGCCCAGGCCAGCAGGTGGCTGTCTTCCGCCAGGTCGGCAAACCGCAGCAGGGCCGCGCCCGACTGGCGGGCCCCCAGGAACTCGCCCGGCCCGCGGATGTCCAGGTCGCGCCGCGCAATCTCGAAGCCATCGCTGGTCTCGGCCATGGCCTTGAGGCGCTCGCGCGCCGTCTCGCCCAGCCGCGGCGCGTCACCGGTGGAGTACAGCAGCACGCAGGCCGAGGCCGCCGCCCCGCGCCCCACCCGCCCACGCAGCTGGTGCAATTGCGACAGGCCGAAACGCTCGGCGTGCTCGATCACCATCAGCGTGGCATTGGGCACGTCCACCCCCACCTCGATCACCGTGGTGCTGACCAGCACGGCCATCTGTCCGCTGGTGAAGAGCGACATCACCGCCTTCTTCTCGGCCACCGGCATGCGCGAATGCAACAGGCCCACCAAAACTCCGGGCAGGGCCGCGTTGAGTTCGGCGTGGGTCTCTGTCGCGTTGGTGAGGTCCAGCATCTCGCTCTCCTCGATCAGCGGGCAGACCCAGTAGACCTGCCGCCCCTGCTCCAGCTGGCCACGGATGCGCTGGATCACCTCGTCGCGCCGCTGCTCGGACACCACCTTGGTCACGATGGGGCTGCGCCCTGGGGGGAGTTCGTCGATGGTGGAGACGTCCAGGTCCGCGTAATAACTCATCGCGAGCGTGCGCGGAATGGGCGTGGCCGTCATCATCAACATGTGAGGTTCGCGCTGCGCGCTCACCTCACTTGAGGTGTGTTTAACGTTCGCCCCCACCCCATCCCTCCCCCCGCCGGGGGAGGGGTCATCAAGCCCCTGCGTCTTCGAACGCAAAGCCAATCTTTGGGCGACGCCAAACCTGTGCTGCTCGTCGATGATGGCCAGCGCCAGGTTCCTGAACTGCACCTGCTCCTGGATCACCGCATGTGTGCCCACCACCAGGCCGGCCTCGCCGCGCTCGATCAGGCCCAGCATCTCGGTGCGCTCTTTTTTCTTCTGGCTGCCCGTGAGCCAGGCCACGCGCACGCCCAGCGGCTCCAGCCAGCCCACCAGCTTGCGGAAATGCTGGTCAGCCAGGATCTCGGTGGGCGCCATCAGCGCGCACTGCCAGCCCGCATCCATGCAGATGGTGGCGGCCAGCGCGGCCACCACGGTCTTGCCGGAACCCACGTCGCCCTGCAGCAATCGGTGCATGGGTTTGTGCAGCGCCAGGTCTTGCGCGATCTCCGTGCACACGCGGCGCTGCGCGGCGGTCAGCTGGAAAGGCAGCGCGGCCAGCAGGCGTTCGTGCAGCGCACCCGCGCCGCGGGTGTGCAGCTCGGGCGCGCGCAGGTGCTCGCGCTCGCGGCGCGACTGCAGTTGCGAGAGCTGCTGCGCCAGCAGTTCCTCGGCCTTCAGGCGCAACCAGGCCGGGTGGGTGTGGTCCTCCAGCTGGGCCAGCGAAACATCGGGCGTGGGGTGGTGCAAAAAGGTCAGGGCCTGGCGCAGGTCCCACAGCGGCTTGAACTTCAGCCCGGCCGCCAGCTCGGGCGGGAAGGTGTCGGACAGCTCGGCGCGCGCCAGGCCGCCCAGCACCGCCTTGCGCAGATAGGGCTGGGGCAGGCCAGCCACCGTGGGGTAGACGGGCGTGAGCGCCGTGGGCAGTTCGCCACTGGCGGCCCGCGTGTGCGGGTGCATCATGGTCCAGCCCAGAAAGCCGCCGCGCAGCTCGCCGCGCGCGCGGATACGTGTGCCCACAGCCAGGGCCTTCTGCTGCGAGGGGTAGAAGTTGAAGAAGCGCAGCACGCAGCTGTCACTGCCGTCGTTCACCGTCACCAGCAATTGACGGCGCGGGCGGTAGGCCACCTCTTGCGCCGTGACCTCGGCCTCGATCTGCGCCGTGTCGCCCTCGCGCGCTTCGGCGAGTTTGATGATGCGGGTCTCGTCCTCGTAGCGCAGGGGCAGGTGCAGGGCCAGGTCGATGTCGCGTCGCAGGTTGAGCTTTTCCAGGGCCTTCTGCGGCAGGCTCTTGGCGGCTGCTTTCGCCGGTGCAGCCGCGGCCGCCTTTTTCTCGGCGGCGGCAGACTGGGTGGCGGCTTTCGGGGCGCGGGGCATGCAGCTATTGTGCGGCAGCGCGCCGGGTTATCGGTGGCCAGGCAGCAGGGCGGCGGCAAGCCGCTTAAGCTCGGCGCTCCCCCAAGTCGATCATGTCTTACCACCTCGTCTGGCTCAAGCGCGACCTGCGCCTGCACGACCACGCCGCGCTCCACGCCGCCAGCCGGCGCGGGCCCGTGGTGTGCCTCTGCATCGTCGAGCCCGGCCTCTGGCAGCAGCCCGACGCCGCGCGCCAGCACTACGAGTTCGTGCGCGAAAGCCTGGCCGATCTGCAGAAGGCGCTGCAGCCGCTCGGTGGCCAGTTGCTGGTGCTGCAGGGTGAAGCCACCGAGGTGCTGGCCCGGCTGTGGCAGGCCGCGCCCTTTGCCAGCCTGCACAGCCACGAGGAAACCGGCAACGGCTGGACCTACGCGCGGGATCGCGCCGTGGCCCGCTGGTGCCGCGCGCAGGGTGTGCCCTGGCATGAGGTGCCGCAGTTCGGTGTGGTGCGGGCCTTGCCCAACCGCGATGACTGGCAGCACGAATGGGAGCTGCTCATGGGTTCGCCCGTGCTGGACGTGCCGCAGCCGCTGCACTTCGCCCCCCTGCCCTGCGCCAGCGAAGCCTTGCCCCCCGCCAGTGCCATGGGCATGGACCCGCACGACCCGCCGCGACGTCAGCGCGGCGGCCGCGCGCGTGGCCTGGCTGTGCTGCGCTCGTTTCTGGAAGACCGCGCGCGCCATTACCGCGGCGGCATCTCCTCGCCCCTGAGCGCACCCACCGCCTGCTCGCGCCTCTCGCCCTACCTGGCCTGGGGCTGTCTGAGCATGCGTGAGGTAGTGCAGGCCGCGCGCGAACAGCAGGGGCTGACCGATCACCCGCGCCTGCGGCAGGGCCTGGCGGCTTTCCAGAGCCGGCTTTACTGGCACTGCCACTTCATCCAGAAGCTGGAGAGCGAGCCGCGCATCGAGTTCGAGAACATGCACCGCGGCTACGACGGCCTGCGTGAAGGCGACTGGAACGACGCGCATTTCGAGGCCCTGGTGGCCGGCCGCACCGGCTGGCCGCTGGTGGACGCCTGCGTGGCCATGCTGCGCGAGACCGGATGGGTCAACTTCCGCATGCGCGCCATGCTGGTTTCGGTAGCGGCCTATCCCCTGTGGCTGCACTGGCGCCCGGTGGGCGAGTGGCTGGCCACGCAGTTTCTCGACTACGAACCCGGCATCCACTGGAGCCAGCTGCAGATGCAGTCGGGCACCACCGGCATCAACACCACCCGCGTCTACAACCCGATCAAGCAAGCGCTGGACCACGACCCGCAGGGCCGCTTCGTGCGCCAGTGGCTGCCCGCCATGCGCCACGTGCCGGACAGCTGGCTGCTGGAACCCTGGCGCATGCCGCCCGATGTGCAGGCGAGCTGCGGCGTGCGCGTGGGCGTGGACATCCCCCAGCCCCTGGTCGACCTGGAAACCGCTACCCGCCTGGGCAAGGAACGGCTGCACGCCCTGCGCCGCGAACCGCAGGTGCGCGCGGGCAAGGCCGCGGTGGTCGAGCGGCATGGCTCGCGCAAGCGGCCGGCCGGCAGCCAACGCGGGAGCACGACGCCGGCTGTGGACCAGCTCACGCTGGACTTCTGAGCCCGCCGGGCGTGGGACAATTCGGCCCTGTCTTTCACTTGGAACGGGCCCGTCCGGCCCTCAAGCACATGTCTGTTCTTTCAGCCGCACCGCGCGTCCACACCCTCAGCGATTTCGACTTCGAGCTCCCGTCCGAGCTCATCGCCCAGCACCCCGCGGCTGAGCGCAGCGCCTCGCGCCTGCTCGATGGCCGGGCCGCCACACCGGTGGACCGCATCTTCCGTGAACTGCCAGCTCTCCTGCAACCTGGCGACCTGCTTGTGTTCAACGACACCAAGGTGGTCAAGGCCCGGCTGTTCGGCGAAAAGCCCACCGGCGGCAAGCTGGAGCTGCTGATCGAACGCGTGCTGACCGGTCATGAGGTGGTGGCCCACATGAAGGTCAGCAAACGGCCGGCCGTGGGCACGGTGCTGCAGATGACGGGTGGCTACACCGCGGAGTTGCTCGGCCGCTGGCCGGATGAAGAGGGGCAACTGTTCCGCCTGCGCTTCAGCGACGAGCCGCACGCGCTGATGGAGCGGCACGGCCACGTTCCCCTGCCACCCTATATTGAGCATGGCGACAGCGCCGAGGACGTGGCGCGTTACCAGACCGTCTTCGCCGCCAAACCCGGCGCCGCCGCCGCCCCCACCGCTGCCCTGCACTTTGACGAGGGCGTGCTGGCCGCGCTGGAAGCCCGCGGCGTGCAGCGCGCCAGCGTCACCCTGCACGTGGGCGCCGGCACCTTCTCGCCTGTGAAAACCGAGAACCTGGCCGAGCACCGCATGCACAGCGAGTGGTACGAGGTGCCCGCCGCCACGCAGCAGGCCATTGCGGAAACGAAAGCCCGGGGCGGGCGCATCGTCGCCGTGGGCACCACCACCATCCGCACCCTGGAATCCTGGGCGAAAACGGGCCTGGCCAGCGGTGACACCGAGATATTCATCACCCCGGGTTTCGACTTCAAGGTGGCCGACCTGCTGGTGACCAACTTCCATCTGCCCAAGTCCACCCTCATGATGCTGGTGAGCGCCTTTGCGGGCTACGAGCACATCATGGCGCTGTACCGCCATGCGATCAGCGCGCGCTACCGCTTCTTCAGCTATGGGGATGCGATGCTGCTGGAGCGATCGCGTTAGACACAATTTTTACGGCTGCGCCGCCTGCGGCTAGGCACAACTTGCAGCCGGCGCACGTAGAATAGACCGGACAAGCTGCATGGATAAACCCCCGTGTTGAACACCGACTTCCGCCCCTCCCAGCTCCCCGAGTTCACGCCGCCTTCGGTGCCGCAGACGAAGCTCAAAAGAGCGGCGGCCGAATACGCGCTGGTCGCGCTTGCCGCAGGCATCGGCGGCGCGTATGTGCTGGTAACCAGCTACCTGACCCGCCTGGCGCTGGCGCCCGCCATCGCCATCGGGGTGCTGCTGGCCATGCACCTGGGCACGGTGCTCGTCGCACGGCTGCGGTTGGGCGAATGGCTGGGGCTGACCGGGCTGGTGATCACCGTGCTGGCCGCCCTGGCCGCACCAGTTGGCGCCGGCCTGGCCGACCCCGGTGACCGCATGGCGCCTGCTGGCGGCTATGTGCCCGTGTCCCCCACGCCCACCGAGCACTGGACCGTGCGCAGCGCCCAAGCCTTGGCCGACACAGCCGGCCCCATCGTGGTAATCATCGGCGCCCTCATCAGCAGCTGGTTCGCGGTGCATAACGCCAGGCCCCGATAGGCGACGGGGATAGCTTAACGGGATTGTGTACTCGCGATCCCTTTTTGGTTATGGGGATGCGATGTTGCTGTAGCGATCAGCAAACCCACCCTCACCCCGACCAAAAAATTACCGTCGGGAACTTGGGGACATGACCCTTTTGGGGGATAGCCCTCGAGTTTCAGCACTCCTAAAATTAACCGTCATGTCTGCGCTGTTGATCAGCGCACAACAAGGCAATTTATTCGAACAACCCCATCAAACCATGGCGGGTCTCTCATGACACTCGGCCTTCCTATTGTTAGGACTCATCTGACCTATGTCACGCGCCGCCACCATATTCGAAAAATCTATTGAAGACGCAACAACCCTGTTGCAGCATTTCGACGTATTGCACAAACAAAATCCCGATACCGCAGAGGTTCTGAAGCGAGCTGGTTTGGTTATGGCGCTTACCGCTTGGGAAACCTTTGTCGAGGATCGCATTGAAGAAGCTGTTCAATCCCGACTTCGTGCAATTAGCGGCAGCCCTGTTGGCAAGTTCGTTTCCAGCAAGCTTTCTGACGAACTAAAACGCCTCCATAACCCAACTTCGGATAAGACGCGAAAGTTATTCCTTGATTATCTTGAGGTGGATGTCACTCTTGGCTGGAAATGGCTTAACTACGAACCCACCTCGGCGAAAAAGACTCTTGATGAATTGCTAAGCAAACGCGGTGATGCCGTTCATCGATCCAAACTGACGAACGGTGGCTCTCCCGCACCTCATCTTGTAAAACGAGAAGAACTGGAAAAGGCCATACGGTTCTTAAAGGGCTTGGTAGATGCAACAGACAAGGCTCTTGCCGAAGATTGAGCCCGAACCGAATTTTCCAAATCAGAAGCTCCGTGACAACCGGAAATTAGCCCTAAGTCACTGGCCCGCGCCCATCCCCCGCGCATGATGCGCAAAGTGGTCCGCCATGAAACTCGCAATGAAGTAGTAGCTGTGGTCATACCCCGCATGCCGGCGCAGCGTCAGCGGATGACCCGCCGCATTGCAAGCCTCTTCCAGCAACTCCGGGCGCAACTGCTTCCGCAAAAACTCATCGGTCTCGCCCTGGTCCACCAGAATGGGCAGGCGCTCGCTGGCCGTGGCCACCAGTTCCACGGCATCCCATTCCTTCCACGCTGACGTATCCGCGCCCAGATAGGCCGTGAAGGCCTTCTGGCCCCAGGGCACCTGGCTGGGGGCGACCACGGGGGCGAAGGCCGAGACGCTGCGGTAACGGCCCGGGTTGCGCAGCGCAGTCACCAAGGCGCCGTGGCCGCCCATGCTGTGGCCGAAGATGCCGCGCGCATCCGTGGCGGGGAAGTTCTGCTCGATGAGGGCGGGCAGCTCCTGCGCCACGTAGTCCGCCATGCGGTAGTGCTGGGCCCAGGGGGCCTGCGTCGCGTTGAGGTAGAAGCCCGCGCCTTCGCCCAGGTCGTACGTGTCTTCATTGGGCACGCCGGGGCCGCGCGGGCTGGTGTCGGGCGCGACGAGGATGAAGCCGTGGCGCGCGGCGTGTTCTTGCGCGCTGGCCTTGGTGATGAAGGTCTGCTCGTTGCAGGTCAGGCCGGCCAGGTAATAGAGCACGGGGCACTTCTGCCCATCCACGGCGGCGGGCGGCAGGTAGACGCCGAACTTCATCTCGCAGCCCAGGGTGGTGGACGTGTGTTTCCAGACTTCCTGGCGGCCGCCGAAGCTGGCGTGGCGCTCTACGCGGTTCATGTTTGCTTCCTTATCAAATGACTCCGTTCGCCTTGAGCTTGTCGAAGGGCCCTTCGTCCTAACTCAGGACAGGCTTCGACAGGCTCAGCCCGAACGGGAGGGTGGGCAAGTTTAGTAGTGGATGACGGTGCGGATGGACTTGCCTTCGTGCATCAGATCGAAGGCTTCGTTGATGTCTTTCAGTTCACGCGTGTGCGTGACAAAGGGCGCGAGCTGGATGTCGCCTTTCATGGCGTCTTCCACCATGCCCGGCAATTGGCTGCGGCCCTTGACGCCGCCGAAGGCCGTGCCCAGCCAGCGCCGGCCGGTGACAAGCTGGAAGGGGCGCGTGCTGATCTCCTGCCCCGCGCCGGCCACGCCGATGATGACACTCTGTCCCCAGCCGCGGTGTGCGCACTCCAGCGCCGCACGCATGACGTTGACGTTGCCGATGCATTCAAAGGAATGGTCCACGCCCCAGGTGGTCATCTCCACGATGACCTGCTGGATGGGCTTGTCATGGTCCTTGGGGTTGATGCAATCGGTGGCGCCAAAGGTGCGGGCCAGGTCGAACTTGGAGGGGTTGGTGTCGACGGCGATGATGCGGCCGGCTTTGGCCTGCTGGGCGCCCTGAATCACGGCCAGGCCGATGCCGCCCAGGCCGAACACGGCCACGGTGTCGCCGGGCTGGACCTTGGCGGTGTTTTTCACGGCGCCCAGGCCGGTGGTGACGCCGCAGCCCAGCAGGCAAACCTGCTCGTGGTTGGCCTCGGGGTTGATCTTGGCCAGCGAGACTTCGGCCACCACGGTGTATTCGCTGAAGGTGGAGCAGCCCATGTAGTGGTAGATGGGCTGGCCGTTGTAGGAGAAGCGCGTGGTGCCGTCGGGCATCACACCCTTGCCCTGGGTGGCGCGCACGGCCACGCAGAGGTTGGTCTTGCCGCTCTTGCAGAACAGGCACTCGCCGCACTCGGCGGTGTAGAGCGGGATGACGTGGTCGCCCGGCTTCACGCTGGTGACGCCCTCGCCCACTTCAACCACCACACCCGCGCCTTCGTGGCCCAGCACCACGGGGAACAGGCCCTCGGGGTCCTCACCGCTGAGAGTGAAGGCGTCGGTGTGGCAGACGCCGCTGTGCGTGATCTTGACCAGCACCTCGCCTTTTTTCGGCGGCGCGACGTCGATCTCGACGATCTGCAGGGGTTGACCGGCAGCAAAAGCGACGGCGGCACGTGATTTCATGGGGAGGGTTCCAGTCTGGGGTCGGGTCAAAAACAAAGGGACGCGCAAGGCGTCCGTGGTCAGGCCGGGATTTTGCGACAAATGGCGGCCCTCGTCAGGGCACCGGGGCGATAACCCCGCCGGACCACACGCTGATCGGGCACAAAAAAGCCCGGCGTGCCGGGCTTTGCGCGAGGCTGCAGCCGGGGCCGCTGCGCCTTATTCGGCCTTGATGCCGGCGTGCGCCGCCACGCGCGACCAGCGCACGAGCTCGGAGCGCATGAAGTCGGTGGCCTCGTCGGGACTGAGGAAAACGAAGTCAAAACCCATGCCTTCGAGCTTGGCTTTCATCTCGGGCTGCTTGAGCACCTGGGTGTAGGTGGTGTGCAGGCGCTTGACCACGGCCGGCGGCGTGCCGGCAGGCGCGTAGAGGGCGAACCAGTTGGAGACCTCGGCGCCGGGGTAGCCGGACTCGATGAGCGTGGGGGTCTGGGGCAGGTCGCGGTGGCGCTGCTTGGCGGCCACGGCCAGCACGCGGATGCGGCCCTGCTTGATGAAAGGCAGCGCGTTCTGCAGCGGGCTGAACATGTAGTCCAGCTGGCCGCCCACCAGGTCGTTCATGGCCTGCGACTGGCCCTTGTAGGGGATGTGGTTGGAGCTGGTGCCGGCGAGCTGGTTGAAGTACTCGGCCGTCAGGTGCTGCGAGCTGCCCAGGCCGGCCGAGCCGTAGTTCAGCGCGCCGGGCTTGCTGCGCGCCAGCTCCACGAAGTCCTTGACGCTGTTGGCCGTGACCTTGCTGTTGACCACCAGGGCCACGTCGGTCTGGCCGACCAGGGCCACGGCCTGGAAGTCCTTGAGCAGGTCGTAGGGCAGCTTGCGGTAGACGGCCACATTGGTGGCGATGGTGTTGGGCGTGAACAGCAGGGTGTAGCCGTCGGCCTTGGCCTTGGCCACGTACTCGGTGCCGATGTTGCCACCTGCGCCCGTCTTGTTCTCGACCACCACGGGCTGGCCCAGCAGCTCGCCGACCTTCTGGCCCACGGTGCGGGCCATGACGTCGGTGCCGCCGCCGGCCGACACGGGCACGACGACCTGGATAGGGCGTTGCGGGTAGTTCTGGGCGCTGGCTTGAGAGAGCAGAATCGCCCCCAGCGCCAGACCGGCAGAAATGCGATGTAGAAGATTCATGATGTCTCCTCGTCTCGGTGCCATTGATCTTGTGACGATAATCATACTTATGATCAACCCACGCAAGTCAGGAAAACACTGACACGCCAGGAGACCCGAGATGCCCCACACCGCCAACCCCGCCTTGATCGACGACCTGGTCGTTGCCAACCACATCCTGGTCAACGAAGGCGTGCTCGACGGCTTCGGGCACATCAGCGTGCGCCATAACAAGCAGCCCGACCGCTTCCTGATCGCGCGCAGCATGGCGCCGGGCCTGGTGACAGCGGACGACATCGTGGCCTGTGACCTGGATGGCAATGTGCACGACGAGCGCGGCCGCAAGACCTATGTGGAGCGTTTCATCCACAGCGAGATCTACCGCGTCCGCCCAGACGTGATGGCCGTCATCCACAGCCACTCGCCGGCCGTCATCCCCTTTGGCGTGACGGGCGCGCGCCTGCGGCCCATCTGCCATATGAGCGGTTTTCTGGGCGCGCAGGTGCCGGTGTTCGAGATCCGGCATACGGCCGGCGAAAACAGCGACCTGCTGATCCGCAACCAGGCGCTGGGCCAGGCCCTGGCCAGGGACCTGGGCAACTCGGCCGTGGCGCTGCTGCGCGGGCATGGCAATGTGGTGGTGGGGTTTTCCATTCAGCAGGTGGTGTTTCGCGCCATCTACACCGAGAGCAACGCACGCCTGCAGAGCGAGGCCATGCGCCTGGGCGAGATCAACTACCTGACGCCGGAAGAAGCCCAGGCCACCTCGGACATGAACGACGAGCACCTGGGCCGGCCCTGGGAAGTCTGGAAGAAACGGGCGCTGCAAAACGGACTTTGAGTCCGTTCGGGCTGAGCCCTTCGTCTTGGCTCAGCACAGGCCTGTCGAAGCCCCGTTGCGCGCAGCCTTTCGACAAGCTCAGGGGGAACGGAGGGTGGGTGTGGTGCCGGCCTAAAATCACCTCCACACCATGCTCAAATTCGAACTGCTCAAGACTGACGGCCACGCGCGCCGCGGCCGCCTCACGCTCAACCACGGCGTGGTCGAAACCCCCGTTTTCATGCCCGTGGGCACCTACGGCACGGTCAAGGGCGTGATGCCGCGCAGCCTGGAGGACATGGGCGCCCAGATCATCCTGGGCAACACCTTCCACCTGTGGATGCGCCCGGGCCTGGACGTGATGAAAACCTTTGGCGGCCTGCACCGCTTCGAGAACTGGGGCAAGCCCATCCTCACCGATTCGGGCGGTTTCCAGGTCTGGAGCCTGGGCGAGATGCGCAAGATCTCCGAAGAGGGCGTGCGCTTCTCCTCGCCGGTCAATGGCGACAAGCTCTTCCTCACGCCCGAGGTCTCGATGCAGATCCAGACCGTGCTCAACAGCGACATCGTCATGCAGTTCGACGAGTGCACGCCCTATGTCTCGCTGGAGCCCAAGACCAAGGGCCAGCTGACCACCGAGCGCGAGGCGCGCGTCTCCATGGAACTCAGCCTGCGCTGGGCCCGACGCTGCAAGACCGAGTTCGAGCGGCTGGAGAACCCCAACGCCCTGTTCGGCATCGTGCAGGGCGGCATGTACGAGAGCCTGCGCGACGAATCGCTGGCCGGACTGGAGGAGCTGGATTTCCCCGGCATCGCCGTGGGCGGTGTCAGCGTGGGCGAGCCCAAGGACGACATGCAGCGCCTGATGCGCCACGTCGGCCCGCGGCTGCCGGCGCACAAGCCGCATTACCTGATGGGCGTGGGCACGCCGGAAGACCTGGTCTACGGCGTGCAGCACGGCATCGACATGTTCGACTGCGTCATGCCCACGCGCAATGCGCGCAACGGCCACCTGTTCACGCGTTTTGGCGACCTCAAGATCCGCAACGCGCGCCACAAGAGCGACGAGCGCCCCCTGGACGAGACCTGCAGCTGCTACGCCTGCGCCGGTACATCCGGTGTGCCCTACCAGCTGGGCGGGCGCGAAGGTTTCAGCCGCGCCTACCTGCACCACCTGGACCGTTGCGGCGAAATGCTGGGCCCCATGCTGGCCACGGTGCACAACCTGCATTACTACCTGAACCTGATGCGCGAGGTACGCGCGGCGCTGGACGCCGGCAGCTTTGGTGCCTTCGTGGCCCAGTTCCACGCCGAGCGGGCCCGCGGCGTGTGACCCTGTAAGAAAACCGGCCCCAGGCGCGACCAAGTTAAGGAATGGACATGGCCCTCACCCCACCCCTCACCATCGATCATGCCGACCTGGCCACCATCCGCACCGACATGCTGCGCTTCGCGCGCCTGCAGCTGCGCGACGCCGCCGCGGCCGAAGACGCGGTGCAGGAAGCCCTGCTGGCCGCGCTGGCCAATGCCCAGCAGTTCGCCGGCCGGGCCCAGGCCAAGACCTGGGTCTTCGGCATCCTGCGCAACAAGATCGTGGACGTCATCCGCCAGCAAAGCCGCAGCACCAATGTCTCGTCCTTCTCCGACGGCGAGCAGAGCCTGGACGAGACCTTCGAGACCCTGTTTCGCGAGAACGCCCACTGGACCCCGGCCTCGCGCCCGCGCGACTGGGGCAGCCCCGAAGCGGCGCTGCGCCAGCAGCATTTCTGGGGGGTGTTCGAGGCCTGCCTGACCCATCTGCCCGAGAACACGGCGCGTGTCTTCATGATGCGCGAGTTTCTCGATTTCGAAACGCCCGAGGTCTGCCAGGAACTGGGCATCACGGTGAGCAACTGCAACGTCATCCTGCACCGCGCGCGCAATGCGCTGCGCCTGTGCATGGAACGCGGCTGGTTCACCAGTGGAGAAAAAACATGCTGACCTGCAAGGAAGTGAGCCACCTGCTCTCCGAGGCCCAGGACCGCAAGCTGCCCCTGGGCGAACGCCTGCCGCTGCGCCTGCACCTCTTCATGTGTGTGGGTTGCCGCAACTACAGCAAGCAGCTGGATTTCCTGCGGGCCGTCACCCAGGAAATGAAGGCCGGCAGCGAGCCGGCCCCCAAGGACTGAAGCGACTCAGCTCAGCGCCACTGGTCTCTTAGCACCCACGCAAAGGCCGCCAGCAGCACCACGGCCGCGAAGCCGAAGTACAGGGCCCAGGGTTTCTTCTTCTCGGCGTAGGGATCGGTCAGCGCGCGCTCGGCGTTGGGCGGCAGCTGCGCCATTTGCGTGAGCGAGGTGCCGAAGGGAATGTTGACCTTGGCGCGTGCGTTGATGGCCCAGCCATTGGCGTCCAGGATGGGGCCCAGGTTGCGGCTGCGCAATTTGAACCAGGCCAGGATGACCGCGGGGCCGGAGACCACCAGCATCAGGCCGGCCAGCGCAATCGGCACCTGCCACCACTTGAGCGCGAGCAGGCCCACCAGCACCGAGGCCAGGGCCGTGCCGATGGCGCCCACGGCCAGGCCGATGGCGGCAAAGATACCGGCGAACTTGCCCACGTCGAAAGGCGGCGGGGGCGTGGCCGGTGCGGCAGGGGCCGCCGCCACCTTCTTGCCGCCGTCCACCACGGCGGTGGTCAGCTTGTCGTCCGAGGCCTTGGCCTTGCTGGCAGCGATCTTCTGCAGCTGCTCGCCGACGAACCGCGCCAGTCGCTTGTAGGGCGACCAGAAGGCCTGGCGCAGGCTGATCGGGTGGTCGATGATCTTGGTGATGGTGGCGTCCCAGTCACGGCCCAGGCGGTCATAGAACACGCCGTTGCGGCTCACCATGAGCTGGTCCGAGTCGCCCGCGGTGAAGGCCGCGGCGATGCTGAGCTTCTCGGCGCCGCGGGTGCAATCGCAATAGACCAGGCACATGCGCGAGAGCGTGGCCAGCGTGCCGTGGCGGGCGGCGTCGTTGACGGCCACGCAGAGTTCGGCCGAACGGCCGTCCAGGTAGAGCGTGCCGACCTGGAAGGTGGCCTTGCCCTGGCGCGTGTAGAAATCGCGGAAGGCGACGAAATTGTTGGCCAGCGACAGCAGGTCGCGCACGTAATGCGCCAGCCGCTCCAGCTGGCGCACGGCATCGGCCTCGACGGCGGCATCGGGCT
>CALRZY010000005.1:0-156634 GCA_943372765.1 Curvibacter sp. AEP1-3
CTCCTGCTCCTGCTCCTGCTCCTGCTCCTGCTCCTGCTCCTGCTCCTGCTCCTGCTCCTGCTCCTGCTCCTGCTCCTGCTCCTGCTCCTGCTCCTGCTCCTGCTCCTGCTCCTGCTCCTGCTCCTGCTCCTGCTCCGACTCCGACTCCCGTGCCGCCTGCACCTGCTCCCACGCCTCAACCGGTACCGGAACCTGCGCCCATGCCTACACCTGCTCCCACACCATCCCCTGCGCCCGTACAGGCGCCGGCCCCACAGCCCGTGGTCGAAACTCGCCCTACCGTGTCAACATCCCCTGTGAACATCCGCATCACGGTCGTCAGCCACGATGCGCAGGTCCGCGACGCGACGCTGAGCCTCGTCAGGCAGCTGGGTTTGCAGCCCGCGTTCCTGCCAGAGCTGTCGAACCCTAGCGGCGGGGCTTTCTTCAATCGACTGGAGCACCTGGCCGATCTGCAATACGCCATCGTCCACCTGCCCGCCAACGCCCTGGACGCGGCTTCCGGCGGACTCAAAGCCCTGTCACCCGGCTTGTTGATGGAACTCGGCTTCCTGCTGGGAACCGTGGGGAAGGACCGCGTCTTTTTCCTGGTGCCGGGCCCGGCGGCCAAGACCCTGCCCTGGGACGGGGTCGCGTGCGTGCCCATGGACGACGCTGGCCTGTGGCGTCTGCTGCTGGCCCGTGCGATGAAACAGGCCGGACTGGACGTGGACCTGAACCGCGCGCTCTGACCCTCGCGGGCCGAGGCGCGCTTGGGCTTCGTAGCCTGGCTTGACGTGGCCTGGAAAAATCAGCGGCGCCGCGCCGTTCTCACGCCCGACAAGCCCGCCACGCTCGCCAGCACCTTCCCCAGCCGCCCCGAATCCGAAATCTCCACCGTCAGCGTCATCCAGGCGACGCCCTTGACGGTCTGCGTCTGAGCGCCGACGACGTTGAGCTTTTCCTTGGAGAAAATTTCCAGGATGTCGCGCAGCAGGCCCTGGCGGTCGGTCGCCTCGATGGTCACATCCACCGGATAAAGCGGCGCCTCGCCACCCTTGGGCAGGCCCCACTCGACCTCGATCACGCGCTCACCATGCTTGGCCACCAGCTGCTGCAGGTTGGAGCAGTCGGTCCGGTGCACGCTGACGCCCTTGCCGCGCGTGACGAAACCGCGGATCACGTCCGGCGGCGCCGGCTTGCAGCATTTGGCCAGCTGCGTGAGCAGTGAGTCGACCCCCACCACCAGCACGCTGCCGCGCGCTCCGCCCTCGCTGCGGCTCTTCCTGAGCTGGGGGGCTTCCTCCTGCGAGGCGACCGGCTCGGCCGGGCGCAGCACGGCCTCGATGCTGCGCAGCGAGAATTCGTCCTTGCCCACCACTTCGAACAGGGCGTCGGCCGAGGCAAAACCGAGTTGCGAGGCCAGGTCGTCGAGCTTGATGGCGGTGCGGCCCTCGCGTTGCAGCAGTTTTTCCACCGCCTCGCGGCCGCGCGCAATGGTCTCGTGCGTGGCCTGGGCATTGAACCAGGCGCGCACCTTGCTGCGCGCACGCGGGCTGACCATGAAACCGAGTTCGGTGTTGAGCCAGTCGCGCGAGGGGCCGCCTTCCTTGGCGGTGACGACCTCCACCGTCTGGCCGTTTTTCAGCGGCGTGTTCAGCGGCACCATGGCGCCGTCCACCCGCGCGCCGCGGCAGCGATGGCCCAGGTTGGTGTGCACGCTGTAGGCAAAGTCCACCGCGGTGGCGCCTTGCGGCAGCTCGACGATGGCGGCATCGGGTGTGAGCACGTAGATGCGGTCGTCGAACACGGCCTGTCCCTGCTGCGGGCCCGACAGGTCGCGCTCCCAGGCCAGCAGCTGGCGCAGCACGGCGATCTTGGCGTCGTAGGCGCTGTCGGCCGTCACACCCGAGTAGCCCCTGGTGCCGGCCTCCTTGTAGGCCCAGTGCGCGGCCACGCCGTGCTCGGCGTGTTCGTGCATGGCCTGGGTGCGGATCTGGATCTCGATGGGGCGGCCCTCACCATCGCGCACGATGGTGTGCAGAGACTGGTAGCCGTTGGCCTTGGGTCGGGCGATGTAGTCGTCGAACTCCTCGGTAACCGGCGTGAACTGGCTGTGCACCCAGCTCAAAGCGGCGTAACAGTCCGGCACGGAGGGGACCACGATGCGCAGCGCACGCACGTCATAGACATGGTCGAAGTCCAGCGACTTGCCGCGCATCTTCTTGACGATGCTGTAGATGTGTTTTGGTCTTCCCTGCACCTGGGCGGGGATGCCCTGCGTGCGCAGCTCGGTCTCCAGCCGCTCGCGCAGGCGCAGCACGTAGTCCTCGCGCTCGATGCGTTTTTCATCCAGCAGGCGTGCAATCTGCCGGTAGGTCTCGGGCTCCAGGAAGCGGAAGGACAGGTCTTCCATCTCCCACTTGATTTCCCAGATGCCCAGGCGGTTGGCCAGGGGGGCGAACACGTGCAGCGACTCGGCCGCCAGTCCGGCTGGCAAGGGCTGTTTGCTGGCGGCAAAAAACCTCAGCGTCTGCAGGCGCGAGGCCAGGCGCAGCAGCACCACGCGCAGGTCGCGCGAGAAAGCCAGCAGCATCTTGCGCACGTTCTCGGTCTGGGCTGCCGTGGTCTGCGCCATCGGCACCGGCGTGCCGGCACGCAGGGCAGCCTGCTGGGCGGCGCTGGCCTGGCGCTGCACCTGCACCAGCTTGGTGGTCTCCACGGCCAGCTCGGCATAACTCTCGCCAAAGGCCTTGGCTATGGTCTCCTGCGGCTTGTTCAGATGGGTGCAGGTGTAGACCAGATAACAGGCGGCCTGCATGGCCTCGGAGCCGCCGATGGCGCGAAGGATGGCAGCGACGGCATCGGCATGCACCAGGGTGTTTTCACCGGTGTCCAGCGCCTCGTTGGCCAGCAGGGGTTCGGCAAAGGCGCGCGCGCGCGCCAGGGCATGGGCCTGCTCGGGCAGGCTGTGGGCGGTGGCAGCGATCAGCGGCGAGCGCGACTCGCCGCCAGGCAATTCGGACGCGTGGCTTTTCATGCGGAACTCATGCGTCCGAGCCCAGCAGGAAATCACAGACCGCCTGCACCTGGTCGGCCGCCACCAGCGTGGGCGCGTGGCCGACACCGGGGAACTCGACGAGCTGCGCGCGCGGGCCGCGCCGCGTCATGGCCAGGGCCGTCTCCGGTGACAGCAGGTCGGAGTTGGCACCGCGCAGCAGCAGCGTACGGGCGGTGATGGCGTCGTAAAGTTGCCAAAGCATGGTCTCGCTCTGTGCAGAGCCCTCGGGCGTCATCGCGCCGAAGGGCTGCGCAATGGCTGGGTCGTAATGCAGCCGGAGCCCCTGGCCATCCGTCGCCGGTTTCACCATGGGACGGGTCAGTGCCAGCCACTGTTCAGGGGTGTGCGGGCCGAAGCCCACGGAAATCAGGCGCAGCGCCTCGGCCGCCTGCTCGACCGAGGCGAAGCGCACCGGTGCACCCAGGTAGGCACCGATGCGCTGGATGGCCTGCCACTGGATGACGGGACCTACGTCGTTGAGCACCAGGCGCCGCACATTGAGCGGCAACGTGGGCTGGCCGGCCAGTACCATGCCAATCAGTCCGCCCATGCTGGTACCCACCCAATCCAGCGTGACGGGCTTCAATTCACCCAGCAGCACCAGCATGTCGGCCGCGTAGGATGGCACCTGGTAGCCCGCCGGGTCGCGCAGCCAGTCGCTCTGGCCGCGGCCGGCGACGTCCGGGCAGACCACCCGCAACTGGCCACCGGCGCGATCACACAGGGCTTGCGCCAGCACGTCGAAATCGCGCCCCTGGCGCGACAGGCCGTGCACGCACATCACCACATGGCTCGCTGCCGGGTTGCCCCATTGCCACCAGGCCATGCGGTGGCCGCCAGCGGCGTCGGGACAGGTTACGTAGTTCAGCGTAGGCTCGGACATGGTGAAATCAGATCATCGGGTGCACTGGGTACCATCCTAATTCAAACGTACAGTCTTTAGAGGAGACATCAACATGCTCAAAGGAAAAACAGCCCTCGTCACCGGCTCCACCAGCGGCATCGGCCTGGGGATCGCCAAGGCCCTGGCGCGCCAGGGCGCCAACATCGTGCTCAACGGCTTTGGCGACGTCGAAGGCCCGAAGGCCGAGATCGCCGCGCTGGGTGTGAAGGTGGCCTACCACGGTGCCGACATGAGCAAACCGGCCGAGATCGAGGACATGATGAAACAGGCCGCCGCCCAGTTCAGCCGCGTCGACATCCTTGTCAACAACGCCGGCATCCAGCACGTGGCGCGCATCGAGGATTTCCCCACAGAACGCTGGGACGCCATCATCGCCATCAACCTCACCAGCGCCTTTCACGCCACGCGCCTGGCACTGCCCTCCATGCGTGCGGCCAACTGGGGCCGCATCATCAACGTGGCCTCGGTGCACGGCCTGGTGGCCTCGGCCGAGAAGTCGGCCTATGTGGCGGCCAAGCACGGCATCGTGGGCCTGACCAAGGTGACCGCGCTGGAAAACGCAAGCACGGGCGTGACTTGCAATGCCATCTGCCCGGGCTGGGTGCTGACCCCGCTGGTGCAGAAACAGGTGGACGCCAAGGCCGCCGCGCTGAAGGTCTCCAACGAAGAGGCCAAGAAGCTGCTGCTGGGTGAGAAGGAACCGTCCATGCAGTTCACCACCCCGGATGAGCTGGGCGAGCTCGCCGTGTTCTTCTGCTCGGCTGCGGGCAACAATGTGCGGGGGGTGGCGTGGAATATGGATGGGGGATGGGTGGCGCAGTGAAGCGCTTTTCGCCTATCTAATGAGCTGGCGGTGTTGCCTTTGGCGAAGCACAGCTGATCTCAAAGCCCGGCTGGACCTCGCGAGAACAAACGACAGCAGGGTAATCAGGACGACTGCTTGAACGCCATCACAGCCTGGTTACGCAAGGTCCGCAACAGCGCCAACTCCTTGTCCCCGAGCTGCAAACTCCCTGCTTCCGCCTTGTCCGCATAAATCAGCCCAAAGGGCGCGCCCTTGATGATCAGGGGCAGCAGCAGGAAGGTGGGCGCGTTGACTGATTTTCGGTACCAGTCGGGCAGGCGGTCGGCCACGCGTGGCTCGCTGGCGTCGCTGATCATGGTGTCGGCGCCCTTGCTGCAGACAGCGGTGAAGAGGTCGCTCTTGACCGGGTGCAGGGGAATGGTGAAGGTCTTGGCGATGCGCTCCACACCCGGGCCCAGGCCGAACCGGCCAGTCAGGGCGTCAAGTCGGGTGTCGCGCATGCAGAAAACGATCTGGCGAAAGCCCATGGCTCGGTACATGGTCTCCAGGATCATGCGCAGGATGTCGCTCAGCTTGAAGTCTTCGACCATGGCGTTGGTGATGTCCTGAATGCCGGCGGCCAGCATTTCGGCCACGCGCGGGGCTTGCGCCTGGGCCAGGGCCGCGGCCTGCTCGGGTGTGGCCGGCTGCGTGGCGTGCAGCTCGAAATTGGCCACAGAATCCGGGGCAGCGCCGGTGGCTGAGCCACCCGGCTGCACCAGGGTCGGGGCACCGGCACTGTCGGCGGGACTGGACTGCAAGAGCCGTGCCGCCGCGGAATCCGGGGCCACCTTGAACTCCATGGCACGCGCCAGCTCGGTAAGTTTTTCGCGCGCGCGCTGGGTCGCGGCTTCCATCGTCTTGGCATCGATGCCAACGCTGCGCATGTAACGCTGCCCCACCTGGGTCAGCTTGGCCTGCGCGGCGCGAGGGTCGGTGTGCAGCAAGGCATCGGCCATCTCGTTGGACGCCAGCGCGATCCAGCGCAAGCGGTCGGCCAGCTCACGCGGCGGGCTGGCGGGCGCAGCGCCGCCAGGCTTACGGATGCAATGCTGGATGCTGTCGGGCAGGTGCCAGGCCTTGCTGATACCCACGCCCAGCTGCTCGTAGCTGATGCCCAGCACGGTAAGTGCGGCGCTGGCCTCGGGCACGGGCTCCTTGCCTCCCATCAGGCCCCGAACAGCTCGCGCCTCTTCGGGGAAGTAGTACTCGGAAAGCAGGCGCCCCAGGTTCTGGAACATGGCGCCCAGGAAGGCCTCCTCACCCTCGCTGCGCACCGGGCTGATCTCGCTGGCGATGGAACCGGCCATCAGCGAGCGGAGGAACTCTTCCTTGAGCAGGTTGGCATGGGCCTTGTCCTGCATGTGCTCCAGCAGCACCAGGCTCAGCGCCATGTTGCGGATGCCGTTGAAGCCCACCAGGGTGACGGCGCGTGACACGGTGCTGATGGTGCCACCGCGTGCATACATGGGCGTATTCACCAAGCGCAGCAGCTTGTTGGTCAGCGCCACGTCCTTGAGGATCTCGTTGGTCAGGGTCGCGACACTCTCGCGGTCCGAACTGGAAATGCTCTGGATGCGGACGATCGAGCCCGACAACGCCGGGAAATCGCTCTTGTGGCGCATACGCCGCAGCAGAAATTCAACGGTGCCGCTCTGCACGTCATCTTCGCTTTCGGCCATGGGCGTGGTGACCGGACGCAACCATTTCTTGAGCTCGTCCAGAAAAGCCTGAGCAGAAGGATGGCGCTGGCGCGGATCGCGCGCCAGGCCACGAAGCAGCAGAGCCCTCAGCGCGTCGTTGGCCTCGCTGCCCAGGTCAGCAGGCAACTGCAAGTCCTCCTGAGCGGCGCGCTGGATGGCACGCCAGGGATCGCGATCGTCGATCAGGCGCCGGCCGCTGAGCATCTCGATCAGAACGATGGCTGCTGAATAGATGTCCATCACGGGCGTGGGCGGCGCACCCGTGGCGGCCTCAGGGGAGATATAGCCCGGCGTACCGCCGCTGGCCTGGGCGGCAGCGCCTGCGGGGACCGAACCCTCGTGGTCCGGCATGCGCACGGCAATGCCGAAATCCATCACGCGGCCGCGCCCGGCCGGATCGACCAGCACATTGGAGGGCTTGAGATCGCGATGCACGATGCCCGCGGCATGCGCCACCGCCAGGGCCTCGAGCACGTCGACCATCAGTCCCACGGCCTCGCGCACGGGCAGCGCCCCGCGCTGAAGCAGCAGTTCGGAAAGGGTTTTGCCAGGTGCGTACTCAAAGACCAGATAGGGCTGCTGGTCCTGCACATCGGCCTCGAAGACCGGGATGATGTTGGGATGATTCAGGCGACTGACGCTGCGCGCCTCCTGCAGCCACTGATGCACCAGGACCGCATCGGCACCCTGGTCGGTCCGCAGCAACTTGAGGGCGACCTCACGTTCCAGGCGCGGGTCAAAAGCCAACCAGACAGTAGCTTGACCCCCCTGCCCGATCAAGCGGCGCAACTGAAAACGCCCGACCTGATCTCCTGCTTTAGGTCCGGTCTGCGCCGCAGAGGCACGGCGGTCATTCTGGAAGGTGGAGAGGGGCGACATGTTCCAAGACAGTGTAGCCCCGCCCCGCACCACCGCCCACCCATCGCGCACTCTGATGCCAAAAAATGCCGCTATTTGAGTTGCACCGAACCGCTGACGGTGACCTGCACCTGGGCCTGACCGGCTTCGACCGGCAGCGGCGCGTCGGACGACAGGCTGGCTTTGGCCTCCATGGCCATGAACCGCGGGCGGATCTGCGCGCCCGCCTCCTGGCTGTTGATGTGGATCTCGCGCAGGCTGTAGCTGCTGAAACCGAAACCCCGCGCGATGTCGCTGGCCCGGGCACGGAACCGCTCGATGGCCTGGGCCTGGGCCTGCTGCTCCATGCGCTCGCGCTGCTCGCGGCTCAGGCCGAACACCAGCTGCGCCACCGTCATGCCCTGGACGCGGCCGGCCAGGGCCGCGATGCGCTCCAGGTCGCTCCCGGTCAGCAGCAATTCAGCCGAGCCCTGCCAGGCGCTGATGCGCCCATCGCGTCCGCTGCGCGGGACCAGGCTGAATGGGCCGCTGCGCACCTCCAGGCCGCCGGGCTGGGCCTGTGGGCGCGCCTCGGCCAGGGCCGCGTCCAGCACGGCCTTGAGCTGTTGCTGCACCATGGCCGGGTCGCTGCCCTCGCGCGTGGCGCGCAGGGTCACGCTGAGCTGATCCTGGCGCGCCTCCAGGGTGGCGGTGGCCGAGAACTGCACCACGTCACGCGGCACGGCTGACAGCGGCTGGGCCAGGGACGGCAGGGCCCAGCATAGGCTGGCCACCAGGCCGCAGGCCCAAAAGCGGGAATGGCTCGATGTCATGGTCTTTTCTCCAGGTTGCAGACATTCTTGCGATGCGCACTTGCGCACAGCGCCAAGATTTGTAACAGTATGTCAAAGTCAGGCCCTGCAGGGGCCTACCCTGCGCGGCGACCGGCAGAATTCGCAGGGTGTACCTTCCTGGGCCCAACACTGACCATGACTTCCATTTCCAGCCGTACCGACAAGATCCTGGTGGTCGATGACGACGCACGCATCCGCGACCTGCTGCGCCGTTACCTGAGCCAGGAGGGCTTCGAGGTCTTCCAGGCCGAGGACGGCAAGTCCCTCACGCGCATCCTGCTGCGTGAGACGGTGGACCTCATCGTGCTCGACCTCATGATGCCCGGCGAAGACGGCCTGTCGATCTGCCGCCGCCTGCGCGCCGCCAACGACAAGACCCCCATCATCATGCTGACCGCCAAGGTCGAGGACGTGGACCGCATCGTGGGCCTGGAAGTCGGCGCCGACGACTACCTGGGCAAGCCCTTCAACCCGCGTGAGCTGCTCGCGCGCATCAACGCCGTGCTGCGCCGCCGTCCCGCGCAGGAAGCGCCGGGCGCCCCCTCCAGCGACCAGGAGGTGGTGAGCTTCGGCCCCTACACCTTCGACATGGGCGCGCGCACCCTGCGCAAGGAAGGCGAGGAACTGCCCCTTACCACCGGCGAGTTCGCCATGCTCAAGGCCCTGGTGCGCCATCCGCGCCAGCCCATGTCGCGCGAGAAGCTGGCCCAGCAGGCCCGCGGGCGTGAGTTCGAGCCCTTTGACCGCAGCCTGGACGTGCAGGTCTCGCGCCTGCGCAAGCTCATCGAGGTCGACCCGGCCGTGCCGCGCTACATCCAGACCGTCTGGGGCGTGGGTTATGTCTTCGTTCCGGACGGTGCAGGTTGACCTTACGCGGCCCCCGTTCCCCCGCCGCGCTGCGGCCCTCGCTGCTGGATCCGTCGCGCTGGCAATCCTGGCTGACCGAAGAGCACCGCGGCGGCGCCCAGGAGACCACCCCCGCTGAACTCGACGGCGAGGTACGCGACCCGACCGGCCTGAGCCTGTTCTGGCGCACCTTCTTCCTGCTGGCCCTGCTGCTGTTCGGCAGCATCCTGGCCTGGCTACAAACCCTGCGCGCCCTGGAGTTCGAGCCACGTGCCATCCAGACCGCGCAGCAGATCGCCTCGCTGGTGAACCTCAGCCGCGCCGCGCTGATCCACTCCGACGCCATCATGCGCGTCTCGCTCATCAAGACCATGACCGAGAAGGAAGGCGTGCGTGTGCTGCCGCGCGAGCCGCGCGACCAGTACGAGCCCTTCGACACCGACAGCGTGAGCCGGCGCATCAACCAGGAGCTGACCGCCCGCCTGGGTCCGGGCACCGTGGTGGCCAACAGCGTCAACGGCAAACCGGGGCTATGGGTGGGCTTCGTGATCGACCGCGACAACTACTGGCTGCACACCGACCGCTCGCGCTTCAACCAGACCGCCAGCAAGACCTGGCTGATCTGGCTCTCCACCGGCGCCCTGCTCTCGCTGGCCGGCGCGGCCATCATCGCGCGCCTGATCAACCGCCCGCTCAAGCAGCTGTCCTTTGCCGCCAGCCGCATCCGCGAAGGCGACTTCGCCGCCAGCCGCCTGAACGAACGCGTGCCGACCACCGAGATCCGCCAGGTCAACATCGGCTTCAACCGCATGGCCCAGCGCCTGGCCAAGATCGAGCAGGACCGGGCCGTCATGCTCGCCGGCATCTCGCACGACCTGCGCACGCCGCTCTCGCGCCTGCGCCTGGAGACCGAGATGAGCGTGGCCGACCCCGACGCCCAGGCCCACATGGTGGCCGACCTGGAGCAGCTCGACGCCATCATCGACAAGTTCCTCGACTACGCGCGCCCCGACCACGTGCGACTGACCCCGGTCAACATCAACGAGGTCATCCGTGCCAGCCTGTTCGCCTTCATGGACCGGCCCGACATGCAGTTCAACCTGGAACTGCAGGACAACGTCTCGGTGCTGGCCGACGCGGTGGAACTCGGCCGCGTCATCTCCAACCTGGTGGAGAACGCACGCCGTTACGGCAAGAGCCCCGAGACCGGCATCGCCACGGTGGACATCACCACCCGCGCGCGCGACCAGTGGGTGCAAATCCGCGTGCGCGACCACGGCCCCGGTGTGGCGCCCGAGCACCTGCCCAACCTCACCAAACCCTTCTACCGCGGCGACGAAGCGCGCACCGCCGCCACCGGGGCCGGCCTGGGCCTGGCCATCGTGGAGAAAACGGTGCGCCGCATGGGCGGCAAGTTCGGCCTGGGCAACAGCAGCACCGGCGGCCTGACCCTGCGCATCCAGCTCAAGCAGGCCCATCGTTAGGCCCAAAACTTGTGAAGAAATCGTAGCGAGCGGCCCGAGCGCAAGGCGGACGGAGCGCAGCCACCGGAACGTACTTCAGGTACGTGAGGGTGGCGACAACGAAGTTGCGGCGCAGGCTAACTTTCGTTTACGAAAGTTAAGCGCAGCGGCCGGAGCCAACACCGCCCAACGCTGCGATCGGGTCGCGCAGTAGATTTATTCACAAGTTTTTAGCGCGCCAGCAGCACGATGGCCCGCGCCTCGATGCTCAGCCCCTGGCCCACGGGCCCCAGCTTTTCCGCCGTCTTGGCCTTGACGTTGACCTGGTCGACCGCCAGGCCCAGCAGGGCCGCGATGCGCTCGCGCATGGCCGGGATGTGCGGCGCCATCTTGGGCGCCTGCACAACGATGGTGCTGTCCACATTGCCGATCTGCCAGCCCTGGGCACGCACACGCGCCGCCGCCTCGGCCAGCAGCACGCCGGAGTCCGCCCCCTTGAAGCGGGCATCGGTATCGGGAAAGTGGTGGCCGATGTCGCCCAGGCCGGCCGCGCCGAACAGCGCGTCGGTGATGGCGTGCAGCAGGGCGTCGGCATCCGAATGGCCCAGCAGGCCGCGCTCGTAGGGGATGGTGATGCCGCCCAGGATGAGTGGACGCCCCTCGACCAGGGCGTGCACGTCCCAGCCCTCGCCGACGCGCATGGAAAAAAGAATGCTCATGTCGTGTTCCTCACAGCGCCCCCCCGGGCCCGCAGCACGGCCTCGGCCAGCGCAAAGTCTTCCGGGTAGGTCACCTTGAAATTCTGGGCGCTGCCGTTCACCAGGCGCGGCGCCAGGCCCAGCGCCTCGATGGCCGAGGACTCGTCGGTCACCTCGCCACCCGTCTGCAGCAAGGCGCGCTGCAACAGGCCCAGGCGGAACATCTGCGGCGTCTGGGCCAGCCACTTGTCGCTGCGCGACAGCGTGGCGACCACGCGCCCCCCCTGCTCCTGCTTGAGCGTGTCCGGCAGTTTCAGCGCCAGCAGGCCACCCACCTCGTCCAGCGCGCAGGTGTCGATCAGCTGGCCGATCTGCGCCGGTGTCACTAGGCAACGCGCAGCGTCGTGCACCAGCACCCAGTCATCGTCCGTGGCGCCCAGGGTGCGCAGCACGGCCAGGCCGTTCGTGACACTGGCCGCGCGGCTGTCGCCGCCGCAGTCGGTCACCACCCAGCCAGCACTGGCATCGGGCTGCAGAAAACGGTCGCCCGGGGCCACCACCACCAGGGTGCGCTGCAGCTGGGGCACGGCGGCAAAGGCCGCCAGCGTGTGCCGCACCATGGGCAGGCCGGCCACCGGCTGGTATTGCTTGGGGCCGGCACCGCCGGCGCGTGAACCGCTGCCCGCGCAGGGGATCAGGGCCCAGTAACGGGCGGTCGAAGGATGGGGATGGGCGCTCATGGGGGAGCCGTCATTCTAGGGCCTGCTCCACTAGAATGAGGCCTGCACACCCCCCGCCATCCGCGCGGGGGGTTTTTGTGTTTTGCATACCTGATTCATGGATCTCCCCAAACTCCAAGCCGGCAAGCGCTACACCCTGCCCCGTCCCACGGGCTCGTCCGACGCGCTGTTGCTGGCCCGCCTGGCCGAGCGCGAGCAGGCGGCCGGCCGCCTGCTGGCCATCGTCTGTGCCGACGCCACCGATGCCCAGCGCCTGATCGACGAGATCGCCTTCTTCAAGCCCGAGCTGCACTGCGCCATGTTTCCCGACTGGGAAACCCTGCCCTACGACACCTTCTCGCCGCACCAGGACCTGATCAGCGAGCGCCTGGCCACCCTCTGGCGTCTGTACAACCATGGCAAGGGCCGGCACGAGGACACGACCGACATCGTGTTGATCCCGGCCACCACCGCCTTGTACCGCCTGGCGCCGCCCGCCTTCCTGGCCGCCCACACCTTCTCCTTCAAGGTCAACCAGAAGCTGGACGAGGCGCAGTTCCGCAGCCAGCTCACGCTGGCCGGCTACAACCACGTGACCCAGGTCGTGAGCCCGGGCGAGTACGCGGTGCGTGGCGGCCTGATCGACCTCTTCCCCATGGGCTCGCCCGTGCCCTTCCGCGTCGACCTGTTCGACAACGAGGTCGACTCCATCCGCACCTTCGACCCCGACAGCCAGCGCAGCCTCTACCCCGTGCCCGAGGTGCGCCTGCTGCCCGGGCGCGAGTTCCCCATGGACGAAGACTCGCGCAAGCTCTTCCGCCAGCGCTGGCGTGAGCTGCTCGAAGGCGACCCGACCAAGAGCCGGCTCTACAAGGACATCGGCAACGGCGTGGCCACCGCCGGCATCGAGTACTACCTGCCCCTGTTTTTCGAACAGACCGCCACCGTCTTCGACTACCTCGGTACCGGCACCGAGCAGGCCGCCACCGTGGTGCTGCACGGCGAGCTGGAGCCCGCGCTGCAGCGCTTCTGGCAGGACACGAAAGAACGCTACCGCCTGGCCCAGGGCGAACCCGATAGGCCGCCGCTGCCGCCCGAGTCCTTGTTCCTGGGTATCGAAGCCTTCTTCGGCCTGGCCAACGGCCACGCGCAGCTGGCCATCCGCCCTGGTAACGCCGAAGGCCTGGCCGAGTTCGACCCGCTGCCCGAGCTCACCGTGGTGCGCGGCGCCGACGACCCGCTGGCCAAGCTGAAAGACCACGTGCGCAACACCCAGCACCGCGTGCTGCTGCTCGCTGAAAGCGACGGCCGCCGGGAAAGCCTGCTGGACTTCCTGCGTGCCAGCAGCGTCATTCCGCCCGCCTTTGACTCGCTCGCCGAGTTCCAGGCCAGCGAGGAGAAGCTGGGCATCGCCACCGCCGCGCTCAACACCGGCTTCGCCTGGACGGAAGAGGGCCTGGACTTCGTCACGGAGACCGAACTCTTTGCCGCCGGCCCCAGCACGCGCCGGCGCAAGAAGCAGGAACAGACCAGCGACGTCGAATCGCTGATCAAGGACCTGTCCGAACTCAAGGTCGGCGACCCGGTGGTGCACGCCAGCCATGGCATCGGCCGTTACCGGGGCCTGGTCAACATGAACATCGGCGGCCAGCTGCAGGACGACGGCACGCCCGAGATGCAGGAGTTCCTGCACCTCGAATACGCCGACAACGCCGTGCTCTACGTGCCGGTCAGCCAGCTGCAGCTCATCAGCCGTTACACCGGCGTGAGTGCAGACGAAGCGCCGCTGCACAAGCTCGGTTCGGGCCAATGGGACAAGGCCAAGCGCCGCGCCGCGCAGCAGATCCGCGACGCCGCCGCCGAGCTGCTCAACATCTACGCACGGCGCGCGGCGCGCGAAGGCCACGCCTTCCGTTTCTCGCCGCGCGACTACGAGCAGTTCGCCAACGACTTCGGTTTCGAGGAAACCGCCGACCAGCGCGCCGCCATCCACGCCGTGGTGCAGGACATGGTCAGCCCGCGCCCCATGGACCGCCTGGTCTGTGGCGACGTGGGTTTCGGCAAGACCGAGGTGGCCCTGCGTGCCGCCTTTGTAGCCGTCACCGGCGGGCGCCAGGTGGCCTTCCTCGCGCCCACCACGCTGCTGGCCGAGCAGCATTACCAGACCCTGGTGGACCGCTTCGCCAAGTGGCCTGTGAAGATTGCCGAGATGAGCCGCTTCCGCTCCGGCAAGGAAATCACTGCCGCCATGAAGGGCATTGCCGATGGCAGCGTGGACATCGTGGTCGGCACGCACAAGTTGCTGAGCCCCGACACGAAGTTCAAGAACCTGGGCCTGCTCATCATCGACGAGGAACACCGTTTCGGCGTGCGCCACAAGGAGGCCATGAAGGCCCTGCGCGCCGAGGTCGACGTGCTCACGCTCACCGCCACGCCCATTCCCCGCACCCTGGGCATGGCGCTGGAAGGCCTGCGTGACCTGTCCGTGATCGCCACCGCGCCGCAGCGCCGCCTGGCCATCAAGACCTTTGTGCGCAACGAGGACAAGGGCGTGATCCGCGAGGCCGTGCTGCGCGAACTCAAGCGCGGCGGCCAGGTCTATTTCCTGCATAACGAGGTCGAGACCATCGAGAACCGGCGCGCGCGACTCGAAGAGCTATTGCCCGAGGCGCGCATCGCGGTGGCCCACGGCCAGATGCCCGAGCGCCAGCTCGAAGCCGTGATGCGCGACTTCGTGGCCCAGCGCAGCAACCTGCTGCTGTGCTCCACCATCATCGAGACCGGCATCGACGTGCCCTCGGCCAACACCATCGTGATCTCCCGCGCCGACAAGTTCGGCCTGGCCCAGTTGCACCAGCTGCGCGGCCGTGTGGGGCGCAGCCACCACCAGGCCTATGCCTACCTCATGGTGCCCGACAAGGAAAGCCTGACCAAGCAGGCCGCCCAGCGCCTGGACGCCATCCAGGCCATGGAAGAACTGGGCTCGGGTTTCTACCTCGCCATGCACGACCTCGAAATCCGCGGCGCCGGCGAGGTGCTGGGCGAGAACCAGAGCGGCAATATGCTGGAAGTGGGTTTCCAGCTCTACAACGAGATGCTCGGCGAGGCCGTGCGTTGCCTGAGGGAAGGCAAGGAGCCCGATCTGCTCTCGCCCATGAGCGCCACCACCGACATCAACCTGCACGCCCCCGCCCTGCTGCCCGACGACTACTGCGGCGACGTCCACATGCGCCTGTCCTTCTACAAGAAGCTGGCCACTGCCAAGAAGACCGAACAGATCGACGCGCTGATGGAAGAGATCGTCGACCGCTTCGGCAAGCTGCCGCCCCAGGCCCAGACCCTGATCGACGTGCACCGCCTGCGTGTCATCAGCCAGCCTTACGGCGTGGTCAAGGTCGACGCCGCGCCCCACCTCATCAACATCACCTTCCGCAAGGACGCGCCGGTGGACCCGATGAAGGTGATCGAGCTGGTGCAGAAGAACCGCCACATCAAGCTGGCTGGCAACGAGAAGCTGCGCATCGAACGCGAACTGCCCGACCCCAAGGCGCGGGCCCATCTGGTGCGCGACGTGCTGCGCTCGCTCGGTGCGCCACGCACGGCGGACGCTCCAGCCTGAACCTGCCATGAACGTGCTCTTCGAACCCCTGCTCGCGCTGCTCATCCTGCTGCCGGCGCTGTGGCTGCGGCCCTGGCGCCTGCTGGCCCGCAACGGGCTGCAGACACCGCTGCTGGCCACCCTGGCCCTGCTGCCCCTGCTGTGGGCCCTGCCCTACTGGCACGCCATGCCGCTGCAGCTGCAGTGGTCGGGTGCGTGCCTGGTGACGCTGTGCCTGGGCTGGCCGCTGGCGGTCCCGGTGCTCACGCTGGTGAGCGCCATCACCTGGCTCATCACCCCGGCCACTGGTGAACAGGCGCTGGCCCTGCTGCTCTGGCAAGGGCTGGTGCCAGCCACGCTGGCGCTGGGCCTGGGCGCCCTGCTGCGACGTTTTGTGCCGCACCACCCTTTTGTCTATGTGCTGGGGCGCGGTTTCATCGGCACCGTGCTGTGCCTTTTTGCCGCCAGCCTGCTGGCGCAGGCGGCCGGCCACACCCTGCCCAACATCGGCAGCGAACTCTCCTGGGTGGCGCTCTGGCTCATGGCCTGGGGCGACGCCTTTGTCACCGGCATGATGGCGGCCATCTTCGTGGCCTATCGCCCCGAGTGGCTGGCCACCTGGTCCGACACGCTTTACCTGAAATCCTGAGCCCTCCCATGACTGCTCCCGCCACCGAACACTCGCCCGGCCTCGTGCTGCAAGGTTTCACCCCGCCGCTGCATCTGCACGATTTCAAGCTCATCGCCTTCGACATGGACTCCACGCTGATCAACATCGAGTGCGTGGACGAGATTGCCGACGCCGTGGGCCGCAAGGCCGAGGTGGCCGCCATCACCGAGGCCGCGATGCGCGGCGAGATCACCGACTTCAAGGACAGCCTTCGCCGCCGTGTGGCCCTGCTCCAGGGCGTGACCACGGCCGACCTGGAAGCCGTCAGGCGCGAACGCCTGCGCCTGAACCCGGGTGCGGCCGAACTCGTCGCCGCCTGCCAGCGCGCGGGTTTGAAAGTGCTGCTGGTGTCCGGTGGTTTCACCTTCTTCGCCGACCATGTGCAGCAGCTGCTGGTCATCGACTACACCCGCTCCAACGTGCTGGAGCTGCAGGACGGCGTGCTGACCGGACGGTTGGTCGACCAGGCCTGGGGCGACATCTGCGACGGCGCCGAGAAGCGCCGCATGCTGCAGCAGACCTGCGCGTTACTGGGCATTTCGACGCAGCAGGCCATCGCCGTGGGCGACGGCGCCAACGACCTGCCCATGATGGGCGAGGCCGGCCTGTCCGTGGCCTACCACGCCAAACCCAAAGTGCGTGAGCAGGCCATGGTGGCCATCAACAGCGGCGGGCTGGACCGCCTGCTGGAGGTGCTGCAATGAACGCGCGCCTGCAGCGCCTGGCCTCGGGCTTCAAGGCCTGGCTCTTCAACTGGCGCTCCCATGCGCTCACGCTGCTGATCCTGGCCGTGGTGGTACTGGCCATCAACACCTGGCAGACCCGCCATCTCCCCGAGGGCATGGCACCGGACTTTCAGGCCGAACTGGCGGGTGCCGTCGGCGCACAAGCCATCTCGCTCGAAGCCTGGCGCGCCCAGCACCCGGGACGCGCCGTGGCCCTGCATTTCTGGGCCGACTGGTGCCCGATCTGCCGCGCCGAAGAAGGTAGCGTGAGCGATGTGCAGCAGGACTGGCCGGTGCTGACCATTGCCATGCGCTCGGGCGATACGGCCAAGGTCACGCGCGTGCTGCAGCAGCGCGAGCTGCCCTGGCTGGCCGCGGTGGACGAGGATGGCAGCCTCTCGGCGCGTTATGGCCTCAAGGCCGTGCCGGCCTTTGTCGTGCTCGACGCCCAGGGCCGCATCCGCCATGCCAGCGTGGGCTACACCCCCGAGCTCGGCATGCGGGCGCGCCTGTGGCTGGCGCAGCACCTCTGATCTTCAGCCCGGCTCAGCGGCCGAACTTCACGCTCAGGCCAGTGATGAGGTACAGGTCGTATTTCTCGGCCGGGGCCCGGGCCAGGCTGTCGTAACGGCCCTGGAGCTTGACGCTCAGGCTCAGCGTTTCGTTGATGTCCACCAGCAGGCCGGCGTCGAAGGTCGCGCGCGCGCCCTGGCCCTTGAGCAGACCGGGATAGATCACGAGCTTCTGGGTCAAACGCGTGCTGCCGGAGAACTCGTGCGTGGACTCCTGGCCGAACAGCGTCTCGGTGGTGGTGTAGTACTTGCGAAGTACGCCGTTCACCTCCACGCCCTCGCCGCGGTAATAGTCCTCGCGCCAGGACAAACCGGCATAGATATCCCAGGTCAGTTCGGCGTCCTTGTAGATGTGGCGACCCAGACCGGTGCTGACGACGCTGCGCAGATCCAGATCGCGCGCCCGGTCATGGCTGAACTCCAGGCCGACGAAGCCGAATTCATGCTCCGTGATGTTGCGGTCATACCGCGTACCCGCGCGCCAGCGCCGCGCCGTGATGCTGGTCGTCACCAAGCCATCCTCCTCGGTGCGAGCGCGACTCTCCAGATAGTTGCCGAACAGCGAGAGCTTGTCCTCGGGGCGCGTGTAAGTCGTGTCCAGCGTCAGGTTGAAGGCCTGCCCGTCGGTGTTGCCCGAGGACAGGGTGAGCCCGGTGCCGAAATCGCCTTCCCAGCGGCCCGCGGTCTCCAGTTGCAGGGGCGCCACCGGCGACACGCGCTGCGGCGGCGGCACGGGTAGCGATGGCGCCGCGGTGGCAGGCACCGCGGGGGCCGGCTCAGGGGCGGGCTCGGGCGCCGCTTCGGGCACGGCCACGGGCGTCACCACCGGCGCCGTGAGCGTCACGGCGGCGGGCTCCGAGATGGGCAGCGGTTCGGGCGATGGAGCGGCCGCAGGGGCCGGGTTGTCCTGGGCCAGGACCGTGCTGCCGGCCAGCAGCAGCGGCAGCCATAAAAAGTGGTTCATCAGGGAGCAGGAAAACAGGAACAGAAGCGTGGACGGCAGCCGCCCACGCCCTGGATTATCTCCGCTCGATGCGTGCGCGCCCCTCGCTCACCTCGAAACCGGCCAGCGTGAAAGCGGCGGCATCGGCACGGGTCGCGTCCTCCACCGCTCGCAAGGTGGTGCGCAACTGGCCCGGCGTGAACTCGGCCACGCCGTAGCCGCGGTACTGCGCGTCGCCGAACACGAAATGCGGGTTCTCGGCCAGGCGCTCGGGTGTCTTCTCCACCGCGCTGGCGCTGGCGCGTGAAGAGATGCTGGTGCCGCAGAACTCCACGCCCACCGCCGGGCTGCCGGCGTCGGCGTAATCGGCCTTGACGTGGCCCACCCAGTTCTCGTGCACGTCGCCGCCCAGCAGCACCGGGTTGCTCACAGCGTGGCGCTGCAGCGCATCGGTCACACGCTTGCGGTTGCCGGCATAAGCGTCCCAGCCGTCGTTCCACAGGCGCTGGCCCGGGCCGGGCCGGGCGTCGCGCGGGCCAAACAGGGTCTGCTGCCCGATCACGTTCCAGCGCCCAGCGGACTTGGCCAGCGCGCCGTCCAGCCACTGCTCCTGCGCCGCGCCCAGGTAGCTGCGCGGCGCATCGGCCCACTCCGTGCACTGGGCCGGGTCCACCAGGCGGCCGCCAGGCTGGCCGTCCTTCAGGCAGGGCTGGCGGTCGCGGTACTGGCGGCCGTCGAGCAGGTGCAGCGTGGCCAGGCGGCCGAACGGCAGCTGCTGGTAGATGCGCAATTCGGCGCCACGCGCCAGGCCGGCAAGGCCCTGCGTCAGCATGGCAGCGCGCACCGGCATGTGCTCGTACCAGGCCTGGTAGGCGGCGGCGCGGCGCGCGCCAAAGTCGTCCACCGTGCCCAGCAGCGGCACCCCCGTGCCCTCGTGCAGGGCCGCATAGTCGTTTTGCACCTCGTGGTCGTCCCAGGTCAACAGCCAGGGGCAGGCCGCGTGCATGGCCTGAAGGTCGGCGTCACTGCGGTGCAGGGCGTAACGGGCGCGGTAGTCGTCCAGCGTCAGCACCCAGCCGCCGGTCACGGCGCGCACGGCATTGCTGGCGCCCGGGTATTCGTAGATGTAGTCGCCCAGGAAGATCACGGCGTCGAGCTGCTCGGCGCGCATGTGGCGCCAGGCCGCGTAATAACCGTGCTCCCAGCGCTGGCAGGAGGCATAACCCAGGCGCAGGCGCGCCGGCATGGCGTCCGGCCGCGGAAAGGTGCGTGTGCGCCCCACCGGGCTCACAGCCTCGCCCAGCATGAAGCGGTAGAAATACCAGCGGTCCGGCTCCAGGCCCATCACCTCTGCATGCACGGCGTGCCCCAGCGCGGGCTCCGCCTGCACCTGGCCGCTGCGGGCGATGCGCGTGAAACCCTCGTCGTGGGCCACTTCCCAGCGCAGGGTGTAGGCCTCAGTTTGCGGCTGCCGTAACAGCAGGCGGGTCCAGAGCACCACGCCGTCTGCGGTGGGCGCGCCGCTGGCCACCCCCAGGGCAAAGGGGTCGTGCTTGAGGCGGCCCAGGCTCCAGGCACTGCGCGGTAGCCACAGCGTACTGGCGGTGGCGGCAGCCAGGCGCAGCAGCTGGCGCCGGTCGGTGGTTTGCTGGGGCATGGCGCGAAAAAAGGGGATCAAGCCAAAAACATCATGCCCTAAGTCAGCTCCGCCCCAATGACCCGATCTACCGGACCCTGCTTGGCACGTGGTCACACGGAGCTTGCGAGGCTCTGCGACAATTGTTTCGAGCGGAATAGCGGTGCGATGCACGCCATGCTGCCATCACCCATTCGACCTGGAACGTACTGGAGTAGCCCCATGATTTCCTTTTCCGCCTCGCGCACGATGCAGGCCCTGGCGGCGGTGGCCTTCGCCGCCGTGGCTGGCTTGTCGACCGCCCACGCACAAACCGTGCTGAAAGTCACCACGATTCCCGAGGAAGCCGCAACCGAGCAGGTGCGCAAGTTCGGCCCGCTGGTGAAGTACCTCGAGCGCACACTCGGCACGAAGGTTGAATTCACCCCGGTCAACGACTATCCGGCCGCGGTGGAAGCGCTGGTCAACAAGCAGGTCGACCTGGTGTGGTTCGGCGGTTTCACCCACGTGCAGGCACAGATCCGCTCTGGCGGCAAGATCATCCCCATCGCGCAACGCGAGGAAGACACCCGGTTCCGGTCGGTGTTCATCACCCAGACCGACTCCGGCATCAAGCAGTTGTCGGATCTCAAGGGTAAGCAGTTCAGTTTTGGCTCGCAGTCTTCCACCTCGGGCCATCTGATGCCGCGCAGCTTTCTGCTGCAGGCCGGTGTCGATCCGGACAGGGATTTCAAGCGCGTGGCCTACAGCGGTGCGCATGACGCCACCATCGCCTCCGTGGTCAGCGGCCGCGTGGATGCTGCGGCGCTTGACATCACGGTGTGGCGCAAGTTCGTCGACGAGAAGAAGGTCGACACTGACAAGGTCAACGTGTTTTTCACCACGCCGCCATACTTCAACTACAACTGGTCGGTGCACGCCGACATGCCGGCCGCACAACGCGAGCGCATCACCAAGGTGCTGCTCGACCTGAACATGAACAACCCGGAAGGCAAGGAAATCCTGACGCTGAACCGGGCCACCAAGTACATCCCGACCTCGGCCGAGAACTACAAAAGCTTTGAGGCGGCCGGCCGTAGCGCGGGCCTGATCAAGTAAGCCGGTGGATCGCCTGCCAGGCATGCGGGTCGAGCTTCTCGGACTCGCCGCGCGTCATCCGGCCGCTGGCGCGGGTGCCCCGCCTGCGCTGCAGCCGCTCACCCTGTCCATCGAGCCGGGCGAGCAGATCGCGGTGATTGGCCCGTCGGGTGCCGGCAAGACCACGCTGCTGCACGCATTGGCCTGCGCGCTCAAACCCAGCGCTGGCACGCTGCGGCTGGACGGCATCGACCCCTGGTCGCTGCCGGTGCGTGAACTGCAGCGCTTGCGGGGTCACTTGTTCCTGGCGCCGCAGACACCGCCGCTGCCGCCGCGCCAGCGGGTGATCACCGCGTTGCTGGCTGCGCGTCTGCCGGCGCAATCCTTGTGGGCCAGCCTGCGCTCGCTGGTGTACCCGAGCGATATCGGCGCCGCGCACGCGGCCCTGATGCGCTTTGACCTCGCGCACAAGCTGTGGGAACGGGTCGACCGGTTGTCGGGCGGTGAACGCCAGCGCATCGGCCTGGCGCGCGGCCTGCTGGCACCGGCCTCGCTGTGGCTGGTCGATGAGCCACTGTCGGCGCTCGACCCCACGCGCGCGCGCCAGGCCGTCGACACGCTGATCCAGGTCGCCGCCGAGCGTGGCGCCACGCTGGTCACCACCCTGCACCAGGTGGATGTCGCCACCCGCTTCCCACGTGTGGTCGGCTTGCGCGACGGCCTGCTCGCCTTCGATCTGCCCGGCGCGCAGGTGACGCGCGAGCACCTGGCACAGTTGTATGTGCAACACGAACACGAGCTGACCGGCGCAGCGCCGGCGCCGGAGGCAGCGCCACCAGCCCGGCCGGCGCCCCTGGTCTGCCGCTAGACCCAAACGCATGGCAGCCACCGCTCTGACCGCGCCCGCCTTGCGCGACCCGGCCTGGACACGCCGCCTGTTCTGGGCCAGTGTCGCCGCCGTGCTGCTGGTGCCGATGCTCGTCGTCACCGAGTTCAAGCTCTGGGTGCTGGTCGAGCCGGACAACCTGAAAGTCACGCTGAAATTCCTGCGCGACTTCCTGCCTCCCAAGGTGGATGCCGAGTTCCTGGCGATGGTGGCGCGCGAGGCCTGGCGCACGGTAGCGATTGCCACCGCCGGCGTCGCGCTGGCGCTGCTGCTGGCGATACCGTTGACACTGGCCTCGACGGCAGCGCTGTCGGTGTCGGCCCTGTCCGGGCGCATGCATGCGCTGCCCTTTGTGCTGCGACAGTCGGTGCGCTGGCTGCTGATCCTGCTGCGCAGCGTGCCCGAGCTGGTGTGGGCGCTGGTGTTCGTGCGCGTGGTCGGCCTCGGCCCCACGGCCGGCGTGCTGGCGATCGCGCTCACCTACAGCGGCATGCTCGGCAAGGTCTACGGTGAAATCCTGGAGAGCGGCGAGACACATGCCACCACCTCGCTGCTGCGCAACGGCTCCGGCCGCCTGCAGGCGTTCTTCTACGGCCTGCTGCCGCAGAATTCCGCCGAACTGACCAGCTACACGGTGTACCGCTGGGAATGTGCGATCCGCTCCTCCGCGGTGCTCGGCTTTGTCGGCGCCGGCGGACTTGGCCAGCAGATGGACACCTCGATGAAGATGTTCAACGGCAGCGAGGTGAGCACGATGCTGCTGGTGTTCATCGGCCTCGTCTGGCTGGCCGACTTGGCCAGCAGCGGCCTGCGCAAGGCGCTCGGATGAACACGCCCACGCCAGGCATCGATCCAGCAGGCCACCAGCCCTTCAAGGTGCCTCCGCCCATCTTCCATGCGCGCTGCATGGCGTGCTGGATCGTGGCTGCTACCCTCGCGCTGGTCGTTGCCAGCTTCGTCACGCTCGACCTGCAATGGACGAAGTTCTTCTCGCTGGACGCTGCGCAAAGGATGGGCAAGTTCCTCGGCGAACTTCTGGTGCCAGCCACTGACCTGCGCTTCCTGAGCAAACTCGCGGTCGCCAGCCTGGAGACCCTGGCGATGTCCGCGCTCGGCACCCTGCTGGCGGTGGTGGGCGGCCTGCTGCTGGCTCTGCCCGCCAGCCGTACCCATGCCGACGACCGCGCGCTGGCCCGCGCACCGACACGGCTTGTGCTCAACGCGCTGCGTTCCATCCCCGAGCTGGTGTGGGCCGCGCTGCTGCTGATATCGGCGGGGCTGGGGCCATTCGCCGGCACGCTGGCGCTGGCGCTGCACACCACGGGCGTGCTGGGCCGGCTGTTTGCGGAGGCCATCGAGAACGCACCACCGGGCCCCTCCTTCGCGCTGCGCACGCAGGGCGTGCCGGAGGGCCGGGTATTTTTGTATTCAACGCTGCCGCAGATCCTGCCGCAGCTGCTGTCCTACACCCTGTACCGCTGGGAGAACAACATCCGCGCTGCCGCCGTGCTGGGCGTGGTGGGGGCTGGCGGCCTCGGCCAGATGCTGGCCTTCCACATGGGCCTGTTCCATATGCGCGAAACCAGCTCGATCCTGATCGCGATGTTCCTGCTGGTGGCCCTGGTCGATGTGCTGTCCTACGCGCTGCGGCGGGCGATGTCGCGCTGAAGCCTGCCGCCCGGACGCCTCGCTGGCTGGCTGATCCCCACAGAACCGCCGGGCGGAAGGCGGTTGACAGGCCCCCGAACCTGACTAAAATTTCAGCAACACTAACCCGGAGTCCACCATGGCGACCGAAGGCATTTCCTCCAGCACCCCCGTTTCCACGCCCGCGCGCAGCAGCGCCCCCAATCGCGCCCAGGAGTTCCGCGCCGAGCAGCAGCGTGTGCAGAACGAGCAGTCGCAGCGCGAGAGCCAGGCCACCCAGGCCGCCGAGCGCGAAGCCCGCCAGCGCGAACCCGTGGTCAACACCCAGGGCCAGACCACCGGTCGGCTCGTGAACGAACGGGCCTGAACGCCCGATCGGTGCCCTCATGGCCCTCCCGCTCTCAGCCCTCAACGGCAGCACGCCCAGCGTGCAGGCCCAGCTGAGCCAGTACCGGGCGCAGCTGCAGCAGGCCCGGCAGGAGGCGGCACAGGCCGCCGACCGCGTGGCCCGGCTGGAGCAGCAGACGCAGACGGCCCGCAGCGAATCCGTGCGCTCCGACGAGAAGGTGCGCGGCCTGGAAAGCAGCGAGCCGCGCCAGCCCCCCAGCAACCCGCCCACCACCCGCCGCAACATCAACACCCTGAGCCAGCTCAGCGGCACCCTGCTCGACGTCACGGCCTGAACTGGCCTCCATCAACAACAACGGCCCTCATGAGGGCCGTTGTGTTTGGCAAGTCGGCAATTAACCGCGTTGCCGCAAAGCTTCGTACAAACACACGCCGCTGGCCACCGAGACGTTCAGGCTTTCCACCGCGCCCTTCATCGGTATGCCCACCAGCTCGTCGCAGGTCTTGCGCGTGAGCTGCCGCATGCCCTCGCCTTCGGCGCCCAGCACCAGGGCCGTGGGGCCCTTGAGGTCCACCTGGTAGATGGTCTTGGGCGCATCGTCGCTGGTGCCGATGCACCAGATGTTGCGTTCTTTCAGCTCACCCAGGGTGCGCGCGAGGTTGGTCACCATGAAATACGGCACCGTCTCGGCCGCGCCGCTGGCCACCTTGGCCACGGTGGCGTTAACGCCCACCGCATGGTCCTTGGGCGCGATCACCGCATGCGCCCCGGCCCCGTCGGCCACGCGCAGGCAGGCGCCCAGGTTGTGCGGGTCCGTCACGCCATCGAGCACCAGCAGCAGGGGCGGCTCGGTCAACGAGTCCAGCAGATCGTCCAGCGAATGCACCTGGGCCAGCGCCTCCACGCGTGCCGCCACACCCTGGTGGCCGTGGCTGCCGGCCAGCTTGGCCAGGCGCATGCCGTCGGCCTCGATCAGGCGCACATTGGCCTCCTTGGCCTTTTCCAGGAACTGGCGCATGCGCGCGTCGCGCCGGGTTGGCTCGAAATAGATCTCGATGATGGATTGCGGCGCCGTCTTCAGGCGCACGCCGACGGCGTGGAAGCCGAACAGGACTTTGGGGGAGGACATGGGGGGATTATCCCAGCTTGCTGCGGAGCAGCAGGATATGGAAGGTGTGGTTGCATCCCTCTTTTGGGGGATAGTCAACGGACATTGACTGGCTACAGAATCTTGAACAAACGTCAATCATAGGAGCACATGTGTCAGCAAATCTTCCATACGTTGCCGCCCCAGGATCAATAAAGACCGCTCTAGAGAAAATTCGTGCTGCTGCCACTCCAGGGCGCGTGACAAAAGACTTTGTCACAACAATGCTCCAAATCAAAGGAGGGACGGGAAGCAGCATACCGCCGTTTCTTAAGCGCATTGGCTTTGTCGGATCGGATGGAGCGCCTACAGATCTATATCGAAGATTTCGGAATCCAGCGACGGGTGGAACGGCTGTTGCAGATGCAATTCGGCTTGGATACAAAGATTTGCTTCAAGCGAACGAATACTTCTACAAACTTTCAGACAAGGACCTTCTGGCATTAATCGTTCAAGTGACTGGCGTCGAAGCTGACAATCGAGCGGCATCGCTAACTTTGTCATCCATCAAAGCCTTGAAGGGTTTTGCCAGCTTCGATGCTTCCGAAGCCACGAACGACGTCAACGAGCAGCAGCCCGATTCAGAGGCGATTTCACAGCCGGTAAGGCTTCCAGTGCCTCAAACTGGTAACGGGCAAGTCGGATTGAATCTCTCATACACGATCAACTTAAATCTGCCAGCGACAGCCGACCAAGCCGTATTCAACGCAATCTTCCGCAGTCTCAAAGAGCATCTGCTATCCGGCAATGAATAAGTCTGTACTTGAACGCCTTAAGGCCTTCGGCATGACTAATCAGATGCTTGCCGAGGACTTGGGGCGAATCGGCCGAACTCACGGGATTGAATTTGGTCATTTGCCTTCCGCCCCCCAGACTGTTGAGGATGTGTACTACCCGCAGTTTGATGCGGCAGTACGAACCGAGGCCGCTGCGATGGCGAAACACTACGAAGTCTTCTATTCACTAGAGAAGTCGATTCGCGAACTGGTAGCTCAAACGATCGAGGCTGCAGAGAAACGCGAAGACTGGTGGAATTCGTCACGTGTCCCACCCAATATTCAAGCAGACGTCAAAAACCGGGTACAAAAGGAACTCGATGCAGGAGTAACTCGACGTTCTCTTGACGAATTGGATTACACGACGTTCGGAGAACTATCCGTAATCATCGCGTCAAACTGGGATATTTTTGGTGGCCTCTTCAACAGCAAGAAAGCTGTCGAAAAGGTTATGGCGAGTCTCAATGCTCTCCGCAACCCGATTGCTCACTGCAGCCCACTCGCAGAAGATGAAGAGCTACGGCTGCAGCTCACTGTTCGCGACTGGTTTCGCTTAATGGAGTAATGGTGCGCTTGGACCACATACCATCTGCCACTGCTGATATGTTTACCCGCTCGCCCTTCCCGCCTCAATCGTGATCCTTCGCTCGCACCGCTGCGCTATCCCCGTGTCATGCGTCACCAGCACCAGGGTCGTGCCCTGCTCGCGGTTCAGCGCAAACATCAGCTCCATCACGGTCTCGCCGGTCGCATAGTCCAGGCTGCCCGTGGGCTCGTCGGCCAGCAGCACGGCGGGCTGCACCACGAAGGCCCGCGCCAGGGCCACACGCTGCTGCTCGCCGCCGCTCAAGACCTTCGGGTAATGCCCCAGGCGCTGGCCCAGGCCCACGCGGTCCAGCATCTCGGTGGCGGCCTTGCGCGCGTCCTTGCGGCCGGCCAGTTCCAGCGGGAGCATCACGTTTTCCAGCGCGGTCAGGTGACCCAGCAGCTGGAAGCTCTGGAACACGAAACCGAGCTTCTGCGCGCGCAGCGCGGCACGGTCGTCTTCGTTCAGCGCGAACATGTCCTGACCGTCCAGGCGCACCGTGCCGCTGGAGGGCGTGTCCAGCCCGGCCATGATGGACAGCAGCGTGCTTTTGCCGGACCCCGAGGCGCCGACGATGGCCAGGGTCTGGCGTGGCGGGACGCTGAAATGGATATCGCGCAAAATATCGAGCGTGCCCGTCGAGTCGGTGACCGACTTGAGCACATGTTCCACGGAAATGATGGGTTCGGACATGAAGTTTTCTTTCTTGCGTCGCTACTGTATCGCGGCAGCCCTGCTGGGCGGTTTCCTGGGGTTATCCCCCGCGGCCAAGGCCCGCACGGTGCTGGTGCTCGGTGACTCGCTGAGTGCCGAATACGGCCTGCCGCGCGGCAGCGGCTGGGTGGCCTTGCTGGAGCAGCGCCTGGCCGCGGAGAAGCAGGCGGTGCGCGTAGTCAATGCCAGCATCAGCGGCGAGACCACCTTTGGCGGGCGCTCGCGCCTGGCCGCCCTGCTGGCCCAGCATCAGCCCACGCACGTGATCATCGAACTCGGCGGCAACGACGCGCTGCGCGGCTTGGCGCTGGACGCCACACGCGCCAACCTGGAGTGGATGACCCAGCAATCGAAAAAAGCCGGCGCACGCGTGCTGCTGCTGGGCATGCAGATGCCACCCAACTACGGCGCCGACTACGGACGCCGTTTTGCCGGGCTCTACCAGCAGGTGGCACGCAGCGAGAAGGCAAGCCTGGTGCCCTTCTTCCTGAAAGGCGTGGCCGACGGGCCTGACCCGACGCGGCTGTTCCAGCCCGACCGCATCCACCCCACGGCCGAGGCCCAGCCCCGGATGCTGGACAACGTCTGGCCCGAACTCAAGAAGCTCCTCTGATGCCCCTTTTCACGATCAGCGCCGAGGAGGCCCTGCGACAGCTCGACAGCTTCGACACCGTCATCGACGCCCGCAGCGAAAACGAATACGCCGAGGACCACCTGCCCGGCGCCGTGAACTGGCCCACGCTGGACAACCAGCAGCGCCACGACATCGGCACGCTCTACAAGCAGGTCAACGCCTTCGAGGCCAAGAAACGCGGCGGTGCGCTGGCCGCGCGCAATATCGCCGCGCACATCGAGCGCGAGGTGATCGACAAGCCGAAAGACTGGAAGCCGCTCACCTATTGCTGGCGCGGCGGCAAGCGCAGCGGCTCGCTGAGCCTGATCCTGAGCGAGATCGGTTTTCGCGTGACGATCGTCGAGGGCGGCTACAAGGCCTTTCGCGCCGCGCTGCTGCTGGACATCCCGCGCCTGGCCCCCCTGTTCGACTGGCGCGTGGTCTGCGGCACCACGGGCTCGGGCAAGACGCGGCTGCTGCAGGCCCTGCAGGCGGCCGGTGGCCAGGTGTTGGACCTGGAGGCCCTGGCCAACCACCGCAGCTCTGTGCTGGGCGCTATTCCGGGCCTGGCCCAGCCCACGCAAAAGGAATTCGACACCCGCATCTGGGACGCACTGCGCCGCTTTGCCCCCAAGCGCCCGGTCTACGTCGAGAGCGAAAGCAAGAAGGTGGGCAACGTGGCCGTGCCGGCCGCGCTGATCGAGGCCATGCGCGCCAGCCCCTGCCTAAACCTGCAACTGCCCGACGAGGAACGCGTGGCCCTGCTGCTGGAGGACTACGACTTCTTCGTGCAGAACCGCGAGGCTTTCTGCGAACGCCTGGACGCGCTGACCGAGCTCAAGGGCAAGCAGGTGGTGGAAGGCTGGAAGGCCCAGGTGCGCAGCGGCCGCCTCGAAGACGTGGTACGCGACCTGCTGCTCACGCACTACGACCCGGTCTACCTGCAGTCCATGGCGCGCAACTTCAAGCAGTTCGGCAGCGCGCAGGACATCAGCCCCAAGGACCGCTCGGTGGCGGCCATGCAGGCGCTCGCCACGCAGATGCTGCAGGGCGCGGCCAGCCCACCTGCGGCTCAGAAATAACGCGGCACCATCCAGGCGATGGCCGCCATGCAGGCCAGGATCTCGGCGTCAGGGTTCAAGGTTCGGATTTCGCTTCGGCTTTATCTTCAGGCTTGGCTTCGACCTTGGGCTTGGGGGGCGCAGGCGGGCCTTCCACGCAGCCCGAGGCCCGGGCCCAGCCCTTGAGGTAGGGCCGGCGCGCCGTGCCGGCCCGGATGGCGGCCGCCACGGCCCTGGAATAACGCTCGGCACCGCTGAGCTTGCGCACCCAACTGCGCAAGGGGATGACCCCGTCGACCACCGAGTTGACGGTACCCCGCACTGAGTCCATGGCCGCGTCACCGACGAAATCCACCGCCTTGCCCATCAGGCCTGGATCGCTGCCCCCTGTGGCGCTGGCGTCGATGTCCGGGCCCAGGGCGAGATCGAGCGCCAGCAGCTCGAGCTGCAGCGCGGCACAGCTGCTGTCGGCCGGCACGGCATAGGGCCCCTGCTGCGCCGCCGTCAACACAGGCGGGATGCGGCTCTTCATGAGGTTCAGGTCGTTCAGCGGCTGGGTGGCGGTCTGCACCACACCGGACTGGGCGATGAGACCGGGCTTGCCCGCTGCATCGGGCGCGCGACCCTGCTCCGGCGGTGTTTCGCCGGCGGGCGTGGCGGGTTGCGTGGTACAGGCGGCCAGCAGCAACACGCTGCATATGACGGCGCCCAGGCGCCAGCGGATCCGTCCGCTCATGGCTGCGACTGCATCCCCGGCTAAAACAGTTCGATGCCGTAGCGCCGCAGCAGCAGCGCCAGCAGGCCGAAGCAGACCAGGGAGATGAGCACACCCGCCAGCAGCGTGGGCCAGAAGCCCAGGCGCGGCAGCAGCGCCGGAAAGGCCAGGAACATGGGCAGGGTGGGCAGCACGTACCAGAAGGTGTACCAGGCGTGGTTGGCGATCTTCTGGGCCGGCTGTTTGTCAACGTAGAGCCAAACCAGCGTCAGGACGGTGACCAGGGGCAGCGCGGCGAGCAGGCCGCCCAGGCGGTCACTGCGCCGGGCCATTTCGGACACCCCCACCACCACGGCGGCGGTCAGCAGGTATTTGGTGATGAGCCAGCCCATAGTGCGTGCAGCGCCCCGCGGAAGTTTGGCGCGACAGGCCTCAGGCTTGTGTGCCCTGGCCGGCATCCGGCGCGTCGGACGCCGTGGGCTCGGCGCCGTCCTCGGCCGGGCTGCCGTCCTCCGGCTGCCCGGTCAGCTTGCGCTGGGCCTTTTCCTTGAGCTTGTCTTCCTTCTTGCGCTTTTTGGCCAGTTCTTTCTGTCGCTTTTCGTATCCGTAATTGGGTGTGACCACGTTCTTCCTTCCAGTCGTATGGGCGCACTCTAGCAGTTCGCGGCGCCCAAGGCTACGCTGGCTCTGAAAACGGTGTGCTCAGCCCCGGAAACGCCGCCGCGTGAGGGCCAGCGCGATGAACCAGGCCACCAGCGCGTACAGGACGAGCACCCCCAGGTGCAGCAGCACGTCCTGCGGCCACTGCCCGAGGAACAGCGGGCGCACCAGTTCCACCGCCTGGGTCAGCGGCAGCCAGGCCGAGACGTGCTGCAGCAGGGGCGGCAGGTTGTCGCGCGGGAAGAACACGCCGCTGAGGAACATCATGGGCGTGAGGAACAGCGTGAAGTAGTAGGTGAAGAAGTCGTAACCCTTGGCCAGGGCGTTGAAGATCAGCGCCAGGCAGCTGAAGGTGATGCCGGCCAGCAGCAGGATGGGCCAGGCCAGCAGCAGCATGGGGCTGCGGCTGATGTCCAGCGCCAGCATCACGCCCAGGATGGCCGTGACGGAGAACAGCGACTTGAAGGCGGCCCACAGCATCTCGGCCAGCAGCACGTCACGCAGGGCGATGGGCGCGTTCATGATGCTGTCCCAGGTCTTCTGCACGTGCATGCGCGAGAAGGCCGAGTACAGCGCCTCGAAGCTGGCCGCGTTCATGGCGCTCATGCAGATCGAGCCGCTGGCCAGGAAGAGGATGTAGGGCACCTGCTGCTGACCCAGCGGCACGCTGCCCACCAGCGCGCCCAGGCCGTAACCGAAGGCCACCAGCCACATCAGCGGCTCGGCGATGTTGCCCACCAGGCTGGGAATGGCCAGCTTGCGCCAGACCAGCAGGTTGCGCAGAAACACGGGCCACCAGCGCATCATGTTGTTCATCAAGCGTCCTCCCGGATCTGACGGCCGGTCATTTTCAGGAAGAGGTCCTCCAGGTTGGCGGGCCGGTGCAGGCTGCGCACGCTGTGGTCGTGCGCCAGGGCCTGCATGAGCGGCGCGGCATCCTGTGTGTAGAAAAACACCGTCTCGCCGCTGACCTCGACCCGGCTGGCCAGGGCGCGCAGCGGGCCGCTGCTCAAGGCAAGCGCATCACCGCCGTAGACCTCGACCACATCGGGCTCCAGATGCTGGGCGATCAGCTCGCGCGGCGTGCCTTCGCTGATCTTGCGGCCGTGGTCGATGACCAGCAGGCGGTCGCACAGGCGCTCGGCCTCGTCCATGAAGTGGGTCGTGAGCAGGATGGACTTGCCCTGCTGCATCAACTGCTGCAGGCGCTCCCACATCAGGTGGCGGGCCTGCGGGTCCAGGCCGGTGGTGGGCTCGTCGAGCAGCAGCAGGCGTGGGTCGTTCACCAGGGCGCGCGCCAGGCTGAGCCGGCGGCGCATGCCACCCGAGAGCTGGCCGGGTTTGGCGTCGGCCTTGTGCGAGAGCGCGGCGAACTCCAGCAGGCCGGGAATGCGCGCGCGGATGTCCGCCGTCTTCATGCCGAAATAACGGCCGAAGACCATCAGGTTCTCGGCGCAGGTGAAATCAGGGTCGAGCGAGTCGAACTGGGTCACCACGCCCAATTGGGCCTTGATGGCGTGGGCGTCGGCCGGCATGCGCAGGCCGAAGGCCTCGACGTGGCCGCTGTCAGGCGTGCTCAGGCCCAGGCACATGCGCAGGGTGGTGGTCTTGCCGGCGCCGTTGGGGCCGATCACGCCCAGGCACTCACCGGGACGGATGGCAAAACTCAGGTCATTGACGACCGTGGCCTCGCCGTAGCGTTTGACGAGGTGGTGGCATTCGAGGAAAGCGTCGGGCATGGCCTGATCTTAAGTCAACGCTGCGCCTGTCCGTTCGCGTTGAGCTTGTCGAAACGCACCCCGTCCAAACCAGCATGTTGCCCAGGGCTTCGACAGGCTCAGCCCGAACGGAGGTGACAGGCAGTTAGTCCAGCCAACGCACCGATCCACGGTAGGCATGCCAGCTCGCGTGCCCCAGCCAGGGCCCGATCAGCAGCAGGCCCAGACCCCAGGGGATCAGGGCGATGGTGACCAGGGCCGTGATCAGCGCCCCCCATAGCAGCAGCACCGGCAGATGGGTGAAAAAGACCTGGATGCTGGTGAGCGAGGCCGAGATGGCGTCGGTGTCACGGTCCAGGATCATGGGGATGGAAACAACCGAGGTGGCGAACACCAGGCCGGCGAAGACACCGCCCACCACCAGGTAGACCGTCACGAATTCCCAGTTCTCGGGATTGAAGATGGCCTGCAGCACGCCGGCCGTGGACGGCATGCCGGTGTTGAAGAAGACCGCAAACACCACCAGCGAAGCACGGCCCCAGAGCAGCTCCAGCACGACCAGCACCAGCACCAGCAGGCCCATGCTGCCGATGCGCGCGTCCCAGCAGGTCAGCGAGGCGCCCAGGTCGGGCGTCAGACCCAACTCGCGCCGCCGGCTCACCTCGTACAGGCCCAGGGCCAGGAAGGGCCCGACCAGCAGGCAGCCCGAGACGATGGACATGGCGTACTCGGGTTTGTAGCGGAACACCGCGCCCAGCGTGAGCGCCATGGCCCAGAAACACATGCCGTAGAACAGCGCGATGCCCATCTCGGCCGTCAGGTCGCGCCAGCCGCGCGCCAGCCAGCGGAAGGGGTCACCGAAGCCCAGGGCCACGATCTCACGCCGGGGCCCCACCGGGGGCGGCGGCACATAGGGCGCGGGGTTGACGGGCAGGCCGGGGTCGGCGTTGTGGCTGTTCTCGCTCATGGGGGACAAGACTAACGAGCCGCACCCTGGCTGCCTAGTCAGGAAAACACCAATGCCGCCAGGGGTATCGAGTCAGGCGAGCGCGTCCAGTGCCTGCGCCAGGTCCGCCTGCAGGTCCTCGACGGCCTCCAGGCCGGTGGAGAAACGCACCAGGGTGCCGCGCGCCAGATGGGCCGGCCAACCCTGGCGCATGCCGGCCAGCTCGTAGGGCACGACCAGGCTGGTGGGGCCGCCCCAGCTGTAGCCCAGCCTGAACAGGCGCAGCGCGTCGCAGAAGGCGTCCACCTGCGCGGCGCTGTGGCGCTCGTGAAAGATCACGCTGAAGAGACCGGCGGCCTTGCCCTCTTCCGCACCGCACAAGGCCCGCCAGTGCGCGTGGCCGGGCGCGCCCGGCAGCGCCGGGTGCAGCACCTGCGCCACTTCGCGGCGGCCCTGGCACCAGCGGGCCAGCGCGCGCGCCGTGCGGTCGTGTTCGCGGTAGCGCAGGACCATGCTGGGCAGTGCGCGCAGCACGGCCTCCACGTCGTTCATGCCCACGCCCAGGCCCAGGCGCATGTGGGTGAGCTTGAGGCGGATGTGCAGTTGGGGGTCGCGCGTGACGATGGAGCCCATCAGCACGTCACCGCCACCACTGGGGTATTTGGTGAGCGCGTGGATCGAGATGTCCACGCCCTGCCCGTCCCCGAGTTCAAAGGCGTTGAAGGCCAGGCCGGCGCCCCAGGTGTTGTCCAGCGCGCACAGGACACCAGCGGCACGGCAGATGCGCAGCTGCTCGCGCAGGTCAGGAAACTCCATCGTGACCGAACCGGCCGCTTCGAGCCAGACGAGTTTCGTCCTGGGGCTGATGCGGCGCGCCAGGTCCTGCGGATCCATGGGGTCGTAGCACTGGTGGGTGATGCCCCAGTCCTTGAGTTCACCGTTGGCCAGCGCCTTGCTGGGGCCGTAGGCATTGTCGGGCAGCAGCACTTCGTCGCCGCTCTTGAGCAGGGACAGGGCCACCGTGGCAATGGCGGCCAGGCCACTGGGCACCAGCAGGCACTGCGCACCGCCTTCGAGCGTGGCGAGCCGCTCTTCCAGCAGGTAACTGGTGGGGGTGCCGTGCAGTCCGTAGGTGTAGCCGGTCTTGTCCTTCCACTCGCGGCTGCGCATGGCGGCCACGTTGGGGAAAAAGACGGTGGAGGCCTTGAACACACCGGGCTGCGGCGCGGCAAAGCCCTCCGGGGGGGTGTAGGGATGGTGGATCAGGCCGGTGGTCTTGTCACTCATATTGCAGCCTTGGATATCAAGGTACGCCGAGCATAGCGCGACACAGCGGATAGAAAGGACTTATTCGCGGGCACCCTCGGAACCTGCTTTGCCGGGCCGCTGGGTGCGCCCCCTGCAAGGGGGGTGGCGGAGCGACACGAAGTGCGCGCAGCCTGGGGGTGAGCCTATGTCAGACTTTCCACTTCGCCAGCAGTTCGGCCGGACGCAGGCGGTCATAGCTCTCGAAAGGCTGGTGGATCCAGGGATTCGTGGGCAGGTACTCGACCGAGTAGTCGGCGTGGAAGGTGGACAGCGCCTTGGTCCAGAGCACGGCCGTGCGCAGTTCGGTGATGGGCGGGTAGTTGTCGCGCAGCAGACCGACCACCGCCGCCAGCGTATGGCCGGAGTCGGCCAGGTCGTCGACCAGCAGCACACGGCCGGCGATCTCGCCCTGCGGGGTGGTGATGAACTTGGCGATGTCCAGGTGCCCCTGCGTGGTGCCGGCATTGGCACGGTAGGAACTGGTGGACATGATGGCCAGGGGTTTCTCGAAGATGCGCGAGAGGATGTCGCCCGGGCGCATGCCACCGCGTGCCAGGCACAGGATGGTGTCGAACTGCCAGCCCGACTGGTGCACCTTGATGGCCAGTTTCTCGATCAGGTTGTGGTACTCGACGTAACTCACGTACAGGTGCTTGCCATCTTCCGTCAACATCCGGTTGCTCCTCTTTTTATAGCTTATTGCCAGGGGGAATGAAGGCTTTACGCCACGTAGGGATGGCGCATCATGATCGTGTGGTCACGGTCCGGGCTGGTCGAGATGATGTGGATGGGCACACCGGTGACCTGCTCGATACGCTGCAGGTACAGACGCGCATTGGCCGGCAGCTTGTCGTACTGCGTCACGCCCACCGTGCTCTCGGTCCAGCCGGGCAGGGTTTCGTAGATGGGCTTGCAGCGCGCGATCTCCTCGGCGCCCATGGGCAGGATGTCGGTGATCTCGCCGTCCAGCTCGTAGCCTGTGCACAGCAGCAGCTCTTTGAGGCCGTCGAGCACGTCCAGCTTGGTCAGGCACATGCCGGTCAGGCCGTTGACCTGGGCCGAGCGCTTGAGCAGCGCGGCATCGAACCAGCCGCAGCGGCGCGAGCGGCCGGTGGTCACGCCCTTTTCGGCGCCCACGGTGCTCATGTGGTAACCCGGGGTACCGGGGGTTTCCCAGTCCAGCTCGGTCGGGAAAGGACCACCACCCACGCGGGTGCAATAGGCCTTGGTGATGCCCAGGATGTAATGCAGCATGCCCGGGCCCACGCCGGCGCCGGCGGCGGCATTGCCGGCCACGCAGTTGCTGGAGGTGACGTAGGGGTAGGTGCCGTGGTCGACGTCGAGCAGCGTGCCCTGCGCGCCTTCGAACAGCAGGTTGGCGCCCTTGCTGTTGGCGTCGTTCAGTTCACGCGAGACGTCGGCCATCATGGGCTTGAGCAGTTCGGCGTGGCGCATGGCCTCGGCGTAGACCGGCTCGAACTGGACCTCGCCGTCCTTCATGTAGGGCTTGAGCGCGTCGCCGAAGGTGAATTTCTTCGAACCCAGGAAAGTGCTCAGCACATGATTGTGCAGGGCCAGCAGTTCCTTGAGCTTGGCGGCGAAGCGCTCGGGGTATTTCAGGTCCTGCACACGCAGGGCCCGGCGGGCGATCTTGTCCTCGTAGGCCGGGCCGATGCCGCGGCCGGTGGTGCCGATCTTCTCGGAACCGCCCTGCTCGCGCGCGGCTTCACGGGCCACGTCCAGCGCCACGTGGAAAGGCAGGATCAGCGGGCAGGCCTCGCTGATGCGCAGTCGCGAGCGCACCTCGACACCGGCGCGCTCCAGGCCCTCGATCTCCTCGAACAGCTTGGCCGCCGAGAGCACCACGCCATTGCCGATGTAGCACTTGATGCCGGCGCGCATGATGCCGCTGGGGATCAGGTGCAAGGCGGTCTTGACGCCGTTGATGACCAGCGTGTGGCCGGCGTTGTGGCCGCCCTGGAAACGCACCACACCCTGGGAGAACTCGGTGAGCCAGTCGACCAGTTTGCCCTTGCCCTCGTCACCCCACTGGGTGCCCACGACGACGACGTTACGACCTTTGGTTGTATTCATGTCAGATGTACTCGAAGAAGCGCTTGAATGGATAAAGGCGCTCAGATGGCGCTGACGACCCAGCGACCGGCCACATCGGTCAGCTCGCGGTCGCAATGGAATTCGTCGATCTCGCTTTCGTGGCCGGGCAGCACGCAGACCACGGTTTCGCCCTCCTTGCGCAGGCGGGCGATGGCCGCGCGCAGGGAGGCGGATTCGCTCCAGGGCGCTCGTATGGCCGCCCGCAGCTCGCGCGCCGGCACCGCACCCACCAGGGTCTTGAGATCCAGGCTGAAGCCCACGGCCGGACGCTTGCGCCCGAACACGGCCCCCACCTCGTCATAACGGCCGCCGCGCAGCAGCGCGTCGCTCACGCCTTCGGCATACACCGCGAAGCGCATGCCGCTGTAATAGGCATAACCGCGCAGATCGGCCAGATCGAAGCCCAGGGTGGTGCCCTCGAGCTGGCCAGCCAGCCACTTCAGGCCGTCCAGCGCCTGGTGTATCGCGGGCAGCGCCGGCAGGATCTTGCGGGCCTCGTCCAGCACGGTCGCATCGCCATAGAGGCGCGGCAGGGCCAGCAGGCCCTGGCGGGAAGCGGCAGGAAAGGCAGCGGTGAGCTGGGTCAGCGCCGACACATCCTTGGCGGCCAGGGCCGCGTGGATCGCAGCCAGGGTCTCGGCATCGGCCGGAACGCCTTCGAGCAGGGCACTGACGATGCGCACGTCAGCCAGATCCACGGTGTAGTTCGGAAGGCGGGCCGCCTTGAGGCAGTCCAGCGCGAGTTGCAGCGCTTCGAGGTCGGCCTCGGGGCCGGCATGGCCATAGATTTCGGCACCGAACTGCAGCGGCTCGCGCGTGGCGTGCGGGCTGGCCGGGCGCGTGTGCACCACCGGGCCGCAGTAGCACAGGCGGGCCACACCGCGGCGGTTCAGCAGATGGGCGTCGATGCGGGCGACCTGGGGCGTGGTGTCGGCGCGCAGGCCCATGGAGCGGCCCGAGAGCTGGTCGACCAGCTTGAAGGTCTGCAGGTTGAGCGCCTGGCCGGTGCCGGTGAGCAGCGAGGCGAGATGCTCGAGCAGCGGCGGCATGACCAGCTCATAGCCATAACAACGCGCCATGTCGAGCAGGTCGCGGCGCAGTTCCTCGATGTGGCGGGCCTCGGAAGGCAGGACATCGGCAATGTGATCCGGCAGGAGCCAGGCGGACATGGGAAAGGGGGAGCTGTTAAAAACGTGATTTTACCGGTGTTAGGACCGGTAAAAATCAGACGCGTTTTTTAGAGTTGCAGCCAGACCAGCCATAACAGGCCGGACAGGATGCTGCACAGACCGAAAAACCGGATCTGGCCGTCGCTCAGGGACAGGATCTGGCTGAACATGCGGCGCCAGCCGCCGGGCGAGATAAAAGGAAAAAGGCCCTCGATCACCAGAACGAGGGCCATCGCCAGCCAGAAGGCGTCGGCTGTCACGTGGTTGCCACGCCTTATTTCCTGGGCGCCTGGCCCTGGCCGCGGAAGACCTTGAAGAACTCCGAGCTGCTGGGGTCCAGCACCATCACGTCGCTCTTGTTGGCAAAGCTGGCCTTGTAGGCCTCCAGGCTGCGGTAGAACTGGGCAAATTGCGGGTCACGGCCGAAGGCCTCGGCATAGATCGAGGCGGCCTGGGCATCGCCCTGGCCCTTGACCTTCTGCGCGTCGCGGTAGGCGTTGGCCACTGTGACCTCACGCTGGCGGTCGGCGTCGGCGCGAATCTTCTCGCCCTCGGCCGCGCCGGTGGAGCGCAGTTCGTTGGCCACGCGGGTGCGCTCGGCCTGCATACGGCGGTAGACCGACTCGGTGATCGCCTCCACATAGTCCACGCGGGTGATGCGCACGTCCACCACGTCGATGCCCCAGGGCTTGTCGCCGCGCACGGCCTTGAGCACCTCGTCCTTGACGTCGGACATCAGGGCTTCGCGCTTGAGCGACAGCAGCTCCTTGACGGTGCGCTTGTTGATCTCTTCCTGGAAGGCGTTGCGCACCACGCGGTTGAGCTGGCTGGCACCGGCGGACTCGTTGAGGCCCACGTTGCGGATGTACTCGGTGGGCTCGCTGATGCGCCAGCGCACATACCAGTCGATCACCACACGCTGCTTCTCGGCAGTGAGCATGGGCTCGGTGTCGCTGCTGTCGAGCGTGAGCAGGCGCTTGTCGATGTAGCTCACGTTCTGGAACGGGGGCGGCAACTTGATGTTGAGGCCGGGCTCCGTGATGACTTCCTTGATCTGGCCCAGGGCATAGACCACGCCGAACTGGCGCTGGTCGACCACGAACAGCATGGAACTGGCCAGTGCCAGCAGCACCAGCAGGGAGGAAAGGATGAATCCGATACGGTTCATGGGGGTCTCCTTATCGGGTTTCACGTTCACGCGAACGCAGGTTCTCGCGCGAGCGCGCATCGACAGCGGACGGCAACTGCTGCGGCGTTGCCAGGCCGGGCGCGGCGCCCTGCATGAGCGGCGCGGCCGTTGCGTCACCACTGAGCTGCATGATCTTGTCCAGCGGCAGGTACAGCAGGTTGGAGCCCTGCTTCGAATCCACCAGCACCTTGGTCACGTTGCCGTAGATCTCCTGCATGGATTCCAGGTAGAGGCGGTCACGCGTGACCTGGGGTGCCTTCTGGTACTCGGTCAGCACCGAGCGGAAGCGCTGCCCGTCACCCTGGGCCTGGGCCACGATGCGGGACTTGTAACCTTCAGCCTCTTCCTTCAGGCGCGATGCGGTACCGATGGCACGCGGCACCACGTCGTTGGCATAGGCCTGGGCCTCGTTCTTCAGGCGCTCGCGCTCCTGGCCGGCCTTGAGCACGTCGTCGAAGGCGGCCTGCACCTGCTCGGGCGGACGCACGCCACCTTGCTGCAGGTTGATGCCCACCACCTCGATGCCGACCTTGTAGCGGTCCAGGATGTCCTGCATGAGCTTGCGCACACGCGGGGCGATCTGGTCGCGCTCCTCGGACAGGGCAGAGTCCATCTTCATCTTGCCCACCACCTCGCGTACGGCCGTCTCGGCGGCCTGCACCACGGCATCGGCCGGGTTGCGACTTTCGAACAGGTAGGCGCGTGCGTCGTTCAGGCGGTACTGCACGGCGAACTTGATCTCGACAATGTTCTCGTCCTCGGTCAGCATGGCCGACTCGCGCAGGCCGGTGGCCTTGATCACCACGTCGCGGCCGACGTCGACCGAGCGGATCTGCGTCACGAAGACCAGCTCATGGCGCTGGATGGGGTACGGCAGGCGCCAGTTGAAACCGGCCCCCACGGTGGTCTTGTACTTGCCGAACTGGGTGATGACGGCCTGCTGGCCTTCCTGCACGATGAAAAAGCCCGTGCCCAGCCAGATCAGGGCCGCGATGGCCAGGATCAGGCCGATACCGAAACCTGCCGTTTTCATGTCGGGCGGCGTGCCGCCGCTGCCACCGGAGCCACCCCGCCCGCCAAACAGGCCGGTGAGCTTGCGGTTGAAGTCGCGCCAGAGTTCGTCGAGATCAGGTGGGCCCTGGGTGTTGCCGGGCCGGGAACCGCGGCCATGGCCCTGGGGGGGCGGCACATCGGATTCAGGGCGGCCGGTTTCGGGGCGGCCTTCGGAGGGCTTGTCCTCACCTCGACCCCAGCGCGGGTCGTTCAGGTTGAACATGCCGCGCAGGCGGCCGGGCCATAAGGCGGCCCAGCGGAAGGCGGGTGCATGGATTTTCATTCTTGGATCTCTCTGTGATCTCGGCTCATGGAACGGTACGCCAGCATTGTGCCCAATCAGAATGGACTTGCGTGATTGTCAGGGAAATCGGCCATGGTTTCGGCCGTTTCCCGGGGCGTGGTGGCACTGTCGATGACGCGCTGGGCCAACAGCTGGCGCAGGGCGGGCAGGCCCTCCCCGTCATGGGCACTGACGAAGATGCGCGGCACGGCCTGGCCGTCGAGTTCGTAGCTGTCCTGCACGCGTGCAGGCCGACGCTCCGGCCCCAGGGCGTCAAGCTTGTTGAAGACCAGCACCTGCGGGATGTGCTCGGCGCCGATCTCGGCCAGCACGCGCTGCACTTCGGCGATCTGCTCGGGGAAATTCGGGTTGGCGGCATCGACCACGTGCAGCAGCAGGTCGGCGTCCACCGCCTCCTGCAGGGTGGCCTGGAAGGCATCGATCAGGCCATGCGGCAGGTCGCGGATGAAGCCCACGGTGTCGGACAGGGAGACCGAGCGCCCGGCCTCACCCAGGTAGAGCTGGCGCGTGGTGGTGTCCAGCGTGGCAAACAGCTGGTCGGCTGCATAGGCACGGGCCTTCACCAGGGCGTTGAAGAGGGTGGACTTGCCGGCATTGGTGTAGCCGACCAGGGAAATATTGAAGGCGTCACGCCGCTCGCGCTGACGGCGCTGGGTCTGGCGCTGGCGCTTGACCTTGTGCAGGCGCTCCTTGGTACGCTTGATGGACTCGGCGATCATGCGGCGGTCCAGCTCGATCTGCTTTTCGCCCGGGCCGCCGCGCACACCGGCGCCGCCGGTCTGGCGTTCCAGGTGCGACCAGCGCCGCACCAGGCGGGTGCTCAGGTACTGCAGGCGGGCCAGTTCGACCTGCAGCTTGCCTTCATGAGACCGCGCGCGCTGGGCAAAGATTTCCAGGATCAGCAGGGTGCGGTCGTTGACCGGCAGCTCCAGCGTGCGCTCCAGGTTGCGCTGCTGCGCCGGGCTCAGACTCTGGTCAAACAGGATTTCGCTGGCGCCGAGCTGCTGGGCCAGCAGCTTGATTTCCTCGGCCTTGCCGCTGCCGACAAACAGCGCCGCGTCGGGCGCCTTGCGCTTGCAGGTGATGCGGCCAACCGGCTGCAGGCCGGCAGTCTCGGCCAGCAGACCGAGTTCTTCCAGTTCACCGTCGAAATGCGGCAGACCGAAGTCCACCCCGACCAGGACAGTCAATGCGGGGGTCTGATCTGACAAGGCGGTCAAAGAGGAGGCTGCCGGAAGGAGAACAATGTGGACATGCAGGCCCCGGGCCCGGCAAGCGCCCCCCGAAACATCAGGAAGCGCTGGGGGCTTCGCCCTCGCCGACCGCGAAATTCACGGCACGGCCCGGCACGATGGTGGAGATGGCGTGTTTGTAGACCATCTGGGTCACGGTGTTGCGCAGCAGCACCACGTACTGATCGAAAGATTCGATCTGGCCCTGCAGCTTGATGCCGTTGACCAGGTAAATGGACACCGGCACGTGCTCACGACGCAGGGTGTTCAGAAAGGGGTCTTGCAGAAGCTGACCTTTGTTATTGCTCACGATATTCTCCGTGTTCAAGAGTAGTAAGGAAGTCGTCACCATATCACAGCAGCCTGCTGACCGCTTGACAAGCGGGGTATCCCCAGTATTGCATCCGGACTAAGCGGGGCCGGTGCCACCGGTCAGTCGGAATCCTTGTCGGCGTAGGGATTGGTCGAAGTCTTGAACTCGATGCGCATCGGCGTGCCCACCAGGTCGAATTCCTTGCGGAACCAGCCTTCGAGGAACCGCTTGTAGGAATCCGGCACGTGTTCCAGCGAGTTGCCGTGGATCACGATGACGGGCGGGTTCATGCCGCCCTGGTGCGCATAACGCATCTTGGGGCGGAACATGCCTGCGCGCTGGGGGCTCTGGAACTGTACGGCCTGCAGCAACAGGCGCGTGAGCACCGGCGTGGACATCTTGCAAGCTGCAGCCTTGTAGGCCTGGGCGATGGAGGTCCACAGCGGGCCCAGGCCCTGGCGCTTCTTGGCCGAGATGAAGTGCATGTTGGCGAACTTCAGAAAGGCCAGCCGCGTCTCGATGGAGCGCTGCAGCTGCTGTCGCTGGTACTCGTCCACCGCGTCCCATTTGTTGATGGCCAGCACCACGGCGCGCCCGCTCTCCAGGATGTAGCCGGCGATGTGGGCGTCCTGGTCGGTCACGCCCTGGGTGGCATCGAGCAGCAGCAGCACGACGTTGGCCGACTCGATGGCCTGCAGGGTCTTGACCACGGAGAACTTCTCGATGGCCTCGAACACCTTGCCCTTGCGGCGCAGGCCGGCTGTGTCGATCAGCTCGAACTTCTGGCCGTTGCGCTCGAAGGGCACGCTGATGGCGTCCCGCGTGGTGCCCGGCAGGTCGAAGGCCACCAGACGCTCCTCGCCCAGCCAGGTGTTGATCAGGGTGGATTTGCCCACATTGGGGCGGCCGGCCACGGCCAGCTTGATCACACCGGGCGTCTCTTCTTCCTCGGTATCGTCCTCGTCGCTCAGGTGCAGCGGCTCCAGCGCCAGCTCCACCAGCGAGCGGATGCCCTGCCCGTGCGCGGCCGACACCGGGTAGACCTCCCCCAGGCCCAGTTCGTAGAACTCGGCCAGCCGGGTGCCATCGGTCATGCCCTCGGCCTTGTTGGCCACCAGCACGCAGGGCTTGCCCAGGCGGCGCAGGTAGCTGGCGATGTCGTGGTCCTGCGCTGACAGGCCGCCGCGCGCATCGACCACGAAGATCACCACATCGGCCTCGGCCACGGCCTGGCGCGTCTGCTTCGCCATCTCCTTGTAGATGCCGTCCTCGGCCGTGGGCTCAAAGCCGCCGGTGTCGATGACGATGTACTCGTGTTTGCCCTGCTTGCCGTTGCCGTAGTGGCGGTCGCGCGTGAGGCCGGCGTAGTCGGCCACGATGGCGTCGCGCGTTTTGGTCAGCCGGTTGAACAGCGTGGACTTGCCGACATTGGGGCGGCCCACCAGGGCCAGGACGGGTTTCATGTCGGACTTTCTTGATTATTCAGGTCGCAGGCCCAGGACGCGGCCGTCGCGCGTGACCACTACCAGGGTGCTGCCCGACACGACGGGCGTGGCGATGATGGGCGAACCATCGGTCTCAATGCGGGTCTGTAGTGCACCATCGGTGCGCGACAGGAAATGCAGCCGGCCGGCGTCGTCACCGACCACCAGCACCGGCCCCAGGAGCAGCGGTGTGCCCAGTCTGCGGTAACGCAGCTGGTTCATGCTCCAGGCACGTTCGCCGTCGCTGCGTCGCCAGGCAAGCACGGTGCTGTCGAACTCGACCCCGAACACCAGGCTGGCATCGCCGCTCAGGCCGGAGGCGCCGGCCGCCGGCTTGCTCCACAGCAAGGCGCCGCGCGCTGCGTCCACGCAACCCAGGGCGGACTGGAAGGCGCGCGTGCAGAGCACCGCGTCCTGCCGTGCCACGCCGGCCACCAGGTCGACCAGGCGTTCTACATCATTGGTACCACGCGGTGTGCTGATGGGCACTTCCCAACGCGAACTGCCATTGAGCGGATTCATGCCGACCAGCCGGCCCGACAGGCCAACCACCAGCGTGTCGCCCACGGCCGTCAGCACCCCGGGCTGGCGCAACACCAGCGCTTCGCCGGTGCGCGTCTGGTTCCACAGGCGCCGGCCGCTCTGGCCATCGTAGGCGGACACACTGCGATCGGCGCCCAGCACAAAAACACGCCCGCCCGCCACCAGCGGGGCTGTGTAGGACGGCGCAGCCATGCGCTGGCGCCAGAGTTCGCGCCCTTCCTGCAGGGCTACCAGTTCGTTCTCGGTCGTCACCACCGCGGCCATGCGGCCGTCGTGCCCGACGCCGGCATTCAGCGAGGTGCCCACGGCAACCTGCCACAGCGGCTCGCCGGTGCGCGCATCGAGCAGCCGCACCTGCCCTGCGGCCGACGCCACACCGACCGTGTTGCCGACCGCCTGGACGACCAGGGGGAAGCTCACCTTGCCCATCTCGACGCTCCAGGCCTGGCGCAGGCCCAGCAGCTTGGGGTCGGGCGGCAAGGGGGCCGGATCCGGCCGGACGGGCGTGCTGGAGCAGGCCAGCAACAAGGCGCTCAGGGCCAGGGCGCCTGCGCCACGCAAGGCACGCCGCAGGACCGGGGAACACAGGATCACTTCTTATCCCCGGCCGCGGGGGCCAGGCCCAGGGACGCCAGCTTGACGTCGACCACGTTGCGGTAAGTGCTGCCGGCCTCCAGGCCCGCCCAGGCCTTCTGGTACTCGGCACCGGCCTCGGCCTTCTTGCCCTGGGCCAGGTAGACGTCACCACGGCGATCGGCCGCGAGCGCGGCGAACTCGGCCGGGAACGTGGCCTCGAGCTGCTTGAGCGCTTCGTCATAGGACTTGGCATCGAGCAACAGGCCGGCCAGGCGCAGGCGCGCCACGGCCTTGTAACCTTCGTCGCCGGACTGCTCGCTTACCCAGGCCAGCGCGGCGCGCGCTGCATCGTTGCGGCCGGCCGAGGCATGCACGGCGGCGGCCAACAGGCCCGCCTGTTGTGCTTGCGCGGTACCGGAGAACTTGTCCTTCATGTCGGCCAGGGCGCGGTCCAGGCGCGTGCCATCACCGCTGGCGGCACTGCGCTCGACCTCTTCGTACAGGGCCGTGGCCTGCACGGCCTGCTTGCGCTGCCAGTACTGCCAGCCATTCCAGCCGGCGTAGAGGGCCAGCAGCACGATCAGCCCCCAGCTGATCAGGCCGCCGTACTGCTTCCAGAAATGCTTGAACTGGTCAAGCTGCTCTTGTTCGTCGAGGTCGAGGTGTGCCATGGGATTTCTTCAGATCAGGTGCGGGATTGTAGGCGGGGGGCCCAGTCGGCCACCTGCCCCAGGGGATGGCTGGTCTGCGCGCCGGCACCGTCGCGCAGCGCCTTGACGGTGACTTCGCCACGGGCCAGTTCGTCGGCGCCGAAGATCAGCGCATGGCGTGCGCCGCTGGCGTCGGCCTTCTTGAACTGCGATTTCATGCTGCCCATGCCCTCCCCCGTGCCGGCATGCATCAGCACGCTGACACCGGCGGCGCGCAGGGCCTGCAGCACGGTCATGGCCTGCGGCAGGGCCGCCGCGTCGGGAATGATGGCGTAGGCGTCGGGCACGGGCTGCGCCGTCTCGGCACCCTGCTCCTTGAGCAGCTCCAGCACACGCTCCACGCCCAGGGCCCAGCCAACGGCGGGCGCCGGCTTGCCACCGATCTGCTCGATCAGGTAGTCGTAACGGCCGCCGCCGCAGATGGTGCCCTGCGAACCCAGGCGCGTGGTGATGAACTCGAACACCGTGAGGTTGTAGTAGTCCATGCCGCGCACCAGGCGCGGGTTGATACTGTAGGCCACGCCGCTGGCGTCGAGGATGGCGCGCACCTGGTTGAAATGGGCCAGTGAAACCTCACCCAGGAAATCCATGAGCCTGGGCGCTGCTTCCACCAGGGCCTGCATGGCCGGGTTCTTGGTGTCCAGGATGCGCAGCGGGTTGCTGTGCAGGCGGCGCTTCGCGTCTTCATCGAGCTGCTCGGCGTGCTGCTCGAAATAGGCGATCAAGGCGGCGCGGTGCTGCTTGCGCTCGTCCGGCTGGCCCAGGCTGTTGAGTTCCAGGCGCACATCGGCCAGGCCCAGCACCTTCCACAGCGCGTCGGCCAGCAGGATCATCTCGGCGTCGACTTCGGCACCGGCAAAACCCAGTGCCTCGGCGCCGATCTGGTGGAACTGGCGGTAACGGCCGCGCTGCGGACGCTCATGGCGGAACATGGGGCCCATGTAGTACAGGCGCTTGCCGCCCTCGTAGAGCAGGTTGTGCTCGACCACGGCACGCACCACCCCAGCGGTGCACTCGGGACGCAAGGTGAGCTGCTCGCCATTCAGGCGGTCTTCGAAGGAGTACATCTCCTTCTCGACGATGTCGGTCACCTCCCCCAGGCCGCGCACGAACAGCGGCGTGGGTTCGACGATGGGCGTGCGGATGTTGCGGTAGGCGTAACGCGCCATCAGCGCGCGCACCTGGTCTTCGAACCACTCCCAGCGCGCCGAGTCCGGAGGCAGGATGTCGTTCATGCCTTTGACGGCAAGCAGTTTCTCTGGCTTGGATGCCATCTTCTTTTCACTCATGGAAAGGTTTTCAGGCCGTCTCGGTGACGGTCTGGTTTTTCGCGCCGAAACGGTTCTCGATGTAGGTCTCGACGATCTTCTGGAATTCCTGGGCAATGCCCTCACCGCGCAAGGTCAGGCGCTTCTCGCCGTCGATGAACACCGGCGCAGCCGGCGCCTCGCCGGTGCCCGGCAGGCTGATGCCGATGTCGGCATGCTTGCTCTCGCCCGGGCCGTTGACGATGCAGCCCATGACAGCCACCTTGAGCGCTTCCACGCCCGGGTACTGCTTGCGCCACACTGGCATCTGCAGGCGCAGGAAATCGTCGATCTGCTTGGCCAGTTCCTGGAAGGTGGTGCTGGTGGTGCGGCCGCAACCAGGGCAGGCGGTGACGCTGGGGACGAAGATGCGCAAACCGAGGGCCTGCAGGATCTCGTTGGCGATCACCACCTCCTGCGTGCGCGATTCGCCCGGCTGCGGTGTGAGCGAGACACGGATCGTGTCGCCGATGCCTTCTTGCAGCAGGATGGACAGGGCGGTGGCAGACGCCACCGTGCCCTTGGTGCCCATGCCGGCCTCGGTCAGGCCCAGGTGCAGCGGGTAGTCGCAACGCTTCGCGAGTTCGCGGTAGACGGAAATCAGGTCCTGCACGCCGCTGACCTTGCACGACAGCAGGATCTGCTCAGGGGGCATGCCCAGCTCCTGGGCAAAACGCGCGGAGTCGAGGGCCGAGGTGATCAGCGCCTCGTACATCACGGCCTTGGCGCTCCAGGGGTCGACGCGGCGGCTGTTCTCGTCCATCAGGCCGGCCAGCAGTTCCTGGTCCAGGCTGCCCCAGTTCACGCCGATGCGCACTGGCTTGTTCCACTTGAGGGCCGCCTCGATCATCTGGCCGAACTGGCGGTCGCGTTTGTCGCCCTTGCCCACGTTGCCGGGGTTGATGCGGTACTTGGAGAGCGTCTCGGCGCAGGCCGGGTACTGGCTCAGCAGGGTGTGGCCGTTGTAATGGAAATCGCCAACCAGGGGCACCATGATGCCCATGCGGTCGAGCTGCTCGCGGATATGCGGCACGGCCTGCGCGGCCTCGGGCGTGTTGACCGTGATACGCACCACCTCTGAGCCGGCCTGGGCCAGCTCCTTGACCTGGATCGCGGTCCCGATGACGTCCACCGTGTCGGTGTTGGTCATGGACTGCACACGCACCGGCGCATCACCGCCCACGGTGACGACGTTGTCGCCCCAGACCACGCGGGCCTGGCGCGAGCGCCGCGCGCGCGGCGCGGACTGATCAATGGCACCCGTTTCTTGCACTACTTCACCTCGAATCGCGCGACGCCACCGCGGGTGACCTCGTCCAGCGGGAATGGCTTGCCACGCACCTGCACCTCGGTCAGCTCGGCGCGGCCGATGGTCACGTTCAGCGGCAGCGGGCCGGACGCGCCGACCGGCTCGCCCGGCTCCACCATGCGGCTGAGCTGGATGTTGCCCCGGCCGTCGGTCACCTCGATCCAGGACGGACCGCTGGTCTTGAAAACAACCACACCGCTGCTGGCCAGCCTCTTGCGCTGGGCAGCCGGGTCGGCAGCGGCTGGCTCAGCCTGGGGCACCGCCGCGGCCACGACAGGCGCAGCCCGGGGCGCGGGCGCGGCCTCAGCCACCGCGGGTGGCTTGACCGGCGCAGGGGCCGTTTCACGCACCGCCGCCACCGGGGTCTTGGCCGGGCTGGGGGCCGGTGCAGCCACCACCGGGGCCGGCGCCTCCACTGCAGCTGCGACCGGCGCAGCAGCGGGGACGGACGGGGCCGCCGGGACTTGCGCCACGATCGCGCCGATCTCGGCACGCTGTTCGGTCGACGGGAAGAAGATCAGGACCAGCGCACCCACCATCATGGCCAGCGCGGCCAGCACCATGGGACGCGAGAGGCGGTCGAGAAAGGGGGTCTTGGCCACGTCACCCGGTGTGTGGAAGGGTGTGTTCAGGCCAGCCTCGTCGTAGTTCAGGCGCGGCGCCGACGACTGGGGCAGTTGGGCCAGCACGGGTGCGGCGTCGATCTTGAGGCCGCGGCAGACGCTGGAGGCCAGCGCCCGCACGAACACGGCATCGGGCAGTTCGGCGTAGCGATCGGCCTCCAGGGCCTCCAGCTTCTTCACCGACACCTTCAGCGCCTGTGCCAGCGCCGACAGCTCGACCCCTGCGGCCTCACGCGCCTGGCGCAAGAGCTGGCCGGCGCTGTTCTGCGGTACCGCTGCTGCCACCGGTTCGACCGCCGGTGTATCTGCCCCAGGCGCGCTGTTGCCGGCTGCCTCGTCACTCATTGAATGCTCCCCGCTCAAAAGAACTCAGTTCACGCGATCTCGGATAACGACTGCGCAGCTGGGTCACCAGCTGGTCGCGCGCGACGCGATTGCCCATGCGCTGTTCGACCTTGATGCCCAGCCACAGCGTCTCGGCATTGGCAAGCTCGCTGTTGTTGATGCGCCGGATGTAGAACTGGGCACGCTCCGCCTCGCCACGCTGGTACAGCAACTGGGCCAGGTTGTAGCCGGTCACCGGGTTGCCGGCATCGAGCTCGTAGGACTTGCTCAGGCTGGCCTCCGCATCGTTGAGCTTGCGGGCCCTGATCTGGCACACCCCCTTGGAAAGCAAGGTCTTGGCGCGGCCACCGTAGTTCGGATTGGCCAGGGCCCGGGTAAAGGTGTCCACCGCCTCGGTGTACCTGCCCAGCTCGCACTGCAGCCAGCCGTAGTTGTGCAGCACATTGGCGTCGTTCGGACTGATGGACAGGGCGCGACGGAAGCTCTCTTCCGCCAGGCGCATGTCCTTCAGGCGCATGTAGATCAGGCCGCGCAGGTTGTAGGCGTCCGGGAAATCGGGGTCGATGACGAGGGACTGCTTGACCTCGTCCAAGGCCACGGTGGTCTGGCCCTGCTCGAAATAACCGCTGGCCAGCTGCAGGCGGGTGCGGGCGCGCTTGCGTAGGGCCGGCTCGTCGGAATCGGTGATGAAGTCATCGCCGCTGCCCGAAGGACCACCCGCACAGCCCGGCAGGCCGGTCAGCGCGACCACGACCAGGCAGGCTGCGAGCAGCCACCGACGGCCCGGGCCGCACATCGCTTCAGTCACATTCATGCCTCAGATCTCCTTGGATAGCTTCTGCAGGGGCTGCAGCAGCTTGCGCTGGCGCGCCATGCGTTCCTCCACACCGGTGCGGTCCCTGACGTCGCCGGCCAACTGGCCGCAGGCGGCGTCGATGTCATCACCGCGCGTCTTGCGCACAGTCGTGACGATACCAGCATCCAGCAGAATTTTGGCAAAGGCCTGCACCCGCTCGTTGGGCGAACGCGTCAGGCCCGAGGCCGGGAAGGGGTTGAAGGGAATGAGGTTGAACTTGCACCAGACACCGCCGGTGGCGTGCCGGCGCACCAGCTCGACCAGCTGGCGCGCGTGCTCGGGCAGGTCGTTGACGCCGTCGAGCATGCAGTATTCGAAAGTGATGAAGTCTCGCGGCGCGTGCGCCAGGTAGCGGTTGCAGGCGTCGATCAGCTCGGCGATGGGGTACTTGCGGTTCAGCGGCACCAGGTTGTCGCGCAGCTCGTCATTGGGCGCGTGCAAGGAGACCGCCAGCGCCACCGGGCAGTCCTGGGCCAGGCGGTCCATCATGGGCACCACGCCCGAGGTGGAAACGGTGAGGCGACGGCGCGACAGGCCGTAGCCGTGGTCGTCCAGCATCACCCGCAGCGCGGGGACCAGTTCGCTGTAGTTCTGCAACGGCTCCCCCATGCCCATCATCACCACATTCGTGATGACACGGTCGCTGCGGTTCAGGTGGCGGCGCAGGAAGTGTTCCGCGAACCAGAGCTGCGCGACGATCTCGCCAGCCTTGAGGTTGCGGCTGAAACCCTGGTGGCCGGTGGAGCAGAAACGGCAACCCACGGCACAGCCGGCCTGGGAGGACACGCATAGCGTGCCACGGTCGTCCTCGGGGATGTAGACGGATTCGACGGCGTTGCCGTCACCCACATCGAACAGCCACTTGATGGTGCCGTCGGCGGAGATCTGCTGGGAAATGACTTGCAAGCCCTCGATGCGCGCCGTAGTGGCAAGCTTTTCGCGCAGGGACTTGGCCAGATCGCTCATCTGGTCGAAGCTGGAGGCACCCTTCTGGTGGATCCAGCGGAACAGCTGGGTGGCGCGAAAGCGCTTTTCACCCAGCCGCTCGCAAAAGGCGGCCAAACCGTCGAGGTCGAAGTCGAGCAGATTGGCCGTCATAACATCGTTACAGCGCCTTTCAGCGGCTGTGGATGTTCATGCCGGCGAAGAAGAAGGCGATCTCCACGGCGGCGGTTTCGGGGGCGTCGGAACCGTGCACGGCGTTGGCGTCGATGCTGTCGGCGAAGTCGGCGCGGATGGTGCCCTTGTCGGCCTTCTTGGGATCGGTGGCGCCCATCAGGTCGCGGTTCTTCTGGATGGCGTTTTCGCCTTCCAGCACCTGGAGCATCACCGGGCCGGAGATCATGAAGTCGACCAGGTCCTTGAAGAAGGGACGGGCCTTGTGCACGGCGTAGAAGGCCTCGGCCTCAGCGCGCGACAGGTGGGCCATGCGGGCGGCGATGACCTTCAGGCCGGCGCCTTCGAAGCGGGCGTAGATCTGGCCGATGACGTTCTTGGCAACGGCGTCGGGCTTGATGATGGAGAAGGTGCGCTGGATGGCCATGTGAATTCCTGGGTCTGTTTATGAAATGGGTTTTTGCCCCACCATGGGCAAAGCCCGTTATTTTAACCGGTGTCAGTGACACCGTAGCAAGAGGCGCCCCTTGGGGGCCGCAGGCCGGGTGCTTTTCAGCGCCCGCCACCCCGGCCGCCGCGACGCGGTCCACCGGTGCCACCACCACCGCCGCTGCCGTTACCGCGGCGCGGCTCCTGGCGCTGGCGGGTGAAACTGTCGGCGCCGATGTATCCGAAGGAGGTTTTCATCGGGTCGGGCTGGCCGTCACCGCCACCCTGGCGCGCATTGCGGTCCTTGCCTCGGCCCTGCTGGCCCTGGCCGCCACCCTGGCCACCCTGACCCGGCCCACCCCTGCGCTGACCGCCGCCCGAGGGGCCCGCCGGACGCGGCCCCTGGCCCTGCTGCCCACCGCGGCGCTTGTTACGCCCGCCGCCCGGCTTGCCCTGGGCCGGGGGGCGTTCGCCACCCTCGCCGGCGTCTGCGTCGGCCGCGCCAGCGGGGCGGCGCTCGGCTGCGCGCATCAGGCCACGGATGTCGGCTTCGTCCAGCTCCATCCAGGCGCCGCGCTTGAGGCCGCGCGGCAGCACCATGGCGCCGTAGCGGATGCGGATCAGGCGGCTGACGGCATGGCCGACGGCTTCGAGCATGCGGCGCACCTCGCGGTTGCGGCCCTCGGAAATCGTGACGCGGTACCAGCAGTTGCTGCCTTCGCCACCGCCCTCCTCGATCGAGCCGAAGGCGGCGGTGCCGTCGTCGAGCTGCACGCCTTCGAGCAGGCGCTTCTTTTCCTCGCTGCTCAGGGCGCCCAGCACGCGCACTGCGTACTCGCGCTCCAGGCCGAAACGCGGGTGCATGAGCTTGTTGGCCAGATCGCCCGAGCTGGTGAACAGCAGCAGCCCCTCGGTGTTGAGGTCCAGGCGGCCGACCGACTGCCACTTGCCCTGCTGCAGCTTGGGCAGCCGGCGGAAGACCGTGGGACGGTTCTGCGGGTCGTCGTGCGTGACCACCTCGCCCACCGGCTTGTGGTAGGCAATGACACGCGGCGGCGGCGGGTCGATGCGCACGCGGATCAGCTTGCCGTTGACCTTGATCTGGTCGCCGTACTGGATGCGCTGGCCGATGTGGGCCGGCTCGTTGTTGACCGAGATGCGCCCTTCCATGATGAGCTGCTCCATCTCCAGGCGCGAACCCATGCCGGCCTGGGCCAGAACCTTGTGCAGCTTGGGTGTCTCGGCCTGCGGGGCCAGCACGCGCTTGCCCGGCACGGGCAGCTCGGGCGCCTCCTCGTCGGCGTCGAACTCGCCGGACACCACGGCCATGAAACGCTGGCCGGCATCAAGGGTCTCCGGCGGCTCGGCGGGCGCTTTCGGCACGGCCGCCGGCTGGCGGGGGGCCTCTTCGGCGACGCCCCGCGTGGTTTCCTGGCCCGGCTCGACCGGTTCGGCCGTCCGGACCGGTGCGGGAGCGCGGCTGTCGCTGTCGTTCTCAGGCGGCGTCACGCCAGGCGTCGGTTCGGTCATGGCTGGTTTCCCGTCAGGGCAAAGGTTTCCTCGGGGCCGGCAGCGGGCACGTCCAGCGGCAGCTCGGAGGTGTCGCCGTCGGACGGCAGGGGCAGTTCGTTGAGCACCTCCAGCAGGCCGGTCTGCTGGGCCGGGCCTTCCATCAGGGGCAGCTGGTCGAGCGAGGCCAGGCCCAGGTCGTCCAGGAAATGCTTGGTGGTGGCGTACAGGCCGGGGCGGCCCGGCGCCTCGCGGTGACCGATGACCTCGATCCAGCCACGGTCCTCCAGCTGCTTGATGATGAGCGAGCTGATGGTGACGCCGCGGATGTCTTCCATGTCTCCGCGCGTGACCGGCTGGCGGTAGGCGATGATGGCCAGGGTCTCCAGCGTGGCACGCGAGTAGCGCGGCGGCTTCTCGGGGTGCAGGCGGTCCAGGAACTCGCGCATCTCGGGGCGGCTCTGAAAACGCCAGCCGGTGGCCACGCAGACCAGCTCGACGCCGCGTCCGGTCCACTCCTGCTGCAACTCTTCGAGCAACTGCTTGATCGTGTCCACGCCCAGGCCGTCGTCAAACAGCACGCGCATGTCGCGCACCTGCAGCGGCTGCTGTGCGCAGATCAGCGCTGTTTCCAGGATACGCTTGGCTTCCGTCGTATTCATGTCTCTTCGAATCCGGACTGTGCCTCGGTCAGAGGCGGGATGAGGAGGGTCAGTGTGGGGTGGGCCTGCGGATCATCACGATCCCGGACCATGGGCACCCGGATGACGACCGGGGCCGGGGCACGTTCTTCACAGAACGGCCTGCTGGGCATTGTAGCCCACGCCCCAGTCGGCCAGTGCCTCGCGCATGTCCTGCGGCAAGCCGGCCTTGAAGACCAGCTCGCGCCCGCTCACGGGGTGGGTAAAGGCCAGGCGCCAGGCATGCAGGGCCTGGCGCGACATGCCGGCCGCCGGCGCCCCGCCGTACAGGGTGTCGGCCAGCAGCGCATGGCCGATGGAGGCCGCATGCACACGGATCTGGTGCGTGCGCCCGGTGTGCAGGGTGCAGCGCAGCCAGCAGCCCTGGGCGGCGTTGTACAGCAGCTCGAAGGTGGTCTTGGCGGGCTTGCCGGGCTGGCGCTGCAGGTCCACCACGGCCATGCGCAGGCGGTTGCGCGGGTCACGCCCGATGGCGCCCTCCACCTCGCGCCGCACCGGGCCGCTCCAGGGCTGGTGCGCCAGCGCCAGGTACTGGCGGCTGACCTCGCGCGCCGCGATCAGCTTGACCAGCGCGTCCATAGTGGTGCGCGTGCGCGCCACCACCATCAGGCCGCTGGTGTCCTTGTCCAGGCGGTGCACGATGCCCGCACGTGGCAGCTGCGCGGCCCGGGCGTCGTGCGCCAGCAGGCCGTTGAGCAGGGTGCCGCGCCAGTTGCCCGGCGCCGGGTGCACCACCAGGCCGGCCGGTTTGTTGAGCACCAACAGGTGCTCGTCCTCGTGGACGATTTCCAGCGCCATGGCCTCCGGCAGGAAGGCCTGGCTCTGCGGCGTGGGGCGCAGCTCGATCTGCCCCCGCTCGCCGGCCCGCACCTTGTGCGCCGGCTTGCGCAGGGTCAGCTCCCCCTGGGTCACGGCGCCGGCCTCGATCAGCTGCTGCAGGTAACTGCGCGAAAACTCGGGCACCAGCGCGCTCAGCGCGCGGTCCAGGCGCAGGCCATGCTGCTCCGTGCCGATGCTCCAGGCCCGCAGTTCGACCTCCGACGCCTCCTCCGCCGCGTCATCGAAGTCCTCGATGACGGGGTCGGCCGATATAATTGATGCCTGTTGATTCAACGCGATTGCCCCAGATGCCCAGCGCCAAATTATCGGTCGTCTCCGCCCTGCTCCTGGCCGCCGCTGCTCTGCTGGCCGGATGCTCCACCAAACCGGTGGATCAGACCGCCAAGATGACGCCGGAAGAAATCCACGCGATGGCCCGCGAAGAGATCTTCAATCTCCAGTACGCCAAGGGCATCGAACTGCTGGAAAAACTCGAAGGTCGCGCCGCCGGCACGCCGCTGGCACAGCAGGCCCAGATCGAGAAAGCCCACGCTCATTACAAGAACGAGGAATCAGCCCAGGCCGTGGCCACGCTGGACCGTTTCATGCGGCTGCACCCGGCCAGCCCGGCCATCGACTACGCGCTCTACCTCAAGGGCATGGTCAGCTTCAACGAGGACCTGGGCCTGTTCTCCCGCATCACGCAGCAGGACCTGTCCGAACGCGACCAGCAGGCCGCCAAGGAATCCTTCGCCGCCTTCAAGGAACTGGTCACGCGCTTCCCCACCTCCCGCTACGCCGCCGATGCACAGGCGCGCATGACCTACATCGTCAATTCGCTGGCCAGGTACGAGGTGCACGTCGCGCGTTATTACTACAGCCGTGGCGCCTACCTGGCGGCCATCAACCGCGCCCAGCAGGCCCTCGCCGACTACCGCGAAGCCCCCGCGCTGGAAGAAGCCCTCTACCTCATGGTGCAGTCCTACGATGCCCTGCAGATGCCCCAGCTGCGCGACGACGCGCGCCGTGTGCTGCAAGCCAACTACCCGCAAAGCATCTACGTCGGCGGCAAGGGCGACATCACCACGGTGCGTCAGGGTCCGTGGTGGAAACTGTGGTGAGCGCCAGCAGGCGCTGATCGAGTTCGGCCTCATTGGCCAGGCGCCGCATCGGCGGCAGCGCCGCCAGCAAACGGCGACCGTAACCCATACTGGCCAGGCGCGTGTCGCAGATCACGAGCACCCCCTGATCCGACACCCGCCGGATCAAGCGCCCCGCCCCCTGCTTCAAGGCCACCGCCGCCTCGGGCACGTGGTAATCGTTGAAAGGGCTGCGCCCGGCCGCTTCAAGCCGCCGGCTGCGCGCCTGCACCAGCGGGTCCCCCGGTGGCGGAAACGGCAGCTTGTCGATCACCACCAGCTGCAGCGCGTCACCGGGAATGTCCACCCCTTCCCAGAAAGAAGCCGAAGCCACCAGCACACAGCCCGGCTGGCCCGGCAGCACCCCCTCACGGAAGCGGTCGAGCAATTCGCGCTTGGGCAACTGCCCCTGGCTCAGCACCTGCAGCCCGGAGCCCGGCGGCAGCAATTGCGGCAGACTGGCGCTGATGCTGCGCAGCGCGCGCAAGGTGGTGGTCAGCACCAGGGTGCGCCCGCCCAGCACCGGGGCCAGGCGTGCCACCAGGGCGGCCACCTCCTCGCTGTGCCTTGCATCGTTGGGCTTGGACAACTGGCGCGGCACGTAGACGGCGGCCTGGCGCGCGTAGTCGAAGGGGCTGTCCACGCGCAGCACACGTGCCTCGCCCAGGCCGCAGGGTTCGGTGAACCAGCTCAGGCGCTCGTCGTCGCCCAGCGTGGCCGAGGTGAAGATCCAGCTGCGTGAAGAGACCTCGCCCTCGCGCGGCGCCAGCAATCGCGTCTGCACCGCTTCGGCGATGTCCAGCGGCGACTCCACCAGGCGCAGCTGTTGCGACACCTCCAGCCAGCGCACCGCCTCGGGCGCGCGTTCGGCCTGGAAGAAATCCGCCAGCGCCGCCAGGGCCCGGGCGCGCTCGGCCAGGCGCATGAAGTCCGGCCCGAGTTCGTCCATGTGCTCCAGCGCAGCGCGGGCCTCGCCACAGGCGCGCTGCAGTGCCGCCAGGCCCAGACCCCAGGCGTCGGCGGGGATGCGTTCTGGCGCGGCGCCATCCCAGGCGTGGCGACTGCCGCCCGTGGGCGGGCGGCCCGCACACAGGCGCAGGTCACGCGCAGCGCGCTCCACGTCGGCGGTCAATTGCTGCCAGTCGGCCAGGCCGCGCGCCTGCTGCAGGCCGCAGGCCAGCAGGTCACGGCAGAAGTCCAGCACCTGCGCGGTCGAGAGCTGGCGACCCAGGAACTGCACGCCGGTCTCGTTGAGCGTGTGCGCCTCGTCGAAGATTACGGTGCGCACACTGGGCAGCAATTCGGCCATGCCCGACTCGCGCACGGCCAGGTCGGCGAAGAAAAGATGGTGGTTGATGACCACCACGTCGGCGGCCAGCGCCTCGCGCCGCGCCAGGTTCACATGGCATTCGCGGTAACGCGGGCAGTTGCTGCCCAGGCAGTTGTCGCGTGTGGAGGTCACCAGCGGGATCACGGGCGAGCGCTCGTCCAGGCCTGGCAGTTCGGACAGGTCGCCGCTGCGGGTCTGCTGGGCCCAGCGCTCCACGCGGGCCAGGGCGTAGGCCGCCTGTGGCGCGGCCATGGCGCCTTCCTGGCGCGCCAGCTCCATGCGGTGCAGGCAGAGGTAACTCGCGCGCCCCTTGAGCAGGGCCATGCGCAGGGGCAGGCCCAGCGCCTCGATCAGGCGCGGCAGGTCGCGCGCGTAGAGCTGGTCCTGCAGAGTCTTGGTGGCGGTGGACAGCAGCACACGCTCGCCGCTGAGCAGGGCCGGCACCAGGTAGGCGTAGGTCTTGCCCACACCGGTGCCGGCCTCGGCCACCAGCACGCTGCGCTGTTCGATGGCCTCGGCCACGGCCAGCGCCATGTCGGTCTGCCCGCTGCGCGGATGGAATTCGTCGACGGTGCGTGCCAGCACGCCTTCAGGCGCGAAGGCCGCGCGCACGGCTTCAAGCAGGTTCATCGGGCGTGAGTTCGTGGGCGAGGCGGGCGATCTCGTCGCGCAGGACCAGCCGGCGCTTCTTGAGCCGGCGGATCATCAGTTCGTCGATCACGACCTCGTGGCCCAGGCGATCGATCAGGGCGTCGAGGTCGGCATGCTCGATGCGCAGCTCGATCAGCCGGCGCTGCGGCGAATGCAGGTTGGAATCCAAAAATCAGGCCCGGTGGGAAAACAGCCAAAGCGGGAATACTTGTCAGCTATGCTTTCAGGAATGGTTTGATAATACGACTTTCATCCAGCCCTCACGGGCCGGATCCAGGGGACACAGTGGAAACAGAAGCATGAGCAAAGGCTACCGACTCACCGCGGCCACCGGCATCCACAAGGGCGATCGCGAATACCAGCAGGACCAGGTGGCCGTGTTCACCCACCCGCGTCATATCGGCTGCATGCTGGCCGTGGTGGCCGACGGCATGGGCGGTCGCAGCGGCGGGCGCAAGGCCTCGGACCAGGTCATGCTCACTGCCAAGCAGCTGTTCGAACGCTACGCCCCCGAGACCGACGACGCCTCCGCCATGCTGGCGCAGATGGTGCAGGAAGCGCACATCGTCATCAAGCTCACCGCCATCTCCGCCGAGCAGGAACCGCACAGCACTCTGGCCGCCTTCCTGATCAACCCGGGCGGTGACTGCCACTGGATCCATGCCGGTGATTCGCGCATCTACCAGTTCCACGCCAACCAGATGGTGCGCCGCACGCTGGACCACTCCTATGTGCAGACCCTGGTCAACCGCGGAGAACTGACCGAAGAGGAAGCCGCCGTGCACCCGCAGTCCAACATCCTGATGGGCTGCCTGGGCACCGAGAGCGACCCGCCCCAGGAGACGCACTTCATTCCGCAACTGCGCCCGGGCGACACGCTCATGGCCTGCAGCGACGGTGTCTGGCACTACTTCAGCAATGATGAACTGGGTTCGGTGCTCTCCAGCCTGTCGGCGCGCGAGGCCTCCGAGTTCCTGATCGAAAAGGCGCGCTCGCGCGCCAATGGCGGCGGCGACAACCTCTCGCTGGTCATCGTCAAGCTCGAAGCGCTGAGCGAGAAGCGCTGAAAGTTCTCAAGGTGGCACCGGCAGCGGCCGGCTGGTCCGCGGCGCCTGCCCCGACTGTGCCCGCTCACGCGCCAGGCGACGCTCTTCGGCTTCCTTCTGCCTGGCCTCGTAGGCCCGCTGCAGCCGGGCGCGCTCCGCGGCACTGACAGGCGCCGAAGCGGACCCCGCTGGCGCCGAGGCCGTAGCAGCGGGCACCGGGGCCCTTTGCTGCTGCGTCGCCTGCTTTTCCCTGGCACGTGCCTGCCGCGCCTCGTATTCCTTGCGCGCGGTTTCGCGCTGCTCGGCCGCCTGCTCGCTGGCGCGCTGGGCGGCACGCTCCTCGGTGCGGCGCAACTGCTCGGCCGCAGAGGCGGCACGGCGCTCGTCGTTGAGGATGATCTCCTGCCGGCGCAGCTCCTCCAGCGTCACGCGACGGCGCTTGCGTACGTCGCGCAGGCAGTCGTTGACTGCAAAACGCTGGTAGCAATCGGCTTCTTCCTCTCCATAACGCTCCTGGGCCTGGCTGCGCTCGGCGTCGATGCGGGCGCGCTCGCGCAGCTGGACCTCGGGGTCATAGGAAGCGGGCTGCTGGGCCCAGGCCGGCGCCAGGATAAGCAGGCCAGCCAGCAGGATCAGGGGTCGTTTCATGTCAGGCGGGTGTCGACCACGCGGCGCTCCTGCTCCAGGAACTCGCGCGACTGCATTTCATTGAGTCGTGACACTGTACGCGGAAATTCGTGCACCAGGGGCCCCTCGGTGTAGAGCGCCTCGGGCGGCACCGCGGCCGACAGGATGAGCTTGACGCGCCGGTCGTAGAGCACGTCCACCAGCCAGGTGAAACGCCGCGCCTCGGACGCCATGCGTACCGGCATGTGCGGCACGTCGCTCAGGAAGACGGTATGGAACTGGGAGGCGATTTCCAGGTAGTCGTTCTGCGAACGCGGGCCGCCACACAGCGTGCGGAAATCGAACCACACCACACCACCGGCCTTGCGCCGGGCATGGATCTGGCGCGACTCGATGTGCAGCACGGGATCTTCGTCACGTGCCTCGGCCAGGCTGTCGAAGGCCTGCGACATGGCTTCATCGGCCTCTGGTCCGAGGGGCGTGTGGTAGGTCCGCACCTGCTCCATGGTGCGCCGGCGATAGTCGGTGCCGTTGTCCACGTTCACCACTTCCATCGTCTGGTTCAGCAGGGCGATGGCGGGCAGGATGCGGTCGCGGTGCAGGCCGTTGGGGTACAGGTCGTCAGGACGGAAGTTGGAGGTCGCCACCAGGCCCACCCCGTTTTTAGACAGCGCCGCCAGCAGGCGGTGCAGGATCATCGCATCGGTGATGTCGGCGACGTGGAACTCGTCGAAACAGATCAGCTTGTACTTCTCGGCCATGCGCTCGGCCAGCGCGTCCAGCGGGTTGACCGTGCCCTGCAGCTCGGCCAGCTCGCGATGTACCTCGCGCATGAACTCGTGGAAGTGCAGGCGCGTCTTGCGTACCAGGGGCACGGCATTGAAGAAGCAGTCCATCAGGAAGCTCTTGCCCCGCCCCACTCCGCCATACAGGTACACCCCTTTGGGGATGTCCGGGTGGTTGAGCAGCTTCTTGATCGCGTTGGAGCGCTTGACCTTGTACTCGGCCCACTGCACAGCGCAATGCTCCAGCGCCTCGACGGCGCGCAGCTGCGCGGGGTCACTGGCGTAACCCCGCGATTTCAGCTCTGCCTCATAGGCCTCGCGTACCGATGCCAAGTGGTGATGCCCGCGTACTTCAGAAGTTCAGCGTGCGCTTGTCCACCGCCAGCGCGGCTTCCTTGGTCGCTTCGCTCAGGCTCGGATGCGCGTGGCAGATGCGGGCGATGTCCTCGGCGCTGGCCTTGAACTCCATGGCCACCACGGCCTCGGAGATCAGCTCGCTCACCTGCGGGCCCACCATGTGCACGCCCAGGATCTCGTCGGTCTTGGCATCGGCCAGAAACTTCACCATGCCCGTCGTGTCGCCCAGCGCACGTGCGCGGCCGTTGGCCAGGAAGGGGAAGGTGCCGGCCTTGTAGGCCACGCCGTCGGCCTTGAGCTGCTGCTCGGTGCGGCCCACCCAGGCGATTTCCGGGCTGGTGTAGATGACCCAGGGGATGGTGTTGAAGTTGACGTGCCCGTGCTGGCCGGCCATGCGCTCGGCCACGGCCACGCCCTCTTCCTCCGCCTTGTGCGCCAGCATCGGGCCGCGCACCACGTCACCCACGGCCCACACGCCCGGCAGATTGGTCTTGCAGTCGCCGTCGACCACGATGGCGCCGCGCTCGTCCAGCGCCAGGCCCACGGCCTCGGCGTTCAGGCCGATGGTGTTGGGCACCCGGCCGATCGAGACGATGAGCTTGTCCACGTCCAGCGTCTGGGCCTCGCCCTTGGCATTGGTGTAGGCGATGCTCACACCCTTCTTCCCGTTCTTGATCTCGCCGACCTTCACGCCGAGCTCGATCTTCAGGCCCTGCTTGTCGAAAGCCTTCTTGGCTTCCTTGGCAATCTGCTCGTCCACCGCGCCCAGGAAGGTCGGCAGGCCTTCGAGGATGGTGACCTCGGCACCCAGACGGCGCCAGACCGAACCCATCTCCAGGCCGATCACACCCGAGCCGATCAGGCCCAGCTTCTTCGGGGTGGCGCCCAGGCGCAGCGCGCCGTCGTTGGACAGGACGTTGACCTCGTCGAAGGGCGTGCCCGGCAGCGCACGGGCGTTGGAGCCGGTCGCCACGATGACCTGCTTGGCCACTAGGGTCTCTTCGGCCGCGCCCGCCACCTTGATCTCGTAACCACCGTCGACAGCCTTCACGAAAGAACCGCGGCCGTGGAAGAAGGCCACCTTGTTCTTCTTGAACAGGTAGAGGATGCCGTCGTTGTTCTGCTTCACCACGGTGTCCTTGCGGCCCAGCATCTTGGCCACGTCCATCTTGACGTCGCTGGCGGTGATGCCATGCTCGGCAAAGTGCTTGTTGGCGTGCTCGAAGTGCTCAGACGACTGCAGCAAGGCCTTGGACGGAATGCAGCCCACGTTGGTGCAGGTACCGCCGGGGGCGGGGCCGCCCTTCTCGTTTTTCCACTCGTCGATGCAGGCCACGTTCATGCCCAGCTGGGCTGCACGGATGGCGGCGATGTAGCCGCCGGGGCCGCCGCCGATGACGACCACGTCGAATTGTTTGCTCATGTATTTACTCCTGCGCGCACAAGCATCAGTGCGCAAGCTTGAGGGTGACCACCCCGCCGACGATCAGCGCCACGCCCAGGAACCTGGCCAGCGTGGCGGGATCGCCGAAGAACATCACCCCGATCAAAAAAGTGCCCGCACCGCCGATCCCGGTCCACACCGCGTAGGCGGTGCCGATCGGGATCTCGCGCTGCGCCATCCACAGCAGCCAGCCGCTGATGCCCATCGAGACGATGGCACCCACGATACCGCTCACACGGTACTCGGCCTGCTGAGACAGCTTGAAGCCCAGGGGCCAGCCGATCTCGAACAGGCCTGCCAGCAGCAGGTAGACCCAGGCCATTCGATCAGATGTCGAACAGCAGACGGGCCGGGTCTTCCAGCGCTTCCTTCATGGCCACCAGGCCCAGCACGGCTTCGCGGCCGTCGATGATGCGGTGGTCGTAGCTCATGGCCAGGTAGTTGATCGGGCGGATCACGATCTGCCCGTTCTCCACCACCGCGCGGTCCTTGGTGGCGTGCACGCCCAGGATGGCCGATTGCGGCGGGTTGATGATGGGGGTGGACAGCATGGAGCCGAACACACCGCCGTTGGAGATCGAGAAGGTGCCACCGGTCATCTCCTCGATGCCCAGCTTGCCGTCACGCGCCTTGGCACCGTACTCGGCAATCTTCTTCTCGATGTCGGCAAAGCTCATCTGGTCGGCGTTGCGCAGGATGGGCACCACCAGGCCGCGCGGCGAACCCACCGCAATGCCGATGTCGAAGTAGCCGTGGTAGACGATGTCGTTGCCGTCCACCGAAGCGTTGAGCACCGGGTACTTCTTCAGCGCGTGCACGGCGGCCTTCACGAAGAAGGACATGAAGCCGATCTTGACGCCGTGTTCCTTCTCGAACTTCTCCTGGAAGCGCTTACGCATCTCCATCACCGGGGCCATGTTGACCTCGTTGAAGGTGGTCAGAATGGCATTGGTGGACTGCGACTGCAGCAGACGCTCGGCCACGCGGGCACGCAAGCGTGTCATGGGCACGCGCTGCTCGGGGCGCTCGCCCAGGTTCTGCGGACGGGGGGCCGACACCTGCGGAAGCATGGAGGTGGGCGCGCCAGTGGGAATGGCCGCGGGCTTGGCGCCGCCACCGGCCACAGCGGCCAGCACGTCACCCTTGGTGACGCGGCCGTCCTTGCCGGTGCCGGGCACGGAGCCGGCAGCCAGTGCGTTGTCGGCCATCAACTTGGCGGCAGCGGGCATGGCCACGCCGGCCTTGGAAGCGGAGACCGCAGCCGTCGCCACAGCAGGTGCTGCGGCCGCAGCGGCGGCGGGCGCGGCGGCAGCAGCAGCGGGCGCCGCGGCACCCTTGCCTTCGGTGTCGATGCGGGCGATGACCTGGCCGGCCACCACGGTGCCGCCGTCGGCCACCAGGATCTCTGCCAGCACGCCGCCGGACGGGGCCGGCACTTCGAGCACGACCTTGTCGGTCTCGATGTCGATCAGGATCTCGTCGGCGCTCACGGCCTCACCGGCCTTTTTCTTCCATTGCAGCATGGTGGCTTCCGCCACCGATTCGGACAGCTGCGGGACCTTGACTTCTACGATAGCCATTTGAATTCTTTCCGTATCTTTTTGAGTGTTGCGGGGCGCGCCTTCAGCGGCGCCCCGCATTCCTTGAAAAAACGCTCTGCCCTTATTTGGTCAGCACGAAGCCCTTGAGCTTGGCGAAGGCCGCCTCCACCAGGGCCTTCTGCTGCTCCTGGTGCAGGTGGGCGTAACCCACGGCCGGCGAGGCCGAAGCCGCGCGGCCGGCATAACCCAGCTTCTGGCCTTCGAGCATGTTCTCGTGGATGTTGTGCTGGATGAAGAACCAGGCGCCTTGGTTCTGCGGCTCGTCCTGGCACCACACGACGTCGGTGGCGTTCGGGTACTTCTTGAGCTCGGCAGCGAAGACCTTGTGCGGGAACGGATAGAGCTGCTCGACGCGGATGATGGCCACGTCCTCCAGGCCCTTCTCCTCGCGCTTCTTGACCAGGTCGTAATAGACCTTGCCGGAGCAGGCGATCACGCGCTTGACCTTGTCTTCCTTGAGCGCCTTTTGCTCGGGGATCACCGTCTGGAAGCTGCCCTTGGTGAACTCGGACACCGGCGAGGTGGCGTCCTTGTTGCGCAGCAGGGACTTCGGCGTGAAGATGATCAGCGGCTTGCGCAGGCCGCGGATCATCTGGCGGCGCAGCACGTGGAAGATCTGGCTGGCCGTGGTCGGCTGCACGATCTGCATATTGGTGTCGGCAGCCAGCTGCATGAAACGCTCCACGCGCGCCGAGCTGTGCTCCGGGCCCTGGCCTTCGTAGCCGTGCGGCAGCATGAGCGTGATGCCGTTGACACGGCCCCACTTCACCTCACCCGAGGCGATGAACTGGTCGATCACCACCTGCGCACCGTTGGCGAAATCGCCGAACTGCGCTTCCCAGACCACCAGGGTGTTGGGGTCGTTGGAGGCGTAGCCGTAATCAAAGGCCAGCACCGCCTCTTCGGACAGGATGGAGTCGATCACGACAAACGGGGCCTGGCCCTCGCCCACGTTTTGCAGCGGCACATAGGTGCCCACGTCCCATTTCTCGCGGTTCTGGTCGTGGATGACGGCGTGGCGGTGGGTGAAGGTGCCTCGGCCCGAATCCTCGCCAGACAGGCGCACCGGGTAGCCGCTGGCGACCAGGGAGGCAAAGGCCATGTGCTCGCCCATGCCCCAGTCCACCGGAATCTCGCCGCGGCCCATGGCAGCGCGGTCGTCGTAGACCTTCTTGACCAGCTGGTGCGGGGTCACCGTGGCGGGAATCGTGGTGATCTTCTCGGCCAGACGCTTCCACTCGGTCAGCGGAATGGCGGTCTCGGCGGCGTCGGTCCACTTCTTGCCCAGGTAGGGCGACCAGTCCACCGCAAACTTGCTCTTGAAATTGGTCAGCACCGGGTCTACCGTGTGGCGGCCGGCGTCCATGGCGGCGCGGTAGGCCTTGACCATCTCGTCCGGGCCCTCGGCCGTCAGCACGCCCTGCGTGATGAGCTTGTCACCGTAGAGCTTGCGCGTGCCGGGGTGGGCGCTGATCTTCTTGTACATCAGCGGCTGGGTCAGGCTGGGGGTGTCCTGCTCGTTGTGGCCCAGCTTGCGGAAGCAGGTGATGTCCACCACCACGTCCTGGGCGAACTCCATTCGGTATTCCAGCGCCAGCTGGGTCGCCAGCACCACGGCCTCGGGGTCGTCGCCGTTCACGTGCAGCACCGGCGCCTCGACCATCTTCACGATGTCGGTGCAGTACACGGTGGAGCGCATGTCGCGCGGGTCGGAGGTGGTGAAACCGATCTGGTTGTTGATGATGATGTGCACCGTGCCGCCCGTGGTGTAACCACGGGTCTGGGCCAGTGCCAGGGTTTCCTGGTTCACACCCTGGCCACCGAAGGCGGCGTCGCCGTGCACCAGCACCGGCAGCACCTGCTTGCCCTGCGGGTCACCGCGGCGGTCCATGCGGGCGCGCACCGAGCCCTCGACCACCGGGTTCACGATCTCCAGGTGCGAGGGGTTGAAAGCCAGGCTCAGGTGCACCGGGCCACCCGCGGTGGAGACGTCGGAGCTGAAACCCTGGTGGTACTTCACGTCACCGGCCGGCAGGTCTTCCGGTGCGGTGTGGTCGAACTCGGCGAACAGATCCGCGGGCATCTTGCCCATGGAGTTCACCAGCACGTTGAGGCGGCCGCGGTGGGCCATGCCGATCACGATCTCCTGCACGCCCTTGCTGCCGGCCTGCTGGATCAGCTCGTCCATGGCGGCAATGAAGCTCTCGCCGCCTTCCAGCGAGAAACGCTTCTGGCCGACGTACTTGGTGTGCAGGTAACGCTCCAGGCCCTCGGCCGCGGTCAGGCGGTCCAGGATCTGCTTTTTCTTCTCGGCGCCGTAGTTCGGCTTGCTGCGGATGCTCTCCAGCTTCTGCTGCCACCAGCGCTTCTCGGTCTGGTCGGTGGTGTGCATGAACTCGGCACCGAGGGTGCCGCAGTAGGTTTCGCGCAGCGCATTGAGCAGCTCGCGCAGGGACATGCTGTCCTTGCCGAAGAAGGTGTTGCTGGTGTTGAACACCGTTTCCTGGTCGGCATCGCTGAAACCGTAGAAGGACGGCTCCAGCTCGGGGATGGCGGGGCGCTCGGTGCGCTTGAGCGGGTCCAGGTCGGCCCAGCGCTGGCCCACGTTGCGGTAGGCGGCAATCAGCTGCTGGGTGGCCACGCGCTTGCGGCCCATCTCGGAGTCGGCGCCGGTGGCCATGACCACCTGGGTCACGCCCTGCTTGGCACGCTCGGCAAAGGCGTTGACGACCGGCAGGTGGGGAATGTCCTTGGCGTTCGTGCCGTCGACGGCGGGCACGTGCTGCAGGGCGTCGAAATAATCGCGCCAGTTGTCGGGAACGCTACCGGGGTTGGCGAGGTAGTTCTCGTACATCTCTTCGACGTACGGAGCATTGCCCCCGAACAGATAGGTGTTGTCGCTGTACGTCTGATAGACGGACGCGGTCTTGGAACCCTGAGATTGGGATTCGCTCATATTGCGCTGACCTCCGTTTCCCTGAAGGAAACTTTGAACTGGTTGGAAAAACCTTCCGCGACACGGCTAGACCGGTTGGCGGATGCGACTGTGGCAGGAAGGAGCCTTAGTACAGGGGGCGATTGTGCCACCGAAACCCCGGTGGCGCCATGCAACTTATGGTTTCCTACGCTATTTCTTATGATTTGGCCACGCCCCCCACCAGCTCGCGCACCTGCTGCAGCGCCGCCGGGTCGTCCATGGTGGTCAGGTCGCCCGGGTCGCGACCCTCGGCCACGGCCTGCAGCGCGCGGCGCAGCAGCTTGCCGCTGCGCGTCTTGGGCAGCAGGTTGACGAAAAACACGCGCGAAGGCCGCGCCACCGCGCCCAATTGGCTGTCCACCAGCTTCATCACCTCGCCCTCCAGCTTCAGGCGGGCCGCATCGCTGGTCAGGCCGCTGGCGTCCTTGGCCACGGCAAAGGCCATGGCCACCTGGCCCTTGAGCTGGTCGGCCACGCCCACCACGGCCACCTCGGCCACATTGGGGTGGCCCGAGATGCATTCCTCGATCTCGCGCGTGCCCAGGCGGTGGCCGGCCACGTTGATCACGTCGTCGGTACGGCCCAGGATGAAGAAATAACCGTCCTTGTCGCGGATGCCCCAGTCAAAGGTGCTGTAGACCAGCTTGCCCGGAATGCTCTTCCAGTAGGTATTGACGAAACGCGCGTCGTCGCGCCACACCGTCTGCATGCAGCCTGGCGGCAGCGGGCCCTCGATGGCCACCACGCCCTTCTGGTCGGGCCCGGTCAGTTCCTCGCCCGTGCTCTCGCTGATGAGCTTCACATCAAAACCGTACATCGGCACACCCGGGCTGCCGAACTTGCTGGGCGCCTTTTCCACCCCATTGGCAATGGTCAGGATGGGCCAGCCGGTCTCGGTCTGCCAGTAGTTGTCGATGATGGGCACGCCCAGGCCCTGGCTGATCCACTGCGCCGTGGGCTCGTCCAGCGGCTCGCCCGCCAGGTACAGCGCCTTCAGGCTGGAGAGGTCGTACTTCTTGAGGAAGGCCGGGTCCTGTTTTTTCAGCACACGCACCGCCGTGGGCGCCGAGAACATGCGCGAGACCTTGTACTTCTCCACCAGCTGCCACCAGATGCCGGCGTCCGGCCGGATCGGCAGGCCTTCGTACATGATGGTCGCCATGCCCGCGATCAGCGGGCCGTAGATGATGTAGCTGTGCCCCACCACCCAGCCGATGTCGCTGGTGGAGAAATAGGTCTCGCCAGGTTTGCCCTCGAAGATGTACTTCATGCTCGCGGCCAGTGCCACCGCGTAGCCGCCCGTGTCACGCTGCACACCCTTGGGCTTGCCGGTGGTGCCGCTGGTGTAAAGCGTGTAGCTGATGTGGGTGGCGTCCACCCACTCGCACGGCACGGTGGCATTCAGGTGTTTTTCACGCAGCGGGCCCCAGAGATGGTCGCGCCCGACCGTCAAGTCCATGGGCGACAACCCGCGGTCCACCAGCAGCACGGAAGATGGCTTGTGCTTCGAGAGGCGGATGGCCTCGTCCAGCAGCGGCTTGTAGGCCACCACCTTGCCGCCGCGCGAGCCCGCGTCGGCGCTGACCACCACCTTGGGCTCGGCATCCTCGATGCGCGAGGCCAGCGAACCCGAGGCAAAACCACCGAACACCACCGAGTGGATGGCGCCGATGCGCGCGCAGGCCAGCATGGCAAAGGCCGCCTCGGCGATCATGGGCATGTAGATCAGCACGCGGTCGCCCTTTTGCACACCCAGCTCGCGCAGGCTGGCCGCCATGCGCTGCACCTCGGCGTGCAGTTCGCGGAAGCTGTAGGTCTTTTCCTGCTCGGTCTCGGTGCTGACGTAGATCAGCGCGGCCTGGTCGGCGCGGTCCTTCAGGTGCCGGTCCACCGCGTTGTGGCACAGGTTGGTGGTGCCGCCCACGTACCAGCGCGCAAAGGGCGGGTTGCTGTAGTCGCAGATCTGTTTCGGGGCCTGTTGCCAGTCGATCAGCTGGGCCTGTTCGGCCCAGAAGGCCTCACGGTCGGTGATGGAACGGCGGTGAAACTCGGCGTAAGCGCTCATCCAGGCTCTCCTCGGTTTATCTGTCTTGGAACTGAATTCATAATTATGGGCATCGATCTTGCTGCAAACTGACGCTCGGCGACCGTCCCGGGGCCACAAAACAGTCTAAAAGTGAGCCAGGTCAAGGCTTGCGCCTCCTGGCCGGCCGGCGCCAGGGCCGCGGCGGCCAGCGCCGCCACAGCCACAGCACCCCCAGGCCGAACAGGGTGTAGACCAGCCCGAAGGCCCAGGGCGGCGCGTCGTAATACAGCAGGTGCTGCACCCAGTGCTCGATGAAGCTTCTCTCGTAGCCTGCATTGCGCGCCTGCTGCCGCAACCAAATCTCCAGCACCGTCAGCGGGCAATGCGCGCCCAGCCAAGTCTGCAGCACCACGAAGCTGATGGCCCCCAGGTGCGCCCAGCGCAGCAGCGGCGCCCGCACCCAGGCCCAGCCGGCCGGCCCGCCCAGCAGCACGACCAACGCCCCGCCCAGCACAAAGGCCACCACCGCGGCATGCAGGGTGAGCACCGCGTCGGCCAGCAGTTGCCAGAGCTGCAGGGTGTCCATGATGGCCGCATGATATGACCCCGGGCAGCGCGGCCGACTGTCGGTTTCCCCTACACTCGCTGGCATGCTGCACAGCCCCATCAAACACTGCAAGAACTGCGGCGTGGCCGTGGTCTACCGCATCCCCGACGACGGCGACACGCGCGAACGCGCCGTCTGCCCCGCCTGCAGCACCATCCACTACGAAAACCCGCTGAATGTGGTGGGCACCGTGCCCTACTGGGGCGACAAGGTGCTGCTGTGCAAGCGCAACATCGAACCGCGCAAGGGCAAGTGGACGCTGCCGGCCGGCTTCCTGGAGCTGGGCGAAAGCACAGCCCAGGGTGCGGCCCGCGAAACCGACGAAGAAGCCGGCGCCCAGATCGAGATGGAAGGCCTGTTCACCATCATCAGCGTGGCGCGTGTGGGCCAGGTGCACCTGTTCTACCGCGCCAAACTGCTGAGCGACCAGTTCGCCCCCGGCACCGAGACCATGGAAGCCCAGCTCTACGCCGAGCACGAGATCCCCTGGGACGAGATTGCCTTTCGCACCGTCAAGGAAACGCTGGAGCGCTACTTTGCCGACCGCAAGGCCGGCCGCTACCAGGTGCACGACGTCGACCTGGTCTAGCCGCCTCAGGCCGATGGACCGGCGGCGACATATACCCTTACATCTGCCCGCTTTTCCCGCTTTCAGAAGCCCGGGATTGGGGGTACATTCGCCCTGAGCATGCGCAAAGTGTGAACTAATTCACACACCACTCGACACCACGACAGCACGGACATGAAACGGCAAGAGCATTTTTGGAACGTCGACCTACGGGAAGTCTTCAAGGAATGGCTCTCCCAGCTTGGGACATTTTTCCTCACGGTGCTGACTTTCATCGGCATCGGCCTGCCCGTGCTCATCTCGATCTTCGTCCTGTGGTATCTTGCTGGCTTCCCCCGTATTTCCTGGTAAACCCTGAGGCGGTGGCGCCCTGACACTTGCACGGCGACCCGCCCGTTCCCCGTGTAAGAGCCACCCCAAGTGAAAAACGAGTCCGCCTACCTGCAAGCCACGCAGGACCTGCCCGCCGGCGAGGCCGAAACACCGGCCGCCGCCGAACCCACCGTCGTCCACCTGCCCCTGTACCGCCCCGGCACGCGCGTGAGCTACCAGGGCCGTGACTACACCGTGGGCCACGTCGTTATCAGTCGCAGCGTGCTGCAGGTCTACCTGCAGGAGCTGGGCAGCTCGGTGGACGCCGAAAAGCTGCAAGTCTCCCCCACGCGCCTGGTGCTGCAACGCAGCTGAGCACGCACGGCTGCGCTGCCTCGCTGGCGGCAGTCTGTTGACTCAAATATCTGCGTTTGGGATTGGTCAGCCCGGAGGGGATCGAACCCCCGACCCACAGCTTAGAAGGCTGTTGCTCTATCCAACTGAGCTACGGGCTGACGAGAAGAAATGTGGGTGGCGGATCATACCGCCCTGGCGCACCACTGCTGCGGTTGCCAGCCCTCAGAGTGACTGGGCCGGCCGTCCCAACTTGAAGTCGCAGTTTGCGACATCAAGTTGATGACCCCCTTCAGGCTCAACTGAGGCAACTTGAGGTCACATTTTGTGACCTCAAACGCCAAGAGCCAAATTGGCGCTTAATGCACCCATCAGGAGTGACGCCATGCCCGCCCACGCGACCGGTTCTCCCCCCGCCAAACGCCCCACCGCCAAGCGCCAGGCAAGTCAGGCCAATACCCTGCTCGCCCAATTCATGGCTGTGGAACAGAACGGCAGCCTGGCCCAGAACGTGCGCGAGGTGGTGGCCGGCAACCGCCGCAAGGCCGCCGCCTGAGTTGACTCAGCCCTGCAACCTTGCTGCCTGCATCAAAGCGGGCTGTAGATGCTGGCGCAGCCGCACCAGTACCTCCGGCAAGGGCACCGGCGCGAGGTCGTTCCTCTTCAGGAAAGCCTGCCAGTGGGTCCGGCGCGTCTCGTCTTGCGCGAACGTATCCGTCAGGCCCAGCGGCAAGGTCGATGGAACCGGCATGCCGCGCCGTGCAAAGGTGGCGGCAATCGCGTGGGCCAGGGTTTCCGGCGCCAGGGATTCGCGCTCGAAGATGACCATCAAATCCAGATAGTCCTTCATGCGGGTATTGGTCATGCCCAGCAGTGCAATGGCATGCAACTTCTCGGCCACCACGGTATGGACCGGATAGGCACGCAGTTGCGGTGCCGGAAAGTCCGGCAACAGCACCGGATACTTCACCGCCACCGGGCCGGGAACCACCGCATCGCCAAAACCTATGTCCACCTGTGCCCGCAAACGTGCGCCTGCGAGTTCGGCGTTGATAAAGATGCGGGCACCGGGGTAACCGGCCTCCTTGCGGATGTCTTCGGCGCTGACGCTGGACGGGTCGAACACCACCCCGTCCGCCACCGCGATGGCCGCCACTTCGCGAAAGGTCTGGGCCACGGAAGGCAGATCGCTGGGGCCGTACCCCAGTAGATCGACATCACGGGTCGGCCGGTGCGGCATGTCGTACCAAAGCGTGAACAGCATCGCCCCCTTGAGCAGAAAGCGCTCGGCATGGTCCGACTGCCCCAGCCGGTACAGCAGGCGCTCCAGCGTGTATCGCAGCAGCACGCCATTGAAATCTGACCTCTCGGCCTTGGCCAGGTTGAGCAGCCGCGCCCGTACCGAGGCAGCCAGATTCTTGCCATTGCCCTCGCTCATGCCAAGGCCTCCAGGTAGGGCCGCATCACCTGGGCCACGCGGCAGATCCCAGCGTAGTGCCAGATCTCGTCCACCGTGGCCTTGTTCTGCGCACGCGCCTCGCGCAGCGCCTCCAGCGCCACGTCCAGGCCGACCTTGTTGCGGTGCTTGAAGCAGTCGGCCACGGTCTTGGCCACGCCATACACACGCAAGGGCACCTGGTCACGCGTGTGCAGCTCGATCCCCTCGTCAAAGGCCTCGCCGGATGACTGCACCATCTTGAGCGGCGGATAGTCCAGCCTGGGCACATGGCTGCCGCGCGGCATGGCGATCCACACCTGCCGCGGCAGCTGGGTGGTCAGCCCATGAAACTGCAGAGCCGTGAGCAGGCAGAACACCGCTTGCGGCACCCGGGCAGCCACCGTGGCCAGCGTCTCGTGCGCCGAAACCTGCGCGCCCGGCAGCCGGTACAGACCGCGCCCGACGCGCTCCAGCTGCCCGCTGGCCATCAGGCGCGTCAGCACCACACGCGCCGCACCCACGTCCTCCAGATCACCGGGGCGCAGCACACCCCTGCGACGCGCCAGATCGAGAACGCGTTGCGGATGGGTATCGGCGTGGGTATTGCGACGTGCCTTGGTTTTCATGACAGGCACAGTATGTTCCATTATTTCGTCAAATGCAAATTTTTGACGGGATATTGGAACAACAAAAAACCCTCTGCAAATCAAGAACTTGCAGAGGGTTTGGCTGGGCTCCGCACCGAACGGCGAGCCCTTCGACAAGCTCAGGGCGAGCGGAGCCGGGCCTCAGGCCGCCAGCAGAAAGCCCGCGAAGAAGGCCGCCAGCTCCTGGCGTGCGTCCAGCGGCAGCACGTGGGCCACGTACTGGTCAGGGCGCACCACCACCAAACAGCCCTTATCGCGGTTGATGCCCCGCATGTCGAAGATATCGCCCACGCCCTTGTGGTCGACGCAGAAGGCCTTCTCATTGTCTTGCAGGCCCAGCTTGCCGGTCTTGGGCTTCAGCAGGGACGGCATCTTCTCGTAGGCCAGCTGGTCGAAGGTTTGCTGGAACACGGCGCGGAAGTCGATCACCGCGTCGATGTCTTCGCCCTTGCGCGTGTGCTTGACGACCGGGGAGTTGGCATCCGTCTCCAGCCAGTCCGCCAGCTGGCGCATGGCCGAGCCCGCCTGGGCACTGTCGGCCTTGCCGGCGAAGGCGTAGATACGCCAGCGCGCATCGGCCTCGGCCACATGGCCCAGCTGCATCTGCATGGCGTCCGAGACACGCACCACGGGCGCGGAATGAAAGCGCTTGCCTATGGTCTGGCCCGTGGCCAGCGCCTGCCAGGTCGCTGGGCCGATCAGCGCAGACGGGTCGTAGTGGACGGCCAGGCCGCCCGTGAACTCCAGGTTCTGCTTGAACTGGTGGATGATGCGCGGCTCCTCAATCCCTTCCCGTTCGGCCTGGGTGGTAGGGGCCGACATGACCCGCGCCCATTTGTGGTCGGTCTCCACCAGGCGCTTGGCCTCGGTCAGCCGCTCTTTGGAATAGCTGCGCAGCAGGCTGGCATCGGCCCGGCCCTGCAGCACGTGCACCAGCTTCCAGCCCAGGTTGAAGGTGTCCTGCATCGAGACGTTCATGCCCTGCCCCGCCTTGGGCGAATGGGTGTGGCAGGCGTCGCCCGCGGTAAACACACGCGGGTTGCGGTCCACACCCGCGGGCACGTCGTCGAACTTGTCGGTGATGGCATGCCCAATGTCATAGATGGACCACCAGACCACGTCCTTCACGTCGATGCTGTAGGGCTTGATGATGCGGTTGGCCGCCGCAATCATGTCGACCTGCGTGAGCTTGCGCTGTGCGGCCTTCTCGTCGGGGCGCAGCTTGTCCATCTCCACATACATGCGGAACAGGTAGCCGCCTTCTCGCGGCAGGATCAGCAGATTGCCTTCATCGGCGGAGGAGATCAGGCACTTCTGCCGCACGTCCGGGAAATCAGTGTTGGCCAGGATGTCCATCACGCCCCAGGCCTGGTGCGCGGCATCCCCCTTCAGCTCACCGCCAATGGCCTTGCGCACGGCCGAATGCGCCCCGTCGCAACCCACCACGTAGTTGGCCCGCACGGTGCGGGTGCCCCCCCAGTTCAGGCCGCTGGCGTCTTTCAGGGTCACGGTCACCGGGTGATCGTCGGTGGTGCTGTCCACCGTCAGGCCCAGGATTTCCCAGCTGTAATCCGGCTCCAGGCGCGAGGGCGAGTTCTTCATGACTTCCAGGAACAGCTCATGCAGCCGCGCCTGGTTGATCAGGATGTGCGGCATCTCCGAGCTGTCGTCGGCCACGTCTTGCACCCGGCCCGCGCGCTTGATGTGGGCGGGGTTCTTGGGGTCCGGCATCCAGAAATTGGTCTGGTTGACCCAGTAGGTCTCGCGCTTGACCTTGTCCGCAAAGCCGAAGGCCTGGAACATCTCCATGGAGCGCGTGTTGATGCCGTCAGCCTTGCCCTTGATGATGTTGCTGGGCATGCGCTCCACAATCATCGTCTCGATCTCCGGGAACTGCGCCAGCTGCGCCGCCAGGCACAGGCCCGCCGGGCCGGTGCCGGCAATCAGCACATCCACCTTTTCCGGCAGCGGCTCGTGAATGCCCCGGTTACGCCGGTTCGGCGCTGCTTGCTTGACGTCGGGGTTGCCACCCCTGAAGCCATTTTTGTAAAACTGCATCGTTATCTCCAAAGACTGAAAAACAGCACCGACGGTTCGGGTTGCGCGCGGCAGGCTCTATTTGAGCCGTCGAATTCAATAATAGTAAGTATGCATACCAATTCGATGAACGTCAACCCAATGACGAATTCGGGTTTACCCGCAACGAGATATGGCGTGAAGCCTGAGATGGCTAGGTCGCTCGATAGAATGAATCAAACACAGGCCGGCGCCGATCTGACACGCACCGAGCCCTACCGGCCATAGCGCCGCACACAGGGATGCAGGAGACCATGGCCATCTTTCCGCAAGGCCTCACGAACATCGACAGGCGCTGCGACACCGGCGAACGCGCCGTGCTGCACCAGCTCAAGCGCTGCCTGTCTGATGACTACATGGTCTGGCACAACGTGCCTATCGGCCCCAAGGCCCGTCAGCCAGACTTCGTCATCCTCAGTCCGCGGCGTGGTCTGCTCATCCTCGAAGTCAAACACTGGGCTTGGGGAAGCCTGCTGAGTTTCAACCGGGACAGCGTCGTACTCCAGCTAGAAGGCGGCCCCAAGACCGTGGCCCATCCCTTGTCCCAAGCTCGCGGCTACGCCATGGAGCTCAACAACGTGCTGGAGACGGACCCAGTGCTGCGGCAAGACCAAGACCCGTTCATAGGCAAATCACGCGTGCCCTACGGCTGGGGCTGCGTGCTCTCCAACATCAGGCGTAAACAGGTTGAAAGCACCGACTTTGCCGAAGTCTTCCCGGATGCCAGAACCTTGCTACGCGACGATCTGGCAGAAGACGTTGACCCTGAAGTGTTCGAGGAACTGCTCTGGAGCATGTATGCCGGATGGTCCGCGCAGCCCCTCACCCTGCCCCAGCGGGACCGTGTGCGCTGGCACCTCTTCCCCGAAGTGCGGGTGCAGCAAGGCACCTTGTTCAACGGCAAGGAAGGCACACAAGGCGCCCAGCTCCCCGATCTGCTACAGGTCATGGACCTACAACAAGAGCAGATCGCCCGCACCCTGGGCGACGGACACCGCGTCATCCACGGCGTGGCCGGCTCCGGCAAGACCATGATCTTGGTCTTCCGCGCCCAACAGCTGGCAGCCGCCGCGCGACCAGACCAGCCTATCCTCGTGCTTTGCTACAACCGCACGCTCGCCCAGCGCATCGCCACGCTGCTTCGCGAGCGCGGTGTGGATGAAAACCTCGTCGTAGTCCGCACCTTCCACGCGTGGTGCCAAGACATGGTCCGGGCCTACCAGCTTGACGTGCCCAAAGAGCTGCAAGGCGACGCCTATTGGCAAGCCCTAGTCCAAACGGTCAACCGCGCCGTGCAAACAGGCTTGGTCCCTGGTGGTCAATACCTGGCGCTGTTAATCGACGAGGCACACGACTTCGACGAAACCTGGCTGCAAATGGCCGCTCGCATGGTCAACCCTGCGAGCAATTCGCTCTTGGTACTCTACGACGACGCGCAATCCATCTACCAGAAGCAACGGCGTAAGTTCAGTTTTGCGAGCGTGGGCATCCAGGCCCAGGGCCGCACCAGCGTGCTCAAGCTCAACTACCGAAACACCGCCGAGGTCTTAGCCCTGGCCATTCAGTGCGCGGAAAACTTGGTAGCCGAGCGTCCGGAAACAGAAGATGCCGTCCAGACTGTGCACCCAGCTACCGCCGGACGCCGTGGCCCCCTGCCCGTGTTGATCGAAGCAGCTAATCCAGCGGAGGAAGCGGAGCTCATCGCCGAGCGCATAACAAAGGCCGCTGCCGAGGGTAAATCACTCAACGACATCGCCGTACTCTTCCGCACCCGCATCCGCATGGACGGGGTCAACCAAGCGTTACAGCGCAAGGGCATTCCCGTACAAGCCATGCAAACGCAAGGTGCCACGCGTTTTGACTGGTCGAAGCCCAGCGTGAAGCTGATCACGTTACACAGCGCCAAAGGCCTGGAGTTTCCCTTGGTGTTCATCGCTGGGCTGGACAGCATGCCTTGGAAGGATGAACCGTTGGAAGAAGAGGTACGCCTACTGTACGTAGGAATGACCCGATCGACCCATGAACTGGTGTTGACCGCCACCGGCAACTCCCCGATCGTTCAACGCGTGAAAAACTCAATAGAAGCTGTGTCACAACAATTTGCACCGGCATGACTTCAAAAAACCTGCGGCTTTCAGATAACCGGCAAGCCAAGGCTCTGAAGATACTGAAAAGTCCCGTCGTAAAACTCTGGCGCACGGGTTGGATCATCTCTATCCCCAGGCGGAACCACAATGACCATGCCCTGGCGAGCGCGGGTCATCAAGACCCGATAGGCGTTCTTTTGGAAACTCCGTCGATCAGGTTTGAGAATCTTCTGCCAACGACTTCCCTTAAACGAGTGATTCGTCCAGTCGCCATTGACATGCCGGAAGTCGCCATCCCACACGACACACGTCCAGTCCAACTCAAGCCCTTGAACATCGAACTCCGTCGCTGCATCCTCCAAGTAATAAGAAGACCGTACATCCGAATCCTCGTCCAAAAACCAGTGCACGGGATCCATCGGCGTACGCACATCAATCGCATGAGGCTTTAGACGTTCGGCCTGCGACGAAACAACGATCCCATACCGCTCAGTGCCACGAGCTTGAGATCTCAGCCATTTTTTTGCGGTGCTCAGATCACGAGTGACACAAATCGAATATCTATGCCGAATCGATTCCCATGCCTGTCGCACCCCGTCCAGATCCACATCAAGAACTGCCTTGACCCAAGCAGAAACGTGCTCTGCACGAAACGATCGCATAGAGACGCTTAGGTGTAAATCGTCATTGAAAGTCACCCATGGACGGCCAGTTAGGGATTGCACAATCGCACCAGCCCCGTATTCGCTGTCATTCAATTGGGGTGACAGATGGACCTCCCAGTTGGGAAAAGACCGTTCGATCGCGGATATCCACTCACTGATTCCAGCCTCTCCAGTGTTTATCTCCTGACCACCACCAACGAGACAGACCACCACAGCCCAGTCCTGATGCCGATTCAGACAAGAAATTAGGAATTCTGGCTCTGACGCGTTGAAGTCTGCAACACCTTTCTTCCTCGCCATGAACGCAGCTGTTTGCTCCAGATTCCAGGCTCGCTGCGCTTCGTCAAAGATTGCCACGTGTTCAACGGGTGATCTCTCGGCATCCTTCAGGCTGTCATCTCGAAAATGGTGAACATTCTGTATGAACTGCTTCACCGCCTGTCGTGCCTGACCTTTGTTGGTCCGCACACCTTGCTCGCGGTCGCGGGCAACGCGATCGCGAGCAAGAGCCTCATGAAGAATATTTACCAAAGGGCCGTTTCCACTTAGATAGACCGAATACAACTCGGCCTTGGAATCGGTATGAAGGGTCGCAATATTGAGCCCGACCAAGGTTTTTCCAGCACCAGGGACTCCTGTGACTAGACAAAGGATCTTCCTTTTGTCCCGTTGCGCATCGGCAATGATGTCCTCTATCGCAATCGAAGTTCGGCTCAAGTTACGGGCACCGGCATCGCTACGCGAAATGCTCGACACGTTGTGCCCCGCATAAAGAGCCATAGCTGCTTCGACAATTGTCGGCGTCGGCGCGTAGCGCCCAGCCTCCCATTTCAGAGGATCGATCGCAGCCCCACGGCAGGCAGCCAATCCCGCATGAATCACTTCAGGCAACTGATCTAGGTTTGCACGGACTGGCAAGAACAGCCCATCGCGAATCGCGTCGATCTCGACACCAACAGGACTCGGCTTGGCATCCGTCGCTATCAGAACCGGCACAATCGACAGTTGGTGGCTGGTCTCATGGAAATTCTTGAGATCGAGCGCATAGTCCCATACTTGCAGGATTGCATGTCGCGGGTAGGCCTGCTCGCCGACCTTGTACTCAATAACAAACAGGACATGATCAACCAAAAGCAGGACGTCAATGCGCTTGCCCATCCGTGGAACGTCGTACTCGAAATACACCTTTCCTCTTTCTCGAAAAGGCGGCAATACATGCTGCAGATGCCGAATCTGAACTTGCCAGGCTTGGGTTTGAGTAGGCTCAATCGAAAATGGGAAGCCAGAAGCGATCTCACCCAAGACAGCTTCAACTGACTTCGTCAGAAAACCCGCGATGTCGTCCGCGTAATACCATCGCCGAATAGAGGCCCGATGTTTCTCCGTCATATGGCGCAAGTATGGTGTTTTCCCACCACCCCCCTAGTTGTTTGCGCAAAGCATACAGGGCAGCATGCACGTCTTCACCAACGGATGAACAAAGAAAAACGCCGCCAGTGTTTCCACTAGCGGCGTTTGTCATTTATCGATTGGTCGGTGTGAAACCGCTCGAAAGATGCTCCGCAAGGCTTATGGAATCACGCTTTTTTATTTTTTCAGGAAACCTGTTCCCCCGCTTGTTCCCCATGACGCTACCTGGTACCTCGCTTTTGATATCGAAAAGGCGCTGCCGTTATGCAGAGAGTCTGTTCTCAAACAACTGCTTCTGGAGTAACCAGGACGACTCTGGACAATGATGACGATATCTTCTCAAGGTGGCATCAGGTCAGACGGTAAGTCCGCTAGGTTCGATGGCAGAAAGTATTTCTGCTTTGGTGTGACGCCGGAAATCGAAACCTACCGGTGCATGGCGCAAGCGAAAGGCTTGCTGACAGGTGGTAAATCAATGTCGGATTTGAGTTGGCAGATACAGCCACATGGAAAGTCGGATTTGCCCATCATGAAGACTAGGGTCGACCGAGTAGCCTGCGTAGCTTTGCCCCGGGGCGGTCGCGGGTTGATCTTTACCTTGAACCACTGACGCCAGTCGCGGCAATAGCTGTTCTAGCTTCAGGCCTGCCTGGTACTGAAGATGGATTTGTCTCATTACCTCCGAAAAATTTTTACTCGCCCCAGTGCTGACCATCAAAAACCGTGCGATGACATGGTCAAAGTCATATCCCAAGGTGTTAAGTTTGGGGACGATCAGCCGCTCATGGAGCTGAGCCACCGATTCGCGAGGCTCACTGACCACTGAAACATAACCCAGCTGAAAGGGCGAGGTGATGACCTCGCCAATGACAAACTCAGGGTTGGCATTGAGCAGCAGCGTCCCGGGCGGATGGGGTTCAAACATGACCCGCACCATGTCGAGCAAGCAGGCAAGGAATTCCGCAGGGCGATGAAACTGGGATGCAGCCTGAAAGTAGGTGGGGCCAGTCTCTGGATCAAAGATCTGGCACCCCTCTTCGGAATGACTGCCCAGAGTTTCCTCACGCGTCATCTGGATCAGCTCGTAGATCGCTTCAAAAGTCTTGCCCAGCTGCTCCGCAAATAGCCTAGGCTCGTTGATGTTCGGAAGGCGCGGCATTTTTAGTCGAGTGTGTTTGATCTGTGGGGCCAGGTAATCAAATTGCCATCCCTGATGGGACATGGTCAGACCCCACAACAGTTCAAGGGGCAACCCGTGGCTGGGGCTGTCATCAGCATTTTTTGGATGAATCACGAGTTTGGGCTAGAGTGCGACAAATAACGTCGCAACTAGTGAGAAGCTTCAGGCTTCAACTGACAACACCTCGGGAGGATTTATGCGGCACCTGTCCAAGTCCAAGCTTTTGTCCTGGCGCCAATGCCCCAGAAAGCTCTGGCTTGAAGTCCATCAGCCTGAGCTGGCCCAGGTGGCAGAGGCGGTCAAAGCCAGGTTTGCAGCAGGACACCGCTTGGGTGAGATCGCCCGCGCTATCTATGACCCGCAGGGGCGGGGCACCCTTCTGGAGTTGAAGGACCTGGGCATGACCGAACTCCTGGCTCAAACGCAACGCCTCTTGCCCAAGCACAGCCCCATCTTTGAGGCTGGTTTTGCAATCCCTGGGGCCTTGGCGCTGGCGGATGTCCTGTTGCCTGTAGGGCGCGGCAGAAAATCCCGTTGGCGTATGGTGGAAGTCAAGTCTGCGTCCAGCGTCAAGCCCTACCACCGGGACGATGCCGCCATCCAGTTCCATGTGGCCAGCCAAGCCGGTATTGCGCTGGACTCCATAGCCGTGGCGACCATCAACAAAGAGTTTGTCTACCCCGGGCGGGATACCTATGAGGGCTTGTTGAATGAAGAAGACCTGACGGCCGAGGTGGTGGAGCGACAAGACGAGGTGGCCAGCTGGATCACTGACGCTGGCAAGGTGGCGAACAAGCGCACCCTGCCAGCCTGCACCACCGGCAAGCACTGCGCAGACCCGGTGCCCTGCGGTTTTCTGGCCCATTGCCAGTCGCTAGAGCCCAAGGTGGCTCATCCCGTAACGTGGTTGCCGCGCATCCAAAGTAAGGCACTCATCGAGCACTTGACCGATGCGTCCGTTCGCAGCCTTCGTCAGGTGCCGGACACGCTGCTCAATGAAAAGCAGCTACGTGTCAAACAGTGCACCTTGAAAAAACAGGCCTACTTCGACAAAGACGCAGCCAGGTCTGCTGTCGAAGAATGGGGGCGCCCCCTGTACTTCCTGGACTTTGAAACCATCAGCCATGCCGTACCCGTATGGAAAGGGCTGAAGCCCAATGTGCAGGTTCCGTTTCAGTTCTCTGTGCACCGGCTGGACCGAAAGGGCCAACTGAGTCAGCAGGCATTTCTGGACCTGACGGGCAAAGATCCTTCGAAAGCCTGCGCCGAAGCCCTCATCCAGCACTGTGGCAAGCAAGGCGCCATCGTCAGCTACAACGCCAAGTTCGAGAAAACGTGTATCCGTGATCTGGCTCAGCGTTTTCCCAGTCTGAAAGAAGCACTGTTGTCCTTGAATGATCGTATCGTCGATTTGCTACCCATCATGCAAGAGCACTACTACCACCCCTCCATGCAGGGAAGCTGGAGCATCAAGGCCGTTTTGCCTGCGTTGGTTCCCGAGTTGCGCTATGCCGAGTTAGATGGAGTGCAAGACGGCGGTGGTGCACAAGCCGCCTATTTGGACGCAACCAATCCAGAAACATCCCCAGAAAGAAAAGAACAGCTACGCCAGCAACTCCTTGCCTACTGCGGGCTTGATACCCTGGCCATGGTCAAGCTCTGGCAAAAAATTGTTGAAGACTGAGGTCCGTCGCCATGCCCAAACTCGCATCCACACGCAGCAGCGGAGGCCATGAAACTCTCATGATGACGCTGGCCTTGCTGAAGATGATTCCCAAGACCGGCAAGATCTCCACCACGGACATCTGCGAACGTCTGCGCAGCATGGGCTACGAGCGAGATGTGCGTTCCATCCAGCGCCAGATGGAAACTCTATCGGAAAACTTTCCCATCGAGCGGGATGACAGCAGCAAGCCCTATGGCTACAAGTGGAAGTCCGGCTGCGCTGGTATTTCCATCCCCAGTCTGACGCTGCAGGAATCAATGCTTCTCACCATGGCAGAAAAGTATCTCAGCAATTTGCTGCCCCCCAGCATCACTAAGGCTATGGAGGGCTTCTTCAGCCAGGCGCGAATCAACATGGGGCCTCTGCCTGATGAAAAGCTGGAGCGTCGCTGGCTAGACAAGGTTCGAGTGGTCAGCACCACCATGCCCCTGCTGCCACCAGAGATCAAGAAAGGCGTAATCGAAGCTGCCAGCTCGGCGCTGTACTTTGAGCACTGGCTAGACGTGGACTACACCAACGCCAAAGGTGAGCGTAGGCAAAGACGGGTGATTCCCCTGGGCTTGGCGCAGCAAGGCGCCCGAATCATCTTGGTTGCCCGCTTTGAGGGCTATGACAACGAACGCAGCTTGGCGCTGAACCGCATCCACTCAGCCGTGGACACGGGGCTACAGCATCCCAAGGTGACAGACTTTGATCTGGCTAAATACGACGACGATGGTCGCTTTGGCTTTGGGGAGGGGAAGAAAATCCAGCTAAAGTTCCGTATTGATAAGGCCACTGGTCTATTCCTTACGGAGAGCAAGCTCAGCAAGGATCAGACCGTGGAAGACTTGGGGGATCAGCTGGAGATCACTGCGACGGTGGTCAAGAGTGCTCAGTTACTTTGGTGGTTGAGGGGGTTTGGAGCGCGAGTAACATTGATTTCACCAAGCGCTCTAATTGAAAGCCGATAGGGTTTTTTACCAGCAATTCGTATATAGGGAATGACATGGAATTCGAATCAGAGCATACGCACCCAACCCTGCAGTCGATTAATAGCGCTTTGAGCTTGCTTAAAGAAAACATCGAAACGGTTGAGGTGACATTGGCAGCTATCGAAGAGGCGGAAGTTCTTCAGGATTGGATCGAAGAGTCTTTGAACCCAGTTTTGGATGAAATTGAAGATGCTCTCGCAGCGGCGATTGATAAGCCTGACACGGTAGATGACGTAGTTGACGGCCTTAAAGCTGAGGGTGGGATGTTCAGTGATTTAATCAGTTCACTTCAAGAGGTAGAAGATGAGTCCGACGACATTGAGTCGTCACAGGAAAGACGCAAAGTGAAGAATGCGGTTGCGACATTACGGCAAGCAATGTCTCATCTTCACACTGCCTTGATCGGTGCCGTCTGAAGTCGTATCGTTGACCAGCCTAAGAACCTGACGATCACGGAGCTTGAAATTTGCAGGCAATACAGACTACTTCAGCGAAGGCTGAAGGCTGCCGTGCACAATCGGCTTCACTAACGCGCAGAAAGCCGCGATGGCCTTCCCCTTTTCCGTCCCCCACTGCCCATGCGCGATGCTCTTCTCAAGTCACTGACTTCGGACGATTAGCGCGACATACTTTGTCGCACGGGCGTAGAAACTAATCCGTTCTTGAAAGTTATCACCATGGCCGAGGAAATCACATTCACCCAATCCATGTCCATCCGAGAAGCCGGATATGACGAATACTGGCTTCAAGATCAGATCTGGAGCAATCCGGCTGCGCTCGGCTTGGGCGACTTGGATACCTTGATCAAAGAGCGACGTCAAAACTCCGGCGGTCGCCTCGACATCTTGTTGAAAGATCCAGGAGATGACTCGATGTACGAAGTCGAGGTCATGCTTGGCGAGACGGATGAAACCCACATCATCCGAACTATCGAATACTGGGACAATGAGAAACGGCGCTGGCCGCAGCGCCAGCACTATGCCGTGTTGGTGGCAGAGAGCATCACACGACGATTTTTCAATGTTGTGCAGATCCTCAGCCATTCGATCCCGATCATTGCGATTCAGGTTGCTCTGGTGGACGTTGGCGGCACAAAAGCATTGCACTTCACCAAGGTACTTGACACATTCGAAGAGGTTGATGACGGTGCCTCTGAGCAGGATGTCGAGGTCAATCGCGACTACTGGAACAAGAAAGCAAAGTGGACAGCCGAGGCGGCAGATTCTCTACTTTCCGTCGTTCAGGGCCAACTTCAGGAACCCCAAGTTAGTTACTTGAAGAACTATGTGGCTATCAGTGTTGGACGCAACAATTGCTTCTGGTTTCACAAACGCAGCGGGAATAAGTCCTTGCTGGGTATGCGCATTGCCCCGCACCTGGCAGACGATGCCCAGGAGCTGCTGGATGGCGCAAAGATCTCCTTCACGCGCAAACCAAAATCGGTGCTTGTAACCACGGATGCGGCAACGATACATGCCAACAGGGAATTATTCTCAGCGCTGGCGCAGCTTGTCCGCCGAACCTTGGAAAAGTCTGCGTAAGTGAATGCGGCGCATTCGATGCGACACATCCTGTTTCTGGACTTTGACGGGGTTCTACATCCAACGTCTGGCCCGCCAGAAAACCACTTCGTCCATGCTCAGACGCTGGCGGATTGTCTGAGCCCTTTCAGTTGCGAAGTAATCATTTCATCCAGCTGGCGCCACTCATGGACCGTGCCAGAGCTGCTTGATAAATTGCCACCGTCATTAGCCCGGCTGGTGACAGGCACCACAGGTGACGTGCACATCGGCGCCCATGCCCGCTTTCACGAAATCAAGTCCTGGCTGCGTCCGCGATCTGGGCTTGAGCACATCAGCTGGCGTGCGCTGGATGACTGTGGGTGGGAATTCCCGAGAGGCACAGTTGAACTGATTGAGTGCAATCCCAATACTGGATTGTCTAAGGGCGAGCTGCAAGCTGTGAGACGGTGGTTGATCTCATGACTTGCCGGCGGCTAATACTCAGCCGGCGAATGCGCTACCGGACTAACGCTCAATAGTTGACGCAGGGTAAGAAACCGCCTCTGGGGAGTTTTCTTTTCCCGGAAGACTACTGGCATAGCCCAGTCGACCTACCTCAGGATTCGGCAACCGGTCCGTAATCACGCCAATCTTCAAAAGCCAGGGAGCCGTCTTCATTGCGCCAGGTGCTAGCTACTGCTGCCTGCAGATAACGTGATGCATCGCCTCCATAGGCCTCGGGATCGACGCGCAAGGTGTAGCGCTTGACCGTGCCATCTGGCTCCGGCGTGCTGTTGAGCACATCAACATACGCGATCACAGAGTCCTCATCCTCGTCCGACGGATCCAGTACCCACAGCCTGCCTGTACGCAGCCCCTGCAAAGGGTGATCGATCGGTCCGACATCTACCACCTGGAAGCCCCGATCTTCCAGATGTCGAATCAGCCCATATCGCTCGATCATGACCCGCCGTACTTCGGCGTTGAACTCGTGCGCGATCATTTGGGAGTTGATCTTTTCGGGATTCAGGACGATCATAGAGGGAACGATCACTCCATGCCAGGCATACAGCTCAAAACCGTCCTGATAACGTAACGCAGGCCCGCTCTCGCAATGCCAACGCCCGGCGTCATCCTGCAAAGACATTTCAGGCGGGTCTGTCAGGATGCCCACCCCCTCAAAGAACCACATCCACCCGCAGTTTCGGGCAATCTGCTCCAGAGGTCGCGTCAGATCTGCCCGGACTGGCTTAGGGCACCATTTGCCGGCGCGCCCGGCAGGCCGCAACGGTGGTTCCTTCGTATACCGCTCAAGCGCGTCCAGGTAGGTCTCGACCACTCGGCCAGCCTCCCCCAATCCGAACTGGTAGTCCCAGTAGCGATCAGCTCGCAGACTCTTTTCTTCCAGCTCGGTCAACCTCACCTCAACAGGTCTGTCGCTCCCTACAAGAAGCTGCAAGTCAAACGCATTTGCCACGCCCACAGCCTTGTGCCAGACGGAATAGCGGCGCGGCCCACTTGGTTCCAATTCGCGTGCACGTACGTCGAATTGATCGCCGACTTCACCGGCTGTGATACCCCAGCCCCGAATCCAGAGCCAGGACCTCAGCTCAGCCGTCAAGGACTCGTCCAAGTTGACAGTTGCCTCCGCCACCGAATGGGGCAAAAGATCCCAGAGCAAGGCCCCTCTCGAAGCCGGGCCAAGGGTCTTGATCCCCGCCAACCAATCGGCCACCATGGCGCCCTCCCTGGGCGAACGAAGCCAAAGGATGAGCTTGGGACCCGGCAAGTCATCCGCTTCATAGAGTTGACGCACTGCCGCTTCGGCCAACTGTTGCCTGGCCAAGGGATCTGCGGCATCGGCAGGTTTTACACCGGACTGCGGCGACGACCGGACGTCAGGAATGTCCAGCACCTTAGTCCCCCACCGAGTGGAACTCATCCGGGCTGTACTCCATCTGGCGCGGTAAATGATAGAACCCCGGCGGAATGAGGTGCGCCGTGTGCTCCTCGTGCGTGAGTGTGACCGTAGCCTTGACCTCCAGATATCGTTCGCCATTCGCCGCTTCCAGCAGGCGCGCACGAAGTCCTGGCGACGCATACACAGCGGTGGAATCTGCCGCCCAGTGGTCATAGATCGCATGCGCGTGCCCTGTGACTTCGCCAAGCGCTAGCACGATGCGATGGGGCTCGACAGGGATTTCCTCGCATCGCGGCGGCAGTCGCGGGATAGTTTGCAGAAGAACGTCACCCTGGCGTATTTGAAATGGCAGATTCATGGAACAGACTCCTGACCACCCGAGGCAGTTGAACACCAAGGCAGTGTCGGGCCGCGTGCGACAAGAAGCGTCGCACAGGATTCAGACGCACAGGCGTCGTATCCTCGCGGCCCCTAAATAGGTTGCGTAAGCCTGCTTGTTCGCAATGCAAAGCCGCACGCCCCCAGGTCCGCTGAATAACCCGCCGGCTCCCGCGAGAGTCTGCATCGTCACGGCAGCCGCAAGCATCACGGGAATCTGGGCAGTCCCGGTTCCGAATGCGCCCATGGACAGAGTCGAGACCCGATGTGCCTGGGCAGCCGTGAGCGCCGCCTGGAGCGTGTCCAACAAACGTGCCGTTGACGCATCGCTCGTGTAGTAATTTGGGGAATGGGCGTGAATGATCCACCGGAACGGGGAGGCGAAGCCCGGCAAAACGACAACCGAACCCACCGCCAGAGGAGGCAGCCCTTTGCAATAGGCCGCCAAGGCTGCGCCTGCCAGGCGCTGCACCGCGCCCGACAAGCCCCCACCCATCCTCATCCGGGCATTCGAAGAAATCAGGATCGCGTCTGCAATCGGCAGAGCGAGCGGGCTCTGGCAAAGCACCTCCACCTTCATGGCGTGCCGTGGGGTTGGCCGCTGGTTTCGTCTACACGCTCGGAAAGTACGCGCATCAGGTCAGTCAGTGCATGGATGCGTTCATCGCCGCCACGAACGTGAATGCGCAAGGACCCCAGCTTGGACTTCACCTGCGTCACAACCAGCGGGGCGACGTCTTGCTGATCTATCAATCGCTGCACTTCACAACAGAAGGCGTCGATCAGCCAATACCACCCATTCCCACACTGGAAGCCCCAGGCCATGCTGCTTTCCTGGGGACTCAGGTGGCGCTGAGCAAACAGACGGGGATAGCGCCGGACCAGCAGCGCGTCGAGATCGGGGCTCATGACTCTCGCTTTTCCTATACATAGGTCCTGACCCTTGCGTTCATGGCTTCGGGCCAGTCCTTGATCTGAAACAATTACAGCAAGATTAAGTTGCCAGGCGACATCCGGCGTCGCACTCAGCCGCAGGTTTCATTGGCACCCTGTACAAGCCAGGTTGTGAAGTCCATCCAGACATCAAACCCAACCGTGGGCGCCGTGGCTACGAATTTGCAGCAAAAGTCGTAACGGCTCGGCAGTGCAATCATGTGCGACACGTTTTGTCGCACACAGCGCGATCATCGGTGGCAAGAGAAATGCACCATGTCCCAATTGATTGACTCCCCGGAAAGCTGGTTTCGTACCCGCGGCTGCAACTACTTTGAATTTCGCTCCGCTGCAGATCAGAAAGCTCTGCCGCCGGAATTGACAGATTGGCTGCAAAGCCACTTGCCGCATCGTCCCTTGATAGCCCTGGGCCGCAGCCAGCAGAGTGGCTGGGTGTGCGGCGGCCACGTCATGCGTGGCATGCAAATGTGCGCCGAAGATCTGGCGCTCTACCGCACCCGCTGGGAAGACTCAGACGGAAACAATCTGGATCCGAGCTGGCCGTGCTGGCAATGGCGCCATGAGGACTGGATCCAGCGTCCCCGGGCGCAACGCGTCACGGCGGGGCGGCTGCCGGCCGGCTCGCAATACCGTTGGCTGCTCTGCGCGCAGGGGCTCTACTGCGTGCAAGGGACTTATCAGGAGGAGCCACAAGAGACAGACTTTCCTGGCGAGCCATCGTTGGATGACTGGCGGGCCGTGTTTCTTCACCACCCCGAGCTGCAGATCAAGCCAGACGAGATCTTTCTCATGGGCAATGACTACCTCGACCACCAAGGGCAGCGCCAGGTTGGCGACAAGCGCTATCGGCTATCCGAAGACGACATCCATTACGCCCACGCGTGGAAGCGCGAAAAAACCAAAGAGAACACGCAAAGTCGCATCCGCCAGGCCCTGGCCCTGCCAGGCGAGACAGAAGTCTTTCATGGCTTCTTCTGAGACATCGCTGGGCTAGCCACGGCCTCAACCCATTGCTGATGCATGCACCATGAGTACGAAACCCGAGCTACACACGATTCCAGGCCGAACCCAGCGCCTGCTTCGGTCCATGCAAGACACACTGTATTGGTTCCAGGACCGGCTGGCAGGGCTCCAGCTCGCCCTGGCCTCAGACCCCCAGGCCATCCAGGCCTATGCCGAGCTGTCAAATTTCCCCTTCGATCTGCTGGCTGAGCTGAAGGACATAAGAGAGCGAATCGAGACTATGGATCGCGCATTTCTGAAAGCCAGAGGAGAACTGTACCGCTTGACCCGGCATGACGCCCCGGCACGGCTTCGGTCTATCGACCTGCCGCAGGCCGAACAGGACCAGCTGCACCAAATCAACCATCAACTGGAACAGATCACCCAGCACATCGGCGGCGCAGCCACCCAGATAGGGGGCGAGCTGGATCGTCGCCTGGCCGATCCCAGCGATCGACTCTGGGACTACGAGATGGAGGCCAAGGTCAGCCTTGTGCTGCGTGAGACCGACCCTGCGTACTCGGAGGACAGCGACAACTTTTTGGCGCAGCTTGATCTTTTTCTGTTCGAGCGCAAAAGACCAGGCAGCGGCTGGGAAATCTCTGGATCTGAATGGCCTGACGGCTACGCATTCGAGCCCATGGCGCATGGCCGCATGTTCCATGAACTACTGCACCACAGCGACGGCAGCAACGGGAGGCTGCCCGTCAACCTGACGGACATTCTGCGCATTGGCGGGGTCTGGTGCGATTTGACTGTGATCCATCAGTTCTATTTCGACCTCACACGGGGACAATGGATCAAGTTATTCAAACCGACAGATGCTGGCGCAGCCGAGCCGGTCTATGTCCAGGCCCACCCTGGGACGCCATGAATCCTGGCCGAACTCATGCGGTCGCCACCAAGCATCACCACCACTCAAGAACCTCCAAATGGCATACATCCAGCTTGACCAGCCTCCTCGTTTTCTGACACATCACCTGCCCTTGCGTCCGGATTGTGTGGTGCAGCTGACGCTGCCCACCGATCTGACCCAGGCTGAGGCCAACAGACTCTCCGCATTTCTCGATGTCCTGGTACTAGGCGATCAGGACACTGACGATGGCGAGGGTGATACCTGGCCCTTTGAAGGCCTGGACGATCCGGACGGCGACCTGGATCCAGCGGATATTGATGCAGTCGACGATGACTTTCCAGATATGGATTTGCCGCAAAAATAGAAAAAGGGGCTGTTTGCCTTCGAACAGACTACCAAGTCAAACGCCCTAGTTTGATGGCAGATTGGGTAAAGTACTGTGTAAAGAAGTAAGTCAAAGACAGCCATCCTCCCCTTTCTGGGTAAGATGCTGCACAAAGTCTTCAAGGCACATATGGCCAACATCGCGAGTTATCTAAAAACAGAGATCTCCCGCATTGCACGTAAAGAGATCCGTGCAGAAACGCAGCCACTCAAGAAGGCCTCGGCACAGTATCGCTCGGATATCGCGGCGCTCAAGCGGCGTATCGGGGAACAAGATCGCCTGATCTCGAAGCTGCGCAAGGGCCAATCCACAGCTTTGGCAACTGAGGCCTCCGCTGAGAGCCCAAAGCTTCGGTTTCGTGCCGATGGCTTCGCCACCCTAAGAACGAAGCTTGGCTTATCCGCTTCAGAAATGGGCAAGCTACTAGGCGTCTCGCTGCAGACCATCTACCACTGGGAAAAAGGGCAGTCAAAGCCGCGCGCCAGTCAGATGCAGGCTATTGCAGATGTGCGCAAACTTGGCAAACGGGGCGCAGCTAAACGCTTGGCCGAATCGTAAGCGTCAACGCGATAGCGAGCTGAGTGATTTCTGTAATTTATATAAAATGCTATTGAGAGTCGCTACAGAGTAGCGATAGACAGCAGTTGTTCGCATCGACCGTCGCGAACATGATGAACAGGTCTTTTACGACTTGGCGGACGCGACGACCACCCCCTGTACCTAGACGGTCTGACCCTTGTTGGATACGATCTCAGACCGGGGCGGATCAGACGTTCCACGATAACAACGTCATCATCATCGATACCCGCTTCCCTCATGGACTGATCGCGCACGTGAATCTGGTAGGTCGCCGCGAGGTATCGGACGAGCTGGGCCATCACGTCGATGCGCTTGGCCGAGTGGTCTTGGTGACCTAGACAGCAGACGGGAATCAATGTAGGCAGTGGTGTTCACAGCTTCAACTTCCGTAAGAAAGTCTTTTTAAATCAAAACCTTGCATCGCTCTCTACCTCGCACGATTAGCTACAAATAGCCAAAATGAGGTTCAACCAAACGCCATTTGGTTACGTTCCAGCTACGGTCTTGAGTCCGTTCTAGTTCACCAGCACTTGATTTCTGCCTGCGCGTTTAGCGGCGTACAGAGCTTGGTCTACACGCTCAATCAAATGGGCTAACGTTTCCCCCCGCTGTAACTCGCCTACCCCCATAGACAGCGTGACTTGGCCAACTCGATCATGGTCGGTTCGTTGGACACCCATACGGCAGCGTTCTGCCAGCGGCAGTGCCTGTGCTAACTCACAGCCGCTGAAAATTAATAAAAACTCCTCCCCACCCCACCTGATCACACTGTCGTTCGCACGCAGTGTGGCAATCAAGCTGCGCGCCACTGCCTTGAGCACCACATCCCCGCTGCTATGACCCCAGTTGTCATTAACCTGTTTGAAGTGGTCGATATCGGCAATCGCAATTGACATGGGCAAGTTACTTCCCCGTGCCTGCATGAAGGCCTTCTCTAGCGCCAGTTCGCCTGAGGCCCGTGTCAACGCCCCGGTCAGGCCATCAAATCGGACCATTTCGCGGAATTGCTGTTCTTCCAGTACACGGGTGGTGAGATCGCGGAAGATGCTCACATAGTGCGTGATTTCACCTGCCTCATTGGTCAGTGGCGTAATAGTTTCGTCACAGTGGATCAACTTATGATCTTTGCTGCGATTGATGAAAGTTCCTTTGAAGGTATGACCCTGCTTCAGAGTAGCCCACATGCGCTGGTAAAAGTCCCCCTCCTGTTCGCCAGACTTGAGCATGCTAGGGTTTCGCCCCAGCACATCTACCAGCTTGTAGCCCGTGATCTTCTCAAAGCCCTTGTTGGCAAACTCGATCACGCCTCGACTGTCGGTGATAACAACGCCGTCGTCAGTCGCGTTGAGCACATGAGCGAACAACTCAGTAGACTTTTGACTTGCCATCAAGCTGCTGATGTCTTGTTGAACCGAAATGAAGTGCGTGATCTCGCCTCCGGGGTTGCGCACGGGCGAGATATTCCATTCAACGGTGTAGGGGCGGCCATCCTTGCGATAGTTGATGGTTGATCCGTGAAAGTAGGTACCCTCCTGAAGGCATTCCCGCAGCCGATCGATCACATCTGGATTAGTGTCCGGGCCTTGCAGCATGCGAGGGTTGCGCCCCAGCAGCTCAACCTCGCTGTAGCCCGTCATGCGACAAAACGCTGCATTGACATAGACTATGCGGTGGCCGTCCTCCTCGGTGTTTGCGTCCGTCATCAAGACGGCGTTAAAGGACTGATCCAACGCCAGCATGAGCATGGCAGGGTTAGTGTTTAGCGAAAAACTGCTCATCACATGAACTCACAATTGGTAGCGAGCCCCTGCTGCCTCAGCAGCGGGAAATCTCGGAAGCCGCAACGGGACGGTAGTACAGATGGGAGGCACAAGCCGATGAGCACCGGGGCCATCAGCAAGCCGAAGTGAATACCCATCGTCCTCCCCGGTATATCTACGCGGGGGAAAGTATAGAACGGACATATCACTCGCAAGTGATTTTTACTATTGTGGCACGGCAAGAACATCGATGAGGTCACAGACGAACGGTTTGCCAACACAACAACACTGCCCAAACTTCGCGCATCACCGAATGCATACTCCACTGATCTAACTAGTTCTTACAACTAGTGACTACTTCGGCTTAGCAGGCAAGCCCTCATCAGGTCGCGACGCTGTAGCGCATTCTCCAAGTCGTTTCCATGACCAACTGAGGCCAACCTTCTACGCGAATCGACGTAGCCATAGGCCTAGTCGGGGCTGGTAAATATCGCGTGACGCGATTTGCCACTGCGCTTGGCCTCGTAGAGGGCTGAATCGGCCTGCAGCAACAGATCGTCGATGTTGTCCGCAGAGATGGGATAGGTAGCAATTCCTACGCTTGCCGAGACTTTGATGTGCACCCCTGGATAAGGCTCGGACAGCGCTGCGACCAGGCGTTTTGCCAATTCAACAGCCAGGGCTTGATCAGCGCCGGCCATAAGGACCAGAAACTCGTCACCTCCCTGACGGGCAGCCAGATCGGAGTTGCGGATATGGGCCGTTAAGCGGTATGCCACTTGCTGCAACAGCAGATCGCCCACATGGTGTCCCAACTGGTCGTTCACCGTCTTGAATTCGTCCAGATCGATCGCCAGGACAGCCAAGCCAGTCTGCTCGCGACGAGCCGCGGACAATTGCTTGAGGGCAATCTCAGTGAAAAGGGCACGATTCGCAAGACCGGTCAGAGGGTCATGGTAGGCCTTATGCTGCACCTGCAACATGACCCGAGAGGCTTGTACCAGGGCATCACTGACAGCCTCTGTTTCCAAGAAGCCCACACCAGGCAGCTGCAGCGCCCTACCCTGGCCAAGAGCACGCGCTGCCTCGTTTAGTTTCCCAATAGTCTTGAGCACACGATTACTCAGGATGTAGGCCAGCGACAAACCAAGACCCAAGGTGAGCACTCCACCTGCGAACATCCAAAATAGCCGACTTTGCAGATCGGATTCCAGTAGCGTCTTGTTGACGCCGACCGCGACCGTCCAGTTCCATAGACTAGCGCGGTAGTGGGAGGAAACCGCGGGTATACCTTCCTTAGTGACGGTCTCGATCGTAGCCTCGGGGAAGCTCTGGATAGCCTCGACTAACGCCGGCACGGCTTTCTGCCCCAAAAACACTTCAGGGCTACGTGAGCGAGCCACGATCGTCGCAGAGCTGTCGAGGATCACGGTCAGCCAGTCTCGCGGCAGCTGTTCTTGTGCCAGCAGGCGATTAAAGACCATAGGCTCAAGGCCGACATTCAGGCTGTAGCGAATCTCACCATTGACTCGCACAGGCACACCCATGGCAATCACTGGCTTATTAACCAACGGCCCCTCGAAGAGATCCGTCAGCACGGTGCGTTCTTCGCGAAATACGGCCTGCAAGGCCTCAGGCGTACCTGAAGTAGGCAGAGAGGAACCGTAGGGCCGCAGTGTATTTAGTAGCTGACGGCCTTGTAAATCGGTCAGGATGAAGTTGTAAGCGACCTGAGTCCTGAGTGCCTCGCTGGCTTGCGCATGGAAACTTCGCAGATCGCCAGAACTCAGGTGCTTGGACGTTGCCAGGATCTGTAGACCGGACTCGATGGCCACAAACTCTTGGTCGAGTCGTGCTGATAACTTACGTGCCAACTGAGCAGAAGCTTGATAAACACGCTCTCTCTGCAGTTCATGGTTGGTCTTGGCCAAATAGGCGAGCAACACAAAGCTCGGCAGTAGGGTGACAAGAACCAGCCAATAAATGCTCAGGCGAAGAGAAAAAAGTCGACGACGGGACGACAGGACAGAAGGCTCTGAAGGGACCATGGCGGCAGTCCCTGTGGATGCGTCTTCTGAATTCATGGACTCTCCCAGCAGGCGCTTCGGCCTTTATTTTTAGATTATGTCTCGTGCGGCCAGTCCATGCATCCGCCCAGTCTGATGGTGCAAGCCAATATTTTCCTGCAGGCTTCCCACGATTGACCGGAAGGTTTGCTCAGACTTGAGCCCTCTTCAAACTGGATCACGCTGAGGAAGCCTAGCTTGAAGTGCTTGCGCGGCTATTTTTAGAGCCTTGTGATGTAGTCGAAAACGTGCGATTGCAGATAGATTGCTGGAATCAGATAAGAGATGTCCGGAAACCTGTACCTTGTCAGCATCATTGGATTTCGCTGAAGCGCTGCAAATTTTCAGAATAATCTGCCCAATCAGCGATCTCGCTTACGCAGGCTGGCAGTTCCCGTCTCTTGAACTTTGATCCAGTAATCGATCTGCTCCTGCGGAGAATCAGGACCAGTCCAATAAGGAGCCGGCCATCGCTCCGGCTCATGATCTTCATCGTTGTCGCTGTAGATGGGTGCGCGAAGAGTCGCGCTGAGCCGATGAACATCCAGTTGCCTGAGCAAAATCCTAGGGTCTTTACGAAGATCAAGTCCAAGACGATCGAGCGCTTCACGAGATTTTTCTAGGTCGTAAAGGCCCTCTGACACATAGACTCTCGTGACCTCGTAAATAAACTGGGAAAAATCTGTTATCAGCTCAAGACCCTCCCGTGTTTTGACAACAAACTCAACACCCTCGTCGTCCAATTCCCCTATCTCTTGTAATCTGCGATGTAGGGCTGACCATCAATCAAAGGGATTACATGCACGCGCATGAATGGTTGATTCGACCGAATCTCTTCTGTCACGGTCTCCGTCTCGACAACAAATGTCAGCTTTGAAATCAAATGCTTCATCTCCACCGCTTCCAGCGATGCGTGCGTAGCTGTGACAGGCGCCACCAGGGGCTGTTTTGGCATGCTCATAGGGCTCGCGTGAGGTTTGTCAACTCAATCGGGAGTTCTCCAGCCGAGGCGTCTACTATTGGATCCAGTTTCGGATCGACTAGGGGACGGAGCTTGAATCACTCTGTATAGGCACTCGAAGAGTACCCCTTGGCTAGATCCTTTCCACGCCAAAGCTGCTGGAAATTGCGGCCGCTAAGCGTAACGATTTCGTAGCCGTCCTGATAGCCTCCATATGCCCCCAGCCGTCGCACGACCTCGACGATCAGTCCAATGTTTTCCGGGCAGCCGGCGATGATGACGCAGCGCTGTCCGGGATATAGCAGTGACATTCCCTGAACCATAACCACTCCTTGTATCAATTTGGCGCCCAAAGTCGACCCGCCCAGTGCAGGCAAGCGGGCCTCAAGTAAATATCCTCAGAAGCAGCTCCTCGCCACACTCAGTCCCAGCTCAGCCCGGCTAACACCTTGTCAATGTCAGTTTCAGGCCCCACGCCGCCCTCAGTGAAGAAGAACAACCAGTCATTGAGGTCCAGAGACTTTCGCACCTCCGGGTTGGCTTTGAGCATCAGATACCAGCCACTGAAGTCCGAAAGGCGCTCCGTGTGTTCACTGAGCTTCTTCTGGCACTCAATCAAGGCCTGTTTCAGATCGCTCCTGATCATGACTTGCGTGGAATCCACCCAGTCACGCGACTTGGGGTTTTGGTAGGCAAGGACCATGCTCTCGTTGATCTCAAGACCTTCGGTCCGTATCTGCGCCATCACCTCCTGGCGTTTGTCCTTCCACCACTTCAGACGTTCCTGGTGGAATGCAATCCGCTTTGCGGCGGCCTCGCAGAGCTGGGCACCGCTGTATTCGAAATCCCATTTATCTCGTAGCATGAGAACCTCCTGTTGTTGAAGGTAGCTTAGGGACTGAGTAGCTCATGGCGTGAGCCTCACTAGAAACTCTTTATTGCTGGCCATCTCAGCATGAGCCGAATCAAACTTGAGCGAGGCAAGCATTTTTCAGGCCAGGCATCACCCAAGAAAGCCCTCGTCTAGGCTCTAGCGGATCGGTGCCAGGGGGTCAGCGAGCGTAATTTCTGAAGCGCAGCACAGGCGGGCGAAAGAATGCGCGCTCTTCTTCCGCTGGGATAGCAGTTTCAGGTCGCCAGTCCGGATTACCTGTGCGTTTGGCTCGATCCAGCCTTACGGCGACCGAAAGAAACAATGCGAGGTAGACCTGTACATAGACCGGGCACTCTGCAAAGAAAAAACGCAGTGGGTTCATCATGACCTCAGGACAAGAAACGAGTCTCATAGCCCGCTGACCGAACGGCAGCAGAACCGATTCGTGGCATGACTGCTCAAGTGCGAGCAGCAAGTTTTTGCCTACAAGATAGTCCCGCCACTCTTCGATGTCGTCCTCAAAATCAGCGTCATCCTCCGCCATCACCCGGTAGTGATCAAGCTCATCGGCTAGATTGGCACAGCAAACAACATCCCAGTCATCGTGGTTCCAATCGTATCTATCGGCCTCTGCGAGCCATAGATGTCCGTATCGCGCCTGTTTCTCCCTAAAAGATCCCCCCATGGCGAGCCAGAGGAAATCTCCTCGCCTGGGCGCAAAGTTTGGGGTGGATTCTCTTTCGGACATGTCCGCACGTGAGTTATGGTGCCATGAAGTTGGGGACTGAAATATTAGCTTCAGTGCATGGGCTTGGGTGAGACCTCAGGCCGTCCAACAAATACTTCTCGGCCTGTGGATCGGTCCATATAGACATCAACGCAGTCTTCATTGCGCAGGAACTCCAATTCCTGTTCAACCTGTCCGTTGGGGACGAATTTGTAGTCCGCACTTAATGACTGTTCGTAGGACCACCCTTCGGGAGTGACCAGTAGAAATTCACTAGCGGGCATATCAATACCACCAGCTGTTCGGGGACCTTCGTATAGCCAGCATGCTGCTACCTCGCCCGCTTCCCCGAAAGGAATTCTTGCTATTTCCAGCCAATCCACCGGCAGGGACGATCCATGCAGCTGGTCCACCACCGCCATATCTTGGGCCTTACCCTCGTTTTCAAAAGTCAGGCCACCCTGCTGCAGTTGTTCGATGAAAGCCTGCACATCGCGTGGTGCCATGAAGCCTACGCGAGCCAGTTCCTTGTCGTAACAGAGCGTCTGGTTGGGGACTAGGCCCACAAACTCCGCCCATCCTCCCCACAGCTTTTGATCAATGGCATCGCGGCGCACGATGACGGAGAACGCCTCTACAAGTACGGCCATGGCTGCTCCAATTGTTTGATGTGATCTCAGTTCGCCGCTGCAGCGCGGCTGTACTCCTGGGGCCGCTCCGACCACCAGTGCGTCGCAAACCCGCCCTGTTTGAGCTCCAGCGAGCTGGGTCGCCATAGTTCGTGATACTCCGTGTCCATGGCTTTTTGGATGAAGCCCTCCGTCAGACCGCGTTCGCGGTAGTGAATTGAGGTCATGTAATCCGGGATCATCCAGGGCGCCCCGCGTGGGAGCCCGCAGTAGCCGGCCCGGTGGAAGCCAAAGCGCGCATCCGGCGTCACAAACCGGCGTTCGCCGGCCAGGAAGACTCCCGTACAGGCGCTTACGCAGCGCCCCTGCACCAGCGTGTCAAGACCATGGCGCCTCACCATCTCGATTATGAGTTCCTCCTCGTGGACGAGTCCGCCGGGAGAATCGAGCTGTAACAGCAGGAGCCGGGGGTTGGCCAGGATCGCGCGCTCCAGCTCCCGGGCGCTGCCCTCCCCAATGCTACCGGTCACCACGATGCGGTTGAGTTCGGGCATGGCCGTCACCGCCCAAGGCTTGCTGGCCCACTTATCGGCGCGCTGCTCACACTCAGCGAGTGCGCGGGAGTAGGCGCTGGTCGATTTCCACGTAGCGCGGATGAAGTCCTGTGTAGTCTGCCACAGCATCCATCCGCCGAAGCCGGCCATCAGGAAAGCCAGCAGGGCTGACGCGGTGCGCGCATCGGCCAGCAGACTCATGGACTTGCGGTAGGTGCCCAGGATCCACCAGAGCCATGCAGGCAGCAGCGCCGCCATCCCGCCACGGAACACCAAATCGACCACCCTGCTCTCGTTAGGCAGCAAGAGGCTGAGCAGGAATCCTATAAAAACCAGCGCGACGGTCGGCGCAAAGACGAGACACAGAGAGACCACCAGGGTCCTGAAGAGCTTGAGCTCACCGCGCCAGTGCAGGCGAATGTACTCTCCCAGCCCCGGCCAAGCTGGAGACTTGCGGTCGCTACAGCTGCTACGGACACCGCGGCCCATCCTAGGCTGGAGCCATGCCATGCTCATGTCTATACCTCCAGAACGGCGTTGATAGCCCTTAGGGCCGGCAAGGCCCCTGTGGCCAGCCCCACATGCCTGCCAGCGGGAACCTGGGGCTCGCGCAAATTGATACGGATGAGCACTGCGCCGTACTCCCGCATCATCTGTAAGGAGTAGTTGCGTATGGATGGGATGGCCGTGCCTGCGCCGATCTCAACGATCACCACACCCCCAAGTTCCTGGGCCAGGTTAGCCAGCCAACTTTCCTCCTGGCTGCGCTGCTGCTGGCTGCGGCTGGAATTCCAGCCCCAGTCGCCAAACATAAGGATGTTGGGGCGCGCCACGGCGCCGCAATGCGAGCAACGCGGCAACTCGCCTAATAGACGGCAGCTCGGCTCATCGATCTGAAGCTCCAATCCATCAGCGGGCCAGATCTGGTCGCCGCATGGTTCCAAGCACTGCAGATGATGGATGGAGCCGTGGATCTCGCGGACTTGGCTAGGCTCAAAGCCAGACTTCTGGAACTGACCGTCGACATTGCTGGTGACGACACGCCCCCCGAAAGGTTTCGCATCCATCCAGCGGCGCAAGATAGAGAAGCCCTCATGCGGAACTGTCTCGCGGTACATCTTCAAGCGGTGGCCGTAGAACCCCCAGGCTAGGCCCGGGTCGGTGCGGAAAGTCAGCGGACTGGCCACCTCAGCGAAGGACATGCCCCTGTCCCCCAATGCGGGGTAGGCTCTCCAGAAGCCATCGTTGCCACGAAAGTCTGGCAGGCCGGAGTCCACACCCATGCCCGCCCCTGCGGTCACGATGATGGCATCGGCACCCGAGATCAGCTCCGCTGCCCGTTGAAAATCTGCCTGTTGTGGGCTCATCACTTGAAAACTTCGTTTGCTTTTAGCGACATCACAACAAGTTCGATGATCTTTACCGCAAAGAGACACAGGTCTTTCGCATAGTCAATGGTGAGAAACGTGTGGACTTTGACAATATTGAAAGCATCGCTGGGCGAATCGTTAAGCGGCAACAACCCGAAGGCGTCCTGGCGACCATTGGGCAGCATGGGCATAACGGTCTCCTTGTCGTGACGATGACATCAATTTTGGCGAACGTATAGCTCATGGGGTGAGCTACCAGGCCAATAGACTGTAAGTACGGCCAATATCATGGCCGTACGTTCTAGGAAAAGTTTAGTTCGGGGAATGAGGGGGAAACCATGACGTGGATACATCGCAAGGAACTACTGGAATACCTGCGCAGCCAATTCAAGGTGGATTGGCATGGATACCATGGGGTTTCACACTGGTCGCGAGTCCGGGTCAACGGCTTGACGCTGGCCAAGCAAACGGGCGCCAACACCCATGTAGTGGAGTTGTTCGCTTTTTTCCACGATTCGGCCCGCCTAAATGAGTCGCAGGACGAGGGCCATGGCAGAAGGGGGGTCGACTTGGCCAAGACTCTGAAGGGCAAGTTTTTCGAGGCCTCTGATCAGGAAATGGATCTCCTGTTCCATGCCTGCTCTTTTCACAGCGACGGTCTGTCTGAGGGAGATCAGACCGTACTGACCTGCTGGGATGCAGACCGTCTGGATCTTGCCCGGGTTGGGATCACCCCGGATCCGGTCTACCTTTGTACCCACGCAGCCAGGCAGCAGGACATGCTGAACTCAGCCATCGCTCGTTCACTGGCCTGGAAACGTCAGTGGAGGCAGCCAAAAACCGACGACATCGACGAACTCTGGGAATACGGCGATATCAAACAGATTGGTTGATATCGTCACGACACTCATCTACTGAAATCCTTCTAAAGGGAAACTCCGCCGCGCACTCTAAGGTCGCACCCATCGTTGCGAGCATTCCGCTTAAGTGTGTCCGACGCTCCTAGCAGTCTGCCTTCCCGCTTAGATGCCGTTCAGATTCCCGCCACAATTACACGCCCGACTGCCGCTCCTCCCACTTTATCGTCGCGTAACCAGCCTCGTACATCTGCGCATGCGGCGCAATCCATATCTCCCGTATGGACGGGATCAAAGCCTGGCGTATGAACGCCATCTGGACACCGCGGCTCTGGTAGTACTTTGCAATCTGGTAGTCCGTCCAACTCCAGCCGTCCCCGACCGGCCCATACTTGGTGCCTGATCGGTGGAAGCCGACCATCACCTTAGGTCCCAGATAGCGTGTTTCTCCAGCCGCCAGCAGTAAAGTGCAGGCGCTGTGGCAGTCCTCAAACGAGACGGTGCTCAGCTTGTACTGCTCGATCAGCTTGGCCATGCGGAAACCCTCAGCCACATAGCCGCCGGGGCTCTCGATCTGAACCAGCTGAAACTTGCGGTTGGCCTTAACGACGGCTTCAAATGCTTCGGCGCTACCCAGGCGGAATTGACCTGTGATCACGATACGCCCCAGGCTGGGATCGGCATAAACCTGCGCCGGTTCGTTCTTGCCGCGTACGACATCCCACCACTCTTCAATCAGCTGTAGCTCCCATCCATTGCCAGCCACGACAGGTACGACGGGGATAACGACCAGAAAGAAAGTTGTGGCCCAAAGCCATCCGCCGCGCAACTCCCAGCTCCGACGGGTGCAGCGCGTCAAACTCACGGTCAGCCAGACCGCGCAGGCTATCGACAAGGCCAAAACGAGGACGTTGACCCAGAGCACTCGCAAATACGCACGGCTGATATCAAGATCATCAGGAGCCAGGGCGTACATCATCTGTAGCGGCACAAGGTAGAGCAGCAAGCCCCAGACGAATGTCGCAAACAAGCTGCGCTCCCCTCGCCAGAGGGCAGCAAAGTAGCCTGCGATTTGCTGGGCTTGGTGCACGGCCCATTGCGGCCAGGTCATGACCATGGGGCGCAGTTCAGGCCGGTAGACCCGGGGTGGATCCTGATCTTTGTCTTTGTCCAGCACCCAACGCTCACGCTCTGTGTGCGGCCGGGTCGGATCGTCCAGATGCGGGGGTGATAGATGCTTGGGGAGTGGTCCGATCAACACCTCCTGGGATCGGTGCTTCGCGGTTTCGTTGTGCTCGTTCAGTCCACGGTTCTGGCGCTTGTTACGGGCAACCACCCCAATGTTGCGCTCAAACCAGTCGAGGAACTTCAGGGCCTCGGGGCTGGTTTTGAGGCGCGGAGTCTGGCCCATGATCCGATGCATGGCCCCTTCCTCGATGAAATGAGCCTTGAGATCCTTGGCGTAGAACAGGAAGCTCGGGCACATGGACTTCAGCCGCTGGTCGTCTGGGAATGACTCGAACAGCTCCCTCAGGTCCTTGGTGGAAACCCAGATCTTGTTTTCCTGGCTCTCGGCCACCTCGAACATCCAGTGCCGGTACTTGGCAGACCAGACATGGAAATCATCCAGGTTCTTGTGGATCGTTACTGTCGAACGGTAGACACTCACCTTGTTATTTCTCCCCAAGCAAATATCAAACCAGTCGCTTCCGTGTGTTCTGAGCCATGTTCAATTCAAAGCCAAGGAGACGAGCGGCGGCTCCTTCTCCACTGAACAATCAGCCACGCCAATGCCCCAAAACCGATAGCTAGCGCACAGGCTAGGTAGACCTCGTCATGCCCAATCAGATTCGCGAACGGATTACCCGAACTCATGGGCCAGAGGGGACGGATATCGTGGTGGATCAGTCCGTCCAGAACCAAATGGCTGAAAGAGCCAATCCATGCCCCCGCCAGCAGCGCTTGGGTTGAAGTGCCTTCCGGTACCTGCATCCATCGCACGGACGAACTCCGAAAGCCCCTATTCCACCGTCGCAAGATCCAGCCTGAAATCCAGGACGCTACCCATGCTGCCAAGAAACCAATAAGAAGTGCGCCTGCAAGCGTATGGCTGTATCCATGCAGCACATCCGCATCGCGCAGCATGCCGATACCTGGTTCAATGTCCATGAACACCTGCGCCAGACCGAAGCTGATCACGCTGAAGCCGGATCCGGCGGCGGGCTTGACCAGCATGGCCACGCCCATGTGAAAGGGTGTGAAGGGCAAATTAAGTACCTCCAAGTTTTTTAGCCATCAAGGGTACCAGCCTGTACCAGATGATCCCGCACAGTAGGTAAAGGCACAAAGAGGCCAGCCACTGCCCTTCCCGGATCATGACCTCGGGCCGTACGATGCTCCAGTAGGCCCAGTACACCCCGTCTACGGACAGCCAGGTCCAGAACGCAGCCAGAGGTAGCCAGGCCCAGCGGCGTTGCCAGACCACGCTGGCCACCCACTCTGCTGTAGCCAGGGTAGACAAAGCCATGACGAGGCTCACGCCAAGGTCCCAGTCTGGGTAGTCCTGGGTCAGGGCCCCGGCAATTAGCAGCCCCAGGCCCACGGCAAAGCTCATACCCTTGAGCCACAGGCACAGAACCAACGGAGGCGCTTCCTCTTTACCCCCAGAAACTCTACGGACGGGCATTCCCTAGCCTTTTTGGTGTGACGCTGCATGTATTATTTGTCCAGGGTGGCTCATAGGGTGAGCCATACCAGAGGGAGAATTCCGGCATGGACCGGACCGAGCGTTTCTACAAGATCGACAGCCTTCTTCATGCTCACGGCGTTGTTCCCGTGGGAACGATGCTGGCCGAGCTGGAGGTATCCCTGGCCACCTTCAAGCGTGACATCGAGTACATGCGCAGTCGGCTGAACGCACCCATCGAATGGGACCGTGACGAAGGTGGCTACCGCTACGCTGCCAGTGCGACGACACAGCAAAACCTCCCCGGACTCTGGTTCAATGCCAGCGAAGCCTATGCCCTGCTGATGATGCAGTCGCTGCTGGCCGAGATCCAGCCTGGGCTACTGGGCGCCCACCTCGAACCCCTGAAGGCGAGACTCCGTTCCGTCATAGAAGCGGGTCAGCACCCGGCCGCAGATGTGGAGAGCAAGGTCAAGCTTCTATCGGTAGCGGCACGCCCGGTGCCAGCGAAATACTTCGAGTTGGTCGCCAGCGCGCTCTTGCGCCGGGAACGGCTGGACATCACCTACTTCGCCCGTGGCCGTAACGAGTCAAGCCAGCGGGAGATTTCTCCCCAGATGCTGGTGCACCACAGAGGCAACTGGTATTTGGCTGCCTGGTGCCACAAGCAAAACGCCATGCGTTCGTTTGCCATGGACGCCATTGAGCAGGCGACCGTCCTTGGCACTGCAGCCAAGACCGTGCCCAAGACTGAGATGGCCGGCTTTATTGGGCAGGGATACGGGATATTTTCAGGCACGAAGGTAAACTGGGCGACCCTTCGCTTTTCTGCCGAACGCGCACGGTGGGTGTCCCGGGAGCTTTGGCACCCGAAGCAGAGAGTAAATTATGACCAAGAAGGCCGTTTGCTACTGGAGTTGCCGTTTACTGACGCCCGCGAACTTATTATGGACATTCTGCGGCATGGTCATCATGTAGAAGTCCTCAAACCGGACGCCCTACGAGGGGCCATCAAATCCGAACTGGCCCTGTTACTCGAACAGTACGCAAGGAACTAACACGTCAGACCCACATTGCGGATGCCTTGCTAGGCTCGTCCGATTTTGCAAGCAGAACTCAATCTTCAAAGACTAGTCTTTAGGATTTTCAAAGCTAACAGTTCACCTGCGAGTAGAAAATGCCAAAACAAGACAGAGAAGTTGAATCTGATCGGCTTCACATTTTGACCAATAGCGCTTCACGCTTTGCCCGAGTCAAAGCGACATAAATTAACTTCCGCTGACCCTCAGTATCTTCAGGCAATCCAAGATACGCAGAGGGTGTTAGAACGATGACGCGATCAAACTCCAAGCCCTTGGCACGGTGCATGGTTGCAAAGTGGATTGCTTTAGTGTCGCCAGAGAGATTTTGGGTCGCATCAATGACCGATGTCCCATAGCCTGCTGCAGAAAACTGCCGGGCCAGCAAATCACGCACAACTTGGCTGCTAGCTATGACGCAAGTGCTCTTGACGTGCCCCACAGCATCTGCTTCACGCCACTTGTTAGCAGTGGCTATGGCGAGTGCAACAGCCTCCTCTATGCCATTAGCATTAACGACTAACGGTGCCGGCCCATGCGACAAGGACTTATAACGGCGTGTTTCATCGTGTCCGTCATCTAGATCATCCACCTCACAGCCTTCGAGCATCGCCACGGCAGCACGACGTATTTCGTCTGTGGTCCTGTAATTGAGATAAAGCTTGCGTGATCGACCGCGAATATCGATCCCGCATTTACTCATGGCCGCGCGGTTGCGGCTGTAAATACGCTGATGCCCGTCACCCACAAAGAAGAGATCATTTGCCTCGCGGGGAATCATCGCCCTCAGCAGCTTCAGCGCCTGTGGCCCCAAATCCTGGGTTTCATCGATCACGATGCCGCTGTATGGAAGCAACTGTCCGTTTGCATCCTCCTGCTCCAGCAGGCTCGCGATTTCCCTGTACGCATCGTCAACCTCTTTCAGCTTTCGCGATGCCAATTGCCCGCGGTACTCTTCAAATACCGGCCAAATCGCATCGCGCTTGGCGCGGCTCAAGATGACACCTCGGCCGGTTCGCCTGACGGTGCGGTACTCCTCCCGTGTCGTCACGCCCTGTGCCAATACAACCTGTTCCAGTTCCTGCTCGTAAAAGTTCGGAGGTAGATCAACCGACGAATCCTTGGTAGCCATGGCAGCTTGCCACGCCTGCAAGGCACCGTCTTTTCTTCGGTCATAAACAATTTTGTGTTCCAGCTTGCGCGAACGCATGTACCCATGAACCCAAGCGTCCAAGTTGCGAACTTCAATCTTCGCCATCGTCTTGGGCGAGCATAGGGTCTTCAGGTTATCTTCAATATCAGTCGCCAGGTTCTTGGTGAAGGTGGTGAAGAGCACCTTTTCCCCATCCGGCGTACGGTTATCCGCCAACCATTTGACCCGGTGCATGGCCAGCACAGTCTTTCCGGTACCTGCGCCGCCAAGTACGCGAACCGGGCCGCTTCGGTCCCCAGCGGCCAATTTATGCTGCGTCGGATGCAGAAATATGCGCCATTGCGCCAAGGGCGCATTCATGATCGCCAACATTGCTTCGTCGTCGTCCACTACAACAAAACGGGACTGCGATTCAGGAGTCGTCATCGCAGTAGCAAAGTCATCGGTGTTGATGGCCCGATCTACCCGGGTCTCGCGATCGCTCAAAACTTGCGCGACGGAATCGCCAGCAGCAATCAAGAATAGGCCTTCGTAGGCTTCAACCGGTAGACTCGCCTGCAAGCCGTCAAGCTCTACTTCTGACTGAACAGCTCGAATTCGCACCAACCACTCTTGCGGCACACCTAGACTCATGAGCTCGTGGTCGGACATCTCGGCGTAGATGAACGGTTGCCGTGCCGACTGCCCAACATCCGCCGTCGTGGGCGCTGATTCCACCTTGGCAGCATTGACTTGGGAATCAACGTGATCAACGGCCGCTACTTCTTCGACCACCACAACCTGAATGGCGCCAGTCACAGGGTTGATCGCCAACTTGCGACGCTCCGCCCATTTGTATGCAGCGTCATGATGATCTACGTACAGAAGAACGTAAAGGTCCCCACTTTCGGGCTTGAAAACTATGCCCCGCCAATCCTGGTCGATACGAACCGATTTCAGATTGGGATCACGCGCGGCATGAATCTTTTCATAGTTGATTCCTGGGCTCTTGGGATCTGTTTGAAAGATGACGGCCCACTTCAATACCTTGGAATGAACGTTCGATGGCAGCTTGGCTAGTTGGTACAGAAAGTCCTGCGAGAGGGCTACTTTGGGTTTAAGGCTCATGCCGACTCTCCCTCATTTGATTTTCTCGAATTGGCAATGCCCAGGGCACCGCAGACTGCATCGGTCCATGATGCACCATCGACTGTGGCACTTTTTTCATCAAGCACGAGCGTCTTCCACCCGGCACTTTTCCAAACCACCTCAAGGTCACTGTGGACGAATGTGAGTAGTACCAGATGAGAATCAAGCCAAGCCATTTCAGCCTCAGCTACTACTATTCCACGGCCATCTGCAAGCTCATGGCCAATCATTGGGGGCATAGCGCCCAAGTTGGCCAAGACTCGCAAACCCGGGCGTAGTAGCGGGATGGTCATATCAAGTGCCGCCGTCCACTCCTGCGACAAAGCCACATGGTCAGATGAACCTGCTGGCGTCACCGCCGCCGGCTTTATGGGAACGACGGATTCAAGGTCGCCCGCCTGGATGCCACTGACTGTAGCCATCACCATGCCTGGCAATGTCTGCAATGTGTTGAACAACTGCAACCACCTGCGCCAGCTCAGGTGGGGTTCTTGCTCGGATTGATCCACAAGATCGTCAAGCACAAGCGCACCGGGCGAGGTAACGCTCTCTAAATTTCCTTCTACACACGCCAACGGCCACCACGACAATGCGACAGGCGAAGCATCACTGCGCGATAGGCTGGGCACATGTTTGGCGCCGGGACTTTGAAGCCACGTCGGCAACTTAGCCATCCAGGTTGCCATTTCGACTTTGACCGCTGCCAAATCCGCTGGGTTCGACGGCACCATCAGGTATCCCAGCCACTGGGCATTTCGCTGCAGTTGTGTCACGGCCGCATCGGGCATACCCACTGTACCGGGCGGCATTGCAAGGACGCTCAGCAGCTGGAACACCGCGTGATAGGAAAATGCACCTTGCGCTGCCCGTGGAAGGCTCGATGGCGCTGTAGATCCGTCATGGCGATTAAACGCAACCAAGGGCGAATCCAGGTCGGTACCGGCAGCGCTAGAGAGCGCCATCTTCACATCTTCATGCGTCACCGACCAAACCCAGTAATTCCCGCTGGCTATGAGGGCACTGCGTTTGGCCGCATCTTCCCTCAATGAATGCTGGTGGTACGTCCACCCATCACAAAAGACGGCAATGGGCTTACGAGAAGACCCCGCTTGCCAGGGCCAAATGACGAAATCGGGCTTGCTGGCAACCGCCACGCCTTCAGACGCTCCAATGTTGCATTGGGGCTCTATCCGGTACCGCTGGCCTGCAAGCTCCATCACGTAGCCAGCCTTGCCGTTGACGATGTCCTGGACAAGCTTTACCGGAGGAAGACCTAAGGTTCCCCCCATCCGGCGAAGGCTTTCAATAAAGCGGCTCTCCAGCACTGAATCAAAATTCGGATTTATGAAGATGTCGGAAATCGTGGCTACTTTTTCCAACTGGTCCAAGGAGGCGACCAATTCAGTCAAGACTTCCTTACCGCGGTCACGGGACACCAAATTCATGTTGCGTCCCAGGCGGTACTGGTAAACGCAGCGGTAGCAGCCATCCTTTTCTGGATCTTCGTTGCAGGCGCACTTGTTGATCGTCTCCAGCGCCATGCGAAGTACGTCCGCCAGTGTGCCCGCGTCCTGTGCGAGCAGCTGGTGCAAGTAACCCGTTCCGCCCGGCACCGAGTCATACAACATCACAAAATGTCGACGGGGCCCGCCATCCTTGCCGGGCTCATCCTGCGTGACCAGGCGCAAGTGGTCTACCTTGCCACCAAATCTCCTTTTTAAGCCCAACTGCAGCGCCGCCATGAATGACTGCACCACTTCTTCATCCACGCCAGACTTGGTATAGGGCACCAGAATCCGAAGTGCTTCAGACGTGAATTCTCGGTAGAGATACAGGCACTCCAGCAAATTGACAGGGTCTTCGCTGCCATGCTTCGCGCAATCAAAGCTGTGGTGCTGCCCTTCGGGTTCAAACCGGTTCTTGGGTAGTTTTTGAACTTTGCCGCAATGCTTGCAAAGTTTGAACCCGGGCCGCGACGATTCCTTGTCGGCAACCTTGAAAGACTCACCGGGTTTGACCAACTCCCCAAAATTCACATCTCGGAAGGTAACCCGCGATACAAACTCAAATCCGAATGGCAAGCCAGTCTTGATCTGCCAGGCCTCACGAATGTCCTTCGGTTCGAAATCCGCCATCAACTGGCGGATATAAAACTTTGGCTCCCGGTCATCGGCACTGTCATCAATACGCACCTTGGTGTCGTCGCTGTTGGCAATTGCCTGGCGGAACCTCAGCAAGGTTCGCTTTTGCGCAGCATCCGCCCACATGGCATCGCCACAATGGGGGCATACAGCATGGGTGTCGGCCGCCACCTCCAGGTTTTGCATGTGGTGGCAAGAGGGACAAAACCGCCAGCTCTCCGTCTTGGCCAGATTCATATTGATCTGGTCTATCTCCACCCTGCGCTGGTTGGCATAAAAGCGGTTTTCCGGCGCAAATTCGGATAGAGCCGAGTTCGCGGGACGTTCGTATTTAATGGCAGGCAGCGCAACGTAAGCGCCCTGTCCTTGCTCATCCGAACCACGCTTGCGCCACAGCACAGATTTCAGTTCAATCCCAGCCTCAGGGAATGCGTAGTTCGGTATCAAGCCCGCATCGGTCAGCGTGTTGAGCAGGTCTCTTTTGTTGATTTCAGCAATCAACTCCAGCATCTTGTCGCGTTCGCGTAGCAGGGCATCAACCTCGGCAATGGTGGCCTCATCCTGAGGCCGCTGGGCCGCCGCGTTCTTCGCAATGTCGATTTGTTCTTTGCGTTTCTTATAGGTTTTTCGCTCTTCCAGCAGCTCTTGCAGGTACTTCAGCAAACGCGACCGCAGGCCATCCGCGTCACCCTGGCCCTGCATAAACTCTTGCAAGCGCTGACGCACGGTTGCATTGACATCGGAGCCCAATAGATCCACAAATGCCGCAAAGAGCTTGGGTTCATTGGAGAGCACATGATCGCAAAAGTTGTACGGAAAGCGCGCTTGATTCGCCTGCTCCACTGCATCCAACGCCGTTGAAGTTTTTTCTGGAAATGCGGTCGCTGTGTTGATACCGCTCACCCAGTCATCCATACAGAAGGCAAACAGCTGGCGGCGCAAAACCTCGGCTGCTTGCAAGAAGATCCCGGGTGGCGCGACCTCTCCGGACAGCATTTCCTGGGTTTCCTCAAAGAAATACAGGTCGTGCGGGCTGCTGCCATCGGCCAAGGTCGTCGTCATCGCATTGCCATCACGCCGGCCGGCGCGGCCCATGCGCTGCAAATAGCTGGCCTGGTTGGGAGGCACGGAGCACAACAGCACCGATGACAGGTCTCCGATGTCCACACCCATTTCCAGGGTCGGGGTGGCCGACAGCAGGTTTTCATACCAGTCCCTGGGCAACTTGGACTTGAAACGTATCTCAAGCGCCTCTCGCTCAGCGCGCTCCAGCAAACCGGTGTGCTCGGCTGCAATCACCCTGCGCAAGTCACCTTGGCTGAACCTGTCCGAGAGCCAACCACCGGTCGGCAACACGTCCTCGTAAAACTCATCGGTCGCGTCAATGCATGGCATACCCTGCAAAGCTTCGGCAGCACTGGCAGGCACGGTCAATCTTCTTTTGCCTTGCGGAGTGGCAAGGTATGCCGTTTCCACATAAAGCTCTAAAGACTGTGGATCGATCGCCAAAGTATCGCCCTGATGGTCTGTGGTCCTAAGTAAAATTCCCACATCTTCGAGAACCACTGCCGCGGCATGAAATAAATCTGCCGCCATACCCGGCGCAAGAAGCATTTGACGACCAAGACAAGCCGAAGCCCAACGGTCAAACCAACTGTTGCGCTGGGTATTGGTCAGCTTGTCGAAGTCACGCTGCTTACCCAGTGTCAAGAATACCGGCCTGGGCGTGCGCTCACCCATTGAGGGCATCCACTCCCCACGACCGCCAGATCGAATCAATCCGTATACATTCCCATCAGCTGCATATGTAGCAAGTTCACGATGCATCACTGCGCCGCGCCTGCGCAAGTGGTTTAACAAGCCCCAAAGCCACTGCACCACCACAGCCTTGTCCAAGCCTTTGGCGCCAAAGTCCTCCTGTAGCTTAGGTAGCAACGCTTGCGCTACCGATTCCAGGCGTTGCAGAGGAACAGAAATGGTTGCCTTCCCAAGACGCTCCAAGTTCCGCCCACGGTGGCTCAGGTACGTGAACTCGCTATATGCCTGCCACAAAAAACGCTTGCGCACCTTGGCTGGCAAACGGCTGGATGCAGGAAGCACGTTCTTTTTCAACAATTCCTCTGCCCAATCCCGCTGCCAGGTCATATTCGGGCCGATGAACTCCGCCAACAACCGCTCTGAAGACATGTGCAGCACAGAGCCCGGCGTATCAAACAGTGCCTCCGCCTGCGTCAAAAAGTCCGACCACGTCAGCCCGGGGCTTGCCAGTTCATCGATCACTTTTGCCAAACCAGTCCGCACATTGTTGAGGTACGTCCGCGCTCCAAAAAAGCCAGCCCTGTGCGCCGCATCCTGGACTGAATCAGAGAACGCAATCAGCTTCTTGTCATCGTTGAAAGGGCTGGACCAACTGTGCTCTACCACTTGCGAACCCAATGTTGCATTCCGAGCACCCAACAACAGAAGCCGGTCTCGATTTCCACAGGCTGGGCAAGTCGTGTCATGGCGCGTGTGCTGAACCTGACCGATAGAAAAGCTACGTTGAGCAATAACTTTGTATACCGCCAGCAATTCTTCCTGGCCACAAGCCTGACAAGCGACGGGGCTTTGTTGCAGATTTCCACAAGCTACACAGGCATGCTGAACCACACCTTCCACTTGAGGCCGCTTCACGCTTTGGGCTGCATAAAGTCTCGTCGCCTCAGGACGCCCGGCAAACCAACAGTTGTATATCTCGTCCAGCTTGGTAGACAGCCTGTTGCTGCCCTGTACCATGCGCGATAGCCAACCGGTGGTGTGGCATTCACTGCACTGAACCATCGGCAGGTAAACGCCATCTGGGTTGGCTGCTACGTCGGCTGAGCTGCGCAGCCCAACGTCTTCTGCATCCACCGCTAATTTGGCGACCATCCGGCGCAGTTCTCTTATCCAAAGCTGCACGCGCAGGCTGACCAGAGGCATCGTCTTGCCATTGGAGCTTGGAATAAGAGCCCAAGCCACCAGCACTAACAGAGCATCCAGCACTTCTCGCACTTGGGGGTGAGCCGCTACAGGGAGATTCTTCTGCAGACGCTCCGTCAGCTCGCCGTAGTGGACCACGCCACCCTTAAGCTGTTTGAGCAAATTCACGAACAAAATGTGGCGCTTGAGGTAATCGCTGAGTTTGATGCGCCAAGCCACGTCCTTAACGTCAGACGGTGATGGCTCATCCGGGAAAAACAGACCAAACCAGCTTGCAACCGCATCTTCCGGGGTTTTGAAGCGAGTGGAATCCAGCACCGCGGCCAAATCAGAGCGGTTTTGGAACATGAAGTCCACCATCGCGTCCTCAAGGAAAACACCGACAGATTGACGGTTTTCGGTGATGACAGACTCGGGCCCAAATGGCGCGCCAAAAATCTGTCGCGCGTAATCTCTCAATGACGCCGTATCTGACGATCCGCCCAACGTAGCCGATGTGCCGGCACAGACCAGATGCCCATCTGGTGTCTTCAGGCGGGCGCGTAAACGACGAAGCAGCAGCGCCAGGTCGGTGCCCTGAGCACCATCAAACGTGTGCAGCTCATCAACCACCAAGTAGCGCAGTGTAGTGGGCGTGTTGCGATCCCATAGCTTGCGGTCTTTTGGGCGTAGCAGCAGGTAGTCCAACATCTTGTAGTTGGTCAACAAAATGTCGGGCGGGTTCTTGCGCAACGTGTCGCGGTCCGTGATGGCGCTCGTGGGTGTCATCACCATGCCCTGACCTGGGTCAGCCACAGATCCACCCACAAATAATCCCACCCTCAAGCCGGCAAAGGCTGGCGTAGCAGCAACAAGCTGCGCAAACCGGCGTGCCTGGTCAGTGGCCAGCGCATTCATAGGGTAAATCACCAGCGCCTTGACACCCGCTTCACCGGCTTTGCGGGCGCGCGCGCAATGGTCCAACACCGGATACAAAAAGCATTCGGTCTTACCGCTACCGGTGCCTGTGGCCACCAAAGTGTGGTCCGCCAGATGCTGACTGGACAAACGCTGCCAAGCCAGCTCCTGGTGGCTATGACCGGGGAATTCAGTCTCAAACCCGTTGAAGAACTTTCGGCCTGCGCTGCCAGGCGTGAATGGCAGGCCAACCTGCAAATAGGGGCCCTTAAGCCAACCGGATTGGTCATCTACAAAACGCTGCATCAGCCCATGCAGGAAGTCATCGGAAGGCTCAAAACCTGTCACCAGAAATTGCTGCAAACCTTGCTGTATGTCGCGAGCTAATAGTGAAGGAAGCATAGGGTCAATGATCTCGTTTGCCGCGGCTGCGGTTGTTGTAAGCAGACAGGTCTAAGCAGGCATTGCGCAACGTCTCAGAGTCTTTGCCTTGTACATCAAGGTGTTTCATCAAATCTGCTTGGTCTGGCATTCCAAGGACAAGTCGATAAAGCGCCCGCTCTCTGGTCAGAGTTTCGTAGCGCTCTTGCTGCTCTCCGCCAGGGACCGTTAGGAAATATTTTTTGCATTGCCCACCCTCAACGACCCACCATGGTGATAGCCCAGAATCATCATTGAGTTGCTTCTCTGCCAACGACGCCAAATTCACCCATGGACTACCATCCTCGCAACGTTCCAAATTCATGCGCAATTTGCGTGCAATCGCACGTCGCACGGAAAGGCTGGCAAATCGAGTGATCCGGCCTTCCCGCTGCTCCAGCGCGACGGGACTGGTTGCCAGGTCCCAGTGGGCCAATGCATTGCACCAGGGGTGCAGGTCCAAACCTTCTTGGCCGATGGAAGTAGTGATCAATACATTTGGCCAGAACGGACTGTTAAACGCCTTCCTGACTTCGTCCGGTCGCAGCGGGCTGTCTTCGTCGCCAACTCGGTCGAAGCCTTCCGCGACTGGACCAGCTCGACTTGCACCTCCTCTACGTCCTTCTGCCAATGGCACTGCCACATGGCACCGTACGCCAAAGGATGTGGAAGTATCAGGATCGCATCCTGCCGACTCACTCGCCTCATGGAAGGCAACACTGGCATCCCGGAGCCGCAAGCTATCTTCAACCTCGTCAAGGCGCACGCTCCAATCTACTGAACCGTTCGTCGACAGAAACCAAAAATGCTCATCAAGGACAGATTCAAGGTTCCCCTCAATGACAGCCTTTCGAATCGCGTTCGGGTAATTCCCTCCGTCACGCTCAACAAGCACGGATACGAACCATGCCTTGTCCAGATAGGTCCGCAAGCCTCGCCAGATCAAGCCTATGACTTTGGGCAGGTATTCGGATTCCATTGCCTGCGGCCAATGTCGTGACAAGGCGCGTCGCAGTACGACGGCGGGCGAATCTAACGCAAGCGCAACTAAGGCGGGAAAGTCTATCTCCCTAGAAATTTCAGTGAAATCTTCGACCTGACCAGCAAGGCTGTTCCATTTTTCTAGCATCTGACCGAGGCGCCCTACGCTGTCGTCATCCTCAGAACTTCCAGCAACGTTCAGCCACGCCGAAGAAGATGCCTTCCAAAGACCCGCCTTCGCCTCAAGAAGAACCAACAATTCCCAGGGCTTTCGTCGAACCAGTTTTCCATTGGGCACGACCCGTATACCAAGCTCCTTCAATCGATGGCTAAGTTGCCGTTCGACGACCTGCCTCATCCCAGCCAAACTGCCCAAAGGAGCCGCTAGAGGATTGAGTTCAGCCAGCAGAAGGCTTGGGTGGAATAGCTCCAGTAAGTTTGGACGGTCCAGCGAAGGTTGGAGCCACCTTCGCTTGGACGCAGCCTCATAATTGACACGGCTTCGCGTACCCGGCTTTGACAGCAATCTACTTTCCGTCGTGTAACTGATCAGGCCAGCCAGCGCGGTTGGCACGGCCTTGAACCGGCTGAACACCAACAGCTTCCCGTCGATAATTCCTTCGCTCTCTCCATCCTTCCAACCGCCGCGTAGTGGCCACCACGGCAGTGACGGCGTAGCCCATGGCAAGGCCAGACGCTTGTCTGACATCTTGGCCATCAGAGCACGCAACCTCGGATGCGGCCAAGGTGCCTCCAATTGATGGGCGTCCCGAGCCACCTTTGAGAACGTCGCACGGTCAGGCATCTTCACCTTGTTCCGCCACGCCTGATAGCGACTGCCCAAGGTCTGCATTGGAAGAGGAACGGACTGCCACAACGGCACGATCCAGTCCTTGTTTGCTTCACCAAAACAGTCATTCATCTCGCAAAACTGACCTAAGTCGCTGGGAGAGAGCTCTGCATCAATCAACGCAGATGTTTCGGTTATATGAGCTTGTCCACCAGGCACGCTGGGACGTTCGGTTCTGGACATAAGTGGCAACAGAACGCTCATTAAGTCGGCTCGAATGGCACGCGCCCGCTCCGAATTCAGCACACCCTTGTGAATTTCCTCACTGAGCTGCAAGAACAAGTCTTGAGCTCGATTTGCGGTTCGCGGGCTTGCCGCGAGAAAGGACACCAGATCAAAGAAATCATTGGACTGATCAGCCGTCGCACCACTTGGTCCTTCCTGCCTGACTCGTCTTAGATATTGGGTGTATGGTGTTGCTGACAACAAGAGCAACGCCGGGCCACTGCCGTCCAAACGTCCCCTGATGGCTTCCAGAACCCTTGAAGCAGCGCGACTACGCATCTCTTCTTCGGCCAGCTCACGCGCCGCATCGTCTGGCTCCACATCGTCCATCAAATCCCGAAAGCGCTGGAACTCGTCAAAAATCACAAGGCCGGCATTGATGCTGCGCAGCCCCGCCACAGTCAACGCAGTCCGGCATACGCCGACCAAATCCTGAACCCGATGTTCGTCCAGCATCTGGGTCAGCAATGGTGGGAGGTGTTGCCCGGTTTGGAGACCAAGAAGCTCTCGAAGTGCATCCCGAAAACTGTTCCTGAAGTCACCTCCACCCAACGCACCAGATTGGTCCTGGCGCTTGTAAAAATGTACCCACTGCTTGAAGGACTCGGGACCCGCATTGCGTTGAAACGCCCGGTACAAGCGCTTGCTCGGGGACTGCCATATCCTGTGCAACAGCACAAGGGCAAGCGCACGCTCCTCCTTACGCCCATCGCGGGTCTGGCCCTTGCGCGTCGGGATCGCCGTGTCAGGAGTAAGCATGTAAATGTGCACGTCACCGTGACTGGGTCGCTCCCTTGTGGCAAGCAAGCTGGGTCGATCCACATGCGCAACGGCCTCTCTACGTTCAGCGTCTGGAAGGAACGACAGAAGGCGCTCGGTGTTCTGCTTCGCAATGGCCTGGTTGGAACACACATACAGCACACTCAGCGGCCCTTCCCCCAACGATCGCTTCTTCTCCATGAGCTTTTGGATGATCCCGCTGGCGACAATGGTCTTGCCAAGTCCGACTTCGTCCGCCACCAAGTAGCGCCTTGCACCGCTCTTGCGCGTCAATGTGCTCATTGCGGCATGGATCGTCGCCTGCTGGAATGGTTTGGCCTTGATGCTCATGACCCATCCTTTGGCAAACCCTTGCGAAGGGTCACCCATGAACGAGAAAAACGCTGAAGATGCGACTCAACTGCAGGGTCTGCATCCCCGGCATCTGCGATCGCACCCTTCCTTCTGTTCGACCATATTTGGAGAATGCGGTCCACCTCGTCCAGCTTCGTCTTGTCCTTCAGCCACATACGCAGTGCCTGATCAATGCTTGGCAGACCAAGAATTACTGCGGGCTTATATTTTGGCTTTATTGATTTAAAAGTTGGTGCGTCCCAGCCTCCGCCTTCATCGCCATTCGAATAACCGTTCAGTAGGTCGTGGATCCACGTCATCATTTGGCGTGGCCCCAAGTATTCGCTCAACACCGCCTCATCACGTGCATTCTCAAGGGGCGGGCTCCAAGGGACAACCTGCAGCCACTCAACGACATCACCATCGAGCGACAAGCGGATACGCAGGCACTCCGACGCAGCAACTGCATTGGCCGCACCTGCAACCTCAAAGCTCCGGGCATTTCGTGGCCACGGGAAGGGTTCACCGATTAGCGGGCTGCACGACAGTTCAATTTCCACAGCGTCCGGGTGGGGACTGTTAGGGCATTTAATGACGAGCGCATTGTTTTTCCCACTTGCCTGAAAGGCATCTTTCAGTCGCGCAGCCACTTGAACTCTGGCTTCTGCAAGTTTTTCCTGAGCAGATACTTCCTCACCGCCAGTCTCCAGCGTTTTAAGCGCCAACGGCTCAGCCATGGAGACAAAAGCTTCCAACCCCTCCATTAACAACCGTCCCGCTTCACTGGTCGTACTTTGAATATCCACCTGTGCGTAACACTCGGCATTTCTCGTCCAGGCGCGGGCCGTGAGATTAGGGCTGCCCAGCCATAAGGTGCCGCCCTTGGCGTGTTCCGCAAAGAGTATTTTGGCGTGCAGACCAATCTGATCGGCCGCGACGCTTTCCTCCTCGTTAGGGCCTTCGCGGGTTCCGTCGGGGCCGAGGATGATTTCATGCTGCGGGCTGGGCAGTGCTAGCAGGTTATCGAAATCGGCCAGTTTGCTGCGGGTCTGTCCAGCCAGCTTTTCGAGAGCCATCCTGGTTGAGAGCAATTGACGTGTAGTGTTGTCCCCACCCCATCCTGCTACCACTCCCACAGCGCCGCCATCCAGGAATGGGGACACCGCCAAGACCCGATGCGTCTGCCCCGGCGGCTTGGGTATCGCGCGCGCTGGCGCATCCGGAAGCAGCAGCCTAATCTCGGACACAACCAATCCAATGGGAACCTGCCATTGCGCACTGTCCAACTGTTTGGAAAATGCTGCCCAGCGTTTCAATTCCGTTGGGAACAATTTTGCAAGATCCGCAGCAATCTGGCCAAGGCCCTCAATCACCTGTGGCGAGGTCTTTTGGCCGCGGGTTACTCCGTCGCCGGCTTTCAGCACCAGTCCAATATCCCAAGACAAGTCCATCGTGAGATTGCGACTACCAAGCATGAACACCCACCGCTCGCCTTGCTCAGAGGCCAACTCCGGAACATGGCGAATAATCGCGAATTTCGCATGCCAGGATTTGCCATGGTGAATGCCCTCAGAGCCTTCGTCCCAAGGTACTTGCAGAATGAAACGGTCTAACAAAGAAACGATAGGTGCGGGCTTTTTAGGCATCGTCAACCTTCCGCTTTGCAACAATATATGTACCCTTCCGCGCAACCCCGTCAAAGCGCGCGTCAGACCGACCTTGGTGCCTGAGCCAGAATGATCATTTTGTCCACTCAGCGCCAGCAACACAGCCGCGATAACGGAGGTTTGTGCAGAATAGGTTGACAGCACCGCATAGTCGGTGCGCCATCCCGGGGGCGGCCGAAGATGGTCTAACTGAGAAAGATGAGACAGATGGGACGGGTCCGATGCGTGCATCATGGCGCCCTCAAGTCTGTTAGGAGCCTTCGGACGTTGTTCCAACGAAAATGCAAGGGCTCGGCTAAGGGATGTTCTTCAACGCTCCACTCAGCCCGCCGATGTTTTCCGGCCAGACTGTTTGCCAGCCTTGCTCTGAGCCCCTTTCTCTTGAACTCCGCGCGGAAATAGGCCTCGCGCAATCCAGCAATCTGCACACGACCAGATTGCAGCCAAATTTGTGTCTCATGCAAAACCGTGTCCAGATAGTCCGGCAACCCAGGCACAAGAAGCTTTAGCGCAGCCATGTCCAACGCTTTGGCGTCCTCGCCATAGGTAGCCACCAGCTTTTGCAGGTGGTCGTGATGGAGTGACGACCGGCCACCACCATCTCCTCTCTTAGCGGCTTCAACCAGTGCCGCGTACACCGCTCGCCCGATCCCGGCTAGTGCCGCCGTATGTTTTGCCACTGTCAGCGCACTTCGGTCCTCCGCATCAGCAATGCTGCTGACTGCTCTGCTCCATGGCGAAGTGATATTGCTTTGCGGCAGACCTTCCTCTGCCAGCCTTGCCAGCAAACTTTGAGTGGCATTCTGTGTCGGTCCTCTGTGTACGCCAATCAACTGTCTGCGCAAAAACCTTCTTTCATCGGCCCTCAGATTGAAGTCCATGTTCTCGCCGGTCTTCAAGAACTCTGAAGGTGGGGCGGGTAATTTGACGAATGGCGACAAGTCGTCATCCATCGATGGCTCGCCATCGTCTTGCCTTTGGCGGTTGGAAGCATATTTGTGCGTCGCCGCAATCTGCTTGAGAGTTTCGCTGCGCGAGCTTGTCACTGCGTCAGAGCGGGGTAAGAGGATCCTCCAGCGCGCAAGTGCTGACCAATAAATCATCGACGGCGGCTGAGCGGGCGCGCTAGGCAAAATGGACCCGCCTATCACGCCCCATTTTTTTTCTGGCCCTCTGTTGAGCTGCCAAGTAAGTTCCAGTTCGTGCTTAAGCAGTTGTGCAGGGTTGCCTTCTGCGTGCTCCATCAGCCACGGTACAAACAGCGCATAGCGAAGGCGGGTTTGCAACACAGAGGTACCTGGGAAAAAGCGGTCGGCAAAAGCCTGGTGCAGGCTCAGAAAACCCACTTCGTCCCGAACACCCAATTGATCGGATTTCAGCGCCGCCTCTGCCTTTGCCACCTCGGCTTTTGAAAACATGATCCAACCGATCATGATCCACACCTTGTGCAGCGGGGCAATTGAAGTCGTTGTCGGACTTCGTCATCGTAAAAAAACTCCAATGCCGTTCGGCAGTCGTCTTCACGGCTTGCGCGGTCAAGGAGTGTTGAAAGCATCTCAGTTAGCCCCAGCAGTATTGGGAGGAAAAAGTCCCGTAGCCTCTGGCGCTGCGTCATGCTCGCTAAACAATTGCCGAACGATGCTTTCCCCGCCTGCCTTGCGCATGGCGTCGCCCAAAAGCTTCTTGAAGTTCGTGTCTTGGATCGACTCATAGGTCACATCCTTGAAAACGCATCGCAGTTCCGGGTTGAACACCTCATTCACACCGCCGAACGCCGCCTCAAGGTCGCACTTGATCATGCCCAGAATGTCGTCATCGCTCGGCAGGTTCCCGGTCAAAAACTTTGAGTATCTTGCCGGAACGTTCTCACGGATGCGAGGCAAAAGCGTGTTGGCTAACTCATCAATCGCGTTCTTGATCGAATCGCCGAGAGACTTTTCCACAGCAACTTTGAATGCTTCGATCTGCTTGCGAAGGAGCGCTATTCTGGCGTCAAATTTCTTCCGCCGATTGCGCATGATGACTTGACCGAATCGTGGAACATTGATCAAAAAGTCTTCGTAAAGCGCTTTCCTTTGCTTTTCCAACTCTGCCTCGGACCAGACAACCGTTCTTACCTTTCCGTCAGCGTTGCCCGCTGGTTTGAATTCGGAGTCGAACTCAGGAATGTTGACTTTCAGCATCTGGTCGCCTTGCAGCAGCGTGAAGCTATTCTTCAACTTTTCCTTGAGAGCGCTGTCTTCACCAACCAATAGATCATTTGGAACGCTTACCTTCTTGGTAGAGAGCCGGTAACCTGTGACCTCAAGTTCGACGAATTGAATCTTTGATTCATACACCCGCTCGATCCGGGCAAGATCGAAAACTTTGGGTGGAATATCCTTTAGCGCTGCTAGTGACGCATTCACCTCAACGGGCGTCGCTGGTTTCTGACCAATTTCGGCATGCTGTGGGATGGGCGTGGTCTCACTTGCGGCTCCGTTCGCGGCGCATGCCTGCATCAGGGCTGCGGTAGACTCCCCCTTGGCAGCAATCATCACTGCGTTGGGTTTGTTCATGGACACCGAACCGGCTTCAATGAGCAGTGGCGTCGGAGAATACAGAACCGTTTGCCCGTCTGTAATCAACAGGCCAATACGAATACCCTCTTGCTGCCGAAGCTCCAGGTGATGCCTCGTGGCCAACGCCTGGAGTGCGATCAAACCCTCTTCGGTTCCGTAGCCAAGACGATAGACCTCGGGGTCCAGATCAAGAATTAGCGTGCATTGCAGATCGCTTTGTGAATTCAGCCTCTCCGCCAATGCATCAACAACTGGTTTTGTGATTCCCGGCGCGACATAGACCAGCGTCTGCGTAGTCGCCGTGATTGATGTCACCAGAGTTTCGTCATTGACAACGGTGAATGTAGTGGGTGCCATTGCTACTCAAACCCTCCAGGTATAGGGAACTCTCGACTTGCCAGGCGATATTCTTCAAATTCGGCGACTTGGCAGAGGAAACCGGAGCAGGCGTCCGTAAGAGCTCGTGGTTTTATGGGCACTTCATCGGATTGAATTGTTCATTTGTATTGAGCATAAAGCTGAGATACGAGAGATCAACTCAACTCGACCATTCCCAGATCGCTTTCCGATTGCGCCCCATGCTGCCATCTGAGGAAGTTCAACGACCGACCTCCCGTTACCGCAGAGTATTTCATCCAAATGAAGGATCGCCTTTGCGTAAATATCTGATCGAGTTGGATACAGTTTCTTAAGACGGTCAGTCAGCGGGGAATTGCACCACTTTCTTGCATTTTCAATTTGCGCAGAGCCAAGCTGCTCACCACGAACCTGTAGGTAATGTGCCGCCCTAACGTCGTTTTGGTGAGTCACAAGGGCGCATGCGTTCTCATGTTTTGCCGGATCACTCAAAGAGGTATAGAGCGTCGAATCCGCAGGCACAAACTTGCCTCCCAGCAAATAGCTTTCTTGCCAATCAGCCCACCCTAGTCCGGGTGGCATAGTGTTCAGGCGCACGCTTAAGTCGCACGACCCAATACCATCGATCCGAACCCACGTATGCGGATCTTGTCTGATGCTGCCGGGATGTACGCCGCCAATCGGGCCCATGATGAACTCGGCCTTGCCATGAATCGCTACAGCCGAAAATCCATGAAGCAAAGCCAATGCCCCAACGATTAGCGTGTGCTCACGACAGTGCCAGCCCTCATCTCTCAGACCACGATTGGTGAATGGTGGCACCCATAGCAAATGATGCAGCTCGCTCCGAAAAGCCCTGGATGCCAATGCTGTTTTGAATTCTTCAGCCTTCATATTTTCGACTGCCCTTCTCCATTGGTTGAGAAAAATGCCCAGGCCGCCCGGTAGTCGTCTTCCCGGCTGGCACGGGCGAAGGGGGCTTTGAAGGTGCGGGTGACTTGGCGGGGGCCGCCGGGCAGGGTGTCGTCCGTCACTTCCATGGTCACCACGGTGCCGTCGGGCACCAGCCACTTGTCGTCTTTGTACAGGTCTTCCCAGCCGCAGTTGCCTGTGCGCACTTTGCCGTCGGGGGTGGTGATTTTTGTTTTGGGAGAAGTGCGGCTGCCTTTGCGGGGCAGGCCGACGCCGACCAGGCCTTTGCTGTTGGTGAAGACGATGCGGCCGGTGATGTCGTACCAGGTGTCGCGCTCGTAGCCCTGCATCACCGGGAACTGCACGCGGTAGATCAACATGAGCTCATCAAGGGTGAGGCCCAGCGCCTGGGCGACCAGCACGTCGATTTCGACCAAGGCCATGCGGCGGGCGTAGTCGCTGCGCAGGGCGCAATGGCGCGTCCAGTCGCTTGTGAGGTATTGCCAGAAGTCTTGCGGCAGGCGTGGGTTGTCGGGCTGGCTCCAGCTTTGGTCCGCAAATTCAAGGTTGTATTCTGTCTCCCAGAGGGGGGCAAATGCCTTAGTAAGGCATAACAATGACAAAGCCCGAGCAGAGAGTCTTGGTAAGTTCTCTACGTCCCTAACAACAAACAAAGAGTCCGCCAAATCTCCCCGAAAATTTGTCTTTCCACTGCTTTTCACAAGAAAGTCGGCAACTACTGAAGACCAGGTAGCAAATGCCTTTATCAACTCCGAGGTATCCTGAAAAGCAATTGAAAATGCTCCACTGATATGGGTAGCATTTGGTATCAGTACCGCAGGTGCAAGACTTCGCTCGTTTGCCGGGGGCAGCATCTTTCGAGCGATTAGTCGGTAGTATTCCGTAACGAGCGGAAAGGCATTCGATCCATTCTCCCTCCATGGCACTCGCTGAATCTTGGATTCAAACACCTGAGAGTTTGAGTTCGGCCAGAAATTAGTTCTGGGAAGGTACTCCTCAGGCAAGATCTCCAAGTCGATGCAATCGTAGTCACCCTTCTCGCGTGAGACTTGCCGTGGTGTTTTGTAGAACGGATTAGCTAGGAAAAAGTGTGGCCCGGAAAGCACCCATTTGTCTGATGAAGTCGGGAAACCGGTCTCAATAGGCTTACGGCGAAAAATTGTTCCATCGTCCTGATTAATTACTTCGTGCCACATTTCTGTAGAACAATATGCTTCATTCAGATCTGCTAGACGATGCGGATACTTAGATGCCTTTGACAGCACGCTTGCAATACTTTGAGCGTGCACGGCGGGCAAACGCGCTTGGATTGGAGGAACATCTGACTTGTCGTATAAAAGTCCGAATGTTCTGAGCTCCTCTATGGTGACGCGAATCACGCGCTCTCGATGGCCTTGAATGTTCCAAAATCCATCCTCAGTTTTTATCCCGCCTGGTAGGCCAGATCCATCATGCCGAAATGATTCGTCAACGGTCAATGGAACAATTAGGTTGGAGATATTTTCAAAATCAGGTGATTCCTGACTTGGGCCGTAAACGTTAATGCTGTACTTCATCCGATCGCCAATCGGAAACAGCATTGCTTGATTTTGGAACTGAAAGTGTGACCGCAATCTTCGATACATTGCTTCGCGCAGTTCACCACCATTTGGATCGTCATATGGACCCTCTGGATGCAAAAGCGCTGTAACACCCAGCAGATTGTTCAACTTCCACGCCAGTGGCATGAAGCACTTAAAGAGATTTGTCTGAACACCTTGGAGTAACGGGTAGTTCTGGACTGCATTCAGAAAATTCTGTGCGCCGACGGCCTCTTGTAATTCGTCAGTCCATGCTGATTGAAGGCTAGGGAAAGATTCAAAGGCTTCGGCACGTAACTTTGACAGGTCACTGGCGCTGATCTTCCGGATAGCCAACACGGGATTGCGCTCGCCCAGAATTCCAGACTCGTTCCACTCCACCTTGAGCCAAGGCGGATTACCCAAAATTAAATCAAACCCGCCACGCTGCAGCAGGATGTCCGCAAAGCACAAATCCCAATGCAAGAACCTACGCGCCTCTGCCACCGCCTCCACCTGCGGTATGCGGGCAAAGTGCTGACGCAGCTTGCTGATGCGTAACTGGCCCAGCTTATCGTGCAGGTTCGTCTGGTCAGCGGCTTGGCTTAAAGGCAGCTGGGTCTCAAAGCCCTCAAACGCAGGTTGCACTTCAGGGATGATGACCTGGGGTGCTTCGGGTTCGGTGGGGCGCAAGTCCAGCCCTTGCTGGGGTGCCAGGTCAACAATATTGCCTTCCAGAATGGCACCCACCTCCATCCACCAGGCTTCGCGGCTGGGCAAGGTGGCGCTTTGGGTGATGGGCCAGAACCACAGGGCGCACCAGTAGTCCATCACCAATTTCAGCCGGCGGTACGGCGTGGCGAGGTCGCCATCGGCATTGAGTAGGCCCTGGCGGCGGATGGCTTCTTTTTGGGCGCGGGTGATGGAAGATGGTGGCGTGTCAGCCTTGGTGGCATGGGGCCACACGGTCAAATAGTCTTCCGTACGAGCACGATCCCTCGCCAAAGCGGAGGTGTGTTCGGCCCACAGGTCGTCAATGCACTTGCTCAGCTGCTGCAGGCGGCCTACCTCGTGTGATTCGAGGGGTTTGGTGAACTCCCGGCGCCAATCTTTTAGACGCTGAAAATCTTCCGGGTACAGAGCTTTGGCGGCCTTGTCAGTGTAGTTGGCCATGCCGGGGTCTGGCAGCAAGAAGTGCCAGATTTCGTCCGGTTGGCGTGGGTTGGCTTTGCTGCAATCCCGTGGCTGCTCTTCATGCCAAGCGGGTTTGGCACCACGCTTGAGACCACCGGGGCGGTAAGCCTGGTGCCGCGCACCAATGAGGCTGTTGCCGGCAAACAGCTGGTAGCCAAACCAGGGCACGCGGGCGGGTTTGACGGGCAGTGGGTTGCCGTCTTTATCCTGCGTGGGTTCGCCGTATATGGCGTTGAGCCACAGGGATACCTCGGCCAGCTCTACGGCGACGGGGTTCAAGTCCACACCGAACACGTTACGGTCGGCCAGGTACATGCGGACTTTTTGCAGCTCTTGCGGATAGTCGTCGTGCGGGATGCGTTTGCCCAGTTCGGTCTGCTTGCGCTCCAGGTAGGCTTCGGCGAGCTGGTTGACGGCTTCGTTCAAAAACGCGGCGCTGCCCATGGCGGGCTCGCACACGGTGATGGTCAAGATGTCGTCTGCACGTTTGACGCGGTCGCTGCCCAGCAGCTCTTTGAGGGCGTACTTGACCAAGCAGCGGGTGAGCACCTGGGGGGTGTAGTAACTGGCGCTCTTTTGCCTATCTCGCCCGGCCAGGCGGTAAATGAAGCTGCCACGCGGGTGCTTGCGCAATTGGCGGTGGCCTGCTTCGTTGACGTCGTAAACGCGTTCGTCGTCTTTGTAGTCGCTGAGGTGGCTGGCGGGGACGAACCAAGCGTTTTCAAGCAAATCAGCACCGGAGCGACCGTTCGATCCGCGTGAGGCGCTATTATTTTGAGAGCTATCGTCGGCATCATCGCCGTCTGCCTCTGAGTCGCCAGCGTCTGAGCCGCCCTCGTCGTCTTCATCTGCCGCACTGCGGCCCGCCTTTTTGGGGGCGGGTTGCACTTCATATAGATCTTCGGCAGCGAAGAACCCACGGTAGCTTAGCAAGGCCTCATACACCGCGCCTAATTGGTTGATGGACAGCAACTGGTAGCTGACGCGGCCACGGCGTTGGCCCCGCCCCGCCCCACCCTTTTTGCCACGGGTGAGCGACATGAGGCGGATGATGGTTTGCCACACATGGTTGGGGAAACGCACCTTGGCCAGCAGCGGCATGGTGGTTTCGTCAAACAGGCGGCTGTCCAGCGGGGCCAGGGCGAAGGTGTCTTTGGCACCAGCCAAGGCTTCTGAAAGGTGCTGTTGTTCACCGGAAGCGTTCTCCAAGCCACAGCCGTTGGCTACCAGGCTGAACAGGCGGCGCAAGGTGGCGTCAAAGTAAAGGCCTTCTCGCGCGTGGGGGGTGTTGAGCGGCTGCATCTCCAGCTCGCGCAAGGATTCCAGGCTGTAGCCCTTGAGGTAAACCTCGCTTTTGGCGATGGGCACGTAGCCCAGCTCGGGCCGGGCCTCGATGTAGAACATGAACAGCAGCCGGTAGACCATGCGCAGGCATTCCAGGCTGAGGTCGGCAGGGTCGAGTTGGTCTTTGCCGCTGAAGAAGCCTTTTTTGGCATCCGCCGCTTGTTTACGCAACTGGTCGGCGGCTTCATTGCCCAGTAGCTCAATGGCCTCGCGCAGGGCATGCTTCAGGTCTTCGCTGACGCCAAATGCGTGCTTGTGGGCGTTTTCGTCCAGGCTTTCCAGCAGGCTGATGCCTTCACCGGGAGCCAAACTGTCGTGGTGCAGGAGCGCAGCAGCAGCTTGCAGGGTGGCGGTGTCCTTGCGGTCAAGGATGTCAACCCAGTCAAAGCGCAGGGCGCGGTTGTTGGGCCACTTGTAGCGGTCCAGCAGCAGCCAGTGGTCCAGGCCCAACAACAGCACATAGCGTGGGGGATTCTCGGCACCGAAGATGGCTTCGGAAACGATGGAGGCCCATGACTCGCCCTTGAGCGCTGGGGGAACGTCGTCGCCGCCGTAGTGCAGGTGGGTAAGTTTGTGGTCCAGCAGGTCTTCATCTTCAGCCCCCGGCTGGTAAGCAGGGACGATGGCGAGCTGGCTGGGCAACAGTGATGCAGCGGCCGCGCTCTGCCCTGCACTGCCACCCTTGGCCAAAAGTTGCCATAGGGGCAAGGGCTGACCTGGGACCAGCTCATGGAAGACGGCCGCTTTGCCCGGCGATCGATAACCCAGCGCTTGCAGCAGGCCAGTTTGCAGCTGGGTGAAGATTTGCCACTTTTCGGCATCGTCGCGGGCTTTGCCAATCTGGCCGCGCAGGGCAAACCACTTTTGACCCCAGGCGCCCAAGCGCTTGGCGGGTGAGCGCTCTTGCTCCGCACCGGGGTGCAGAGCCTCATGGGCGTCCCAGACTTCCAGGCGAGACTTGATGTCGCCCTTGAAGACTTCGGCCAGGTAGTGGTGGCTATAAAACTCGTTCTCGTTGGCAATGCCAGCGAAGGTGTCTACGGCGTCGAGTACGGCCATGGGTCAGACTCCAGAAGCTGGGTTACACACCGCGGCCAAGACCTGAATCCAGGGCTGGGGTTCAGTGGTGAGGGTGTCTTTGACCCACTCACGGTAGTCGTCAAATACGCGGCCAATTTGCTGGCTGCGGCGCTCAAAACGGCTGCGCTTGACGGTTTCGATCTGACTTTCCAAGCGCAAGGTGAGTTGCTCGATTTGACGGTCTTGTAGGCGCTTGAGCTCTTCCAGAGTTCCTGCGAGGCGGCGTGAAGATTGCGCAGAGAATTCACCTTGCAGCTGGAGCATATGGGCACGCATGGTGGCCACCGCATCTGGCAACGCCGCTTGCAGCGCCTGGGTTGTGCTGGCAAGCACTTCTGAGGTGCCGCGATTGGGCAGGCCACCCGCCTGAAGGCCGGCTCGCTGCGAGAACTTAGCAAAGGGCTCCAGTGTGAACGTTCCCGAGCTACCCACACGGCACGCCACTTGCCACTCCACCAACAAGGGCTGGCCTTTGCGGTTGGGGACCAGGCTCATAAGAACAAAAGCTTGCTCATCGGGCCGGAGCTTGTGGTCTTGCACGACTGGTGCACTGTGGCGGGGAAAATGGTTAAGAACACGGTCGCCCAGCCATTCCAGCACCGGGTGCTGGGGCCAGAGGTAATGCAGCTTGGGCCAGGTGTCGTCTTCCGCCTTGGCTTGGCGCGCGGTCTCAATGGCGGTGGCCATGCGCGCAGGGTCGGCACACAAGGAGTAATGATCGTTGGCGGCCTGGGCTTCGCGCGGCAATTGGCGCAGGCGGTCTTGCAGATCAGCGGGGGCAGTGATGGCGATGATTTGCTCAGCGTCGTGTGCTGTCCACTGACACAGCATCTCCGGTTGGTTGATTTGCTTGAGCGCGGTGTGGGCGTATTGGTAATCGCTTTTAAATAGCGAAGCAGGCTCGGTGATGTATGAAAGACTGTTGCCGGTATTGCCCGCAGCGTTGATGCTGGGGCCAATAGTTGGGGGGGCATCAGCAGGCGCTGCGTTGTCCAGCCAGCTGGCACCAAACAGCTTCATCATGCTCTCGGCTTCGTTATCGTCGTCAGATACGGCATTTGCGTCCAGCGTGGTCTCTACCTGCTCGGGAGTAAGGCCATCCGCCATAAAGGAGGCAACTTTTTCGGCTTCTTTGTCGGCATCGAACACGTTGAGGAATGCGGACGGATCACCCAGATTGGAAGTCGCCTGCTCGTCCTTCTTCTCCAGAATTTCAAGGATGCGCAAGTCGCCACGAATCTTTTCGTTTGCAGATTCGGTGAACAGATAAACGATCTTGGGTTGGTGCTTCTGGCCATAACGGTCTACGCGACCATTACGCTGTTGGAACACCATCAACGACCACGGCATGTCGAAGTGCACGAGGCGGTGGCAGAAGTAGTGCAGGTTCAGGCCCTCACTGGCCACGTCTGAACACAGCAGCACGCGCAGCGGATCATCCAGACGGCCAAAGCGCTCTACCAATTCTTGCTGCTCAGTGTCCGCCATCTGGCCGTTCAGGAGCTCAATCTGATTAGCTTTGAGCTTGAGATCCTCGCCTAACTGGTTTTGCAGCCAACGCAGGGTCTCAATGCGTTCCGAGAATATAACCAGCCTGTCACCCGCATCGGTCTTTTGCCAACCAAACTCGTCAGAGCGCAGATGGGTCAGTAAGCGTTGGTACTTGCTGAAAGACCGGGCGGAGGTGTCGGCAGTGAGTACCTTGAGTGCGTCTGCCAGCTCTTGCAGTCCTTGCGCTTCGTTAGTTTCGTCCGCCGTCGAACTGGTCTTGGCCTGCAGCAGCTGGATGCGCTTGTTCGTGGACTCAAGCGCGGCAGCAGGACTGGAGAAAAGTCCTTTTTGCATGCCAACGCGCTGTAGCTCCTGCTGCTTACCCGCGCGGTGCTGACCGCCTTGGGTGAACTGAACGGCAAGCAGTGCTCGGTACGCCGCTTCCTCCTGTGGGCTGGCCGCTTGGCGCAGACAGGTAGTTGTGCGCTCTTGAAAGTCCGCAGTCACCTGATCGCGAATATCTTTTTTGAACCGACGAACCACCAAGCCTTTGTTTTTGAAGTCGTCGGGGGTGTAGTCGTCAGGGTCGGAAATTGCGGTTGGATCCAGCAGCGCCATGAGTGAGGCAAAGCTGCGAGCGGAGCCGTCGTGCGGGGTTGCAGACAGAAGCATGAGCGTGTCCGAGCGGGTCGCCAACAGACGGGCCAGGCGGGCGCGGCGGGAAACACCCGACTCCCCTGCCCTGGCCGCCACGTTGTGGCATTCATCGATGACGATGATGTCCCACCAAGCGTTCTCAAGGTAATTGCGGTACTCCAGATTGCTTTTGAGCGTATCGATGGAGATGATGCTGCGGTCGAAGTGGTTAAACGGGTTGTGATTGGCCGGAATGCGATTGCGCACTCGGGCCAAACCAACCGAATCAAGCCGTACCAGCGGAATGGAAAAACGGCTCCACCATTCCTTTTGAAACTGCGTGAGCATGGCTTTTTGGGTGACCACCAAAATACGTTTGCCACGGCCTCGTTGGATGAGCTCGGTGGCTAGAACGCCGGCTTCCAATGTTTTTCCCAAGCCCACAGCATCGGCGATCAGGATGCGCGCCCGTGGCTGACGCAGGGCCTGCAAGGCTGGATCGAGTTGATATGGCACCACATTCATCACCCCCCGGTGGCCGAGGTGGATGCGCTCGTCATTGGCCACGCTGCGACGGCGCTGGCTTTCCAGGTACAGCAGTGTCGCGTTATAGGTGGGGCTTTCGTCTGCAACCAATACGGTGGTCGCAGGGTCGAGAACTTCTATTTTTTCTTCCAGCGCAGTCAGAAAGAGTGCCGACTGCCCACGCACCAGGTCCGAAATGCCATCGCAGGTGATCATCCAGCCACCGTCTGTCGATGGGTCAACGCGCCGGATCAACCATTCTTCGTCACGAATCACGGCACGCGTGCCGGGGGCCAGAGTATTGAGTGAATGCATTTCTCAGGTAGCAGATTCGCCGTTTTCCTTCAACTTCACCACCTGCTCGCCCAGGGCATTGATCTTGGATTCGATCTCCGTCTTCATGGTGTTTGCGCGGTCGATGATTTTCTTGGCAGCATTGCCGCTTGTGGTCGCCGCGGTCACGATGTCATCAAACCCGTTCACCTGCTTGCGGATGGACTCAATGGCCCGGTCAACAACCTGGTAGCTGGCTGCCTCGCTTTTATCGTGTTGCGCAGCGCGCACTGACATCATGCGGGCCACCATCAAAGCGGCTTTGAGCCAAAGGTCTGAGGTTGGCTCCTCGGCATCCCAACGGACAACAATATCGTGCCCATAGCGCGCAAACTCTGGAATGCCTTGCAGCGCGGTCTTCTGGGAGTGCACAAAGACGCAGACACCAGCACCCCGGTTGCGGCGCGCGATGTCGGCCTCCTCCAGCGATTTGGCCAAGTCGTACGCAGCACTCTCCTTGGCCTCTATGACGATCCTGGCACCTGCGGCTACATTTTCAGGGCCCAAGGTGACGACAAAGTCTCCCACCTTGCAATGGTTGATGAGCCCCGTCGTAGAGCCTGCATCCTGCACAACGTCACCCGCATCGGTGACCAGTGATCTGATGGCATCACCCACCGCGGCTTCAAACTCTAGCCCATGGCGGGTACCCTTGGCAGACTCCTCCTTGCGCACCTGGATACTGGTCACTAGGTTACCCAGGCGCTCCATGAACTGGTTGGCTGCCAGCATTTGTTCAGCGTGGTGCTTCTGCATCTCCAGGCGCAAGCGCGAAATGGCTGAATCCTGGTTGTCCAGGCTGAACTCTTTGGTCAGACTGTTTTGGGCGGTCTCCACGCGGCCCACCAGACGGCTGAGAGCTGAGTCGGGCCGGTCGAGGCTGAATTCGGACACCACTTCGCTCATACGGTTGGACAGTGCTGTGTTCAGGTCACCATGCTTGGTTGTCAATTCACGCACCAGGCGGCTTAACGCGCTACCAGGTTCGTCTAAAGAAAATTGCTGCAGGATGGATGCGTTCTGGGCCTGAATGACGCCGTCAATGGTCTTCTCCATGGTCTGCAGGAGCTTGTTGTCGCCAGAGGGGTCCAGCATTTGAAACAATTGGCTGTTTTCACCCACAAACTGCTGGAACAGGTTGGTCAACGACACCTGCGCACTGGCTACCTGCCCCTTCATCACCCCTGCCAGATCACCATCGTCACGCACCAAGCGCTCCACCCGCTCTGCAAACATGCCTTGCTTGGGGTCAAAATAATGCGATAGGCTACTGGTGAGGTTCTGCTCCATGTTGGTCCGCCAACCATTGAGTCGCTCATTGAGCTGGGCCAGCAAGGCATCCCCCTCTTTGCGGATCGAATCTCCATCAACCACGCCGCGCGCAGCCCGCAAGGAGAGCACGCCAATTTTCAATGCGGTCTGGATGAAGTCGGTCCGGGGGCGGCCTTCTGGGTATTCCATGGCAGCCAGAATGACTTCCGGATCCGATATGGCGAGGTGAACGTACAGTGGCTGCGCCGTTGCTGGGTGCTCAGTAGAGCTCTCACCGGCTTTTACTTGGTCTAAGTCAGACATCTCCCCCCCTTTATTTGATCTTATTGAACTCAGCATGGGCATCATTCTTGGATGTGTCCCCACTCCTTTAATTCTGCACTATCAAGGAATTCGTTACCACTCCGGTTGCAGACGCTCATTGCAACCTTATTTTGTTTAGGGATTTCTCCGTCAAGGAATGTTGGGCCGTGGCTGCTCGTTTGACGATTGATTCCGCGCAACATTTGAGATGCCGCTTGCAATAACAGTAGTTTGGCACCATCAAGGCTCATGGGATGAGCCAGCCAGCTGGCTGGGAGGGTTTGCTTGGGACTGCCTCGGACGTTTCAATTTCTTATGCCGCGATCCATGTCTTGGGCTAGCTGGTAGAGCTGCGCCGGCCGATGGGCTGCACCAGACCGCATCCGCCCAGGCAAAGCCCGCACTGTTCTGGCCGCCTCTGTCCGCCGGCGAAACGTCACCTTGTCCAGCTTCTCCCCGAGCACGGCCTCACTCAAGGCTTGAAGCTCGCTCAAGGTGAACTCCGCCTGCATCCAGCCGGCCGGATAACGCAAGCTTCGAAACTCCTGACGGATCGCCCCCACAGCCGTTGCGACGAGAGCTCCATGGTCAAACGCCAGATCCTGCGCGGACGCCAGATCGTCGACCGCTCTCCAGGCCAGGGCCTGCACCCGTTTACCCGGCTCCGTTTCCAGGTCTGGAGGCACCAGGCTACGGTACACCACGCTCATGGACCAAGGGGCTCGCGGATCGCGGTTGGCGCCACCCACGGCGGCCACATGCCTCAGGTTAGGCAACGGACGACTCAAACGCTCATGGGCCACCCGCTGGGCGGCGGCTTCCAGAGAAGCGTCCAGGTCAATCCGCAGCACACCGCCCGGCAAAGCCCATTTGCCCTTGTACGGCGCTTCCTTGCGGTGGCTCAGCAGCACCTGAAGTTGGCCGTCTTTCACTGACAGGACGACCAACTCCAGCCGTACGAAGGGCATCGGGTACTGCGGCGGGGTCGCATGCAATCGGGCGTTAGTTGCGTTTTGCATCTTAGTGCCGTATACTTTTATTCGTGATGCAACTAAGTCTATATGGAGGACTCGAAATGGTCAATGAGGTTGTATTTGCCGGCTCGCCCGGCTCCCTGGTTCGAGCGATCTCGATTGCTGTGCATGCGCATGCCGGCGTCGAAGACAAGGCCGGCAGCCCCTACATCCTGCACCCACTGCGGGTCATGATGGCTGTGGATGGGGAACTAGCCAAAATCGTGGCCGTACTCCACGACGTGGTGGAGGATGGCGAAGACTGGAGCCTAGAGCGTCTGGCTGGCGAAGGCTTTGGCAAGGACGTACTGGATGCCCTTGTAGGCGTCACCAAGCGCCCGGATGAAGAAGATTCAGAAGGCGACAGCCCCGAGGTCAAGCTGGCGCGTTACCTGGGCTTTGTTCGTCGCGCAGGCGCCAACCCGATCAGCCGGATGGTGAAGTTGGCTGACCTAAACGACAACCTGGACGTTACTCGGCTGGCCAAGGTATCCGAGAAAGACGCCCGGCGCCTGAGCAAGTACCTGGAAGCACGGTCCGTGCTTTTAGCGATGTAACACTGTGAACACAAAGGGGTAGGAATAAAAAATAGGTTTCGCCCCCATCGGTGACGTCCACGGCCACGCCAACAAACTGGAGTGCTTGCTCAAGGCCATGGGCTAAACGCGTGCCGTCTGCATCTCCAAGGCCCCGAAGCGCCGACAGACCAACTTACTGGGTGACCTGACTGACTGGGTACCGCAACAAATCCGCGTGCTGGACAGCGTATAGGCAGATGTTGGTGATGATACGGTTCTGCAGTCGCAAGCTAACTCAGATCCAATCCAGCGATTAGAGAATGACAAACGCTTGATACGGAAGGAACCCATTACGATAGTCAATGATGAAGCCGTTGCTTGACTCATTGAAGAAACGCTGAACTACACGGGCAAGGCCATCTCGGTCGTAACCCTTCAATCAGCTGCCGTGATCTAATCGTTTACTCTCGATCAGCCCTTGGGGTACTTGGCATCGAACAGCCCAGTGCTGGTTGTGCGATCAAAAGATCCGGGCAACCAGTTTGTATCGCTGCGCAGTAGCCTCTGGACATGCGACAGTACTAACGCAGCCTTTTTGGATTTTAGTAAGTAGATCACTCGCTGTAGCACGACCTTAATGACGGCCCCTGACAGACAAGGATTTCCCACGAAGATGAACTTGAAAATCCGCAAAATGTAGAGGTAAGAAAATTCAAAAAGCAAGGGAGTTTCAGTATGCGCAAGAATGCACAGCAGCGCGACATCAGCAGCGACGCGGGAGCCTACGCGGCGGGATTGCAAGGCGAGCAGTCACGAGAATCGGGCGCAGCCTTTGTTGAGGGCGCACCGATCTATGAGCGCGCCGATGCTGTCATTGCCAACAACCAGAACGGCGGCGCTGGTTTTTTTGCCGAAGCGCATCACACCGCTTCGCTGAACATTGACGCAAACCACAAAGACTTGTCGATCAGTGCCGACCGTCTTGGTAGCACGGCATTCGGCTCGCCAGATATCGTGTTGAGCAATGGCGAGACGTTCAATCCGAAGTTCTACGACACTGCCAGCGGGTCGTACGGTGCTGGGGCTGAGTTGGTTGACAACGGTAGCGGCCTGTCCGCTAAATACGCGGACCAAACAATACTGGTACCTGCAGACCAATTGGCCGATGTGCAGCAGTTGCACGCCAATGCGATTCAGCAGGCGTATGAGCAGGGTGACGTGGCAAAAGCCCACGCGCTGGAATCGCTACGCTATGACGACCACATTCATTCAGGCGGAGTCGAATCCCAGCCTCTGACCTACGAGGGTGCACAGTCAGGTGCCGATGGGATCCGACATGGCAATTTGCCAGATTATGTTGGAGGAGACACCGGACTTTTGGGCACAGCCGGCGAAAGCGCCATGCTGGCGGCATCCATAGCGTTGGCGGCGACCCTTGGCCCACAATTGGTCGGGGACGCCGCTAAAGTATTCAGAGGCCAGTTAACCGCAGATGAGGCTATTGCTCGGCTACAACGCAGCTTTGGTGACGCCCACACACGCACTGCGCTGGGATGGTCATCTGCTCGCGGTGCAGGTGCCGCAGCCTTGACGTTCCTGGACACCGCTGACCCTACAGGTGCCGCACTTCTCGCCAATTTGGTGATCGACACCATTCAACTGAGCGCCAGGCTAAAGAGCGGCTCTCTTGCTCCAGGCGAATTTGGCGATGCCATGCTTGCCAAGGTCAAGGACCGGGCCGCATACACCGCATTGACAGCCGGTGCATTCTGGCTTGCAGGTCCGATAGGTTTGCTGGTGCCGATCATTGTGCGACGGATGGTGACCGACGCGGCGTTACAGCGCGAAGCAATCAACGCTTGGAACGGCGTGAGTGAGGCCATGCGGGCAGAGTTTGAATCACGCATCAAGGGCGCGGCACTTCTGGACAAGATTGGGCAGCATTACCGCGGCGCGGACGCATCTTCGGACGCAAGTTCTAGGCGGGCGTTGGCTATTGGTGATGACCTGACGGAAATTCGGAAGCTTATCGGGTACGACCCGGGGCCTAAGCCGTCCGCAGCAAGCTAAGGCCCCTTATGTCAAAAAACGTAGTGACGATTCGCACGGAGACTGCACAGAGCTTTCTGCCAGCAGAGATGCACAGACGTGGGGCGATAGACCTGCACGAACTGTCGAAACTAGCCAAAGAGGCCATGGAAGGTAGCGAGCTGTCACTGGCGGCTGCAACAGAGATTGCAGGTAGTGGCTTCATTTCTCGCATATGGAATTCTGGTGAGATGCAACAGCACATCATTCAGTCAATTTCTTATTTAGGCGATATTTCCAAGGTCAACCTTGGATTGAGTGCGATATGCAACGACCTGGCCGCAGCGAATTTGGAACATGCTGAACGTATTGACAAAAATCACGACGCCACCAATCAGCAGCTCAATCAACTTCAGCAACTGACCGGGGAACTTTTGACGCATTTGCGCAGACCGCGTGAACCTGCATTGTTGGATCGGCTCCTGCCCGCTTTGTCAAAGGCCAACCCGGCAGATCAGGATGAAATGCGTGGATGGTTTAGGTCGCTGACCGAAGAGATCGACCTGCAATACGTCCATTTGAAGGAAAACCTGGACAAGTTATCGCGGCAAACCGACACCACGGTGGAATCGGTAACGCAGCTTCGCCCTGAGATTACCTCTATCAGCGAGGCAGTGACGGATCAAAAGGCGTATGCGGTCCAGCAGCTGGGGCTGCTGAACAGCCGCTTGTCCGACAGTGTGAACGAGTCGAACCAACGAGCCAACAAGACGGATGCAACGATCCGAAAATCGCACGAGACTCTTGCAGCAGCCTTGTCTAAACTGAACCAGCAGCTGACCCGTCACCACACTGAACTCCAGACCGCCATACAGTCGGAGCATGCGAGTCGCGATGCCTTGCAGCAGTCGATGCTCTCATTGATGACGCAGCGTGAAGGCGCAATTCGCACGACCATTCACGAACTGAACCAGCGCTGGATGAAAAGAATGCTGCGGGTAGCAGGTGGCATTGTGCTTATGCAGATTCTAGGATTCGGATATTTGGCATCCCAGATGGGATTGTTCAAGTAGAGCGCTTAGCTTGAGCGCAACATCGCGAAGATGCATCTGGCGTAACTCACGCCCTTGCCACCAGCACTTCATCAATCCGAGTCGTGTACCTGGGCGTCCTGCGCTCCTGCTTCATCGCCCAGTTGCGCGGCAACTCGCTCGTGCCACTGCTGCCCATGACCACCGTGCCACGCCCGTAGCGATGGTTCAAGTCATCTAGGGCGCTCATCAGCTTGGTTCGATCCGGCCCTCCATCCGGCTCCAGATCCAGCTCCCCCTGCTCGCAGGTCTCCCCGCTCAGGTCCATCAGCATTACCCCCGCCTTGGCGTACTTGTAGCCAGGCTTGTAGATCTGCTGCAAGCCCAGCAGCGCCGCCTGCACGATTGCCGCCGTATCCGCGCTGGGCCGTCGTAGCGGCACCATCACTGAGCGGGAATACTGCTTGTCGTCCCGGAAGGGGCTGGTCCGGATAAAGCTCAGCACCATGCCCGTGTTACCACCCTGGCGGCGCAGCTTCTCGGCGGCCCGGCTGGCGAACGTGCTCAGGGCCTCTTCCAGCTCAGCTAGCTGCAGGACCGGATGGCCAAAAGAACGGGTGCAGGCGATCTGCTGCTTGGCCGGCGGCTCGTCCTCGAATCCGATGCAGGCCGTTCCCTGCAGCTCCCGTGCCGTGCGCTCCAGCACCACCGACCAGCCCCGCCGCACCGTAGCCGGATCGAGCCGGCGTAAGTCCTGCACGGTATGGACGCCAGCCTGTCGTAGCTGCTCGCCGATCCTGGGGCCGACACCCCAGACCTCGCCCACCTCGGTGGCTGACAGCAGTGCATCCAGCTCCTCGGGCTTTATGGCACCCAGGTGGCAGATCTGGGCTAACCCAGCGGGGTAGCTGCCGGGTTTGCGTTCGGCCGTCTTGGCGATGTGGTTTGCCAGTTTGGCCAGGGTCTTGGTCGGCCCCAGGCCGATGCAGGTTGGAATACCCGTCCACTCAACGATGCGCTGGCGCATGCGTCGACAACGCTCCACGAGATTACCTCGGATGCCAGAGAGATCGGAGAAGGACTCGTCGATGGAGTAAACCTCCTGCCGGTGCCCTAGCCCCCCGATCAGGCTCATCATCCTGTCGCTCATGTCTCCGTACAGGGCGAAGTTGGCCGAGAGTGCCACCAGCCCAGCTTCCTCCTCCAGGTGCCGGATCTGGAACCAGGGTGCACCCATCTTGATGCCCAGGGCCTTGGCCTCGTTGCTGCGGGCAATGGCACAGCCGTCGTTGTTGGACAGCACTACGACGGGCTTGTCGTTCAGGCTGGCACGGAAAACCCGCTCACAGGAGACGTAGAAGTTGTTGCCATCGACCAGGGCGTACACAGATCCACCTGACTTCGATCGATCAGCTGCGGAACTGCTTGATGCAGGCCGTCACCACACCCCAGACCTGGAGGGTTTGTCCCTCCTTGGGAACGATGTCAGGATAGGTGGGATTGGCCGCCTTGAGCTTGGTGATACCGGCACGCTGGTAGAAGTACTTGATGGTGTACTCCCCGTCCAGTTGGGCAAGCACGATGTCCTGGTTGCGGGGCTTCAAGGCCCGGTCCACGACCAGCAGGGAGTTGTCAAAGATACCGGCTTCGACCATTGAGTCGCCCCGCGCACGGATCACGTAGGTGGCCTGGGGGTGGGTCACCAGCACCTCAATCAGGTCGATGGAATGCTCCTGCAGGTCTTCGGCTGGGGACGGGAAGCCGGCTCGGGCGCTGCCCAGCAGGAGGAGCGGCAGGCGCAGGGCGGAGGTCGTTAGGGCGACTGGCTTGCCTTGCTCAAGAATACTGTTCATATGTACAGTATATATCGGCGCCTGGCTTTGCACGGCCATCCCATGAACATGGGAGGCCACTGCGCAGAATTCAGGTCGGTGCGGTCACCGTCTCATAGCTGCCAAGAGCCGGGCCGCCAGGGGCTCAAGCCGCCTCCCGGAATCCAGGTAACTTTGCTGAATATCGAGGGTCTCACGCAGCTGCTTGCCCTCCAGTCGGTATGCGACTGCCGCGCCCATGTCGAATGCCCACGCTCTCGGACCTAGATCGCCGTTAACCATGACGCCAACCCTAAACAGCCCTGACAACTGTAGGTAGACCGACTCCCAATTCAGCCGGCCAGTATCCAGACCAGACTGCAAACCTGACACGTCTATACCGAAGTGCCCTGCCCAAGGTTGGACCTGCGACCCGCCGGACCAACCGAACCAAGCAGTCTCGAAACCGTAATCTTGTCTGTCCAGCCAGGATGCTGCAAACACTTCTGCCACGACGCGCATGGCAAGTACCGGGGGCGTAGACGGCGGGAGCTGACTGGGAGCCTTCATGTACATGGCATCCTCTACCCTGTCCAAAACATCGTCCAGGTGCCCAGCCAAAGCTGGCGTCAAAAAATCCCCGCTACTAGTTTCAGCTCCGTTCGCATAGACCTCGTACGTGCCGGACGGTCCGCCCAAATTCAGGACCAATTGGCTGCATGTATGTACGAAGCCCTCTCTTGGATTGACCAGTAGCCTGAGCTGACCAAGCTGGGAAATCCCGGGGTGGGTCCGCAGCAATCGCAGGTCGTAGCCAGCCGAATGGCGCCTGAAAAGTTCTGTTGCCAGCCGCCAGGCTACCGATAGAACCAGACCATCACGGTAGTTCGTCATCTTCTTGAACGGAATAGTTGGTGTGAATGGACGCGCCAAAGTTTGTCGGAATCAACCAAAGTCTCTTTGCGATCCCCGAGGTAGAGGGCTGATTTCCCAGAAGATTTTGAGTCGTTACTCATTGAATGTACGAATCGAAAATTTCAGTTCTAAAGCAAGCTATTCGACAAATTTTAGATAAGCAGTCGAACTTATAAGTTCTTGCCCGTGCGCCCTGATGACCATTATGAGATTGTCTAAGCCGTCGCTCTAAAACCATTTATTTTCAAAAACATATCACTGTCTTGAGCGGGCCAATAGTGGCTCATCCGCCAGCGTATCCGCTGACGAACCAACTCAGGAGCATTCAATGTCTGAAGAAGAAAGCGCTGGCCAAGGGGCCTTGCAAACGCAAGAACTGCCAAGCCAACAACGGAATAACCCCTATGCCTGCCCCCGCTGCAACTCGCACAACGTCGAGCAGTTGGGCTACGGCAGGCGTGTAGGGGGCGCCATTGGTACGGTCGCAGGCACAACCGGTGGCGTCATGACGGCCTTACTGGGCGCACGAAATGGTGCAGCTGTGGGCGCGGTGGCCGGTCCCGTTGGTGCTGTTACGGGTGGCGTAATCGGTGCGCTACTGGCTGGACTGACCGGCGGCACCGTCGGCTGCATGGCTGGCACGGCCCTGGGAGATCTCGTCGACAACGCCCTCGCCAACCACCACTGCCTCCACTGCGACCACACCTTCAGTCTCTCGACAGACGACTGAGCGCCCTCTCCCAACTTTCCATCTCAACCCCCAAAGCCCGGCAGCGCAAGCTGACCGGGCTTTATGCCGTCAATCTCAAGGAGAACCCTATGCATTCTGTCGAAACAATGGCGTACGCCAACGAAACTCCCTGGCATGGCCTGGGCAATAAACTCCCCCCCGGCCAGCCTATTGAGGTTTGGGCTGATCGAGCCGGCATGGACTGGCGCATTGAGGAATCCCCCGTGCGGTACGTCGCAAGCGGGGAGTCTGGCGACAGCGTCGGGTCATTCCCGGAGAACCGCGTCCTGTATCGCTCCGACACCAAGGCTCCTCTGTCTGTCGTCTCCAACCGCTTTCAGGTAGTCCAGCCGGCCGAAGTACTGGATTTTTTCAGGGAGATTACTGAAGCGGGGTCTTTCGAGCTGGAAACAGCAGGTGTCCTGCGGGCGGGGCGCAAATTCTGGGCCTTAGCCAAGACAGGGCAAAGTGTCTGCCTCAAGGGCCGCGACAAGGTTCATGGTTACTTGCTGCTGGCCACTGCCTGCGATGGCTCGATGGCTACAACTGCAACCCATACCAGTATTCGAGTTTGCTGCTCGAATTCCCTGGCCATCGCCTTGCGCGAAGGTGAGGGTGTTGTCAAAGTTCCTCATCGCAGCCAATTCGACCCCATGGTGCTACGGCGGACCTTAGGAATCAATATATCCGCTTGGGATGGGTTCGTGGCCCGAATGAAAGCACTCGCTGAATGCAAGGTCAAGGACGATGCGGTGGAGGGCTTTCTGCGCCGGGTTCTGACCTACCCGGTCAACAACATTGAGGGCGTGAGTACTGCCATCAATGACAGTGCGCTCAAGGTTGTGCACGAGCTCTATGCCGGTCGCGGCAAAGGGTCTGAGATGACCTCGGCTGCTGGTACGGCTTGGGGTCTTGTCAATGCAATTTCTGAATTCACCGACCACTATCGCCGCGCGCGCAGCGATGACCACCGCAGAGATGCGGCTTGGTTTGGCCAAGGTGCAGCCATCAAGCAGAAGGCATGGGAAGAAGCCCTGAAGCTGCTGGCCTGATTTTCATCAACAAACGGCATAGAGCCCGACAGCGCGAGTTGTCGGGCTTTTTCTGTTCTTAGGAGATCCAAATGTCTCAACCCAAACAGGTATCGAGGGAGCTACGACGGCCGGCCTTGCGCCTGGTCGAAACCAAGAAGATGGAGCGTGGCGATTGGCTAGCGGTGCGTCGAACCGGAATCGGCGGCTCAGATGCCGCCGCAGCCGTTGGCTTGAATCCCTACAAGAGCTCACTGGCGCTATGGATGGAAAAAACCGGTCGCGAAGGCGGGCTGCACCAACCCGATCCAACCTCCACGGCCGAGCCTGTTTACTGGGGTGCCCTACTTGAGCCCATCGTGGCGGCAGCCTATACGCAGAAGACTGGCCGAAAAGTCAGAAAAGTCAATGCCGTGCTGCGCCATCCCTCAGTACCTTTCATGTTGGCCAACCTGGACCGCGAGGTCGTGGGCCATCCAGAAATTCAGATACTTGAATGCAAGACCGCTGGTGAGTTCGGCGCCAGGCTATGGAAAGACGGCGTGCCCGAGTACGTCCAACTGCAGGTACAGCACCAGCTCGCGGTCACCGGCAAACAGGCCGCGGACGTGGCAGTGCTTCTCTGTGGGCAAAAGCTAGAGATTCACCGGATCGACCGCGACGATGCCCTGATTGAGCGGCTGATCGAGCTGGAGGGGCACTTCTGGGGCCATGTGACCGAAGACAAGCCACCACCGCCCGATGGCTCTGAATCCGCTGACAACGCGCTCAGAACTCTGTACCCAAGGGATCGCGGCCAGACGCTGGACTGGTCGACCAACCTCGTGATGTCGGCCGTTTTCTCTGACCTGCTGGCTGTTCGTCAGCAGCTGGAGACCCAGAGCCGCCTGGAGGCCTCCCTGAAGCAGCAGATCCAGCAACACATGGGAGAAGCCACCCGGGTCCGATTCGAGAAGGGCTCAATCAGCTGGAAGCGCAGCAAGGACAGCGAATCCGTGGATCTGGACCGTCTGTGGGCAGAACACCCCGAGCTTCGCCAGCGCTATAGCGTAGCCAAGCCTGGCTCACGCCGCTTCCTGATTCACGATGCGCCCCCGCCCGATCTCATGGCACTTTCCATCCCATTCATCAACACATCCACCCCTGAACAAAAGGAGTCACCATGCATAAAGGACTAAAAGGACTAGCCCTCACGCCACCAGTCGTCGGGCGCATCTCCATTGGCCGCGTCATTGAGCGTGAAGGCCGTAGACTGCCTGCCGCAGAAGACGAATTCACATTGACCACCCAGATCCAGACCCGGGACGGCTGGGTACTGCACCCGATGGATGAACAGCTGCGCCAGGCGCAAGCCCAGGCACAGCCGGGATCACGAAAGGGAGAAGCCAAGGTGAAGCTGCGCCAGATTCCGGTGCGACTGCTTTTCAATGACCCGGATTTGAACCTGCGGGCCAGCTACTGCCTGTTCGACCGCGCCACCGGTCGACCTCTGTGCGTGGGTAATGGAGAGACCTGCCGTCGGTCAACGATCGATGGCATGCAGTCCCTTCCCTGCCCGGCTCCGGAGGCCTGCGAACTGGCTGAGCGCGGTTGCAAGCCCTTCGGGCGGCTTAATGTCCGCATCGGCGAAGAGGATGAGCTGAGCACGTTTATCTTCAGGACGACGAGCTTTAACTCCGTCCGTACGCTATCTACCCGGCTCAGGTATTTCCAGGCGGTCAGTGGCAACAACCTTTCCACCTTGCCGCTGGAGTTGCGGCTGAGAGGGAAATCCACCCAGCAGTCACACGGCACACCGATCTACTACGTGGACCTCACGGTCCGTACGGGTAATACCTTGAACGAGGCTATCAGCCAAGCCAAGGCTGAAGCGCAGACCAGGCAGGAGGCTGGCTTCTGCCAAGCGAGCTTGGACAAGGCTGCAGCTGAAGGGCTGGCTCTTGGAGCATTCGAGGAGTCTGTAGAAGAAGGGGAAGCTGTCGTAGAGGAGTTCTATCCAAATCCAGGTGACGCTCTGAAATCAGAGCATCCAATGACGACCGAACAACTCAGCCTACGCGAAAAGCTGGATCAAAAAGTCGTGAAGCAGACAACCAGCTAGTCATGCATGGTCGTCTAACTCTACCCGGAGGCCCGCCAGAGGTACCCGGGTAGTTCAGGCGGCCAAGAAGCTGCCAATCAACTGGAAAGTCTAAGCTGCAATGCAATAACTCCGTATACATCATATGGAGAGAAGTAGCAATGTTTCCCCATCTTTCGCTCCAGCGTACTTCGTCCTCACCACACCGTTTACCTCAATGGCTTACCTGTTGCTTCTTATGGAATACATAACTACATAAGAGCAAGAAGGTGATAGGGCAATGTCTTTTGCTCGTAGGAGATAAAGGCAATGGTGATGGGTGAAGCCTCTTTAACCTACCCATCTATAGCCATGACTGACATTCAATCGAATCGAGATCGCCCCAGCAGAAGATTTAACAGAAACGCAAATAGAGCGCTCCAGCTCGAACAAGCGATGTATGACTGGCGATCACGTCACCTAGTGATTGTCTTGACTCTCAACTACAAACCAGAGTTTCGACACCTGATTACGCTTGACATCCTTCGTCAACACCGTGACAAGCTACTGAACAACAGGCGATGTAATGCACTACTTCAGGGAATCCAGGGCTACGGCTGGAAGGTTGAGGAAGGCCAGACTTCAGGGGGCCTGCATTTGCATGTCGTCATTTTCTACTCGGGCAAGCACCGCGCCGACATTCAGATAGCCCAAAGTTTGGGTGACTATTGGGTGACCACAATCACGAACGGCATCGGCTCGTATTGGAACAGTAACGCGCAAAAAGAGTTACATGCTCAGTACGGCCATGGTATCGGTACAGGACAAATCGACCGTAACGATATCGCCAAACGCGAGGCACTGCGGCGGAACTTGCTCTACCTAGCTAAGGATGAGCAGCATGTCTCGACAGGGAAAAACTCGCATCAGCGTATGTTTGGAACGAGCCAAATGCCATTAAGAAAAAAAGAAGACTGAGAAAACAGACGGGGGCAATTCCCCCGTCTAGTCTCATAAGTAATCGCTGTGGTCTGGTACCGGTTTCAATGACACTTTATTAAGTCGCTAGTCGCTGAAACTTGGAGATACACGCGCTCTCTGGCATCTTCAAACTCACTCACTGAACATGGACAAGTCTGGACACGTGTTACACCACTGACATCAACATTGCATGTCCGCTTGTAAATTAACTCTTCCTTAACTACCTCAGATTTGATCAAAAAACGATACCACTAGTGAGAAAACGTCCTACAAACCAAGCGTGTAATCGTCATTTCCTCTTTCTTCAAAATTGCTGGAATCATCGCCACAGAATTTCGATCGTACTGCTTCACCACTTCGCTTAACTGATCGTAGGGGAGCATATCTGTGTGAATCTTCTGCTCGTCATTGCGAACAGCGCCATATCGCCAACCAGCCAAGCTCTTCTCAGCCCACCAACGCTGATGCTCCATCCTGGCCAAAGTCTCGACCTCATCCGTACTGAAGATAAAAGGATCTGCACTCTCTCTAGGAACCGCCTTACAACCGATCGCGCGCAGTTTTACCTCCAAGTGATCTGCAGCCAGACGGTTCGCCCTCCTGATTTCCTCGGGCAAGCATTCCCAGGGAACGTTGTACCGCGCTCTGGCTCGCCCCGGATCTCTGGTCTGAGCCTGATCATCCTTGCTGCAGTAATCGTCGTGCAGAAGCCTTGCGCGCGCATCGTCCATATCCGACAAAAAGCCATCGGCCAAGCGCTGTTCGTTCCCTGGAATGCCGCTTCGGATCAATGAGAAAAGCCAAAATCGCCCAAGATATCCAGAGGTCGAGGCAAACTCAGAAAGCACAACCCCCCCGGGTGAATCCAGAACAACCGCCTGTATAGGAGTATTCAACGATGCGGCCTCAGGGTCACTTCCGTTCGCTGCATCACGAAAGTGTGGACCGAGGAGAAGACGTGACAGACGCAGGTTTGTTATCTCGTCAGTCGTCAGAATATAGATCATCCTCAGTGGCGCTTTTCCGTGTTCGAAGTGACGAATGTCACCCTCGCAAATATCCTCATAGCCTCGGTCATCAGTGGTAACTTCCAACCATTCCATCAACGATGGGTAGATACCAAGAATCTCGGTCAAGAACTGACTAGCGACTGGATCAACCACAGTTACCTGCAGCCTTCTTCCGTTTCGGTAGTGTCCCAGATGGGCTAGCTGAATCAAAAGCGCCTGGCCTACCGCCCCCAAGCCAATCACCAATACATGAAAGGGCTCATCACTCATCGGCAATGCCGCGTCTGGCGGATGATCTCGCAGTATTCGCCGAGCAAGAAGCTCGGACTCACTGAACTGACGAACGCGGGGCAACGACTCACGTTCAAAGTAGTCCTCCAATTTGTAGCCCCGCTTGAGCCTAGACGGCTCGAGTAGGCATTTACAAAAGAAGTCCGCCCCACGTACAGTGGACGACAAAGCCAAACGACAAAGCGCGATGTTTTCCTCGCTGACTACCCTCATCGCAATCAGTACCTGAGCTCGACGTAATCCAGCCGCCCGGATGACATCACGCACGCCAAGCCGGTCAGCCAGCACCTTCACCCCGACCCGCCAGAGTCTTTGACGGTTGCTATCGTCCAAGTCCGGGACGCACAGAACTACATCATGGCTTTGCGCCAGTGCAAGCGCCAATTCGATGGCAAGATCTTTCGTATCGCCACCACCAGTCCTTCCGCCTCCTCCTAGACGGACCTCGCCATCAGACGAACTTCCACGGGATCCCCCGGCAACAATCACAATGTGTCGGCGCAACAGCCAGCGGGCCGAAATCGTGTCCCACTTCAGGCCGGCCGTCTTCATATACAGACGGGTTGCCGCCCAAGCGATAGAAAGCTTGAAAAGCGCCTCGGCACGGATGAGCCACTCATTCCGGGATGAATTGTCAATGTCCAATACGGACAGGAACGCATTCTTGAACTGCGTACCAAGAGACTGTGCGGTTGCCGTGACCTCTTCCGTTGTGGTCATCACGAAAGCCATGCAGAAGGCAGCAGCCGTCGCGCCAAGAAGAATGCTCAGACCCCATCGATCAAAAAATACCAGAAGCTTTTTCATATTCAGAGTTGTTGTAGCACGGGTTCACTCAGCCAGCAGTCGCGCAGCTGCAGCCGAGGCTGTCCGCACATGCCCATGGGGGTTGCCAAATCCATGCCAAATAGGATAAGCTGTTTCCGAAGATGAAAAATAAAAAGACGTCGTGGACAAGGCTCCATGAGACGTCTTCATTCAAAAGAAGGGGGAGTCGATGCAGTTCCACATTGACCGGAAATGGATCCGGGCATGATCCTTGATTCAAAGCGGGAATGGGATCTGGACATCGTTTTCTTGTTGGATGTTTCGAGCAGCATAAAGGCGTGCATCCGCGCCGTCACGGACAACATCTCCACGTTTATCGACACCCTGAGCGATCCTGAATCCAACCGCGAGTTGGGGGTAGACGACTGGCGCATTCGCGTCATTGGCTACCGCGACCGAGACGACGACCATCGCGCACCTTGGTGGGTCGAGAACCCTTTTAGCTCAGACGCAGGTGAAGCCAAGGCACACTTGCACGCCCTCGAAGCAAAGGGCAGAGAACAAGATGAGCCCAAGTCCTTGCTGGATGCCTATATGGCCAACACCGAGTGGTTTAGGGAAGAGATGCAAGACTACTTACAGCGATGTTTATACCGTCCAGCGATGCCGACTAAATCCTGAGACACGATTTTCTATTTACAGCGAAGGAACTGAAATGCAAGAAGCGCTAGACAAAAAAAAAGGTATTCCGGATATTGTTTTCCTGCTGGATGTCAGTCGCAGCATGAAGGAATGCATCCAGGCCGTGACAAACAACATCTCGACTTTCGTCGACACTCTGAGCAGTCCTGATGCCAACGGCGATGTACTGATCAAAGACTGGCGCATTCGTGTCGTTGGCTACCGTGACAGGGAGTCTGATGGCTCCCAATGGTGGGTCGACAACCCCTTCACAACGAATGTCGCCGAAGTGAAGACACATCTGCAAGCCCTTGAAGCAAAAGGCGGGCTTGATGAACCCGAGTCTTTACTCGATGCAATGTACACAGTGTCTCAATGGTCATCTGCCGAAAAAGGCGGCGATCCAACCCCGAGCGGCTGGAGACACCGCCATGATGCTGCGCGGATTGTCATCGTATTTACAGATGCCAGCTGTAAACCCACGTTCACCACTGCCGATGGATCTAAAGGATCCATCACTGACCTGATCAACGCCTACCATGCAAACAAGCTCAAGGTTGTACTGTTCGCGCCTGATGCGCCAGGCTACGCAGATTTGTCCATGATGAACGGCCTGGAGTGGGAGCCAATCGGCGCCTTGGATGCAAACCCACAAGAGGCCTTGAAGAACTTCACCGCCAATACTGAGAATTTTAGGAAAGTCATGCAAGCACTGGCCAAAACTATCTCTGTCGCCAGCGCTGTGCCGGTTCTCTGAATGATTGGTAATCTAAATGCCAGTTAAGTTCGGTGTAGGCGAGGCTGTCAAGTCAAATATTGACACCTATGTTGTAGAGGCAGTGCTGAGCCAGGGGGCGTTTGCTCACGCAGCCAAGGCAAAAGCCGCCTCAAAAAGCGCGGGCAGCGTCTTCCTAAAACGCTACTTTTCTCCGACGGCAACACTGCCCTGGTATGTGGCTTTTGTTGAGCACCAGCAGGAGCTCAAGAGACGTATCACCACAAACGACGCCTTGCGGCAATACTGCTATGGCTTCATCGATTTCTTTGAAGGCACCCAAGGCCGAGCCGCCAAGACTTTTCACCAAGTCTTCGAATTTATCGACAATGGCAAAGCTCTCAGCAAGTTCATCGAAGAACTGCAAAAGCAAGGGCCAGCCGCCCAGTGGGATCAGCGGGTTCGTTTTGCGCGCGTGATGATGATGGGTATTGCAGCCTTGCATGCACAGAAGATCGTGCATACCGACCTCAAGCCGGACAACCTGCTGCTCATTCCCAACCCGCACTCAGCCGGAGAGTATCACCTCAAGGTGATCGACCTCGACTGGGCCATCTTTTCGGACAAGCGTGCGCCTTGGCACGACGCGCAGGGCTATGTTGGCACTCCCATGTACATGTCGCCCGAGCATGTAGCGAACAAGTGTCCGGATGAGCGCTCTGATGTCTTTACCTGCGGACTGATGCTGGGTGAACTGCTTGCCAACGGGCATCCGTTCGCAAAGGTTTCGGACTATGCCGTGGCGATCAAGCGCGGCGAGCACACGCCCATACGTCTCGCTCAAGCCGTACCGAAAGTCGAAAACACGGCGTTTCTGGAGGCATTGCTGAACCGCGCACTGGATCCCGATCCCGCTAAGCGCCCGACAGCTGTCGAATTGCGCGATGCGTTGTTCGGGCGGGGCGCTGCCAGTGAAGCCTCTCCAGCCGTGCCAGCACCAGAAGTAGCGCCAACACCCAAGCCCACACCTGCCCGGCCTTCACCAGAGCCCCTACCCTCCAACGGTCAGGACAAGACGGTCGAACTACTTTTTGAAGGGCGTAAGGTGCTGTCGATGCGCATCGACACGGCTGTTGGACGTCAGTTGCTTAAGCCAGTTCACGCAGACGCCCAGTTTGCAGCCGATACGCAATTCCGCATTCATCGTTCGCCCACCAAGGAATGGCAGGTGAGTCCGGTGGCTGGTACGCCGAATGAAACACTCATAGACGGTGCGCCCCTGACCAGCCCCGTCTTATTGCGCTCCGGCATGCGTATAGGCATTGGGAACTCCGCCAAAGGGATCGAGAAAATGCAATTGATTGTTCAACTGGCATAAGCTTATCCAGCGCCAATGAAGGAAAAACCAATGAAGGATGAGCCAGTGAAAGTTACGCGGGAGGCGCCGGCCGCGCCAGCAGCCACGTCAAACCTGGATCTGCCCTTGGCAAACCCTGGCGACGATTTGCACCGGATTAGGGGTGCAATGCCCGCGCTGCTGGATGTTTTCAGGCAGAGACTGCAGTCTGATCCCAAAACATTCCCCCTGCTTCATTTTGATCAAGCACACAAAGTTGTCCGCCTCAGCCTAGAATCGGTAGGGGCAGCGGAAGATTGGTTCTTCATCGGGGACATCCACGGCGACTTCTTCGCCTTGCACACACTCCTGCGCTACGCCGAGCAAACTGCGCCTGGCTGCAAGGTCCTGTTTCTGGGCGACATGGTGGACAGGGGTGACCATCACCTTGAATGCCTTTTTCTGCTTTTGGAGTGGGGCTTACATCGGCCAGGTCGTTTGGGGTGGATTGCTGGCAATCATGATGTAGCGTTCGAATGGTCTTCCGCCAAAAGCAGATACACCTCCTCGGTGAGCCCTGCCGAATTTCTGGATGTGCTCAACCAGTACGATTCAATGCAGGGCTTTCGTCATGCTTTAGGACATTTCTTCCTTGAGATTACTCAGAGGTTGCCTCGCGCTTTTTTATTTCCAGACGGCTTGCTTGCAACACATGGCGGCTTTCCCCTGAGCGACCTGCAAGTTCAGGGAGCCACGCTTGAGAGCGAAGAAGCTTACCTGGAGTGGCTCAATAGCGCCGCATGTCTGAAAGACTTCACCTGGACACGGATTCACCGCGCCCCTAAAAAGCTACCCGACCGCTACTCAACTGGAGCGCAGTATGGATTCAAGGATTTCGAGGCTTTTTGTGCACTGAAACCAGCGTGGTTCCCGGCTCAGCGCATGATCACCGGCCACGAACATCCAGCCGACGGCTTCTCGTTGCATCCAACGTACAAGGAAAATCAGGCCCTCACACTGGTTGGATTCGGCTTTGACGATCTGAAACCCATGCCAGCTGCGTATCAGCACTACAAAGAGGCGTTGCACATCGCCCAGGGAGTGACTGGACAACTGCCCGAGATCAAGGTGGTTCCTGTAGACCATCCCGAACTGGTATGGATGTATCTCCAGGCTCAGGCTGTCCCGCAGACATCCATGCCCCAGCCTGAAGGCACCGAGCCATCTGCAAGCAAAGCATAGGACATCTGTATGCCAGCCATGAACGTCGATATCGTGCTTGTTATTGATTCAAGCGATAGCATGAAGCCCTGCATCGATAAATTACGTCAACATCTGCGGGAGCTGATCAAGCCGATGCAGGGGCGAGTGGGCAAGGTCAGGTTCGGGCTCGTAGCCTTAAGCGCTGCCAAGTCACATGAGAGCACAATCTACAGTGTCGAGACAATGGCAGGAGGATCGAGCTCCGTCGACATCTTGTATGAGCAGGGGAGAAACCAGTATGAGTTTTTCTCCGAAGATGCTGATATGGTCATTCAAAAATTGGATCAAATCGATGTCTCAGCCAATGAAGATAATTTGCTGGCACTCGACATTGCGCTGGATCACCCCTTCGGGCCCGTCAGTACAACCAAACGGGTAGTGGCCTTGTTCTCCGATGAACGTCTGGAGAATGGGGTTAGCGGAGGGGATTCGTGCAAACACATTCCTGCACTCATTCAAAAGCTACACCAGCGCCGGGTCAAGCTTTTTTGCGCAATCCCGTACTCGGAGGCAGCGCAATCTCTATCTCAGGCTAACGGCAGCGAGATCGAGGATGTCGGTGGCGCCACGGGTCTTGCGACAGTAGATTTTCGTGCGCTGCTGACCCAGATGGGCAAGAGCATCAGCATGTCGAGCCTTCAGGGGGCACTGGAAGAAAAGTACCAGCGCGCGCTGTTCGGACAAGATGAATGGACTGATAGCTCCGGCAGCTGGGATAGCCAGGACGATCAGCAGCAGCAGTGAAATGGCAGCTTGATGTCTCTTGATGGGCTTTCCGCTGCTCGCTTACTTGAATTGGGCGGCCTCAAGCATCGCTGCAGTGCGCCACTGCGATGCGTAGCGCACGGGCTTGCTTTTCCATGCGAGGTTTGCAGCCTGGAAGGCGCCATCGGCGTCTCCTGTAAAGCATGTGGGCATTGCTTTACGCAAGGCCTGCTGGAATCACACGACCGGCCTTGTCAATCTGAGGCGGTATTTCTATCCAGCGGAAAGATTGCTTTTGAGGATGAGGCTATGGCGGCAAACCAAGCTGAGGCGAAGAATTCAGGGCAAGTGCAGAAACTCTGCATGAATTTACCTGACATTCCAGTTGAAATTCGTGGATTGCACGCCGAGGGGCCTACTCAAGAAGGAGAGTACGACATAGTCGTCAAGGCACGGGTAAAGAACGAGGGACAAAAAGACTGGGAGTTGGTAGAGGTGCGGGTTCAACTCTTGAATGCTGATTTCACTTTCATCTCCGAGGAACATACCAATTTCGAGGAAACAGTAGGCCCGGGCGAATGGTATGACTTACAGACAAATTTCTGGGGAGTACACGCTGAGTCACTCGGCGACGAGCCTACTAGAGCCCATGTGCTAATAACGGTCGTGGCTTGCGAAATGGTGCAAGCGGACCTTGGAGTCCATAAGGTCCCGGAACATCCACATCAGTTGATAGCACTAAAGCCCACGCAGCTCGGGAAAAGCCTTCAAATGCTCAATGGATCAATTACAAGGTCCGAGCCATACGAAGATCTGGATTGCCTGATCGAGTTCAATACGTTAGTTCAGAACCTGACCTCACACCGCTTTCCTGAAGTTCGACTCGATGCCAGATTGCGAGATAAACATGGCCGTGAACTGGAAGATATCGGATGTGTCGCACAAGTCGACCCGGGCAGCATTGTGGCCATCGGGTATCTGGGTTATGTAAAAGCCAACAAATTGAAAGCGGCTGAGGTAAGTTGCACCATTCGCGCCTTTTTACCTGTTGGGGCCGGACTTGGTCAGAGCCAGGGCATGAAAGTCATTCCTGACTAAGAAATCGATTGATCATTTCATGCCAACTGGAAAATATAGAGGCCGGTCGGAAGTGAGAGCCGCGCTTGTATAGAGGGAGATGACGGTGCCTATCGATGGTCTATCCGTGGCCCGATTGCTTGAGCTCGGCGGCCTCAAGCGTCGCTGCAGTGCGCCACTGCGATGCGTAGCGCACGGGCTGGCTTTCCCATGTGAAATTTGTGATTTGGAAGGCAGCATCAGTGTCGCCTGTGAGGCATGCGGCCATTGCTTTAAGCAAGGCCTGCTGGAATCACGCGACCGGCCTTGTCAATCAGAGGCGGTATTTCTATCCACCGGAAAGATTGCTTTTGAGGCCGAGGCAGTATCGGCGCAAAAAGCCATCGAAGATGAACGGAGGCGCGCCGAAGAAACTGAGCGCAGGCGTCATCTTGATGAATCCATTGAAACGGCACCAGCCCTACCTCTACCGAAACCACATTCCGTGGAGTCAGAGTCGATTTCACGCCGATGGACTTATTTAATTGGGACGGTGCTTATATGCGTGGCCATTGTCTTGGTGTGGAGCCTAAGCAATGTATTGAAAAGAAATTCAGCCAACACGTTATGGTCAAAAGGAAATACTTTCAACTCATCAGGGATGTTTAATGAGTCGATTGCCGCATGTGAGGAGGCGGTCCGCATCATTGATAAAGATGACTCGCCAAAGGGACGTCAGATCGCGGCCGGGAGTCGCATGTGCATAGCTGTAGCGCTTGTGCACCAAGAAAAAATTCATGATGCTATTTCTATCTATGAGAAAGTAGATCATTTTTATGCAAATGATCAGCGTTCAGGCACACGTGAGTTGGTAGCCATGTCGCTAGACATGAGAGCATTCCTGCTCGCAGAACAAGGCAAAAACCTCGAGGCTATTTCAATATATGAAGAGGTATTACGCCGCTACGCAAGTGATGTGAATCTAAGCTCTGACTATGTAGTTATGAATAGTAAAAAACGCCTGAATGAGCTGAGAAGAATTTCAAGGTAGTTGAGCTTGCTTTTAAAGCACACTTCGTATCCCATCTGCCGCTCTTCGTTGCACAGTGGCGCCTGCGGCCTTCACTTGGCGGATAAAGCGAACCAAGTTGCCTTCACCATGTGCGTACCCCCACTGGTTGCAGACCATGAACCTTTGCAGTCCAATGGTGAATACTTCACTGGAGTATCGGCGGCGATCCGTCACGTTCTGAACCTCTTCGATGACAGGAAGGGACCCCTGCAAAGTCTTGGGAAAAGCCGCCTGCAACTCGGCAACAGACGTCAGATGCATGCTCCCCAGGTGCCACCGAACATATTCCCTCACAAAGGCGGCGGCGCCATACCAGGTCGTACCCGCGTCAAAGGAGAACCTGGAGTAGTCGCGTGAATTGCTCGCCTTGGTATTGAAGTACTTGTCGGCCAGCACGTAGACCGCCTTCGATGCCGCATCGCGAAAGCGCTTGATGACCACCGCGCTGAGTTCCGGCTTGGCGCCTGCTAGCGGGCTGACCCCGGGCAGCAGATGCCATTCGCCTTTGACGAGCGTAGCCGCGAGATCCGGCTCAATGGAAGTCCCGACCAGCACACCCATCCAGGCCTTCGGCTCCACCGTCGTCCCGTAGCGCTGCTGAATTTCCCGGGTGAGTTCTGACGAGGCAGCAAGATAGGCCAGCAGCTGATTCAAGTGCTGCACGGTCAACCGCCCAGCCTTGATCTCCACCAAGGCCCAGACGCCATCCGTCTCAGCCGCCAGCTCGAAGACGATGTCCACGCGACCATCAGCGCCTGATGCAGCACCACCGCCGGCAACAGGCACCTGGTTCGTCGGCTCCAGACCGCTGGGCTCCGTGCCAGAGGGGCAAATATGGCCCAAGTGCTCCAGCAAGAACCCCTCCAGGTGCACTTCCCTGCCAAAGGGATAGTCCTCCAGTGGCAGACCACCAATCGACATCATTTTCTCAACGTACATGCCACATCCAGTTCATCCAACTTGATTGAAACTCCGAAAGGTTCGGCCCCCAAGGCAGAGTGCCTCCGGTCACACAAGATCGTAGGTATTCTCAAATATCGAAGCTGCAACGATTCCCAAGCTGCCATCGCCGTAGTCCAGCAGCCAGTCACCACTTGACCCGGTCAATCTGGAGACGCCGTCGGGCAGCACCACAAAAAATGATTGGCTCATGCGCAACGCGAGATACTCTGCTGGTTCAGTGCTATATAGGCCATCTTCGCCCATCACAGTGGGCACAACCGGCACATAGCGCCCCAGGAATCGGGACCTTTCAACTGGCCAGGACTCACCCGCAACACCCAGAACTAAGGCATCCCCCGCTCCTGCCCTAACCCTCCCCTCCAGGGTTTCAACCCAGAGGGCCTCCGTCGCAAACCGGACTGCGACTTGATGGGCACGCTTTTTGACCTTGAAACACGCTGGATCATCCAGGACTTGCCTTGAAAATCCACTACCCGCGTGGCTGTGGAAGACTTTTGTGATCTCTGTCGCCATTGAAATCAGGACCTTCAGACCGGATGAAGATCCTGATGTGCTGCAATGCCTTTCCAGCTGTCGTCAGCGCGCTCCAGCAGCGCAAGCAATTGGCGTGACAGGGCCAGATAGTCATCTCGAGCTTTGACTGACAGGGTGTCAACCGGCAAACGCTGCTGTAAACCTTGCAGCAACTGCATCATCTCCCCGTGCTGGTCCACCAGCTGCGGCAGGCGCAGGAAATTGTTGACAGCGTGCATCGCGCCAATCAGTGCCGGGGCATAAGCTGTGAAGAAGATGAGCCACTTGGCATGCAACACAAAATGCGCCGCAGCAGCCATAAAGGCCGCCATGAAAGCCAGATAGGTCAGACGGACTGCGAATGTCTCGATCCCTTCGTAATCCGACTTTTTTTTCGCGTTGTACCTGATTTGGCATTGGTCACTACCGCCCAGCAAGTTGCTCACCTCAGCCTTCATCAGAGCGAAGTCATCCTCCCCTTGATCGTTCGCATAACGATGGATGGCTGATCTCAAGGTTTCATAACGCTTGTACTCGGCGGCACGCCGGAGTTGAACCCAGCGGTCCTTCAGACCGAGCTTGCGTGTCAGCAGCAGCAAGATCACAAGGCTTGTCATCAGCACCAGTTCCAGAATGCCAACCGTCAATACCGTGGGCTCCGAGAGATTCAAGCCTAAAGGCAACAAGGCGCACAAGATGATGAGCGCGCCCAGCAAGCCCACCAGCACGCCAATGCCTCGGTAGGCCGCACCGACACGGGTCGCACGAAGATCAAGCTCGGTCTGATCCAGCGATAAAAGGCGTTCCTCCAGAGGCAATTCATCTACATGCGCATGCGGTGTCTGCGATACCCCACCCATCTTAAGAAATCTGTAATAAATGTTGTAAAGACCACCTAAAACAGAAGCAATCGCATCATAGAAAAAGGCTGGGGACTCCTCAGGAGGGGAAGCAGGCAAATCTTCGACTTGTTGGGTTTTCTTGCTACTCATGAACGGTTTTGGATTTTTAAAGTACGGTGGCGTCAAGCATGGCTTCTAAGCTTCACTGGAAACTAGCGTCGAATCAGCGCAAGACACTCTTGCCGCGACACATTGGACTTGATGGCGTGGCAATGGGAGACGTTCCCATTAACCTCCGCAAGACATAAATTTCGACGATCAAGGTCCTTGATTGCCTGGCACTTTGCAGGTCGATCATTGACCTTGGCAAGGCAATGATTTTTACGGTCATGGTCCTTGATCTCATAACAGTTTGACGCTACTGAATCCATACTCAAAGTGAGTATCACTGCAAGAAAGACGATGGACAAAACACTTTTCATAAACATCCAGAGTAAGCCTTGGTCTTCATTGGTTCAGTACCTGAGCAGGTAGGCGGCCGCAGCCGCAGCCGCCATCCGCCGACCACCATCAACGTATGCAATGGCGCTACCCCAGGTACTCCGCCCTTCATAAACGAGAGGCCCGTCTATCGTGGCGATGACGTCGCCCCAACTCGATCGCCCTTCCCTGATCTGCTCACCGTCCAGATTGACAAGTACGTCGCCCCAGGTGGAATTGCCGCGTCGAACAGTATCACCATCGATGGTGAGTATGGGCGTACCGAATGTGGAACGACCTTCATAGACCCTTACACCGTCGACAGTCAGAATGATTTCCCCAAAGTTGGAGCGCCCCCTGTACACAGCCGTTCCGCGCCCTGAACTACCAGCGCCCCTCAAAACCCCGACAAGCACCGCGCCAGCAATGGCACCAAGCCCTTTGGCCCACGCTTTTGCTGTCTTGAGCGTATCTGCCGCACGGTCCGGTGCCGGGTGGGCGGTCTCTGCAACCTCAACGGGTCGGACATCTGGCAAAGGTTCGGCAGGCTCGCTTGCCGAAGCACCGGAGTGTTCAGCCGCCCCTGCGGGGTGCGGCAAGACTACTGTCAAAGGCAGCTTGATGATTCCTTTGTCGACGTTACCTATGGCGATGATGCTTCCGTCACGCAATGGCATACGCTCTACTAAGCGTACGCCATCCAGCAGGGTCTGGTTCACCGCACCTGCTACCGGGTGGATCGACCAACTGCCGGATCGGGCATCTAGCACCAGGCGGAATTGTTCACCGCTCAGGAATGATGCATCCGCATGAACCGAGCCAAGATGCGCGCGGCCGACACAGGTGCTGACATTGAGTTGCAACACCGTCTCACCAAGATGGGTTAAGACAAGCATGCTAACGATTCGACTCGTCTAGAGAATCGATAACGCGGTGGCAGGGCACCCACGCATCCCTTACCCAGTCAATGCGCCAGGCAATAATTTCTTGCCGCTTTGAGGCTCGACCCGCCATCCGATTGATTCGCACTCCTTTTGGCCAATATTCCGGGGGAGCGACCTCTGAAGGGTTTAGGCGATACAGACCCGAAGACTTGTCCGCAAACACGAAGAACCCATGTATCTCATGCGATACAAGTCCAGCCAGTCGTGTCAAATCCTTCTCATAAGCGTTGCGCTGAGATCTATGTGACGACGGCGATGCCTTGACTTCAATTGCTGCCAGTACATCCTCCGGCCTGATCTTTGCGGCGACATCACCCGCCCCACCCGTGCACCATGTCAACTCGATGGGACGATTACTCCTCAATACAACAATGTCGAATCTGGTCTTCGATGATGGTTTTTCCCCACTGATATGCATCTCGAGCTGTACACGGTTTGTCGTCGGCTTTCGCCCCCTAGCGGGGCGACTCTTTCGCGGGGACATATCGGTCTCCGGCACGACAAACTTGACCGTTCGTGGCCTCAGGCGAGCTTCTATTTTTTGTGCAATTCTGGCTTGTAGACCGGCTTCTCGGATGTAGTTAAACGGCCTCCGAATGTGCTCAGCTAAGACAGCCTTGATCGCCTCACGAATTACCTGCAAATCGGCCTTGTCTTCAAGAGTCATTTTGGACAGCCCTCACTTTTTGACTTTGAGTGCAACCCGAATTGCCTGGACTTGCTGCCAGCCTGTCAACATTGAAACGATTGGAATGCCCTGAGCTAGGCCAAAGTAGTATCACCTGACGGGATTGGTCGTATTTCATCACTTGGCTTGACCAATTCCCGGATAGACGACTTCTAAGAATATCAGCTGCCGGCCTACGATGGCGATGGGATTAGCTTTCGCGAAGCAGGCTAGCTCAACATCGCCATCTCCTTGCCAGCGAGCAAACCATTTACGTCTTCGGTCTGAAAGAGCGACATACTTCTTCGCTGCCTGTAACCAGATAGCCTCCGATCGCACTGCACCGGCCATTTCACTCAATTCATCAAGAGGTGCCGTGAAGTCCGCGTTTTCAATCCACGGTTGCCTAACGACTTCCAATTGGACACCGCTCTGCCCATCCCACAGTCGCAGCGTTTCGTCATCAGACCACGAGAGGATGCGAAAGTCTGGCAAAACCGTGGTGCCCTTGATCCGTCTGGTATGTCCATCCAGGACAGCTAAAGCAGCACCACTTTGCCCATCCCACAGGCGCAGCGTCCCTTTGTAGGTCCAAGACAGCACCCGGCCGTCGGGCAGGATCGTGGCACCATGGACCCAGCTGGTATGCCCCTCCAGGACAGCCAAAGGAGCACCATTGTGCCCATCCCACAGCCGTAGCGTTCCGTCATTACTCCAAGATAGCACCCGGCCGTCAGGCACGGCTACTGCGCCTGCAGGGAAAGCGGTATGCCCCTCAAGCTCAGCCAATGCAGCACCACTGTGCCCATCCCAAAGGCGCAGCGTCCCATCAGCAGACCACGAAAGCACCCGACCATCGGGCAGAACCGTGGCACCCTTGATGCGTCCGGTATGCCCTTCCAGGACGGCCAAGGCGGAACCACTCTGCCCATCCCACAGGCGTAGCGTTCCGTCAACAGACCA
>CALRZY010000006.1:0-112835 GCA_943372765.1 Curvibacter sp. AEP1-3
CGCAGGCTGTCTTCTGAACACTCACTTTCCTTGGCCCATGCATCAATGAGTGCTTATGCTTTTCGGTCCGGGCCCATAGTACGCTCGTGGGCCCAAAACACAAGGGCAGCCATCGGCTGCCCTTGTGATCCATCTGGCCGGCCCGCGCTGGCGGGCTTCAGGCGCCGCTCTTTTTCTCGGCGATCGCCTGCAGGCCCTGGCTGCGAGCGTACTCACCGGCATCCACCTTCTTGCCACCCTCGGGCTTGAGGCGCAGCACCTCGATCACACCCCCCTGGGCGTTGATGAAGATGGAGGTCTCTGTGATCTGCACCACCTCGCCAGGTTTGCCGCGTACGGCGCCAAACGTGCGCACCGGGTGCTTGCGGCAGTCGAAGATCGACACCCGTGTGCCGGCCAGTTCGCACCAGGCGCCCGGTGCCGGGTTGCAGGCGCGGATCAGGTTGTAGACCTGATCGACGTGGCTGGCCCAATGGATCTTCGACTCCTCGGTCCTGAACCAGCCTTCGTAGCTGGCCTGGCTTTCGTCCTGCACCACTTCCCTGTGCTTGCCGGCCAGCACCAGGTCGGCCGCTTCGAGCATGGCGGCTACACCCAGCGGGAAGAGCTGCTTGAAGTAGACATCGCCCAATGTGTCGTCGGGGCCGATGGGGCAGCGCTTCTGCAGGATCACCGGGCCCTCGTCCAGGCCGTCGGTGGGCCGGAAGATGCTCAGGCCGGTCTCGCTGTCGCCGCGGGCGATCGGCCAGTTGATCGAGGAGGGGCCGCGGTACTTCGGCAGCAGCGAGGGGTGGTACTGGATGGTGCCGTGCTTGGGGATGTTCACGAAGGACTGCGGCGCGAACTGCAGCACATAGGCCATGACGCCCAGGTCCACGTCAAGGTCGCGCAGGGCCTGCTCGGCCTCCGGGCTCTTGAGGCTGGGGAACTGTAAGACCTGAAGCCCTGCCGCTTCGGCAGCGGCGCGCAGGGCATCGGGTTTCTCGCCCGGTTTTTCAGGTTTGCAGAACACGCCGGCGACCTCGTCGCCGCGCGCCAGGAAGGCTTCGAGCACGGCCTTGCCGAAATCCTGCTGGCCGATGATGGTGATGCGCATGGGGTTCTTGTCTCCTCGGAATTCAGTGCGAGCTTATAAAAGCCGGATTATCCGTGGCTTACAGGGCTGACCTATCAGCCCCGCGGCATCAACGCATCAGGAAGTAAGTCGCCAGCATGTAGAGCACGACGGCAAAGGCGCGCTTGAGCGGGCGGATGTCCATGCGGTGCGCGGTGCGGGCCCCCAGCGGCGCGGTCAGGATGCTGGTCGTGGCGATCACCAGCAGACCGGGCAGGTAGAGGTAGCCGAAGGCCCCCGGCGGCATGTCCGGCAGGCCGCGCCCGGCCCAGATGTAGCCCAGCGTGCCGGCCAGCGCGATCGGAAAACCCAGCGCAGCCGAGGTGGCCACGGCCTGGTGGATCTTGACGTTGCACCAGGTCATAAAGGGCACCGAGACAAAGGCGCCGCCGGCGCCCACCACCGAGGACAGCAGGCCGATCACATTGCCCATGCCGAACATGCCCCAGCCGCCGGGCAGGGTGCGCGAAGGCTTGGGCTTGCGGTCCAGGAACATCTGCGTGGCCGAGTAGAAGATGAAGAGCGAGAACACCCAGCCCAGGATGCGGGTGGGCAGGGCGGCTGCGATCTGCGCGCCAATCAGCGCACCCACCAGGATGCCCGGCGCCAGCAGGCGCGCCACCGGCCAGAGCACGGCGCCGTGCTTGTGGTGCGCGCGCACCGAGGAGAGGGAGGTGAAGCAGATCGTGGCCAGCGAGGTGGCCACCGCCATCTTGACCACGTACTCCTCGGCAAAACCCTGGGACTCCAGGATGATGGTCATGAAGGGCACCATGATCATGCCCCCGCCGATGCCCAGCAGGCCGGCCAGGAATCCGGCACACACGCCCATCAGGGCCAGTTCGACAATCAACTGGGGTTCAAGAAACATCGGGGAATTTTCAGAGGGGCGCGCGAAGTGTAGGTGTCTGCAAGTGCCACCGGGCCGCATCCTGAACCGGGGTTCAGGTGGGCGAGGTCAGCGTTGGCTTTGGGTTCATCTGACGCGAGACGATCACGCTAGCCAGGCAATTTCCAAGCCCGGGCTCAATGAGCATTGGTTCAAGGAATTTAAAGCCCGATGGCATTGCAGACGAAGCCATTGTAGTGGGATGCCAGGAAGTTGCCGGGGACTTTTGCGCGACGCGGTGCGCAAGGTTCGGGCGCACGTCGTCGGCGCCGCGCTTGTCAGATCAGCTGGCCGTCCTGGCCCAGTGCCGTGTCGAGGCGTTCGATCAGCGTGCCCAGCACGGCGTTGTCGTCGGCGCGCGGCACGATGGCGCTGGCAGCGCGCGGGGCCGGTGCCAGTGCAGCTGTGCTGCGGTCGCTCAGGTCGAAAGCCAGGTTCAGCGCGGCCAGCACGGCGATGCGGTCGCGTGCCTTGACCTTGCCGGCGTCGCGGATCTTGCACATGGCGGTGTCCACGCGCTCCACGGCTTCGAGCAGGCTGGCCTCGCCGCCTTCGGGGCAGCCCAGCAGATAACTCTGCCCCATGATCTGGACTTCGAGTTGTTTCGTGCTCATGCGGCGTCCTTGTGGCCGTCGGACTCGGCCGGCTCGGACAGGCGCTCCAGCAGCGCGTCCACGCGTGAGCGTGCCGCCCCCAGTCGCGACTTGAGCTGGTCGCGCTCCGCCGTCAGCGCATCGAGCTGGTCGGTGAGCAGCTCGTTGGTACGCTGCAGCTCCGCATGGCGCACCAGCAGGCGCTCGACACGCTCGACCAGTTGTTCGATTTGGGACGGAGTGGTCATAGGGCTTTTAAATTAGTCTTGCAATTGTAGGGTTTACGCAAGATTTCGAAAGTAAAATCACAACCGTTGGTGCTTGCGGTGTGGTTCACATGCCGCAGTTCAACGGGAAGCAGGAGGGCGAGCCAACCCGGCAAACCTAACCTGCGCTGCCCCCGCAACGGTAAGTGGACGTGTCGCAAGACACCGCTTTCATCACTTAGCCACTGGATGCCCTGAACAAGCGACCGGGAAGGCGATGAAGGTTGTTTCCACCAGCCCGGATACCGGCCAATGAGTGGCATCGCGCCTGCGCGATGCCGTGCCGCCCATGCACTGTCGGGGAAGACGGTGAGGGCAATGTTATCGGGTATCCCCATGAAAAACTGCAACAAGCAGACGCGTTACATCGCGTTGTCCCTGCTCGCTTGCGCGCAACTCGGCTCGAGTTTGCCGGCGTTGGCGCAATCTCCTCAACTTGGCGAGACCGTGGTCACCGCGGCGCGAATCGAACAGCCTCTGGCCGACGTCCTGCCGTCACTGACCGTCATCACACGTGCCGAGATCGAGCGCACACAGGCGGCCTCGCTGGCCGATCTTTTGCAAGGCGAGGCTGGGTTCGAGTTCGGCCGCAACGGCGGCCCAGGAAACGTCACTTCTTTCTTTCTGCGTGGGGCGGCCAGCACCAACCTTGTCGTCATGATCGACGGCGTGCGCACGCAGGTCGACGGCTTTGGCAATATCACAGCGATCGATTTGCCGCTGTCGCAGGTTGAGCGCATTGAGGTACTGCGAGGCAACGCCAGTGCCCTGTACGGCGAAGCCGCGGTAGGCGGTGTGATCCAGATATTCACCCGGGCGCCCTCTGACAAGCCGAGCGCCTATGGTTCCGCAACAGCAGGAAGTCGCGGAAGCCGTGGCGTTACGGCGGGTTACTCCGGCCGATCGGATGATCTGCGTTTCCGGCTCGATGCCGGTGCCGAGACGACCGAGGGCTTCTCCGCCATGAACCCGGCCCAGAACAGCCGCGTCAACCCGGATCGTGACTCCGTGAACCGCCAGTATTTCTCCGGCAAGCTGGTCAAGAAGGTCTCACCAGACCTTGACCTTGGCCTCTACACGAGCGTGATTCAAAGTGAAGTGGACTTCGACAACGGCTTCAGTCCGGCGGTCGCTACCGACGTTCACCAACTGCGCCGTGAGACAGCACTGCTCAATCTCTATGCCGACGGGCGCCTGAGCCCGGATTGGCGAAGCCGCCTTGACCTGAGCCGAGGCACCCTTAGCACCTTGGACTACCTGAATGGGCGGCCCAACCTGGGCTCATTTTCCGCGGGTCGCCTGGCCGGTGATCAGAACGCGCTGCGATGGTTCAATACCCTGTCCCAGGGGACGGATAGGGTGCTCAACTTCGGTATCGAGTTGAATGATGAGTTCTTTACGTCGGACGCGACCAGCTCAGGGTATCGCGCCAAGCGCCAGATGTCGGGTTATTTCGCTGGAGTGAACCAGAAGCTGGGTGCTCTCTCGGTGCAGGGCAACTTGCGCGTGGACCGAGTGGATGTGAACAAGGTGGGTACCACGACGACGAGCAACTGGGACGCCACATCGGGCCTGCTCGGCCTGGGCTGGAAACTCAGCGAGGCTTGGCGCCTGACGGGCAGCGTTTCCACCGGGTTTCGCGCGCCCAGCGCAGGCGAGCTTTCGAACAACATCAACCTCAGGCCCGAAACCCACCGAAGCAGCGAAGCTGGTGTGGCTTGGGCGCGCGGGACCGACGCCCTTCGCCTGGTGGTATTCCAGACGCGAACCGAGGATGCGATTTACTACCAGAACGTGTCGCCGTTTGCGCCGATCAACATCGGCAAGGTGCGCAACAGTGGCCTCGAACTCAGTGGCAAGAACCAATGGCTGGGCAACAACATCCGTTACGCCCTGGTCAGCCAGGACCCGTGGAACGAGACCGATGGCATCCGTCTGGCGCGCCGGGCGCGCGCCTACGGCTCGCTGGATGTCTGGCGCCTGTTTGGCGCCAGCACGGTCGGTGCGCGCCTGAACGCCTCGGGCGATCGCTACGACAGTGGAGCACCGGGCAAGACCCTGGGCGGGTATTCCACGGTGGCGCTTTACGCCACCCACCCACTGACGCGTGAGTGGTCCGTGCGCCTCAGGGCCGAGAACGTCTTGGACAGCGATTACCAGCTGGCCTACGGCTACAACACGCCCAAGGCCGGGGTCTGGGTTACGCTGGCGTACCAGCAGAACTGAAGCATCGGATGAAGCTCGCGCCGTCCTCTTCGCACTTGGGCCCCCAACGCATCGTCTGCCTCACCGAGGAAACGACGGAGTGGCTCTACCTGCTGGGGGAAGAGCGGCGCATCGTGGGCATTTCGGGCTACACGGTGCGCCCGCCGCGCGCGCGCCAGGAGAAGCCGCGCGTCAGCGCTTTCCTCAGCGCGAAGATCGACAAGATCCTCGCGCTGGAGCCGGATTGCGTGTTGGGCTTTTCCGACCTGCAGGCCGACATCGCGGCGGCGCTGATCCGCCATGGCGTTCAGGTCACGGTGTTCAACCAGCGCAGCGTGGCCGAGATTTTTTCCATGATGTACCAGCTCGCCGCCATGGTGGGGCAGGCCGAGCAGGGGCTGCAGCGTATCGCCGCCCTGCAGGCGCAGCTTGACGCCATCCGCGCGGCCGCCGTCACGCTGCCGCGCCGACCACGCGTCTTCTTCGAGGAATGGGACGAGCCCCCCATCAGCGCCATCCGCTGGGTGTCCGAGCTCATCGCGATTGCGGGCGGCGACGACATCTTTCCCGAGCTGGCAGCCCAATCCCTGGGCAAGCAGCGCATCGTGGCCGACCCGCAGGAGATCGTGCGCCGCGCGCCGGACATCATCATCGGCTCCTGGTGCGGCAAGAAATTCCGCCCCGAGAAGGTGGCCGCGCGCGCCGGCTGGTCGGGTGTACCGGCCGTGTTGGACCGGCAGATCTTCGAGATCAAATCCGCCGACATCCTGCAGCCCGGCCCGGCCGCGCTGAGCGACGGCGTGGCGCAGCTGCACCGGCTGGTCATGGCCTGGGGAGCACGCCATGCGTGAAGGCCTGCGCACCTGGCTGCTGCTCGGCTGGCTGCTGCTGGCCGGCCTGCCGGCATGGGCCGTGCAGCTCACCGACGACCGCGGCGAACTCGTCACCCTGACCCGGCCGCCGCAGCGCATTGTCAGTCTGCTGCCCTCGCTGACCGAGACCGTCTGCGCCCTGGGCCAGTGCCAGCGCCTGGTGGGGGTGGACCGTTATTCCAACCACCCGGCCAGCGTGCGTGCGCTGCCCCGGGTCGGCGGCGGCCTCGATCCCAGCGTCGAGGCGGTCGTGGCCCTCCAGCCCGACCTGGTGCTGCTGGCGACGTCCTCGCGTGCCGCGCAGCGCCTGCAGTCCTTGGGGCTGACCGTGGCCGCCTTCGAGCCGCGCAGCCATGCGGGCGTCAAACGCGTGCTGGAGCAGGTCGGCGAGTTGCTGGGTGTGCCACCCGGCAGCGGTGCGCAGCCCGTCTGGCGCGAGATCGAGGCCGAGATGCAGGCCGCCGCACAGTCGCTGCCCGCGGCCGCCCGAGGTACGCGTGTCTATTTCGAAGTCAACAGCGGCCCCTATGCGGCCAGCGAAACCTCCTTCATCGGCGAGACCCTGGCGCGCCTGGGCGCGCGCAATGTCGTGCCGGGCGAACTGGGGCCTTTCCCCAAGCTCAATCCGGAATTCGTGGTGCGTGCCGATCCCGATCTCATCATGGTCGGCGACAGCAATGCGGCGGCCATGATGCGCCGCCCGGGCTGGGCCGGCCTGCGCGCCATCCGCGCACAGCGCGTCTGTGCCTACACGCCGCAACAGTCCGACGTGCTGGTGCGCGCCGGCCCGCGCATGGCCGAAGGCGCGCACCTCATGGCCGCGTGCCTGAGCGGCCAGGGAGTACCACCATGACCGAGATCACGCGCCAGCAGCGCCGTGCCCTGGTGCTGGGCATGGTGCTGCTGTTGCTCACCGCGGTTCTGTTGCTGCTGGGCGCCAGCGTGGGCAGCACCGGGCTGGAGAGCCTGCACAGCATGCGCAGCGACGCGCTGGCCTGGCAGATCGTCTGGGACATCCGCGTGCCGCGCACGCTGGGGGCCTGGCTGGCCGGGGCCCTGCTGGGCCTGGCCGGCGCCATCGCCCAGGGCCTGTTCCGTAACCCGCTCGCCGACCCCTACCTGCTGGGCAGCGCTGCGGGCGCCGCCCTGGGCGTGGCGCTGGCGCTGGTCCTGCTCGGCGCAGGCGCGCCGCTGCTCGCGCCCTGGCTGCGCCAGTTGGGCCTGACCGGCGCGGCCTTCCTCGGCGCCGTCGTCGCCGTGCTGCTCACGCTGGTGCTGGCGCGCGGCGTGCAGCACACCCTGCGCCTGCTGTTGGCCGGCGTGGTGGTGGGCGTGGTGCTGGGCGCCCTGAGTTCGCTCACCATGCTGCTGGTGCCCGAAGTGATGCAGACCCTGCAGGCCTTCATCCTGGGTTCGACCGCCTTTGTCGACTGGGCCGCCTGCGCCCTGATGGCCGGTGTGCTGCTGCCGGGCCTGCTGCTGGCCTGGGCCGGCAGCCGTGTGCTGGACGCACTGAGCCTGGGCGAGGCGACTGCGGCCAGCCTGGGCCTGCCGGTGGCCACGCAACGCGCGGTGCTGGTCGTGGTGCTGGCCCTGGCCACAGGCACGGCCGTGGCGCAGACCGGGCTGATCGGTTTCGTCGGCCTGGCCGCACCGCATCTGGTGCGCTCCGTGACCAAGACCACGCATGGTCGCCTCATCATCTTGTCCAGCCTGATGGGCGGCGTGCTGCTGATGGCGGCCGACACCCTGGCGCGCGGCCTGCTGGCGCCGCAAGAGCTGCCCGTGGGCGTGCTCACCGCCGTCCTCGGTGGTGGCTATCTCCTTTGGCTCATGCACCGCCAGGGCGTGCAGGGGCGCGGCGCATGAAGCCCCGCGCGCTCAGCGCCCGCGCCCTGCGCGCCCGCCTGGGCGAGGCCGAGGTGCTGCACGGCATCGACCTCGACCTGCCCGCGGGTCGCTGGACCAGCATCGTCGGCCCCAATGGCGCGGGCAAGTCGACCCTGCTCAAGGTGCTGGCGCAGCTGCTACCCGCCGAAGGCCGCGTGAGCCTGCTGGGCCAGCCGCTGGACACGCTGGAGCGTCGCGCCCGCGCGCGGCAGCTGGCCTGGCTGGGCCAGAACGGCAGTGCGGGCGACGACCTCACCGTGTTCGACGTGGCCCTGCTGGGCCGCCTGCCGCACCAGGCCTGGCTGGCGCCGCCCGGCGAGGCCGACCTGGCCGCGGTAGAGCAGGCCCTGCGCGCCACCCAGGCCTGGGAGTGGCGCGGCCGGCCTCTGGGCCAGCTCTCGGGCGGCGAGCGCCAGCGCGTGCTGCTGGCCCGCGCGCTGGCCGTGCAGGCCGAGGTGCTGCTGCTGGACGAACCGCTGGCCAACCTGGACCCGCCGCACCAGGTCGACTGGATGCTGCTGATGCGCGAACTGGTGGCCCAGGGCAAGACCGTGGTCAGCGTGCTGCACGAACTCTCGCTGGCCCTGCAGGCCGACGAGATGGTCATCATGGCCGCCGGCCAGGTGCGCCACCAGGGCCCCTGCGCCGATGCGGCAACCCACCGTGCGCTGGAGCGGGTGTTCGATCAGCGCATCCGCATTGCAGCCGTCGACGGCTTGTGGCTCTCGCTGCCGCGTTTGTAGGAAGCGCCCCCATGCAGATCGAAACCCCGCCCACCGAAAAGCCCTACGCGCCGCGCGAGGGCGAGCGCCGCGGTCTGCTCATCGTGAATACAGGGGATGGTAAGGGATGGTCTTCAACACTCGCGCCGTGCGCGGCGTGGCTTTTTCGGGATGAGCCGCAAGGCGCAAAACCCAAGGCAAGCCTGGACGGCTTGCCTGGTTTTGCAACGCCGCGGATCGCCCGCAAAACCGCGCCCCGAAGGGTTCGAACCAAAACGGGCCCTTTGCCCACCAAACCGCTTGCGTGTGCCCACGGGCACACGACGCGCGGTGTTGGCGGTCAAATCATCCCGTTTTGGACTCGATCGCGCATGACGGGAGTGTTGAAGACCATCCCCAGGGGCAAGAGCACGGCCGCCTTCGGCCTGGCCTTGCGAGCGCACGGCCGTGGCAAGTCTGTCAAGGTCTACCAGTTCATCAAACCCGACGGCGCGCGCTTCGGCGAACACCGCGTGTTCGAGCAGCTGGGCATTCCCGTTGAAGGCCTGGGCGACGGCTTCAGCTGGAAGAGCAAGGACCTCGGCCATTCCGCCGAAATGGCACGCGCCGGTTGGCTGCGCGCCCGTGCCGACATCCTGGGCGGTCAATACTTCATGGTCACCCTCGACGAGATCACCTACCCGCTGATCTACGGTTGGCTCCCTCTGGACGAGGTGCTGGCCACGCTGAGGGATCGTCCGAAAGACGTGCACGTGGTGCTGACCGGCCGGCGCTGCCCGCCGGAGCTGATCGAGCTGGCCGACACCGTGACCGAGATGGCCCTGGTCAAACACGCCTTCCGCGCCGGCATCCCGGCCCAGCGCGGCATCGAGGACTGACCGTGTTGCACACCCGAGGAATCCACCGGTGAGCGCACGTGCCGTCATGGTGCTGGGCACCACCAGCGGCGCCGGCAAGAGCTGGCTGGCCACGGCCCTGTGCCGGTATTACGCGCGCCAGGGGCTGAAGGTCGCGCCCTACAAGGCGCAGAACATGAGCAACAATGCCCGGGTGGTTGCTGGGGGCGAGATCGGCAGCGCGCAATATTTCCAGGCCCTGGCGGCGAAAGCGGAGCCCGAGGTGCGCATGAACCCGCTGCTGCTCAAGCCCGAGCGCGATACCCACAGCCAGGTCGTGCTGCTGGGCCTGGTCAACGAGGAACTCACGCGCATGGACTGGCGCGGCCGCAGCAAGAAGGTCTGGCCCGTGGTGGCACGCGCGCTGGATGAGTTGATGGCCGAGAACGACGTGGTGGTGATCGAAGGCGCCGGTTCGCCGGCCGAGATCAATCTGGCGGCCAGCGACATCGTCAACCTGCGTGTGGCGCGCCACACGCGAGCTGCCTGCCTGCTGGTCACCGACATCGACCGCGGCGGCGCCTTCGCCCATCTCTACGGCACCTGGGCTTTGATACCCGAGGCGGACCGCGCGCTGATCCGCGGCTTCGTGCTCAACCGTTTCCGTGGCGACGCCGCCTTGCTGGCCCCGGGCCCGCAGATGCTGCAGGACCTGACCGGCGTGCCCACCGTGGCCACGCTGCCCATGTGGCGCGCGCACGGCCTGCCCGAAGAGGACGGGGTGTTCGACTACCGGCACAGCGGCAGCGGCGAGATCACCACGCGCATCGCCGTCGTGGCTTATCCGCGCATCAGCAACCTCGACGAATTCCAGCCGCTCAAGAACGTGTCCGGCGTGCATCTGCGCTGGGCGCGTACACCGGCCGAACTGCAGGGGGCGGACTGGGTCATCCTGCCCGGTTCCAAGCACACGAGTGGTGACTTGGCCTGGCTGCGCGCCCAGGGCCTGGACCGCGCCATCGCCGTCCACGCGGCTCAGGGCGGTGCGGTGCTGGGCATCTGCGGCGGCCTGCAGATGCTGGGCGAGGCGCTGATCGACGCCTACGGCATCGACGGCAACGCCCCCGGCCTGGGCCTGCTGCCCTTGGTCACCACCTTCGAGCCAGCCAAGACGGTGCAGCACACGCAGGCCAGCTTCGCCACGCTGCAGGGGCCCTGGGCGGCACTTTCAGGGGTACGCGTGAGTGGCTACGAAATCCACCACGGCCAGACCGCACAGCACCCTGCCATGGCGGCCAAGGGCGACGTGGCGCGTGAAGTCTTGCCCGGCCTGGGCTGGCAGAACGCCGCCGGCAACGTGCTGGGCCTGTACCTGCACGGCCTGTTCGAGGATGCGGCCGTGCTGCAGGCCCTGTTCGGGCGGCAGGGCGCAGCGCGTGTGCCCACGCTGGAGTCGGTGTTCGAAGGCCTGGCCGACTACATCGAACAGCACTTCGAGCCCGGTGTGCTGGATGGGCTGATTGTGTCTTGAACGCTGGCAGGCCGGCCGCGAGGGATCAGTGGGCAGCGATCTTCAGCCCGCCCAGCCCGGCTTTGTCAAACGCGCGCCGAAGCAGGCCGCTGGCCTTGGCTTCCTGGATGAACTTCGTGACGCAGGCGAGTGCCTCCGGGTGATGCTTGCGCACCGCGATCGCCACCCCTGTGACCTGGAAGGCGCCCTCCAGGATGCGGGAGCCGGGTACCTCCTGTTGCAGGGGTGGCAAGGCGTCATGCGTCAGGGCGAAGGCCTGGGCCTGGCCTGACTTCATCATGGCCATGGCTTCATCGATCGATGTCGCGGCCACGACCGTCGCGGCACCGAGGCTGCGTTCTGCAGCACGGATCGTGGTCGAGCCGGCAATCCCCACGACGGTGATGCCGGCCCGGTCGACATCGGCGAAGCTTGCGATGCCGGTGTGTCCGGCCGCGAGGAAGGTGCTTTCGATGACGAAGTAGGGCGGGCTGAAATCGAGATGCTGGCGGCGGGCTTCGTCCGCGGGCATGAACCCCAGGTCGATGGCACCGGAAAGACAGGCCTGCGTCAGTTCAGCGGTTGTCGCGGCCGCGAAGACGTCGATGGCAACGCCAAGCGACTGCGCCAGCGCGCGGCCCAGGTCCAGGGGAACCCCTTGATAAGCGCCATCAGCCGCCCGGGCCACAAAGACCGGCGTGGACTTGGGGGCGTAGGCCACGCCGACCCTCAGCTTCCCCGTCGGAAACAGTTCCTGTGCAAGCTGGTCGTTGATGGTCATGGAATCCCTCTGGTCGAATGTCGCCGCAACCCGGGCCCGCTGGTGGGCCTCTCAATCCGCCGCCGTCTTCGGCTTGAAGTCGCAATACGCCGCCACGCTGCACTGCCAGCACAAGGGCTTGCGTGCCTGGCACACATAACGCCCGTGCAGGATCAGCCAGTGGTGCGCATCCACCAGGTATTCCGGCGGCACGCGCTTCAATAGCTGCATCTCCACCTCGTACGGGTTCTTGCCCTGCGCCAGGCCGGTGCGGTTGCCGACGCGGAAGATGTGGGTGTCGACCGCCATGGTCGGCTCGCCGAAGGCGGAATTCAGCACCACATTGGCGGTCTTGCGGCCCACGCCGGGCAGGGCTTCGAGCGCCTCACGCGTGCGCGGCACCTGGCCGCCGTGGCGTTCCACCAGGATGCGGCAGGTTTCCAGCAGGTGTTTCGCCTTGCTGCGGTACAGGCCGATGGTCTTGATGTAACTCTCCAGACCTTCGAGCCCCAGGTCCAGGATCTTTCGCGGCGTGTTGGCCACGGGGAAGAGCTTGCGCGTGGCCTTGTTCACACCCACGTCGGTGGCCTGGGCCGAGAGCAGCACCGCGGTCAGCAGCTCGAAGACCGAGGTGTATTCGAGTTCGGTGACGGGTTGCGGGTTGGCGGCCTGGAGCGTGGCGAAGAAGGAGCGGATGGCGGCGGGCGTCATGCAGGAGGAAAAAATGTCAGAGGTTGGAGATGTCGAGGAAGCTGTCGCGCGAGGGCAGCTTGTTGCGCATCCAGTCCAGGTTCAGGTCCAGCGCGGACACCACGTCCTGCGGCAGCGCGTCCACGATCTCCGGGTCGCTGAAGGCCATGTCGGCCAGGCGGCTGGACAGGTGCACCACGCCGCCGAGTTGCGACAGCGGCTGCGTGGCCAGCGGCGCCGAAGCTGCGTTGAGCCCGTGCACGATGTCGGCCGGGAAGTGCCAGCGGTGCGCCAGCTCGGCCGTGACCTGGGCCTCGGTGAAACCCAGCAGTTGCTGTTCGCGTGCCCAGCGGTCACCGGGGATCTGCGGCTGGCGCTCCAGCACGGCCAGGCTGTCGGGTTTGGCCTGCACGATCAGCAGTTCGCCCAGGCGCAGCATCATGCCGGTCAGCCAGGCCTGCTGGGCGTCCAGCCCGATACCGCCGGCCAGCCACTGCGCGTAACCAGCACAGGCCATGCTGTTGCGCCAGAACTCGGTGCGGTCCAGGCCGGGCACCACGGGGAAGGCCACGTTCATGCAGGCCGTCAGCGCCAGCGTGCGCACCTGCGACAGGCCCACCATGGAGATCGCCGCGTCCAGCGTGCCGATTTCGCGGCGCATGCCCATGGCCGCGCTGTTGGCTGTGCGCAGCAGCTTGGCGGTGAGCACCGGGTCCTTGGCCACCAGGTCGCGCACCTGGGTGATGGAGACGTCCTCGTCGTGCAGGGTGCGGATCAGGGCGTGCGCCACTTCCGGCATCACCGGCAGCTTGACGGACTGGAAGAAGGCGGAAAGGTCGGACATGGGGGCATCCTGGTGTCGCGGGTGGGGCCAGTGTGACGGCAGGTCACGCCAGCGGCAAGGGCGGAAATCTCCGGTTACAGCATTGTCCATCAGGTCGGCCGGGCCAGGCCGGGGGCCCGCAAAATTCATGGGATGATGCCTGCCATCGCTCCCTGCCCACTGTTACGCCGCTGCCCATGAAGCCCCGTTTCGCTCCGCACCTCATGCGCCTGTGCCTGGCCAGCCTTCTGGCTGCAGTGCTGGCCGGCTGCCAGGCCCTGCGGCCTCAGGCCGATCAGCCCGCCGCCGCCAGCCCGCCGGCGCCGGCGGCTGTGTTGCCTGCACCGGTGCTCGCAGCACCGGCCAAGCCTGCTGTACCCGCCGTGCCGCCCGCGGTCTCGAACCGGCCGCGCCTGCTGGTGCTGCTGGTGGTGGATGGTTTCCCGCAACGCCAGCTGCTGGCCTACCGCGACCAGCTCGCGCCCGACGGCCTGGCCCGTTTCCTGAACCGCGGCGCCTGGTTCAGCGACGCGCACTACGGCCACGCCTTCACCGTCACGGCCGCCGGCCACGCCACCGTACTCACCGGTGCCTACGCGCACCGCACCGGCATCATCGCCAACGAATGGCGCGACGCCCTGACGGGCGAGCCGCAGTACTGCACCGGCGACACCTCGGCCCAGTACATCGGCCACAAGACCCAGCCGCTGGACGGCACCAGCCCGCGCAACCTGAAAGTGGAAACCGTGGGCGACGTGCTGCGTCGCACCGATGCGCGCGCCAAGGTCATCGGCATCTCGGGCAAGGACCGCGGCGCCATCCTGCCCGCGGGCCAGGCCGGCACCGCCTACATGTACATGACGCAGACCGGCCAGTTCGCCAGCAGCACGTACTACATGCCGCAGCACCCGGCCTGGGTCGAGACCTTCAACGCCGCCAAACCGGCCGACCGCTGGTTCAAGCAGGAGTGGAAGGCCCTGCTGCCCGAAGAGGCCTACGCCCGCTCCATCCCCGACCGCCAGCCCTGGTACGGCCAGAAGGCCGCCGCATTGCCCATGATGATGGGCGCCCCGGCCGACGAAGCCCCGGGCCCGGCCTATTACAGCCAGCTGCTGCGCAGCCCCTTTGCCGACCAGCTCACGCTGGATTTCGCGCGCGCCGCCATTGCCGGCGAGGGCCTGGGCCAGGACGAGGTGCCCGACATCCTGGCCATCAGCCTGTCGGCGCACGACTACATCAACCACCGCTACAGCGCCGAGTCGCGTTTCTCGCAAGACCACCTGCTCCAGCTCGACCGCCAGCTGCAGGACTTCTTCAAGCACCTGGACGCCACCGTGGGCCGCGACAACTACATCGCCACGCTCACCTCCGACCACGGTTTCATGCCCGCGCCCGAGTTCACCGCCCTGCAGGGCCTGCGCTCGGGCCGCATCGTCGGCAGCCAGCTGCTCACGCGCATCAACAATGCGCTGGAAGAAGAGTTCGGCGCGGGCAAATGGGTCAGCTTCTCGGGTTCGGCCCTGCTGCTCAACAAGCAGCTCATCAGCCAGCAGCGTGTGGACCCCGACGCAGTGGCCGACGAGGCGCGCAGCCTGCTGCTGGAGGAACCCGGCATCGCCGCCGCCTACACCCGGCGCGAGCTGGCCGAAGGCAGCCGCATCGACGGGCCTTTTTTCACGGCCGTACGGCGCAGCTGGCATGCCGACCTCTCGGGTGATGTGCAGTACATCCTCAAGCCCTACTGGATGTTTCTCTCCAGCAGCAGCATCGCCACCCATGGCTCGCCCTATCCCTACGACACCAACGTGCCCCTGCTGGCCTGGGGCCCGCGCTGGGTGAAACCCGGCAAGGTGGAGACACGCGTGGAGATCGTGGACATCGCGCCCACCGCCTCGCAGTGGCTGGGCGTGGCCGTGCCGGCCGCCTCCGAAGGCAAGCCTCTGCCGCTGCCCAGGTAGCTCTCCGTTCGGGCTGAGCTTGGCTAAGCCCTGCAGCCCTTCGACCAAGCTCAGGGCGAACGGGGTTGTGCCAGTTGGCCCGGCGAGGGCAGGGCGGTTTGACGGAGAATGTCGGTTTCTCCCTCAGCTACACACCGCCCCGACATGCAATTCGCCGACCGCCTCAACAACGTCGAAACTTCCGCCATCCGCGAACTCTTCAAGCTGCTGGGCAAACCCGGCATCATTTCCTTTGCCGGCGGCTTCCCCGACAGCGCCATGTTCGACGTGGACGGCATCCGTGAAGCGGCCAACAAGGCCCTGGCCGAAGAACCCGGCGCCGCCCTGCAGTACGGCGCCACCGAAGGCTACAACCCCCTGCGCGAACAGCTGGCCGCCTTCATGGGCAGCAAGGGCGTGCAGGTCAATCCCGATGGGCTCATCGTCACCACCGGCAGCCAGCAGGCGCTGGACCTGATCGGCAAGACCCTGGTGGACCCCGGCGCCAAGGTCATCGTCGAGGCGCCCACCTTCCTCGCCACCATCCAGTGTTTCCGCCTCTACGGCGCCCAGGTCATCGGCGCGCCCATCGACGCCTACGGCGTGCAGGTCGACAAGCTGGAGCAACTGATCGCCGAGCACCAGCCGCGTTTCGTCTACCTCATCCCCACCTTCGGCAACCCCAGCGGTGCCACCCTGAGCCTGGAGCGCCGCAAGCGCATCCTGGAGCTGGCCGTGAAAACGAAAACCGTGGTGATCGAGGACGATCCCTATGGCGACCTCTACTTCGGCAAGGCCCCGCCGGCGAGCCTGCTGGCCCTCACGGCCGAGGTGCCCGGCAGCCGCGACTGGCTGGTGCACTGCGGCAGCCTGAGCAAGGTGCTGAGCCCCGGCCTGCGCGTGGGCTGGATGATCGCCCCGCCCGAGCTGCTGGCGAAAGCCACCATGTGCAAGCAGTTCAGCGACGCCCACACCAGCACTTTTGCCCAGGCCACGGCCGCGCGATACCTCAAGGCCGGCCGCATGCCCGCCACCCTGGCCCATGTGCGCGAGGTCTACGCCGGCCGCGCGAAGACCATGGGCGAATGCCTGAAGAAGGAACTGGGCGACGCCATCGAGTTCACGCAGCCCGGCGGTGGCCTGTTCTTCTGGGCCCGGCTCACGGGTGCGGGCGGCAAGCTCAAGGATGCCGGTGAACTGGCCAAGCGCGCGATCGAGAAGGGCGTGGCCTTTGTACCGGGCGCGCCGTTTTATGCGACGAATCCCGATGCCTCGACCCTGCGCCTGAGTTTTGCGACGGTGGGGGAGGACAAGATACGCGAGGGGGTGGAGAGGTTGGGGAAGGCGATTTGACTTGGCGTCAGCGGTTTGAGTTGATCCCAGATAGGGCGCCGAGGAGGCGCCCTATCTTTTTGGCATGACCCTTTTGGGGGATACCAAGAGTTGGGAAATGAGACTAGCATGCGACCCTTGTGTTTGTGCTGCCCTCCAGTTATTCGGTGGCAGGGCGCGCCATTAATAGCAAAACAAAGCGAAAGAGACTGGAGAACCCAATGGCAACAAAAACTTCCGTAGTCGATTCCAAGCAAATTGCCGAGTCACGAAAAGAGTTATTCGCGGCCATAGACGCTATCGCCTCCAGAGGAGGGATATCGCGTGACAAGGCTATTACGGCATGGTACGCAACAACGCTACTTGGGATAGATGAAGATGAGGCCATCGATGCCGCGTCGGCCGACGGCCCAGAAGACAATGGATGCGACTTTATTTACGTCGATCACGAGCAAGAAGCGGTTTATGTATTGCAGGGCTATGTCTCTGATCGACCTGAACGTGCGGCTGGCATCAAGAAATGGAATGCGCTCGTGGCGGCGGTGTCGAGCATCAAGGATCCTTTGTCTTTTAAACACGCAGGAAGACACGATATATATGAAACTCTGCAAGATTTAGATCTTCAGAATTACGCGCAAATTTTCGGTCTTGTGACCTTAGCCGCGAAGTCGGATCAGATTGCTCGTCAACTTGAGTCTACTGTCAGATCAAAGACGTATGGTCCCGGCACGTCCTTCTTTTATGAGCATCAAGATGCTCTATACGACAAATACTTAATTGCCAAAACAGCAGATAGAACGGTTACGGAAGACACATTGACTTTTAGTAGCCGGCTCTCTGAGATTAAGGGCGATTTCGGGCAGGCGATTATTGGCTCAGTAGCTGCTAGTGAGTTCGCTAGGTGGTATATCAAATATTCCAATCAACTATTCGAAGGAAATGTTCGACTGTTTATCGGTCAACGCAAGGGTGGTATCAATGAAAAGATTATTGAAACAGCCGCAACTCGTCCAGGTGAGTTTTGGGCTTTGAACAACGGAATCACAATTGTTGCCGAAAGCTTCGAAGGAGTAACTGATACCAAATACAAGCTTAGACATTTTTCGATTGTGAATGGTTGTCAAACTACCGTCAGTCTAGCCAAGGCAATTGAAGACTCCTCTGATGCCAAAAAATCTCAAGTGCTCGTTAGAGTTGTGGCTGCCAAGAAAGCTTTGCTAACGGATATTGTTCGTTACAACAACACTCAAAACCCAGTCAAATTGTCGGCTGTCAGACTCCTTGACCCTATTCAAGAAGCGCTGCGAACTTCTTTCGCAAAAATCGGCTATTCATATGCACCAAAACAAGAGGGATCTCGCCTAATAAAAAACAAGAAGAGAATTGAACTAGATCGAATTGCCCAATATCTCGCGTCGATGTCTGAGGAGACAATCCTTGATGCTGTACGACGTAAAACCGAACTTTTCGATAAATCGTATAAGTCTTGCTTTCCTCGAGGCCTTCAAGTTGAGAAGGTTTTCCTTGCTTGGCTGCTGGCTCAGCACGTCGAGAAAGAGCGTACGTCGCTTTTGGCAGCTAACAAAGATAGCGAAGATCTTGTCATGAAGACAATATTGGGTATTCATGGGACGCCCTGGGGCATCTATGTGGCGAATACATTGATCGAACGTTCGGGCTCCGATCTGTCAAAACTGACTCTTCAAAAAATGAATACGGAAGAGTTCGAAAATGCGATCGCAAAGTACGCCAAAAAAGCAATGGAGCTTTACTCCGAAATTGCCGTGAACATTGTGAGTTCGAGTGAAGAAGAGACAAGTACGCGAAATGAGATTCGAATCAGACCGTTTCTCGAGAAGTTGAAAAGAACTTTGGCACTGCGCCTTACTCGGGCTGCTTCGTGGAAGCTTCCTAAGCTGCAGGCCATCACTGTAGGAAAGTAACCGTCTTTCAATTTCGTCGCTCACGCATTTACTGGTGTAAATGCGGAATGGACAGTTAGTGTTGTTGTGCAGTTCTTGATGCCGCACCTCATTGACACAACGCCCGCAGCGCGGGCAGGTCCAGCATTTCCATCCCCCCCCGCTGCACCCGCAAAATCCCCTGCGCCTCCAGCTCCTTGAGGATCTGGTTCGTCGTCTGGCGTGACACGCCGATCATCAGCGCCAGTTCCTGCTGGGTCACGGCCAGCACACGCCGGGTGCCACCCTTGCCGCTCTGCACCCCGTAACCCTCGGCCATGCCCACCAAGCGCCGCGCCAGGCGCAGCGGGGCGCTGAGCACGGTCTGTTCCTCCATGGTCAAAAACGCCAGGCGCAGCTTGTCGGCCATCAGGACGGCCAGGTCGCGCCAGTGCTGCGGGTGTTCGTGCAGCCAGGCCAGCAGCTCGGCCTGGGGCACCTGCAGCAGGGTGCTGGGCTCGGCCGCATGCGCGTGGTGGGTGCGGGTGGCGCCGTCGAAGACGGTGATCTCGCCGAACCACTGGGGCGGGGGCAGCACCACCAGCAGGGCCTCACGCGCGTCGTCGCCGCGGCCGCTCTGGCCCGAGATGCGGATGGAACCCGAGACCACGGCGTAGAGGCCGCAGGGCGGGCTGTCGCGCAGGAAGAGCGCCTCGCCCGCCTGCAGCTGGCGCACCTTGGCCATCTTGAGCAGCGCCTGGGCGAACTCGGGTGGCAGTTGGGCGTACCAGCGGCCGGCGTTCAGCAGGGGCAGGTAGTGTTGCGGATCGTTCATGGGGTTTGTACGGGGGCGAAGGCTTGTGTCGGGTACCTGACAGACTGTGGGCGAGGGTAGGTCGATCATGGACGCCTGTCAATCTGTGCATGACACCGAAGAGGAGACGACCATGAAAACACTGACCGACCATCTCACACAGTACGCGGCCTACCACCAGGACCAGCGCAATGTGGCCACGCATTTCGTGGGCATCCCCATGATCGTGCTGGCCGTGACCACCTTGCTCTCGCGCCCGACGTGGGAACTGGACGGCCTGCCGGCCACGCCGGCCCTGCTGCTGGCCATCCTGTCCTCGCTGTTCTACCTGCGGCTGGACCTGCGTTTCGGCCTGGCCATGGTGGCGCAATTGATCGTGAGCCTGTGGATCAGCCAGTGGATTGCCGCACAGAGCACGGCCGTGTGGCTGGGCTGGGGCATCGGCCTGTTTGTGGTGGGCTGGATCATCCAGTTCATCGGCCACTACTGGGAGGGCCGCAAGCCGGCCTTTGTGGATGACCTGGTGGGCCTGCTGGTGGGCCCGCTGTTCCTGACGGCCGAGGTGGCTTTTGCGCTGAAGATGCGCCAGGACGTGCACGCCGAGATGCAGCGCCGCCTGGGTGAGGGTGCGCACGGTGCCCGGCGGGTGGCCGCGGCATGACGTTCACTGCAGCTTTGCCCGCCCTGCTGCTCGGGGCCCTGGCCCTGGTGATGTTCGGCCTGGGCCTGTCGCTCAGCGTGGGTGATTTCGTGCGCCTGCGCCAGCACCCCAAGGCCGTGCTGCTGGCCCTGGCCATTCAGATGCTCTTGCTGCCGTCCGTGGCTTGGGGGCTCATCGTGGGCCTGGGCGTGGCGCCGGTGTATGCCGTGGGGCTGATGCTGCTGGCGGCTTCGCCGGGCGGGGTGTCGGCCAATCTGTTCAGCCACCTGTTTGGCGGCAATGTGGCGATGAACATTTCGCTCACGGCCATCAACACGGTGCTGTCCATCGTGAGCCTGCCGCTGATCACCAACTGGGCCATCGCCACGTTTGCGCAGACGGGCCAGGTGGTGCCGCTGCAGTTCGGCAAGGTGTTCGAGGTGGTGGGGGTGATCCTGGTGCCGGTGCTGATCGGCATGGCGGTGAGCAGCAAGCAGCCCGGTTTTGCCGTGCGCATGGAAAAGCCCATGAAGGCGTTCAGCGCCCTGGTGCTGGCGGCCTTTGCCGTCATCGCGATTGCCAAGGAGTGGACGGCGCTGACGCAGTCTTTCTCCAGCCTGGGGCCGGTGGTGCTGGCCTTCAACCTGCTGAGCCTGCTCTCGGGTTATTACCTCTCGCGCTGGGCCGGGCTGGACAAGCCCATGGCCACGGCGGTGAGTTTCGAGATCGGCATCCACAACTCCACGCTGGCCATCTTCGTGGCGCTGTCGGTGCTGGGCAATTTCCAGCTGGCGCTGCCAGCGGCGATCTACTCGGTCAGCATGTACCTCACGGCCTCGCTGTTTGGCATGGGGGTGCTGCGTCGGGCGCCGCAGCGGGTCGGCGCGTACTGAACACCGGGGCCTTGCCATGGTTCTTCCCATCCAATGTGCGCTGGCAGACACACGATAAAGCGCCTAGGATGCAGACTGTCCTTGCGCCCCAGGGGTGACATCCCTGGCGCGGCGCGACGACCGGATCAGCGGAGGGCCTGCTTATGGGATCGAACGACGCGGACGAACAGGATCGGCAGGAGGCTGTCATCGAGCTGGCTGAACTGATTCATCTCGCCCAGGAGACGGGGCGACGGCTGGCCAACAAATCGCATGGCGAGCTCTACGATCTGGCGCATGACCTGAATGAACTGCTGCATCAGGTCAGGGTGCAGATCGAATTGATCCAGGATTTTTCTGCCCAGCCATGAGGCACTTCGCTACGCTGAAAACAAAAGGCCCTCGATGAGGGCCTTTTGTTTGGGGGGCGATGCTGGCTTAGCGGTTCTTGCGCCAGGTCTCAGGGAAGAAACGGCGCTCGGCCAGCGTGAAGGCGGCTTCGATCAGCAGGGCCAGCAACGCCACGGGGATGGCGCCGGCCAGCAGGGTGGCGTTGTCGTTCAGGGCCAGACCGGTGACGATGCGTTCGCCGAAACCGCCGGCGCCGATGAAGGCCGCGATGGTGGCGGTACCGACGTTGATAACGGCCGAGGTCTTGATGCCGGCCAGGATGGTGGTGCGCGCCAGCGGCAGTTCGATCAGGCGCAGCGTCGAGGCCGGGCTCAGGCCCAGTGCCAGGGCCGCCTGTTTCAGACCGGTGGGAACCTGGCTGAGCCCGGCGTGCGTATTGCGCACGATGGGCAGCAGGGCGTACACGGTGAGGGCGATGAAAGCCGGCAGCAGGCCGATGCTGCCCGTGAGCGGGATGAGGATGGCGAGCAGGGCCAGCGAGGGGATGGTCTGCAGCACATTGGTGCTGTTGATGATCAGGGCCCGCGCCAGCGCGTGACGCGCCGCCAGCATGCCCATCGGGATGCCCACCACGATGCTCGCGCCCAGCGAGAGGAAGACCAGGGCCAGGTGTTCGAGCGTGAGGCGCAGCAGGTCGGGGGCGAAAAGCTTGGCCAGCCAGCCCGGGGCCGCGCGGCGCTCATCGCGCGTCTTGGCCGGCGCGGCCTGCTCACCCGCCAGAAAAGCCTGGGCCACGCGCTGGAAGCTCTGGCCTTGCAGCTCCGCGCCGGCGTTCAGCTGGCGCATCGCCGCCTCGTCGATGCGGCCCTCGAGCCGGGCCAGCGCCGCCCAGCTGCGCGGCAGGCGCGTGGGCAGATCGATCTGGTGCAGCAGCACCGCCTCGTAGCGCGGAAAGTAAGCCGCATCGTCCACCAGCACCTGCAACTGGTAGGGGCCGATCTTGGCGTCGGTGGTGTAGACGTCGATCAGGTCGACCTGCTGCTGCGCCAGGGCTTCATAGGCCAGGCCGTGGTCCAGGCCGCGCGGGCGGGCCTGCGGCAGCGCGTAGGCCGACTGCAGGCCCGGCCAGCCGTCGGCCCGGCCGATGAATTCCTGCGACAGGCCCAGGCGCAGCCCCGCATGGTTTTTCAGGTCGGACAGGCGCGTGATCTTCAGCGCGCTGGCCTGCGAGGCGCGCATGGCCAGGGCGTAGCTGTTGTTGAACCCCAGCGGCACCGAGGCGCGCAGGCCGAGCGGGGCGAGCCGCGCATTGAGTTCAGCCAGGGGCGGCACATGGTCGAGCCGCAGGATCTCGCGCGCGATGGTGCCGGTGTATTCCGGGTAGACGTCGATGCTGCCGGCCTGCAGGGCGCTGAGCAGGATGGCCGTGTTGCCAAGGCCTTGCCGGTGCGTCACCCGGGCCTCGCCGGCGGCCTGGGCCGTCTGGCTGACGATCTCGGCCAGGATGTAGGCCTCGGTGAAACGCTTGGAGCCGACCGTGAGGGTCGCGCCTGTGGCCGGCAGGACCATGGCCAGCGCGAGCAGGCCGGCGGTGAAGGCTTTGATCAGGGGGCGGGTGGGTTGGGACACCGGTGCATTGTCACCCCGGCAAAACAAAAGGCCCTCGACGAGGGCCTTTGTTCGGGGCTGACGCTGGCCTAAGCCAGCGCGGGATCAGCCGCCCTTGGAGGGACGCTTGCCCGGGTTCTTCTTGCTGCGGGTGGAGACACCACGCTCCAGGCTGACGCGCTGGCCGCGGCCGCCGGTGGGGCGGACCATGCCGGGCAGGGGCTTGGGGGCGGGGGTGGCCTTGCGGTCGGCTTCGGTAACGATCTTGTTGCCCATCTGGGGCTCCTTCTGACAAACGATAAAACCGTAATGTTAGCCCATCTGGCTTTCCGGCTCCGGGGCCTATGATCAAGCCCACATCGTCACCCCCCAAAAAAGCCGCCATGCCCACAACTGCCAGTGCCACGCTACCCGGCCAGACGCTTTACCCCCATCTGCTGGCCCCGCTGGACCTGGGGTTCACGCAGATCAAGAACCGCGTGCTCATGGGCTCCATGCACACGGGCCTGGAAGACGGGCGCGACCTGAGCAAGCTTGCAGCCTATTTCCGCGAACGCGCCGAGGGTGACGTGGGTTTGATGGTCACCGGCGGTTTTGCGCCGAACATCGCGGGCTGGGCCAAGCCGTTTGCAGGCACGCTCTCGACCTCGGGCGCGGCGCGCCGGCACCAGGTGGTGACGCGTGCGGTGCACGAGGCCGGCGGCAAGATTGCGCTGCAGATCCTGCACACGGGGCGTTACGCCTACCACCCGCTGGCGGTGGCGCCCTCGGCCATCAAGTCGCCGATTTCCCCGTTCAAACCCTTCGAACTCTCGGCGCGCGGCGTGGAGCGGCAGATCCGCGCCTTCGTGAACTGCGCCGTGAAAGCGCGTGAAGCGGGTTACGACGGCGTGGAGATCATGGGTAGCGAGGGTTATTTCATCAACCAGTTCCTCGCCAAGCACACCAACCACCGCGACGACCAGTGGGGCGGCGACTACAGCCAGCGCATGCGCCTGCCGCTGGAGATCGTGGCGCGCACGCGCGAGGCGGTGGGGCAGGACTTCATCATCATCTACCGCCTGTCCATGATCGACCTGGTGCCTGGCGGCAGCAGCTGGGACGAGGTGGTGACATTGGGCAAGGCGGTGGCGCAGGGTGGTGCGAGCATCATCAACACCGGCATCGGCTGGCACGAGGCCCGGGTGCCCACCATCGCCACCAGCGTGCCGCGCGCGGCCTTTGCCTGGGTGACCAAGAAGATGAAGGCCGAGTTCGCGGCGGCGGGCCTCACGACACCGCTGGTCACGTCCAACCGCATCAACACGCCCGAAGTGGCCGAGGCTTTGCTGGCCGAGGGCAGCGCCGACATGGTGTCCATGGCGCGCCCGCTGCTGGCCGATGCGGATTTCGTGAAGAAGGCGGCGCAGGGTCGGGCCGCAGACATCAACACCTGCATCGCCTGCAACCAGGCCTGCCTGGACCACATCTTCAAGAACAAGCTCACCAGTTGCCTGGTGAACCCGCGCGCCTGCCACGAGACCGAGCTGGTCTACCGCCCCACGCTGCAGCGCAAACGCATCGCCGTGGTGGGCGCCGGCCCGGCCGGCCTGACGGCAGCCACCCTGGCCGCCGAGCGCGGGCACGAGGTGCATCTGTTCGACGCGGCGAGCGAGATCGGCGGCCAGCTGAACATGGCCAAGGTAGTGCCGGGCAAGGAAGAGTTCCACGAGATGCTGCGTTACCTGGCGCGGCGGGTGGAGAGCACGGGTGTACAGCTGCATCTGAACCGCGCCGTGTCGGCAGAGGAGCTGCAGGGTTTCGACGAGGTGATCGTAGCCACGGGTGTGACGCCGCGCGACCCGAAGATCGAAGGGCAGGACCATGCCAAGGTGCTGAGTTACATCGACGTGCTGCGGCGCAAGTTGCCCGTGGGCCAAAAGGTGGCCATCGTGGGTGCAGGCGGTATCGGTTTCGACGTGGCCGAGTTTCTGGTGAGCGAGAGCCACTCCAGCACGGTGGACCTGCCGGCCTGGCTGGCCGAGTGGGGCGTGACGGACCCGGCGCAGCAGCGCGGTGGTCTGAGTGCCGAGGGCCCGCAGGTGAGCCCGCCGCAGCGACAGGTGACGCTGCTGCAGCGCAAGGCTGGCAAGCTGGGCGATGGCCTGGGCAAGACCACGGGCTGGATCCACCGCGCGGCGCTCAAGATGAAGCAGGTCAAGATGATCGGTGGCGTGAACTACGAGCGCATCGGGGACGAAGGGCTGCTGGTGAGTTACGGCGAGCAGCGCGAGAACCCCACCTGGATTGCGTGCGATACGGTGGTGCTGTGCGCCGGCCAGTTGCCGCTGCGCACGCTGGCCGATGAACTGCAGGCGCGTGGCCAAAAAGCCCACCTGATCGGCGGCGCGCTGGAGGCCGGCGAGCTGGACGCCAAGCGCGCCATCGACCAGGCCGCGCGGCTGGCCGCCCGTCTCTGAAGCGGCTGAGCGCAAAATGGGGTCATGAAAGTACCCGAAAGACTGCAATCGCTGGTGGAAGAAGGCCTGATCGACACGGTGGTGCGCCAGCTCATGAGCGGCAAGGAGGCGCAGGTCTTCGTGGTGCGCAGCGGCGAGGAGACGCGCTGCGCCAAGATCTACAAGGACGCCACGCAGCGCAGCTTCCGCCAGGCCGTGGACTACACCGAGAACCGCAAGGTCAAGAACACGCGCCAGGCCCGTGCCATGGCCAAGGGCTCGCGTTATGGCCGCCAGGCCATCGAGGCGGCCTGGCAGAGCGCCGAGGTCGACGCGCTGTACCGCCTGGCCGCGGCTGGCGTACGGGTGCCCAAGCCGTACAACTTCCACGAAGGCGTGCTGCTCATGGAACTGGTGACGGACGAGCACGGTGACGCGGCCCCGCGCCTGAACGATGTGGTGTTCACGCCGGAAGAAGCGCGCCAGCACCACGCCACGCTGCTGACCGAGGTGGTGCGCATGCTGTGCGCGGGCATCGTGCACGGCGACCTGTCGGAGTTCAACATCCTGCTGGCTGCGGACGGCCCGGTGATCATCGACCTGCCGCAGGCGGTGGACGCGGCGGGCAACAACCACGCCGCGCGCATGCTGATGCGTGACGTGGCCAACCTGCGCGACTTCTTCGGGCAGTTCGCGCCGGAACTGCTGGCCACCGATTACGGCCCGGAGATCTGGGACCTTTACCAGCGCGGCATGCTGACGCCCGAGACCGCGCTGAGCGGCCGTTTCGAGCAGCCGGTGGGGGCGGTGGATGTGGGCGGCGTGATCCGCGTGATCGACGACGCTCGCGCGGAGGAAGCCGCAAGGCTGCTGCGCATGCAGACCGCCCGCTGAACCCTGCGCCGGTTCTTCAGTCGCCCGAAGGCCAGTCGCTGAAAGGGAAGGGCGCTTCTTCGCTGGCGAAGCTCAGGAAGTCGGTGAGCTGGCGGAAATAGCGCCCCAGGCCGCGGCCCAGCTGCTGCAGGCGTTGGTTGGGACCATCGGCGACGATGGCCAGCACGAACTGGACTATCGCCAGAACCCCCAGCAGCGTGGCGGCCATTTGGAAGGCCATGGCCATGAGCACCATGAGCAAGGCGCGCACCCACAGGCTGCGTTTGTCGTGGCCGTCACGCATGGTGTGTTTCCTCAGGGTGACCGGTGCAGGCGCGGCGCGGCCAGCAGGGCCAGGTTTTCCTCGATGGCGAGGTCCACGTTGCGCCAGCGGCCCTTCAACTGGGCCTTGTCCATGGCGGCCTGCAATTGCTGCAGGTCCTTCACGGTGGGCGCCACCTTGATCTGGGCAATCGCCGCGGCCGCGTTGCCGCCCTTGATCAGCGTGAGCACCTTGCCCGGCCATTCACTTTGTTTGCTCATCATCCACCTGTCTGTTCTACAGGCCCCACTGTACACACTGGCAGCGGGTATGCTCGCCTGCTCATGCATTACACCGTGAAACTGTACGACGCCGAAGGCGTGTCCGAGGCCCAGCACCGCGAGGCCGTGCTGCGTTTTCGCCGCGCGCTGGAAGATACGCTGGGCGACGCCAGCCTGGTGCTGCCGGTGTACCTGGCCTACCAGCGTATCACCGGTGTGTATGGCGAACAGCCCGACACCGCGGCCCTGACCGACGCCGAGCGCGAGATCGTCGAACAGTGGCAGGCGGCCGAGACGGCCGCCATCACCGCCGTCTTCGGCCCGCTGCGCAACATGGGCGACGGCATGTACGAGCTCAGGCCCGCTTAAGGCGCCTGCTGGCGGTCCAGGCCCAGCGCCTGGAACACGCGGATGGCGGCCCAGGCGTCGTTGGCCGCATACACCAGCTGCGCTTCGGTCAGCCGCGGGTTGGCCCAGTTAGAGGTCGCGGCCTTCTTGGACTTGATGTAGCGCCGGTTGAAGAGGATGGCCACCGCGCCCTTCACGCCCATGTCCTTGCGGTAACCGCGCTCGCGGAACACGGTGTTGAGCTCCAGCACGCCGCCGGGTTCCACCCCCAGCTTGGCCGTGATGCGCTTGCGGTCGTCGCCCAGGCCGAAGCCGGCCTTGGTGACCCCCTGCAGGGCCAGCAGTTCGGCCACTGGCGCGCGGCAGCCGGGCTCATGCAGCTGGAAGACCCAGGCCTGCTCGGGCGTGGCCAGCTGCACGATGTGCGGCCCGTCAGACACTTCGCCCACGCGGAAGGTGGGTTTGGACTCCGTGTCGAAGCCCAGATGGGGCGCGGCGGCCAGTTCGGCGCAGGCTTTTTCGGCCTCTTTGGCGCTGCTGATCAGGCGGATGCGGTCCAGTCCCAGGCGTTCGAAGGGGTCGAGCAGGTTGATCTGCTCCTTGCTGGGGGTCGGGTGCTGGGTGCTCATACGGTTTATTTCATTATGCGGAAAGAAAGTGTGACAAAGCGTTACGAATTCGATATGCTTTCCTCAAAGCCCTCAACACAAGAAGTCAGACGGCAGAGGGCGGCGGCAAGTTCAAGGCAGGCAGGGGGTGGAATATGGTTTCCGAATTCGATGAACGACAGGACCGCATCGACCAGTTGTCCAAACTGTTGTCGGTGATGCAGGACGTGGCGCGCAAGCTGGCCAACGAGTCACATGGCCGATCCTACGACAAGGCGCGCGAGCTCAACGAAATCCTGCACCGGGCCCGCCTGCAGATGGACGCCATCGAGACGGAGGAGCGCCGGCAGGTCCTGATGGAGCGGCGCCGCGCGCCCCGCACCAACCTCGAGAGCTGAGCAGCGGGGATAATCGGGCGTTCCACGTTACGCCTCCCATGTACAGCAGCAAGTCCTTCACGAGCGGTGACTACCAGCTCTACCCCTCGCCACGCAACACGCACCGCATCCTGTTCGAGCATCAGGTCTTCGTGCCCTACCCGTACGCGCTGATCGACCTGGCGGCCATGGGTCTCAAGGGGCGCTACAGCCTGTTTGCCGCCAGCCGGGAAGCCGACCGGAAACAGGGCCAGCTCGTGAGCTTCGAGAACGAGGCCGATGTAGCGATCTTCAACGCCAGGTTCGAGCCGTGAAGCCCAGCGGCGGCCTGGTCTATTCCACCGAAGGCGGGCGCATGTGCCCGGTCTGCCGCCATCCGCTGGCGCAGTGCGCCTGCAAGTCCCAGCAGGCGGCCACGCCCCTGGGTGACGGCCGGGTGCGGGTCTCGCGCGAAACCAGCGGGCGCGGCGGCAAGGCCGTGACGGTGGTGCGCGGCCTGCCGCTCGATGCGACAGCGCTGACCCAGTTGGGCAAGCAGCTCAAGGCGGCCTGCGGCACCGGTGGCACGGTGAAGGATGGCGTGATCGAGATCCAGGGGGACCATGCCGACAAGCTGCTGGCCTTGTTGCTGGCCCATGGCTACGCGGCCAAGCGAGCCGGTGGATGATCCCCGATGCCGAGCAATTGCAGCGCCTGCTGACGGTGGAAATGCCCTACGGCAAACACAAGGGCTGCCCGATCGCCGACCTGCCCGGCAACTATCTCAACTGGTTCGCGCGCGAAGGTTTCCCCAGCGGTGACCTGGGCCGCCTGCTGGCGCTGATGCACGAGATCGACCACAACGGCCTGTCTGGCCTGCTGGTGCCGCTGCGCCGCCAGATGAAAAAAACCTAGGGCTGTACTGAACAAGTCCGTTCGCGTTGAGCCTGTCGAAACGCTCTCCTTGTAAATCAACAACTTGCAGAGGGCTTCGACAGGCTCAGCCCGAACGGGGGATGGATCCAGTCACGCTAGGCCTTTCTCTTGTTCGCCTTCGGCGCCGTGCCGGGAAAGCGTGTCTGCTTGTGCCCGGAGGGGCGGTAGAGCTGGGCCTGCTGCTCATAACCGAGTTTGTGCTTGAGCACGCTGTTGCATTGCGCCACGATGTCTTCCAGCGTCTTGCGACCCGCGCTGGCGCGCAGCTGCTGGATCAGCATGAAGGTCAGGGCGCCGTAGGGCACCGAGCCGTGCGTGTACTCGTAGGCGTACTGGTCTTCGCGGCAGGCGGCCAGCAACACCGGGTTGTAGGGGCCGTGGTGGCCCAGGCGCTTGCGCGCGGCCTTGAAGGCGGCCGGGTTGTCGCTCCAGCGGCCCACGGCGCGGCCCATCTTCTGGGTGGCGCCATCGGCCCCCAGGTAACGGCGCACGACTTCAGCCGAGGCGCGGTCCATGCGGCCGGTGAGGTCGAGCTTCCTGCGCGGAAACCACATCTCCTTGGCGGCGTCCCATTCGATGCTGCGGTGGCGCACGTCGTCGGGCGGGTTGATGCCGCGCACCGCCACGCCGCCGGCACGGGCGATGCCGCCGGAGTGGCAGCAGTCCAGGATGATGGAGAAACGCGCTTCGTAGGGCAGGTTGGCGTAATAGCGCGCCAGCATGTCGTCGGTGATGCCGGTGTTGCCGCTCCAGTCGAAGTCGTGCGTGACCAGGGCCTCGTCCTTGTGGTCGGGCTCGCCGTCGGCGTCGTAGGCGGCCACCTGCGCGCCGTGGCCGGAATAGAAGAGCACACGCTCGTCACCGGCACGCACGTCTTCCAGCAGCCATTGCAGGCGCTCGTTGACACCCCGGGTGGTGGCGCGTGCGTCGAGCACCACGCGGATCTCCTCGGGCTGGTAACCACGCTCCTGCAGCATGGCGCTCATCTGGAACACGTCGTTGACGCAGCCGCTGAGTCGGTTTTCCGGCTCCGGGTAGTCGTTGATGCCGATCAGCAGGGCACGGCGCTTGCGCGGGCTGCGGCGCTGGACCGTGGGCGCCTTGAACCAGCCGCCGCCCACGGCCGGCGCCGGTTTGGGCCTGGCCGGTGCCGTGTTGCGCGGCAGGGCCGTGGCCAGGCCGGCCCAGACGTTGGCGGCCGTGACCTCGTGGCCCAGGTATTTGTCGGCGCTGTGGTCCAGCGGGCCGGATTCGTCGAAACGCGTGTCGAGTTGCGTGTAGGGAGCGCCGGGGAAATCGAGTTCGCAGGTCAGCACCGCATCCTCGTGGTTGTAGAGGTGGTACCAGTGCCGCACGGTGGTGAGGGGCTGCAGGTAACCTCCGAAGGTCTCGGCCAGGGCCGGGTGGCCGATCTGCGAGCCCAGGGTGACGAGCAGGCGGTCCTGGGCCAGGTCCTGCCGGGCGGCCAGGGTGTCGTAGGTAATGAGGGAGCCCAGGCTGTGCGCGCAGATGAGATGCGGGTCGACGCGCTCGATGCAGGCCGCCAGGTTGGCCGCGAGCTGCTGGCGCAGCGCGGGCAGGGCGGTCCACTTGGCGACCATGCCGATGGTGTTGTCGATCAGGGTGCCCAGGCCTTTTTCCATCGGGCGGCCCAGCGCCCGCCGGTTCGCCCAGTAGCTGTTCCACAGGCGCTTGACAGCTTCGGCGTAGACCGCCGGCGTGGCGGTGATCTGCTCGAAGCGCGCGTTGTAACGCAGTTCGTGGAACTCGAAGGTGTCGGACGCCACACCGGCGCTGGCCGCAGAGCTGCGTATGGCCTGCTGCCACTGGGCCAGCCAGTCGCTGTTTTCGTTGGTGTTGACGCCGTGCAGGCACAGGATGCGGATGCTCATGGAAGCTCCCCGGGGGTGATGCGTGTGCCTCTTTATAGGATCAAACGCGGCGCCTGTCCTCCCCTGTTTGTGGGAGGATAATCGCCCGCACCCCCAACCGCCTCCACGAGCACACGCATGGCCCTTTTCGTCGATTCCGGCACCGTGACCCACGGCATCCAGCTGGCCGTCGCCCCCGTTTTCCTGCTGACCGCCGTCTCCGGCATGATCGGCGCCGTGGCCGGGCGCCTGTCGCGCATCATCGACCGCGGCCGGGTGCTGGAAGAGAAGCTGCGCCTCAAGGCCGAGCCCCTGCTGGTGCCGCAGTGGGGCGCCGAGCTCAACATGCTGCGCACCCGCGGCAAGCTGGCCAACAGCACAATCGGCCTGCTGACGCTGTGCGCTTTCATGATCGGGCTGACCATCGTGGTGCTCTTCCTGGGCGAGACCACGGTCTTCCAGATCGAGCGGCTGGCGATCTACGCCTTCCTGGCCGGCGTGAGCTGTTTCATGGCCGCGCTGTGCTGCTTCTTCGCCGAGACCCTGCTGGCCACGCGCGCACTCAAGTTCGGTCAGCCGGGCGAATAAGTCATACGCGCCGGGCCACAGCCCCGGCTCAGCGTTTCAACAGGTTCCTGAGCTTGTCGCCGGCCTTGTCCTTGAGCGCTTCCTTGGCTTCTTCCTTCTTCGCGTCGAGCTTCTGCCGGGTTTCCTGCGTGAGCTCGCTCTTGCGCTGGCTGGCCACGTTGCCAAAGTCGATCTTCCAGGCGATGGCGCTGTAGGGGCCGGTGAGGCGCACGGGGATGGTCAGGCCCTTGAGCTGCTCCATCTCGGGGCCGCCCTGGCCCTGCAGGGTGGGCACCACGGTCGCTTTCACCGTGTAGTCCAGCCGGTCTTCCGCGAGGTAGATATTGCCGCTGCCACCCAGGCGCAGCAAAGGGGTCTTGGCTGACAGGTCGTCGTTGCGCGCCACGCCGTTGGTGATCTTGAGGCTGGCGATGAACTCGGTGAAATCGGTCTTCTGCTGGGACGTGGCCTGGCCTTGCGGCGCGCCGCCCCCGAGTTTGGCCTTGAAGTTGCGCAGGGCGCCTGCGATGTCGATGCCGTTGAGGGCACCGTCGGCCAGCTGCACACCGGCCGTGCCATTGAGGTTCTGCTTGAACTGCAGCACGGTGTTGCCGCTGGTGCCGAGGTCCAGCGCGACATTGCCGCGGCCTTCCAGCGGCTGCTGGCCCAGCGCGTCCTTCATGAGCGGGCCGATCTGGATGCCGCGCAGGTCCAGCTTGGCGCCCAGGCGCTGCCCGCCGCCGGCGTCGGCGTAGAGGGAACCGTTGACGCCACCGCCATACAGCGTGGCCGTGACGGGTTTGAGTTCAGCGCGGCCGCCCTGGGCCTTGAGCTGCAGGCGGATGCTGGCGGCCTTGAGGTTCATGACCTTGAGCGAGGCCACCTTGAGCGCGCCATTCAGATCCAGCCCGCGCAAGGGCGCCAGGTCGATGACGGGCTGCGGCCCCGCACCCGGTGCGCTGGCCGCCGGGGCGGCGCCTGCCGGTGCTGCGCCAGCCTGGGCCTTGGGCAGGTAACGGTCGGCATCGAGTTCGCCCAGGGTCAGGTCGAAGGTGATGGCCGGGCGGGCAAACTTCTGCACACCGGCCTTGAGTGCCAGGGTGGTGCTGTCCAGCGTACCGTCCAGCGCGAGCTGCACGACCTCGCGCGCCAGGTCGACCGAGGCCTGGCCCTGGGCCTTGAGGCTCACCGTGCCGCCGGCCGGGTTGGGCGCGGTGATGTCCAGGCTCAGGCCCGTGGCTTCGATGCGCTGCGCCGAGGCGTCCACACCGGCCAGGCCGATCATGAGCTGCAGCTCGCGCTGGCCGGCTGCGCTGCCAACCAGCTTGAAGCTGAGGTTCTCGAAGCGGACCTTCTGCTCGGCCAGCGCGGGGCGGAAATCGCTCTGCAGCGTCAGCGCCAGGGCCAGCGCAGGCTGTGCGCCCTGGATGTCGGCGCTGAAATCCAGCTGGCTTTTCTGGCCTTCGGCGATGGGGCCGGTGCTGAAGTTCAGGTTGGAGACCGTCAGCTGCTGGCCGCTGGACGCGTCGCGGTAGTCCAGGCTGGCCTTGCTGACGGTGATGCCACCGATGTTCAGCAGGGGCAGGGGTGCGGCGGGGGCCGGCGTTTCAGCCTGGGCGGCAGGCGGCTCGCCCTTGGACAGCAGGTCGTCGAAATTGAAGCGGCCCTGGCGGTCACGCTGCAGCTTCACACTCAGGCCGTCGACCAGCACACGGTCGACCTGCACCTCTTTGCGCAGCAGCGGCATCAGTGCCACCGAGACCTTCACCTGCTGCGCGGCTGCAAAGATCTGCTCGCTGCGCGGCTCGGACAGGGACAGCTGGCCCAGGTCGGCGCCGATGCGCGGGAACAGGGTGAGCCGGATGTCGCCGGGGATGGACAGGGTGCGCCCGGTCTGCGCCTTGACCAGCTGGATGATCGCGGGCTTGTAGTCGTTGGGATTGAAGGTGACAACGATGAAGGCCACCACGGCCACCAGCAGCGCGACGGTGGCGGCGATGACGTAGAGCAGGACTTTGAGGGGCTTGTTCATGGCGGGATCTCGGGCGGAAGTGTCTCGAACAGGATAACGCAGCACAAGCCTGGCGTCTGTGCTCAGAGACGGCCTGCGCGCGCCAGACGGGCGGCCAGCGCACTGAGCGCGGTGTAGGCGGCGCCGGCTTGCGCGTCCCAATCGGCCACCGCCTTGCCCTGGCGCTGCACCAGGGCCGTGTCGCCGCGCGCGGCCGGCCCGGTGAGCGCGCCGGCCGGCCCCAGCGCCAGCAGGTTGTCGACGGCGTTGCGCAGCAGCGTGCTGCGCAGTTGCGGCAGCAGTTCGGGTGGCACGCCGCTGTCCAGCCACAGGGCTTCGGCCGTGGCCTGCAGCACGGGCAGGAAGTTGGTGGCGAACACGGCCGCTGCGTGGTAACGCAGCTTGTCGGCCGAGGACAGGGTGAAGCAGCGCGCGCCGATGGCACCGAACAGCGGCTGCAGCGCCTCGACGGCAGCGGCATCGCCTTCGAGTGCGCAGGGCGTGCCGGCAAACTGCGCCACGGCCGTGGCGGGCGTGGCAAAGCTCAGGATGCAATGCGCGCTGGCAACGGGCCAGCCCAGGGCCTGCAGGGGCGCGAGTTCGGCTGCGGCCAGCGCACCGCTGGCATGGAACACGTTGGCCCGACGCAGGCCGCGGCCGGCCAGGGCCTGTGCGCTGGCGGCGATCTGCCGGTCGGGCACGGCGATCAACCAGTAGTCAGCGGGCCGCATGTCCTCCAGGCCGTTGGCAGCGCGGCCGGCACCGATGAAGTCCACCGCGGCCTGGGCGCTGGCAGGCTGCGTCGTGAGCACGTCCTGGACCTGCAGCACCCCCGCGGCCTGCCAAAGGCGGCCCAGGGTCTTGCCAACACGCCCGCCACCGAGCAGGTTGAGTGTGGGCTGCAGCGCCATGGCCGTTCTTAGACCAGGCCGAACCAGCCCAACAGGCCGCCGATGCCCAGCAGCCACAGCAGGTGCAGGCGGGTGCGCCAGACGATCACGGCGGTGACCACGGTGATCAGCCACAGCGGCCAGTGGCGCAGCGGATCGCCGTTCACGCTGGAGAGGATCCAGCCGGTGGCGATCAGCAGGGCGATGACGATGGGCGCCATGCCCAGCTTGAAGGCCCGCACGGCCCGCAGCTCGCGGTTGGCGTGGCTCCAGCGCGCGGTGACGTAGACCAGGATCGAGCTGGGCATGACGATGCCCACCATGCACAGCAGCACGCCCAGCAGGGCCCAGCTGGGCCCACCGGCATTCATGCCCACGTTCCAGCCCAGCAGGGCCACGAAGAGGATGTTCGGCCCTGGCGCGGCCTGGGCGATGGCGATGGAGGAGGTGTACTGGGCATCGGTGATCCAGCCCTGCTTGTCCACCAGGAAACGGTGCATGTCGGGCGCCGTGGTGATGCCGCCGCCCACGGACAGCAGCGACAGCGTGAGGAAGTGCGTGAAGAGATAGAGCCAGTCGCCCCAGCCCAGGTCCAGCACGGGGTTCATACGGCAGCCTCCTTGCCCAGCTTGAGGTACGCCAGGGTGCAGGCGACGGTGCCCAGGCCCAGCAAGACGTAGATCAGCGGCCAGCGCAGCAGGGCCACGGCCGCGAAGCCCAGCAGGCCCAGGACGCTGTTGACCACGATGCCCAGCGCACTCTTGCGCAGCGTGGAGGCCAGGCGCAGCCCGGTCGCCACCACCAGGCCTGCGGCCACAGCCCCCATGCCGCGCAAGGCGCCGATGACACCCGGATGGCTGGCGAACTGGGCATACAGCAGGGCCAGCGACAGCACCACGATCAGCGGCGCCGTGAAGATGCCGGCCAGCGCCGCCAGCATGCCGGGGATGCCGAAGTAGCGCCCGCCGATCATGACGGCCAGGTTGACGACGTTGGGGCCGGGCATGATCTGGGCCACCGACCATTCCTCGACGAACTCCTCGTTGGTGAACCAGCGTTTGCGCTCCACCAGTTCGCGCTGGGCCACGGCCAGCACACCGCCAAATCCTTGCAGGGCCAGCACGGTGAAGGAGACAAACAGGTCACCCAGCGACCTGGGTTGGGTACGAAATGTTGAATTTTGAGCAGAATCCATCATTGAATTATCCGCTCTGCCCGTCGGGTCACATTCCACCGTGTGAGAATCATCTCAGGGTTGAGGACGGTATGTTGCGGTTCCTTATCGATTCCGTGCAGGCTGCAGGCGTAAAGGTATTGACATGAGTGACTTCAGGCGACGGACCGGTCTTTTGGCTGGAGCGGGGTGGTTGGGTCTTTCAGCAGTCCCGCGCACAGTGTTGGGGCAGACCCGAACCCTGCTGCTTGGCGTGCTGCCTATTACCAGTACGCGCGTCCTGCTCAAAAATTACCAGCATGTGGCGACCTACCTGGAGCGCACTCTCGGAATGACAATCGAGCTGGAGTCGGCCCCGGACTTCCAGACCTTCCACCGCAATACCCTGAGCAGTCGGTACGACGTGATCGTTACGGCGCCGCATCTGGGACGTCATGCCGAAACCGATGCCAGCTACGTGCCATTGGCACGTTACAGCGCCCCGCACCGAACGCTCATTGTGATGTCCAAGGCGCGACCGGTACGCAAAACCGAGGAGTTGCGTGGCGGAAGCGTGGCGATGATCGACAGCCTGACCCTGGCCTCGACCGAGGCGCATGCCTGGCTGCGTACCCGGGGACTCCAGGCGGGGCAAGACTACTCGGTGGTGTACACCCCGACGCCGGCGAGTGCTGCTTATGCCCTGGTCAACGGGCAGGCCCTGCTCGCCGTGAGTTCACCGCAAGGCATCTTGAACACCCCCAAGGAGCTGCGTGACGAGATCGAGGTCTTTGTGGCGCTGCCCGACATGCCCAGCCTCTTATGGCTGGGGCATGGCCGGATGTCCAGACTGCTGCCGCAGATCAAGTCGGCACTGTTGGCGTTCGGCACCGACACCCCGGAAGGGCAGCCCTTCTTTGAGGCGACCGGGTACCAGGGTTTGCGCGAAGTCCGGCTGGCGGAACTGCAGGCTGTTGATGTCCATCTTCCGCGGCTGCGCGGTCTGATGGGCGGCGGCAAATGAGTTTTCTGCGCACACGGTCATTGCGCACCAAACTGCTGCTGGCCAGTCTGCTGGTGCAGCTGCCGCTGCTGGTCGTGATCGTGGTCAACAGTCTGCGTATTTCAGATGGCGTGCTGCAGGAACGCATCGAGTTGCACAACCGTCAACTGGCTGTCCTGCTCAATGCGGCGTTGGCTGCGCCGTTAGTCGAGCGGGACTACGCGACCGTCAGCGAAATTCTCAACGAGAGTCGGCAGAGCGAGGGGCTCGTCTATCTGGTCTTGACGAACAGCAGCGGCGACCGCGTCGCCTCTGTGGGCTGGGCCAGGAACCAGCCTGTGCCTGAGCCTCGTTCGCGCGCTGACTTTGGAGAGCACCGGGAGGGCGTGCTGGACCTGGCGCTCTCGATCCGGCTGGCCGGTCGTGACTACGGCAGCCTGGCGTATGGCCTTTCAACGGAACACGTCGCACGTACCCGCGAGAACCTCGTGCGGCAAAGCCTACTGATCGGTGGGGTGGGTATCGTCCTTTCCCTCACGCTGCTTGCGGCCCTGGCATACCTGCTTACACGCCACCTCGGCCGGCTCACCGAGGCCTCGGCGCGGGCGGTAGCGGGTGATCTCACGATCAGGTTGCCGGTACAGGCAGAAGACGAGGTGGGCTTGCTGACGCGAACCTTCAACCGCATGGCCGAGGCGGTGCAAGTCCGCATCGAGGAGCTGAGCGCCAGCGAGGCGCGTTTTCACGCGATTGCCGATTACACCTACGCGTGGGAGAGCTGGTTCGATGCGCAGGGCCGACTGATCTGGATCAATCCCTCGGTGCTGCGGATCACCGGCTACACGCCCGACGAATGCATGGCCATGAAGGACTTTCCCTTGGGTCTGGCCGTACCGGGGGATGCCGATGCGCTCAGGCACGCGCTGGCGTCGGCTCAACTGGGGCAGGGTGGGCGGTTCGAGTTCTGTCTGCGCCACCGCGACGGGAATCTGGTCTGGCTGGCCATGTATTCGCAGACCATCTTCGGTTCGAACAAGGAGAACCTCGGGGTGCGCACCAGCATGCTCGACATCACGCAGCGCCGCGAGGCCGAGATGGCCTTGCAGGTCGCTCTGGTAGACCTGAAGCTGGCCGATGAATCGCGCCGGCAGTACCTCACGGGGCTTGAGGAGGAGCGCGCGCGTCTGCTGGCCCTGCTGGGCGCGATGAACCTCGGGATCCTTTTCGTCACAGCGGATAACCAGGTCAAGTACTACAACACCATGTTCCTGCGCATCTGGATGATTTCAGAGGAGCTGGAACTCACGGGCAAGTCGGCCAATCAGGTGCTGGATTTTTCGACCAACGAGCTGGCACGGCCGGATCATTTCTCGCGCCATCTGCTGGACGTGCTGGAGACGCACGAGATGTCCAGCACCTACGAGATCAGCATGAGCGACGGTCGGGTGGTCACGCAGCTGTCCTACCCGGTGCGCGAGGGTGACGGTCGTTTCATTGGCCGTCTCTGGGTGTACGAGGACGTGACACGCGAGCGGCAGACGGCGAACCAGTTGATCTACCTGGCCGAACGCGATGCACTGACCGGCCTGTACAACCGGCGTCGTTTCGAGGAGGAACTGGGGCGTTTCCTCCAGGAGTCGGGCCGTCACCAGCGCCAGGGCGCGCTGCTGTTCTTCGATCTCGACGAGTTCAAATACATCAACGACACCTTCGGCCACCGGGCTGGCGATTCGGTACTGATAAGAGTAGCGGGTGAAGTGGCAGCACTGACGCGCAAGAACGAGTTCTTCAGCCGCCTGGGCGGCGATGAATTTGGCGTGCTGATGCCGGACGCCACCGAGGCAGACTCCGAGCGGCTGGCCGAGCGCATCGTGCGCGCCGTCTCGCAAATCCCCTTCCGCCTGGAAGGTCAGAACTTCCGTCTGACCACCAGCCTGGGTATTGCGCACTACCCAAAGAATGCGAGCGGCGCCGAGGAACTGATTGCCCACGCTGACGCGGCGATGTACCAGGCCAAGGAGTCTGGCAAGAACGCCTGGAGCGTGTACCGGCCCGAGCGCGACGCGTCCCGAGAGATGATCACCAGGCTGACGTGGAACGACCGCATCGGGCGTGCCTTTGAGAGGGACCTGCTGCGCCTGCATTTCCAGGGCGTCTACCATGCCGACAGCGGGGAAATTTCGCACCTGGAGGTACTGATCCGTATGGTGGATGAGGCGGATCCCTCACGTCTTATCATGCCCGGTCATTTCATCCCCTATGCTGAAAAAAGCGGCAGGATCCTGGAGATCGACCGGTGGGTGCTGCGCGAAAGCATTGCTCTGCTTGCCCGCGCGCCGCAGATACCGCCGCTCGCGGTCAATATTTCAGGCCGGTCTTTCGATCAGCCGACCCTGCCGCATTTCATCGCCGAGGAATTGCAGCGCCAGGGCGTGGCGCCTCAGCGCCTGCTGGTGGAGCTGACCGAGACCTCGGCCGTTTCGGACCTGCAGGATGCAGAACGTTTCATCGAGGCCCTGCGCAAGACCGGCTGTGGCACCTGTCTGGACGACTTCGGCAGCGGGTTTGCTTCCTTCGCCTATCTCAAGCACCTCAAGGCGGACGTGCTCAAGATCGATGGCCTGTTCATCCGGGACCTGCCCAACGACCGCGACAACCAGGTTTTCGTGAAATCCATCGTCGATGTGGCACGTGGACTGGGTAAGCGCACCGTCGCCGAGTTTGTCGAGAACGAGGAGACGCTGATGATGTTGCGCCGTTTCGGCGTGGACATGGTTCAGGGCTACCATCTGGACAAACCCCAGGAGAAGCATCCAGCCCTGGATTCCAGTTGGCTGGAAGGGCGTGGCGAGGCAGGCTGAGACCCACCGGCATGCCAGTGGGACCGCTGGCGTGATCAGTTGCGCGCGTAGTTGAGGTGGAAGTCGGTCACGCCCTCGAAGCGGGCGATCTCCTCGGACAGGGTGGAGATCGGCATCATCCGCTGCCGGTTGCGTGCCACCGCGACGAAGGACCACTGCAGCACGCCGTCGTTGGATTCGATGGCGATGGTGCCCGAGGCGATGTCGTAACCCCGAGCCTCGGCCATCTCGCGCAGGGCCGGTTCGCTGGGCGTGAAACCGGGCCGGAAGCGCAGTTTGATGGCCACGGCCTGGCGCGAGGGCAGCCAGGTCTCCAGCCGCGAGATCCACATCATGGAAAAAGCCGAGAGCGCAGCCAGGGCGATGGCCGCGGCATAAAAGCCCACGCCGACCAGGATGCCGATGACCGAGGCCGCCCACAGGGAGGCGGCCGTGGTCAGACCGCTGATGTTGAAACCCTCGCGCATGATGACGCCGGCACAGAGGAAGCCGATGCCGGTGACGATGCCCTGGATGACGCGACTGGTATCGGTGGCCGTGCCCAGCAGGAAGTTGCCGCCGAACCAGGAGGCGGAATAGCCGCCGATGACGGTCAGCGCAGCCGAGGCCATGCAGACCAGGCCATAGGTGCGCATGCCGGCCGCACGGCCGTGGTAGGCGCGCTCGTAGCCGACCAGCAGGCCCAGCAGCAGGGCGCCCAGCAGGTTGAAAAAGACCAGCATATTGGTCTTGATCATGGGCGTAGTCCAGAAGCTGGCGAGGGTGTCGAAGGTGGGCATGGGGCGTCAAGGTTGGGTGGCGTGGCCCATTGTGCGACCGGCGGGCCCGAACTGCCAAGCGCAAGATGCCCCGGGCTTCCCGCAGGGATTGCCAAAAACGTACACTTCAGGGTTGCCTGCTGGGCTGCCAGCCCCTCCCCATGAACGCTCCCGTCGACGTCTCCTTCTTTCCGCGCGCCGCCAAACCGCTGACCAGCTACCGCAAGTACTGGGCCGCGCGCTTCGGCACGGCCCCCTTCCTGCCCATGAGCCGCGCCGAGATGGACAAGCTGGGCTGGGACAGCTGCGACATCATCCTGGTCACCGGCGACGCCTATGTGGACCACCCGAGCTTCGGCATGGCGGTGATCGGGCGCACGCTGGAGGCCCAGGGCTTCCGCGTGGGCATCATCGCCCAGCCCGACTGGCAGAGTGCCGACCCCTTCAAGGTGCTGGGCAAGCCAAACCTGTTCTGGGGCGTGACCGCCGGGAACATGGATTCCATGATCAACCGCTACACGGCGGACCGCAAGATCCGCAGCGACGACGCCTACACCCCGGGCGACGTGGGCGGCAAACGACCCGACCGCGCAGCCATCGTCTACAGCCAGCGCTGCCGCGAGGCCTATCCCGAGGTGCCCATCGTGCTGGGCGGGATCGAAGGCTCGCTGCGCCGCATCGCCCACTACGACTACTGGAGCGACAAGGTGCGCCGCTCCATCGTGGTGGACAGCAAGTGCGACCTGCTGCTCTACGGCAACGCCGAGCGCGCCCTGGTCGAGGTGGCGCACCGCATCGCCGCACGCGAGCCAGTGCAAAACATCACCGACGTGCGCGGTACGGCCTTTGTCCAGCGTCACAGCCCCGAGGGCTGGTTCGAGATCGACTCGACCGAGGTCGACACCCCGGGCCACGTCGAAGAGCACATCAACCCTTACCAGACCACCTCCGAGCAGGCCGCGGCACAGGGCCAGACGTGCAGCAAGGAAGAGGGCGGTTCTGCACAAAACGTGATGCCGGCCATCCAGCCCATCACCTTCATGGCCAACCCGGCGCTGACAGGCAAGGGCACTATCAAACGCCTGCCGCGTGACCGCAGCGTGATCCGCCTGCCCAGCTACGAGCAGGTCCGCTCCGACGCCGTGCTCTATGCCCACGCCAACCGCGTGCTGCACCTGGAGACCAACCCCGGCAACGCGCGTGCCCTGGTGCAGGCGCATGGCGAAGGCACCACGGCGCGCGACGTCTGGATCAACCCACCGCCGATTCCGCTGACCACAGCCGAGATGGATTACGTCTTCGGCCTGCATTACGCGCGCAGCCCCCACCCGGCGTATGCCGACGAAAACGGGGGGCACGACGGCGCCACCAAGATCCCGGCCTGGGAGATGATCCGCTTCAGCGTGAACATCATGCGGGGCTGCTTCGGCGGCTGCACCTTCTGCTCGATCACCGAGCACGAGGGCCGCATCATCCAGAGCCGCTCGGAAGACTCGGTGATCCAGGAGATCGAGGACATCCGCGACAAGGTCACGGGTTTCACCGGTGTCATCTCCGACCTGGGCGGGCCGACTGCGAACATGTATCGCATCGGCTGCAAGAGCCCCGAGATCGAGGCCGCCTGCCGCAAGCCCAGCTGTGTCTACCCCGGCATCTGCCAGAACCTGAACACCGACCACAGCGCGCTGATCCACATGTACCGGCGCGCGCGTGCGCTCAAGGGTGTGAAGAAGATCCTGATCGGCTCGGGCCTGCGTTACGACCTGGCCGTGAAGTCGCCCGAGTACGTGAAGGAGCTGGTGCAGCACCACGTGGGCGGTTACCTGAAAATCGCGCCCGAGCATACCGAGGGCGGCCCGCTCTCGAAGATGATGAAACCCGGCATCGGCAGTTATGACAAGTTCCGGCAGATGTTCGAGAAGTTCAGCGCGGAAGCGGGCAAGAAGCAGTACCTGATTCCGTACTTCATCGCGGCCCACCCGGGCACCAGCGACGAGGACATGATGAACTTGGCGCTGTGGCTCAAGAAGAACGGCTTCCGCGCCGACCAGGTGCAGACCTTCTACCCCAGCCCCATGGCCACGGCCACGGCGATGTACCACACGCAGATGAACCCGCTCAAGGGCATCCACCGCGATGATCGCAGCGAGAAGGTGGACATCGTGCGCGGCGAGAAACGCCGTCGCCTGCACAAGGCCTTCCTGCGTTACCACGATCCCAACAACTGGCCGCTGCTGCGCGAGGCGCTCAAGACCATGGGCCGTGCCGACCTGATCGGCAACGGCAAGCAGCACCTGATCCCGACCTTCCAGCCGCTGACCGACGGCGGCTACCAGAGCGCACGGCGCAAGAACTCCACGCCTTCCGCGGCCAAACCCGCGGCGAAGACACCCGTGAAGGGCCGGCTGCTGACCCAGCACACCGGCCTGCCACCGCGCGAGACCGGCGCTGCCCGGGCTGGCAAGCCTAGCGCGCGCAAACCGCGCTGAGTCAGGCCTTGGGCAAGGTGTGCAGCGGCAGATCGAGCCGCTGCGCCAGCGCGTCCAGCTTGCGCCGCGTCTGTGTGGCGAACCAGGCCTCCAGTGCCTTGCGGGTGGACGGCGCCAGCATGTTCAAGGGCTTCAATCCGGCCGCCTCGCACAGGGCCTGGGCGAAATGTGGCTCCAGCGCCGCCACGGCCACGCGGCCATCCTTGCAGGCATAAACGCGGTAGCCGGCATGGGCGCCGCCCACCGCGCCCTTCGTTGTGGTCAGACCCCACTGTCGCGGCAGTGCGAGCCAGGCTGCGGCCTGCGACAGCGCCACCTCGTGCCTAGTGCCGCGGCCACTTTTCTGGCGCTGCATCAGGGCGGACAACACCGCCTCACTGGCCAAAAGGGCGCCCCCCATGTCGGCAAACAGCGTGGGCGGCAGTGCTAGACCGCCGACCAGATCCTGCTCGGCCATATAGGTCAGGTCATGGCCCGGGATTTCCGCCAGCGGACCCGGTGCACCGACGATGCTGACCAGGCACAGCGCCGGGTACTGGCGGTGCAGGGAGGTCCAGGCCAGGCCCAGGCGCTGGAGGGCTGACGGGCGGAAGGAGGTGAGCAGTACATCGGCGCGGGCCAGTTCACGCTGCAGGAGCTTGCGGCCGGCATCCACCTTGAGGTCGGCCTGCAGCACGCGCACGCCGGCATGCAGTTCGGCATAGGCGCCGGCCTGGTAGGCCTGCATGGGATCGCCCGCCGGCGGCTCCAGCTTCACGCAGCTCGCGCCCAGGGCCTGCAGGCGCATCAGAACTGCGGGGCCCGGCAGATTGAGTGCCAGGCTGAGGATGCGCGTACCGCGCAGGGGCTTGGAAGACTGGGTCATGGACCCAGTTTAATCAATGCTCAGCGGCCGAAGTCCAGCGGCAGGCCCACATAGTTCTCGGCCAGTGAGCGCGACATGGCCTCGGAGTGGACCAGGTATTCCAGCTCGGCTTCCTGGACCTTCTGGCCGAATCCGGCGGTGTCCGGGAATTGATGCATCAAGGATGTCAGCCACCAGGAAAACCGCTCAGCCCGCCAGACCCGGGCTAGCGCGCGCTGCGAGTAGTGGTCGATGCCGGCATCGCTCTTCTCGGCGTAATACTCGATGAGGGCGCTGGAGAGGTACTTCACATCGCTGGCCGCCAGGTTGAGACCTTTGGCACCGGTGGGCGGAACAATGTGTGCGGCGTCGCCCGCGAGGAACAGGCGGCCAAAGCGCATGGGCTCGGCAACGAAGCTGCGCAGGGGAGCGATGCTTTTCTCGATGCTCGGCCCCGTCACGATGCGCTCGGCCATGTCGGGATCCAGGCGCCGGCGCAGTTCGTCCCAGAAACGATCGTCGCTCCAGTCCGCCACCTTGTCGTCGATCGGGCACTGGACGTAATAGCGGCTACGGGTCAGGCTGCGCATCGAGCACAATGCAAACCCCCGTTCGCTGTTGGCGTAGACGATGGCATGCGGCGAGACCGGCGGCACATCCGACAGCACGCCCAGCCAGCCGAAGGGGTAGACCTTCTCGTACTCCTTGATGGCATCTTTGGGAACGCTGGCGCGAGAGATGCCATGAAAGCCGTCACAGCCGGCGATGAAATCGCACTGGATCTCGTGGGTCTGCCCGTCCTTTTCATAGGTGACACGCGGTTTCTTGCTGTCAAAGTCGTGCAACTGCACGTTATTGGCGCCATAGATGGTGGTAAGGCCCGTGGCCTGGCGCGCGTCCATCAAGTCACGCGTGACCTCGGTCTGGCCATAGGCGGTGACCACCTTGCCGTTGGTCAAACCGGTCACGTCAATGGGGTGGCGCGTGTTGGCATAGACCAGTTCGATGCTGTGGTGGACGGTACCCTCGCTGCTCACGCGCTCGCCCACGCCAGCCTCATGCAACAGATCGACGGTGATCTGCTCCAGGATGCCGGCGCGGATGCGGCCCAGCACGTAATCGCCCGTCTGGCGCTCGAGGATCACGGCCTCGATGCCGGCTTTGTGCAGCAACTGGCCGAGCAGCAGGCCGGAGGGGCCGGCGCCGATGATGGCGACCTGGGTACGCATGGGAATTTCTCCTCGTTGAAACCGATGGGGCAAGGATAGGCAGGTCAGCTCGCCAAGCCTGCCCTGATCTGCGTCAAATGTGCGATCATCGCCAACAATGCGCGATGATCGCGCAATCATTGAAATTCCCATGATCGCCAAATCCGACCTGATCGAAGGCATGGCCAAGGGTATGGCCGTGCTGGAGAGCTTCGACACCGAACGCCAGCGCCTCAACGCCACCCTGGCCGCGCAGCGCGCGGGCATCACCCGGGCGGCGGCACGCCGCCATCTGCTGACCCTGGCCCACCTGGGTTACCTGGAGACCGACGGCAGCCACTTCTGGCTCTCCAGCAAGGTGCTGCGTTTTTCCGGCAGCTACCTGGCCTCGTCACGCCTGCCGCGGGTGCTGCAGCCGACGCTGGAGCGCCTGGCAGCCCAGACCGGTCAGGCCTATTCGGCCGTGGTGTCCAACGGCGACGAGGTGGTGATCGTGGCGCGCAGCAGCGACGTGCGACGCAGCGTCGCCGACGGCCTGCCTCAGCTCATGGCCTACGGCCTGCACCTGGGGGCCCGGCTGCCCGCGCATGCCACGTCCACGGGGCGCGTGATGCTGGCGGCCATGCCCCGCTCGGAGTTCCAGGCCTGGATGAAAGGGCGCCTGCTGGAACGCCTGACCTTGCACACCGTGACCGAGGCGCGCCAGTTCCGTGCCCTGATCGAACAGGTGCGGCGGGATGACTTCTGTCTCAGCAGCGAAGAACACGAACTGGGCGTGCATGCCCTGGCAGTCCCCCTGCGCAACCTGCAGGGCCGCACCGTGGCGGCCCTCAATGTGGTGGCCTCGACGGCACGCCTGTCGGCCGCGGCCATGCAGCGCGAACTGCTGCCCATGCTCTGGGAAGCGGCGCGGGAAGTGCGCCCGTTGCTCTGATTTCTGTATGCAATTGAAACAATGCGCATCCGGCCCGCCGTCGTGAGCGGCTTGCGGTATATATTGAAAAAGGTATTCTGCATGCCTGATTTGCATCACACACAAGGAGCCTCCATGAAACGTCTGTCCCTTTTCATCGCCCTGGCATTTGTCCTGCCCGGTGCCTGGGCCCAGCTCAAGCCCTGCGACGAGTTGAAAGCTGAAATCGCGGCCAAGATCGATGCCAATGGCGTCAAGAACTACACGCTGGAGATCGTGCCGACCGAACAGGTGGGCGATCGCAAGGTCGTTGGCAGCTGCGAAGGTGGTGCCAAGAAGATTGTTTACGTGCGCAACTGAACGCCCATCGTTTCGCTCACCCATCGCCGCCAGCTCTGGCGGCGATTTTTTTGACTGTCCCGGTCCTGCCTCGCTTACAAATCAACACCATCCCGCGGCCCATGCCAGGCCCGGGACAGCAGAATGTGCAGATCATGTTCACCCTGTTTCGCAAGCGCCGCAATGCCAGCCCGGAGACCCTCAGCACCAATTCCATGTTGCCGCGTCGTATGGACCTGGAGGAGCGCAAGGCTTTCCGGCGCGAGCTGCTGGACCGGGTGATCCGTGAGAGCCTGCTGGACCTGGAGGTGGGCACCGGCATGTACCGCTTGCGCATCATGCCGCTGGACATGCGCCATCACAGCTTCGTCGCCATGATCGACGTGGGCCGGCAGTTCCAGCCCCGGCATGCCGGCCGTGCCTGGGACGATCCCGAGACGGAAAGCTGGATCCGCAAGCGCGCGTACGAGCGTTTCGGCCTGCAGCTCGAAGCCATCTACTGGCGTACCGGGGCTACCCTGGAGTCGGCCCGATCACCCGCCCTGGCCACCGCGGGGGCGACACACCCGCACTACCAGCTGGTGTCGGAAGAGGAAAAGCAGGCGCTGATGGAAGCGATCCGGCAGGGTAGCGAGCTGCCCGTGCTGCACGTGGGGGACTGGGAATACCAGACCGACATGGCGCCGCTGGACGACACCGAAGCGCGCCGCAAGCGCTGAGGCGGCCCGGCAGGACAGCCTCGGGTTCCTCAGTCCATCGACATGGCCGGGGGTCGCGTGCGGTAGAACTTCAGCGGGATGGCTTGGGCCTCCCGTTCTGCCTGGTTCATCACCGCTTTTTTCATCCTGCCCACCACGTGCATTTCGCAGGGTTTACAGTCAAAGCGCAGGGTGAGCTTTTCCCTGCCGTTGACCAGGGTCAGCGGCTCGGCGCGCACCGTGCCCTGCACACCGGTCACGCCCTTGGCCTGCTTGGGGCACAGGCTCAGCGAGTAGCGCACGCAGTGCTTGGTGATCATCAGGCTGACTTCACCTTCTTCTTCATGGCTTTCGTAGGCGGCGGCAATGACCTTTACGCCATGTTTCGCATAGAAGTCGCGCGCCCGTTCGTTGAAGACGTTGGCCAGGTAGGTCAGCGTGTCCTCGGGGTAGGCCACGGGTGGCTCCACCGGGGTGGCGCGTGGCGGGCGCACATAGGCGGCAGCGCGCGCGGCCTCCAGTGCGGCCACGGCGTCGCGGCGCAGGGTGTTGAGCGTGGAGGCCGGGACAAACCAGGGCTGGGCCAGCGCCAGCGTGATGTCCAGGGGTTCGAAGATCGTGGCGCCGAAACGCCCCAGCTGTTCGCGCAGCGTGGCCTCGGCCTGGGCCGGGTTCTTCGCGGGTTCCTTGGCCAGGGCGACGGCAGCGCTGCCCGTGTGGCCATCCTCGTCGGTCAGTTGCAACGCGATACCGCCGGCGGTCTCCTCCAGCCTGGCCCAAAGGCCGATGCGGCGCTCGCTGGATTTCTTCTCCATCAAACGCACCCAGTTCATGTCGCGGTTGCGGTTGAGTTCGGTACCCTTGCGCAGGTCCTTGAAGCCGGCCATCGGGTCTTTCGGGTACACGCGCCACTGGTCCACCGCCAGCGGCCCGGCCGGCTCGGCGCGGTTGATGGCCAGGCCGACCAGTTCCTTCTGCAGGTCGTAGTAGCACAGGCCGTCGCCGTTGTGCAGCACGGTGCCGGGTTCGGTTACCGTGAGTTCGACGAAATCGGGACCGACCTTGCTGACGTAGCCCAGATGCCGGCCCGGGTTCTTGGGCGTGTCGAAGGCGCCGATGTCTTCCTTGCGGCCCTGCACGAAGTAGTCGGTGAACTCGCGGTTGAAGTTCTGGCCCGGGTCGGGCGTGAAGCTGAAGGTGGTGTGGCCGCTGGACGCGCGGGCCAACTCGGGGCGGGCTTCCAGCAGTTCGTCGAAGAGCTTGCGGTAATGCGCCGTGATGTTCTTGACGTAGGCCAGGTCCTTGTAGCGGCCTTCGATCTTGAAGCTGCGGATGCCGGCGTCCACCAGGGCGGCGAGATTCTCGCTCTGGTTGTTGTCCTTCATCGAGAGCACGTGCTTGTCGTGGGCGACAAAACGGCCCTGGCTGTCGAGCACCTGGTAGGGCAGACGGCAGGCCTGCGAGCAGTCGCCGCGGTTGGCGCTGCGCCCGGTGTGGGCGTGGCTGATGTAGCACTGGCCGCTGTAGGCCACGCACAGGGCGCCGTGGACAAAGAACTCCAGCGTGCAGCGCGCCGGGTCGATCTGGGCATGGATGGCCTGGATCTGCTGTAGCGTGAGCTCGCGTGCCAGCACGATCTGGCTCAGGCCGGCGTCCTGCAGGAAACGCGCTTTTTCGGGGGTGCGGATGTCGGTCTGCGTGCTGGCGTGCAGCTGGATGGGGGGCAGGTCGATCTGCAGCAGGCCCATGTCCTGGATGATGAGCGCATCGACCCCGGCGTCAAAAAACTGCCAGGCCAGCTTGCGCGCCGGCTCCAGCTCGTCGTCACGCAGGATGGTGTTGAGCGTGACGAAGATGCGGCTGTTGTAGCGATGCGCGTGCTGCACCAGGCGGGCGATGTCCTGGACCGAGTTGTCGGCGCTGCTGCGCGCGCCGAAGGAGGGACCGCCGATGTAGATGGCATCGGCGCCATGGTTGATGGCTTCGATGCCGATGTCGGCGGTGCGGGCCGGCGACAGGAGTTCGAGCTGGTGCTGGAGCAGGGACATGCCCGGATTATCCCAGCGCCGGCGGCACCTTGCAGCGCCAGGAAGAACGGCGCCCGCAGGCGCCGTCAGGTCCGGTCGACCAGGGTCAGAAGTCGATTTTTTCCCCGGGTTCGACCTTGAGCATCTTGTTCGACTCGTTGCCCAGTGCCGCCGAGAACTCGGCCGTGGTGCCGCGCAGCACGGGGATGGTGCCGTAATGGATGGGCAGGGCGTATTTGGGCTTGAGGTAGTTCTTCACGGCGTAGGCAGCGTCTGCCGGGCTCATGACGAAGTGGCCGCCGATCGGGATCAGCAGCAGGTCGGGCTTGTAGTACTCGCCGATGAACTTCATGTCGCCGAACAGGCCGGTATCGCCCATGTGGTAGACCTTGAAGCCGTTCTCCATCTCGATGATGAAGCCCACGGGTTCTCCGCCCACGTGCACCTCTTCCTTGGTGGTGGCCGGGTTCTTCCAGACGAATTCGGACGAATGCTCCGCATGCGTGGCGGTGATCTTCACGCCATTGGGGCCGAACGGCATGATGGTACCGCCCTTGCCGAAGCGCGGCGCCAGCTCGACCGGCAGCACGCCCAGGGTGGCGATGGTCTGGTTCATGCCGGCCGGTCCGTACATGGGGGCCTTGTGCATCTTGGCCAGGTCCGGGGCATCGGCGACGTGGTCAAAGTGGGCGTGCGTGACCAGTATCAGATCGATCTTGCCCAGCGCCTCGAGGTTCTTGAAGCTGGCCGGCGTCTTGGGGTTGGTGCGCAGCCAGGGGTCGATCATGATGACCTTGCCACCGGGCGTGGTGATACGCACGCTGGCCTGTCCCAGCCACAGCACTTCGGTCTTGCCGTTCTGCGCACTGGCACCCAAGGCCCCCAGGAGCATGCTGGCGGCAAGGGCGGTTTTCAAGAGGGTCTGGAGCAGGCGGGTCGGCATGGGGGATTCTCCTGGGCAGTGGGGTGAGGGATGCGCGTGGGTGCTGCATGCATTGAACACAGCCATCCGGCCGGCGTCAAGCGAGCAAACCCGGCGACGGCGCAGCATAAAAAAACGCGGCCCAGGCCGCGTTTTTTTATGCTGTCGTCAGGGTTTATTCGATCTTGGCCTTGCTGCGCAGATCGTCCTGGAACTTGATCAGTTTCTGCTGACCCAGCTGCTGGGTGATCTGCGGCTTGATCTCTTCGATCTTGGGCAGCTGCGCTTCGCGCACGTCGTCCAGGCGGATCACGTGGTAGCCGAACTGGGTCTTGACCGGGGTCTCGGTGGTCTTGCCCTTGGCCAGCGCGACCATGGCATCGGAGAACTCCTTGACGTAATTGCCGGCCGCGGCCCAGTCCAGATCGCCGCCGTTGGCGCCGGAGCCCGGGTCCTTGGACTGCTTCTTGGCGATGGCATCGAACTTGGCGCCCTTCTTGAGCTGGGCGATGATGGCCTTGGCTTCGGCTTCCTTCTCGACCAGGATGTGGCGGGCGCGGTATTCCTTGCCGCTGTTGGCTGCGACGAACTTGTCGTACTCGGCCTGGACTTCGGCGTCGGTGATGGCGTTGGTCTTCTGGAAGTTCGCCACCAAGTCACGGATCAGCAGCGAGTCGCGTGTGAATTCCATCTGCGCCTTGAATTCAGCGCCAGCGTCCAGGCCCTGTTTCTGGGCTTCCTGCACCAGCAGCTCGCGGTCGATCACGGCCTTCTTGAGCTCTTCCATCATGTCCGGCGTGATCTGGCGGCCCGAGCGGGCGAACTGCTGGGCCAGGGCGTCCACGCGAGTCAGCGGAATGGGCTTGCCGTTCACGATGGCCAGGTTTTGCGCCTGAACCGGGGCAGCCAGGGCGCCCATCAGCGTGGCAAGTGCCAGGGCCGGGAGTATCAGCTTGTTCATCATTGCATCCTAGGAAAACGACGGGGGAACATCAGGGGGAAGGCAGGCCAGGGGCGTTCAGAGTGTCTCGATCGCGAGCGCATGCACGCCCTGGGCTATGAAATCCTGCAGCGCATCATACACAAGGCGATGCCGCGCCACGCGTGACAGTTCTGTAAAAAAGGGTGAAGCGATGCGCACGCGAAAGTGGGTGCCGTAGGGCGTGCCGTTGGAGCCGGTGTGGCCGGCATGCGCTGCACTTTCGTCGATGACTTCCAGCACGCTGGGCTGCAGTTTTTCCTGCAGCCGCGCCGCCATGCGATCGGCCAGTCCGGACAGGTCCTGTGTCACGGGTGTACCTCCGTGCTGCGCACTGCGGTGCGCGCTTGCTTGAAGCGTTTCTGCACGGCGCTCATGGGGTTCCGGCCTCGTCTGTCTTGAGGTAGCGGGCGATGTACAAGCCCTGGCCGACGATGAAGACCAGGGGGAAGGCGTAGCCCCAGAGCTTGAAGTTGACCCAGGCCTCGGTGCTGTAGACGGCCGCCACGTAGCCGTTGAGGGCGGCCATGAAGGCGCAGTAGACGATCCAGGCCACGTTCAGGCGCATCCAGACGGGGTCGGGCAGTTCCAGCTGGCTGCCGAGCAGCAGCTTGAGGAAGTTCTTGCGCATGCCCCAAAGGGCCACGGCCAGGGCAATCGCCATGGCGGCGTAGAGCACGGTGGGTTTCCACTTGATGAAGCGTTCGTCCTGCAGGAACAGGGTGAGCATGCCGAAGACCAGGATCAGCGCCAGCGTGATCTTCTGCATGGTCTGCAGCTTGCGGTCGATGGCGTACATGATGGCCGTCTGCAGAACGGTGGCGGCCATCAGCACGCCGGTGGCCACATAGATGTCGTAGAACTTGTAGGCGCCGAAGAACAGCAGGATGGGGAAGAAGTCGATCAGGATTTTCATAAGCGGATTATCAGACGTCGGCAGGCCGGGCTTTCAATCCAGGAACGCCGTGGAACCGGCTTGGCCGGACCACTGGCGTTGCCCCCTGCAAGGGGGGTGGCGTAGCGACACGAAGTGCGCGCAGCCTGGGGGTGTTCAAGGTTTATATTCCAGCGCCGCCGAGTTCATGCAGTAACGCAGGCCGGTGGGGGTGGGGCCGTCCTCGAAGACGTGGCCCAGATGGGCGCCGCACTGCGCACAGACCGTTTCCACCCGGACCATGCCATGGCTCATGTCGCGCCGCTCCTCGATGGCGTGGGGCTCGGCCGGCTCGGAAAAGCTGGGCCAGCCGCAGCCGGCGTCGAATTTGGTGCTGCTCTCGAAAAGGCGGGCGCCACAGCAGATGCAGCTGTAGTGGCCGGGCCGCCAGAAGTCGGCGTACTTGCCGGTGTAGGGGCGCTCGGTGGCCGCATGGCGCGTGACCTGGTAGGCAACGGGCTCAGCGTGCTTGGCGGCCAGCAGGGCCTTCCATTCTTCGGCGGTTTTCTGGATGGCGTAAGTCATAGGAACAAACTCAGGAGGAACAGCTGATCTCGATGGAGGATGCCCAGTCGGGCGGGAAGCCGGCCTCGGCCTCGAAGCCGGGGTGCTCGTCGTAGGGATGCTCCAGCAGGGCCAGCAGTTTCGCGACCCCGGAAAAATCCTTGGTCCTAGCCTGGCGGATGGCCAGTTCGCCCAGGTGATTGCGCAGCACGAACTTGGGGTTGCAACCCCGCATGGTGGCCGAGGCCTGCTGCCGGTCTTCTTGCGCCAGCCGCGCTTCGTAACGGTGCAGCCAGGCGTCGCAGGCCGTGCGGTCGATGAACAGGTCGCGCACGGGCGTGGCCTGGCCATCGGCGGCAAAGTGGCTCAGGCGGCGCCAGAAGATGGTGTGGTCGGTCTTTTCTGCGGCGAGCAAGCGCAGCGTGTCCTCGACCAGTTCACGGTCGCCATCCGCTTGCTGCGCGAGGCCCAGCTTGGCGCGCAGGCGGGCCTCAAGTTCGGCCGGGTAGCGCTCGCGGTAGGACTCCAGCGCAGCCAGGGCCAGTTCCTGCTCGCCGATAAGGGGCAGCAGGGCCTGGCCCAGACAGAACAGGTTCCAGTAGGCGATGTTGGGCTGGCGGGCGAAGGCGTAACGCCCCTGGGTGTCGGAATGGTTGCAGATGTGGTTCGGGTCGTAGCCATCCAGGAACTGGAAAGGGCCGTAGTCCAGCGTCAGGCCCAGGATGCTCATGTTGTCCGTGTTCATGACACCGTGGCAGAAACCCACGGCCTGCCATGAGGCCAGCAAGGCGGCGGTACGCTCGCTGACGGCTTCGAGCAGGGCGGCGTAGGCGTTGCCGGCAAACTTCTGCGTGCCGCGGCAGGCGGGGTAATAGTGGTCGATGACGAAATCGGCCAGGCGACGCAGCTCTTCGGGCTGGTCGTTGGCGGCGAAATGCTCGAAATGGCCGAAGCGGATGAAACTGGGTGCCACACGCGTGACCACCGCCGCGGTCTCGATGGTTTCCCGGCGCACGGCGGCGTCCGAACCGGTGACACACAGCGCACGTGTGGTGGGGATGCCCAGGCCATGCATGGCCTCGCTGCACAAAAATTCGCGGATGCTGGAGCGCAGCACGGCCCGGCCGTCGCCCATGCGCGAGTAGGGCGTGCGCCCGGCGCCCTTGAGCTGGAGTTCCAGGCCGCTCTCGATTTCACCCAGCAGCAGGGCGCGGCCGTCGCCCAACTGGCCAGCCCAGACGCCGAACTGGTGGCCGCTGTAGACCGTGGCCACGGGTTGGCAACCGGCCAGCAGGCGGTTGCCGCTGAGCGCCTGCAGCAGGTCCTCGGATTCGGTCCAGTCTTCGGGCAGGCCTAGCGCCTGGCCCGTGCTGCGGCTCTGACCGACCCAGTAGGGCGCCGGCAGGGCTTGCGGGGGCAGGGCAGTGTGGAAGGCCGGGCCGAGCTTGGCATAGCGGTTGACCCAGCGCAGGCTGGCATCGACGGCGACTTTTCCGTCCAGGGGGGCTTCGGTGGCAACAGACATGGACTGATTGTCACGCAGTGGACGATCTCCGGTCACGATCAGGGACTTACCCTCAGTGGACAGGCTATTGGCTTGCGCGATACTGATAAAGAAAGAGCGCAGAACACAAAAGGAGACCTGTCCATGCTCGGATTGATGCAAAACCAGCCGCTGCTGATTTCTTCCCTGATCGATTTTGCCGAACGGCACCACGGCGACGGCGAAATCGTCTCGCGCCGGGTCGAAGGTGACATCCACCGTTACCACTGGCGCGACGTGGCCGTGCGTGCGCGCCGCGTGGCCAATGCGCTGGACGCATTGAAGCTGCAGTTCAGCGACCGCGTGGCCACGCTGGCCTGGAACGGTTACCGCCACCTGGAGCTGTATTTCGGCGTCAGCGGTTCGGGCCGGGTGCTGCACACCATCAACCCGCGCCTGCATCCGGAGCAGATCGCCTGGATCGCCAACCACGCCGAGGACCAGGTGCTGTGCTTCGACCTGAGCTTCCTGCCCATCATCCAGGCGGTGCACGCCAAATGCACCACCGTGAAGCACTGGATTGCGCTCTGTGATGCCGACAAGGTGCCCAAGGACAGTGGCATACCCGGTTTGCAAAGCTACGAGGCCTGGATCGGCGCCCAGGCAGCAACCTACCGCTGGCCCGCGTTCGACGAGAACTCGGCCTCCAGCATGTGCTACACCAGCGGCACCACGGGCAACCCCAAGGCGGCGCTGTACAGCCACCGCTCGACCATCCTGCACGCCTATGCGGCGGCGCTGCCGGACGTGATGTGCCTGAGTGCGCGGGATTCGGTGCTGCCGGTGGTGCCGATGTTCCACGTCAATGCCTGGGGCATTCCTTATTCGGCCGCGCTGACCGGCGCCAAGCTGGTGTTCCCGGGCCCGGCGCTGGACGGGAAATCGATCTACGAGCTGATCGAGGCGGAGCGCGTGTCCTATGCGGCCGGCGTGCCCACCATCTGGCAGATGCTGCTGGGCCACATGAAACCGGGCGGCCTGAAGTTCTCCACGCTCAAGCGCACCGTCATCGGCGGCTCGGCCTGCCCGCCGGCCATGATCACGGCCTTCCGCGAAGAGTACGGCGTGGAGGTGCTGCACGCCTGGGGCATGACCGAAATGTCGCCCCTGGGCACGCTGTGCACGCTCAAGAACAAGCACCTGACGATGCCCGAGACCGAGCAGATGAAGATCCGCCTCAAGCAGGGGCGCGCCATCTTCGGCGTGGACATGAAGATCGTGGACGGCAACGGCCAGGAACTGCCCTGGGACGGCAAGGCCTACGGCGATCTCCTGGTGCGCGGCCCCTGGATCCTGCGCGAGTATTTCAAGGGTGAGGGCGGCAACCCGCTCTCGGCTGACGGCTGGTTCCCCACCGGTGACGTGGCGACCATCGACCCGGATGGTTATATGCAGATCACCGACCGCAGCAAGGACGTGATCAAGTCCGGCGGAGAGTGGATCAGTTCCATCGACGTGGAAAACATTGCCGTGGCGCACCCGGCCGTGGCCATGGCGGCCTGCATAGGCATGCGGCATCCCAAGTGGGACGAGCGCCCGGTGGTGGTCGTGGTGAAGAAACCCGGCGCCGAGGTGACACGCGAGGAGCTGCTCGGGTTCTACGAGGGCAAGACCGCCAAGTGGCAGATCCCGGACGACGTGATCTTCATCGACGCCATCCCCCTTGGCGCCACCGGCAAGATGCTCAAGGCGCGGCTGCGCGAGACCCTCAAGGACTACAAGCTGCCCGGTATCTGAGCGCCCGCGAGCATGCTGAATGAGCTGCCTGGGTACGACGCTACGGCCGATTGTGTGCCGGAGTCGCGAAGGCGATAGTTCTAGGGCAATCCCTAGCGCTGCAAACTTTGAATTTGGTTACTCTGCAATGGTTTTGTCAACGAGGAGATTTCAAATGAAGTTCACCACGAAACTTGTGACCGCCGCCGCCCTGCTGGCTTTTGCCGGCGCCGCCTTTGCCCAGAAGGGCGAAACTGTCAAGATTGCCTTCATCGATCCGCTCTCGGGTCTGATGGGGCCGGTCGGCAGCAACCAGCTCAAGGGCTTCCAGTACTTCGCTGACAAGTTCAGCAAGACCAACCCGGCCGGCGTGAAGTTCGAGATCGTGGCCTTCGACAACAAGCTCAGCCCGGCCGAAAGCCTGAACGCGCTGAAGGCGGCCACCGACCAGGGCATCCGCTACATCACCCAGGGCGACGGCTCCGCCGTGGCGGGCGCCCTGATCGACGCCGTGGCCAAGCACAACGAGCGCAACCCGGGCAAGGAAATCATCTTCCTGAACCACTCGGCCATCGACCCCGACTTCACCAACAGCAAGTGCAGTTACTGGCACTTCCGTTTCGATGCCGACACCTCCATGAAGATGGAAGCCCTGACCACCTTCATGAAAGACCAGAAGGACGTCAAGAACGTCTACCTGCTGAACCAGAACTACTCGCACGGCCACCAGGTTGCCAAATACGCCAAGGAACTGCTGGCCCAGAAGCGTCCCGATGTGAAGATCGTTGGCGAAGACCTCACGCCCCTGGCCCAGGTGCGTGACTTCTCCCCCTATGTGGCCAAGATCAAGGCCGCCGGTGCCGATACCGTGATCACCGGCAACTGGGGTTCCGACCTGGCCCTGCTGGTCAAGGCGGCCAACGAGGGCGGCTACACCGGCAAGTTCTACACCTACTACACCGGCGTGACCGGCACCCCCACGGCCCTGGGCAAGGGCGGCGCCGGCCGTGTGTTCCAGGTGTCCTACAACCACTACAACATGGGTGGTGACATGAGCAAGTGGCAGGCCGAGTTCAAGGAGAAATTCAAGGACGACCTGTACACCGGCTCCATCATCCACATCCTGCTCTCCCTGGGCGAGTCCATGGCCAAGGCCAAGTCGACCGACCCGGTCAAGGTGGCAGCGGTGCTCGAAGGCCTGAAGTTCAAGAGCTACAACGGCGAGGTCGAGATGCGCAAGACCGACCACCAGCTGCAGCAGCCGCTGTACCTGACGGTGTGGCAGCCGGTGGACAAGAAGTTCACCTACAGCCCGGAGAACACCGGCATGACGCTGGCCCTGGTCAAGGAATTCCCGGCCTACATCGCCAGCACGCCCACCAGCTGCCAGATGAAGCGTCCCTGATCCCCAGGTCGCGCCATGTGTGTGGGGCCCGATAGCCTTCGGACGATCGGGCCCTTTTCATGTCTGTGATGGATGTATCTAGGTCTGCGGCGCAGACACGGAAGGTTGTTCCCTGATGGAGTTCTTCATCATCTCCATGCTCAACGGCCTGAGCTACGGGCTCTTGCTGTTCATGCTCAGCTCCGGGCTGACGCTGATCTTCAGCATGATGGGCGTGCTCAACTTCGCCCATGCCAGCTTCTACATGCTCGGTGCCTACATCGGCTACAGCGTGGCCAGCCTGGTCGGTTTCTGGCCCGGGCTGATCCTGGCCCCGCTGGTGGTGGGCCTGCTGGGCGCGGTGTTCGAGCGCCTGGCCCTGCGCAAGGTCCACAAATACGGCCATGTGCCCGAGCTGCTGATCACCTTCGGCCTGTCCTACATCATTCTTGAACTGGTGCAGCTGGTCTGGGGGCGCACCGCGGTCGAGTTCCGCCCGCCCGAACTGCTGCAGGGACCGATGTTCACCCTGGTGAACCAGGCCGAAGCCGGCCTGAGTCTGGTCTGGGGCGTGGCACCCGCCGAACTCTGCGCGGCGGCGGCCTGCTCACCCTTTCCGGCCACCCGCGGTTTCATGATGCTGGTGGCGCTGTTCATGCTGGTGGCGCTGTGGCTGATGCTCACGCGCAGCCGCATCGGCATGGTGATCCAGGCGGCGCTGACCCATCCGGAGATGGTGGAGGCGCTGGGCCACAACGTGCCGCGCGTTTTCATGCTGGTCTTCGGGGCTGGCGCCGCGCTGGCCGGCCTGGGCGGCGTGATCGGGGGCAGCACGTTTGTGACCGAACCGGCCATGGCGGCCACGGTGGGCTCCGTGATCTTCGTGGTGGTGGTCGTCGGCGGCCTGGGCTCGCTCTCGGGCGCCTTCCTGGCCTCGGTGCTGATCGGCGTGATCCAGACCTTTGCCGTCGCTTTCGACTATTCCTTCCTCACGCTGGCGCAGCAGCTGGGCTGGGAACTCGGCGCGGCGGCGCGCAACAACTCCGTGCTCAAGCTCACGCTCTCGCAGGTGGCCCCCATCCTGCCTTACCTCTTCCTGGTCCTGATCCTGATCTTCCGGCCCAAGGGACTGCTGGGCACACGGGACGAGTGACATCATGGCCAAGCAATATTACGAATTCAAACCCTACAACGTCGGTCGCTGGATCATCTGGGGCTTCTTCGGCCTGCTGCTGTTCTTTGCGCCCAAGGTCTTCACCAGCGGCCTGTCGGTGACCATGCTCTCGCAGATGGGCATTGCCATCATCGCCTGCCTGTCCTACAACATGCTGCTGGGGCAGGGCGGCATGCTCAGCTTTGGCCATGCGGTCTATTCGGGCCTGGGCTCCTACGTGGCCATCCACGCGCTGAACATGGTGACCAAGGGCAGCCTGCCCATCCCCGTGAGCCTGCTGCCCATCATCGGCGGCTTTGCCGGCATGGGTTTTGCCATCCTGTTCGGCTACGTCACCACGCGCAAGGCAGGCACCCCGTTTGCCATGATCACGCTGGGCATGGCCGAGCTGGTCTTTGCCATGTCTCTGATGTTCTCCGAGTTCTTCGGCGGCGAGGCGGGCGTCTCGGGCAACCGAGTGGTCGGCCAGCCTTTCTTCGGCATCAATTTCGGTCCGGGGACCCAGGTCTATTACCTGATCGCGGTCTACACCTTTGTCTGCGTGGCGCTGATGTTCGCCTTCACGCGCACGCCCCTGGGCCGCATCCTCAATGCGGTGCGTGACAACCCCGAGCGCGTGGAGTTCATCGGCTACAGCACGCAGCGTGTGCGCTACATGGCTTTCATCATCTCGGGTTTCTTCGCCGGCATCGCCGGCGGCCTGGGCAGCATCCTGTTCGAGATCGTCACGGCCGAGGTGGTGAGCGGGATACGCTCGGGGGCCTACCTGCTGTTCACCTTCCTGGGCGGTGCCACCTTCTTCTTCGGCCCCATCATCGGCGGTGTGCTGATGGTGCTGGCCTCGGTGCTGCTGTCCGAGATCACCAAGGCCTGGCTGCTGTACCTGGGCCTGATCTTCGTGTTCATGGTCATGTACGCGCCGGGCGGCGTCGCCAGCCTGATCATGATGAACCTGCGCGTGGCCAGCTTCGGTTTGCTGCGCAAGCTCTGGGTCAGCTATCTGGGCCTGGCCGTCTCGGCCCTGGTTTTGCTGCTGGGCGCGGCTGTGCTGATCGAGATGGTCTACCACCTGCAGCTCAATCTGACCATGGGGCCGGAGCTGCGTTTCATCGGCGTGCCGCTCAACGCCCACAGCCTGGACCACTGGTTCGGTGGGGCCTTTGTCATGCTGACAGGCCTGGGCCTGTTCGAACTCTGCCGGCGGCACTACGTGCATGAATGGGGCGCGGTCCAGGAGGACATCGAGAAGGAAATCAAGCGGAGGGAGTCGCTATGAGCAGTGCCAACCCCATGAGCGACGCCGGGCCGCCCCAAGTCGCGAGGGCCCCCTCGGGGGGCAGCGCAGTACACGGAGTGACAAGCGTGGGGGCCCAAGCTCCGGCGCTGGAGCTGAAAGACCTGCGCAAGAGCTTCGGCAAGACCGAGATCATCCGGGGTGTGGACCTGGCGGTGCAGGCCGGCGAGCGCGTAGCCGTGATCGGCCCCAATGGCGCCGGCAAGTCCACGCTGTTCAATCTCATCAGCGGACGCTTCGGACCCACCAGTGGCGAAGTGCTGCTGCATGGCAAGCGCATCGACGGCATGAAGCCCTACGAGATCAACCGCATGGGCCTGGCACGCAGCTTCCAGATCACCAACATCTTCCCCAAGCTCAGCGTGTTCGAGAACCTGCGCTGCGCCGTGCTCTGGAGCCTGGGCTACCGCTACACCTTCTTCAAGTTTCTGGTCGATCTGGAAGACGCCAACGACCGCACCGAGGAACTGCTGGAGATGATCCGCCTCGACAAGAAGCGCGACATCCTGGCCATGAACCTGACCTACGCCGAGCAACGCGCGCTGGAGATCGGCGTGACCATCGCCGGCGGCGCCAGCGTGATCCTGCTGGACGAACCCACCGCCGGCATGAGCAAGAGCGAGACCACGCGGTTCATCAAGCTGATCCGCGAAGTCACGGAGGGCAAGACCCTGCTGACGGTGGAACACGATATGGGCGTGGTCTTCGGCCTGGCCGACAAGATCGCGGTGGTGGTCTACGGCGAGTTGCTGGCCTTCGACACGCCGGAGGCGGTGCGCTCCAACGCACGCGTGCAGGAAGCCTACCTGGGCTCGCCGGTGGCCGATTCGCAGGCGGGAGGCCATTGAGATGTCTGCTTTGCTGAAAGTTGAGAGCCTGCACGCCTTTTATGGCAAGAGCCATGTGCTGCATGGCGTGCATTTCGAGGTGCAGCCGGGCGAGATCGTGGCCCTGCTGGGGCGCAACGGCTCGGGCCGTTCGACCACGGCCAAGGCCGTCATGGGCCTGGTGGACTGCGCGGGCAGCGTGAAATGGCGGGGTGAGGAGATCCAGGGCCGCAAGGCCTTCCAGATTGCGCACCTGGGCATCGGCTACGTGCCGGAGAACCGCGAGATCTTCCCCGACCTGACCGTGCACCAGAACCTGATGCTGGGCGAGAAGGGCAAGGGGCGCAAGAGCCGCTGGAGCTTCGACGACATGTACGCCATGTTCCCGCGCCTCAAGGAGCGCCAGCACACCGAAGCCGGCGTGCTCTCGGGCGGCGAGCAGCAGATGCTGACCCTGTGCCGCACCCTCATGGGCGATCCGGACCTCATCATCATCGACGAACCCACCGAAGGCCTGGCGCCCAAGATCGTGGAACTGGTGGGGCAGTACCTGAAGACGCTCAAGGAGCGTGGCATCTCGGTGCTGCTGATCGAGCAGAAGCTGACCATCGCCATGGCCATCTCCGACCGTGCCCTGGTCATGGGGCACGGCAGCATCGTCTTCGAGGGCACGCCCGAAGCGCTGCGCAACGATAGCTATACCCGCAAGGAGTGGCTCGAGGTCTGAACCTTCCTGGCGGAGGTTTCGAGGGGGTTTGTCCCAGCCGTGACAAACCCGCGTTGCATCGCAACATAAACCTTCTACAATCAAAAATCGAACGATCGTTCTATTTTCCGAACCACCCGAGGAACGCAAGCATGAGCGCTGAATACAAGGTGCATGGCGACGTCGCCGTGATCACACTGAACAACCCGCCTGTCAACGGCCTGGGCTACGAAACCCGCAAGGGCATCACCGAGGCGCTGGCCAAGGCCAATGCCGACGGCCAGATCAAGGCCATCGTCATCACCGGTGCTGGCAAGGCCTTCTCGGGCGGCGCCGACATCAAGGAATTCGGCACACCCAAGGCGCTGCAGGAACCCAATCTGCTGAGTGTCATCCTGGCGGTGGAGAACTCGACCAAACCGGTAGTGGCCGCCATGCACTCCGTCGCCATGGGCGGCGGGCTGGAACTGCCGCTGGGCTGCCACTACCGTATCGCCGCACCCGGCTGCAAGGTGGCCTTGCCCGAAGTGAAGCTGGGTCTCATCCCCGGCGCCGGTGGCACGCAGCGCCTGCCTCGCGCGCTCGGCGTGGAGGCTGCCCTGAACATGATCGTCAGCGGTGATCCCGTGCCCAGCGAGATGCTGGCCCAGCTGCCAGGCCAGAAGCTGTTCGACAAGCTGGCCGCATCGAACGACACCCTGCTGGACGAAGCCATCGCCCTGGCGCGCGAGACGGCCGACGTGCGCCCGCTGCCCCTGGTGCGTAACCTCAAGGCCCAGCACCCGCAAGGCGACGCCTATTTCCAGTTCGCCCGCAATATGGTGGGCGGCATGAGCAAGAACTTCCCGGCGCCGCTGAAATGCATCGACGCCGTCGAGGCTGCAACCAAGAGGAAGTTTGACGAGGGCGTGGCCTACGAGCGCGAACTCTTCATCAACCTGATGTGGACGCCCGAATGCCGCGCACTGCGCCACATCTTCGCGGCCGAACGTGCCGCCTCCAAGATCCCGGACGTGCCGGACGATACGCCCAAACGCGAGATCAAGGCTGTGGCCGTCATCGGCGCCGGCACCATGGGCGGTGGCATCACCATGAACTTCCTGAACGCCGGCATCCCCGTGAAGATGCTGGAGATGAAGCAGGAGGCGTTGGACCGGGGACTGGCCACCATCCGCAAGAACTACGAAGCCCAGGTCACCAAGGGCAAGCTCAAGCAGGACAAGTACGAGCAGCGCATGGCACTGTTGTCGACCACGCTTGACTACGCGGACCTGAAGGACGCCGACCTCGTGATCGAAGCTGTGTTCGAGGAGATGGGCGTCAAGGAAACGGTCTTCAAAAAGCTGGACGAGGTGATGAAACCCGGCGCCATCCTGGCTTCCAACACCTCGACGCTGGACGTCAACAAGATCGCCTCCTTCACCCAGCGCCCCCAGGACGTGGTGGGCCTGCATTTCTTCAGCCCGGCCAATGTCATGAAGCTGCTGGAAGTGATCCGCGGCGAGAAAACGGCCAAGGACGTGCTGGCCACCGTGATGGCCGTGGCCAAGACCATCAAGAAGACCGCGGTGGTCTCGGGCGTCTGCGACGGTTTCATCGGCAACCGCATGATCGAGCAGTACAGCCGCCAGGCCGGTTTCCTGATCGAGGAGGGCGCCACGCCCGAGCAGGTCGACCGCGCGGTCGAGAAATTCGGTTTCGCCATGGGCCCCTTCCGCATGGGCGACCTGGCCGGCAACGACATCGGCTGGGCCATCCGCAAGCGCCGCTACGTGGAAAAGCCGGGCATGAAATACAGCAAGACGGCTGACCTCTTGTGCGAGCTGGGCCGCTACGGCCAGAAGACCGGTGCCGGCTGGTACGACTACAAACCGGGCAAGCGCGATGCCATCCCCAGCGCCCTCGTGGTGGACATGATCGAGAAGCACCGCAAGGACATCGGCATCACCCCGCGCAAGATCTCCGATGAGGAGATCGTGCAGCGCCTGGTTTACGCCCTGGTCAACGAAGGGGCGCACATCGTGGAAGAAGGCATCGCCTCGCGCGCCAGCGACATCGACATGGTCTACCTGACGGGTTACGGCTTCCCCATCCACCGTGGTGGTCCCATGCAGTATGCCGACACGGCGGGCCTGTTCAACGTGGCGCAAAGCATGCAGCGTTTTGCCCAGAACCCGCTGGATGACGCCAAGTTCTGGCAACCCGCGCCCCTGCTGGCGAAGCTGGTGGCCGAAGGCAAGAGCTTCAACGGCTGAGCCACATTCAGGAGAATTTGAAATGACCAACGCCGTTATCGTTTCCACCGCCCGCACCCCTCTGGCCAAGAGCTGGAAGGGCGCTTTCAACATGACCCACGGCGCCACCCTGGGTGGTCACGCCGTGCAGCACGCCATCCAGCGCGCCGGCATCGACGCCGCCGAAGTGGAGGACGTGCTCATGGGCTGTGCCACGCCCGAGGGCGCCACGGGCTCCAACATCGCACGCCAGATCGCGCTGGCCGCGGGCTGCCCGGTCACCGTGTCGGGTGTCACGGTGAACCGTTTCTGCTCCTCGGGCCTGCAGACCATTGCCATGGCTGCGCAACGCATCATCGCCGGCGAGGGGGATGTGTATGTGGCGGGTGGCGTGGAGAGCATCTCCTGCGTGCAGAACGAAGCCAACCGCCACATGATTACCGACCCGGCCCTGCTCAAGGCCAAGCCCGAGATCTACTGGAACATGCTGCAGACCGCCGAGCAGGTGGCCAAGCGCTACAACATCGGCCGTGACGTGATGGACGAATACGGTGCCGCCAGCCAGCAGAAGGCCTGCGCGGCCCAGGCCGCCGGCCTGTTCAACGCCGAGATCGCCCCCATCACGGTGACAGCCGGCGTGGCCGACAAGACCCTGGGCCTGATCACCAGGCAGGTCACGATCAGCGCCGACGAAGGCCTGCGCGAAGGCACCACGAAAGAGGGCATCAGCGGCATCAAGCCGGCCATGCCCGGCGGTGTGATCTCGGCGGGCAATGCCAGCCAGTTCTCCGACGGCGCCGGCGCCTGCGTGCTCATGAGCGAAGAACTCGCCAGCAAACGCGGTTTCAAGCCCCTGGGCCGTTTCCTGGGCTTTGCCGTGGCCGGTTGCGAGCCCGACGAGATGGGCATCGGCCCCGTGTTCGCCGTGCCCAAGGTGCTCAAGCGCCTGGGCCTGAAGGTGTCCGACATCGACCTCTGGGAACTCAACGAAGCCTTCGCCGTGCAGGTGCTCTACTGCCGCGACAAGCTCGGCATCCCGGCCGATCGCCTCAACGTCAATGGCGGCGCCATCGCGGTGGGCCATCCCTACGGTGTCAGCGGCCAACGCCTGACCGGTCACGCCCTGATCGAAGGCAAGCGCCGTGGCGCCAAGCGCGTGGTGGTCACCATGTGCATCGGCGGCGGCATGGGCGCGGCCGGGGTCTTCGAAGTCCTGTAAACCCGACGCATCGCGTTATGAGCTACCGGCAGACCCTCGACTTCCTGCTCTACCAGTGGCTTGCGGCCGAAACGCTGAACGAGCGCGAACGTTTCGCGGACCACAACCGCGAAACCTTCGACGCTGTGCTCGACACCTGCGAGCGCATCGCCCGCGAGAAATACGCACCGTTCAATCGCACGGTGGATACCGAAGAGCCGCGTTTCGACGGCGAACGGGTCATCCTGCCGCAGGCCACCCATGACGCCCAGCAGGCCTACGCGGCCTCGGGCATGCTCAGCGCCGCGCAGGACTACGAGATCGGTGGCATGCAGCTGCCCTATACCGTGGAGGCGGCGGCCAATTCCTTCTTTGCCATGGCCTCGGTCAGCATCGGCTCGGGCCTGCTGACCTCGGGCAACGCGAACCTGCTGATGGCGCACGGCACGGACCTGCAGAAAGAGGTTTTCGCGAAGAACGAGTTCGCGGGGCGCTTCTCGGGGACCATGTGCCTAAGCGAGCCGCAGGCCGGCTCGTCCCTGAGCGACATCGCCACGCGCGCGCTGCCGGATGGGGCCGATTTCCAGGACGATCCGCTGGGCCCGCGCTACCGCCTCAAGGGCAACAAGATGTGGATCTCGGCCGGCGAACACGAGCTGACCGAGAACATCATCCATCTGGTGCTGGCCAAGATCCCCGGTCCGGACGGCAAGACCATCCCCGGCACGCGTGGCATCTCGCTGTTCATCGTGCCCAAGAAGCTCGTGAACACGCAGGGGCGGCTGACCGGCGAGCGCAACGACGTGGCGCTGGCCGGCCTGAACCACAAATGCGGCTGGCGCGGCACCACCAACACGCTGCTGAACTTCGGCGAAGGCAAGTACCCCGTGCGAGGTGAGGCCGGGGCCATCGGCTATCTGGTCGGCCAACCCGGGCAGGGCCTGCGCTGCATGTTCCACATGATGAACGAGGCGCGCATCGGCATCGGCATGGCGGCCACCATGCTGGGCATGGCCGGTTACCAGGCCAGCCTGGATTACGCGAAGAACCGGCCCCAGGGCCGTCCGATCGGGCCTGATGGAAAAGATGCGGCGAAACCGCAGATCCGCATCATCGAACACGCCGACATCAAGCGCATGCTGCTGGCCCAGAAGGCGTATTGCGAAGGCTCGCTGGCCCTGCAGCTGTATTGCGCGCGCCTGGTTGACGAGCAGCACACGGGCACGCCGGCTGCTGCCGACGAAGCCCGCCTGCTGCTGGAGGTGCTGACGCCCATCGCCAAGAGCTGGCCCAGCGAGTGGTGCCTGGAAGCCAATTCCCTGGCCATCCAGATCCACGGCGGCTATGGCTACACGCGCGACTTCCCGGTGGAGCAGTACTGGCGCGACAACCGCCTCAACATGATCCACGAGGGCACACACGGTATTCAGGCGCTGGACCTGCTGGGTCGCAAGGTGCTGATGGAGGAGGGCCAAGGCCTGCAGTTGCTGGCCGGTCGCATGACGGCCGCCATCGCCCGTGCGCAGAAACAGGCCGAGCTGGCACCCCATGCAGCACAATTGGCCCAGGCCCTGCAGCAGGTCGGCGCCGCCACGAAAGCGGCCTGGTCCAGCGGCCAGCCTTGCGAGGCCCTGGCCAATGCCGTGCCCTATCTGCAGGCTTTCGGCCACACGGTGCTGGCCTGGATCTGGCTGGAGGTGGCGCTGGTCGCACAGGCTGGTGAGCGTGACGCGAGCAACCGCGGCCGCCTGTTGTCAGCACAATACTTCTTCCGATATGAATTGCCGAAAATCGGCGCCTGGCTTAAGGTGGTGGAATCCCGTGACATGACGTGTGCGGAATTTCCTGAGGAGGCGTTCTGATGGCCACTGAAATCAACAAACTCCGCGTCGAGCGGCTGGTCTGGATACTTGTCTATGGTGGGCTGCTGGCGCTGGTCCTGGGCATTTTCGTGCAGCGTTATGACAGGCTGCTGGCTGACATCCTGCAGATAGTCGGCACCATCGTCGCCAGCAGCGGGGCCCTGCTGATCTGGGTCCGCTCCCGCATGAAATGAAATAACAGAGGAACAAAGGCAGAGACATGACACGCAGCATCCAGCAACTCTTCGACCTCAAGGGCAAGACCGCCCTGATCACCGGTGGCTCGCGCGGCCTGGGCCTGCAACTGGCCCAGGCGCTGGGCGAGGCCGGCGCGCGCGTGATGCTCAGCGCCCGCAAGGCCGATGAGCTGGAGGTGGCCGTGGCCGACCTGCAGGCCGCCGGCATCGATGCACGCTGGATCGCCGCCGATTGCGCCAAGGAGGAAGACATCCACCGCCTGGCCGACGAGACCATGCAGCGCATGGGCGAGGTGGACATCCTGGTCAACAACGCCGGTGCCGCCTGGGGTGCGCCCGCCGAGGACCACCCGATTCCCGCCTGGGACAAGGTGATGAACCTCAATATCCGCGGTTATTTCATCCTGAGCCAGGTGATCGGGAAGAAGAGCATGATCCCGCGCAAGTCGGGCCGTATCATCAACGTGGCTTCCATCGCCGGCCTGGGCGGCAACCCGCCCGAGATGACCACCATCGCCTACAACACCTCCAAGGGCGCGGTGATCAACTTCACGCGCGCCCTGGCCGCCGAATGGGGCAAGTACAGCATCAACGTCAACGCCATCTGCCCGGGTTTTTTCCCTAGCCGCATGACGGCCGGCACCCTGGAGGCCTGGGGTGTGGAGAACCTGAAAAAACACGCGCCGCTGCAGCGCCTGGGCGACGACGAGGACCTCAAGGGCCTGTGCGTGCTCTACGCCTCGGACGCCGGCAAGCACATCACCGGCCAGTGGCTGGCCGTCGATGGCGGCGTGAGTTGTGTCACGGGTGGATGAGATGAGTCTTCCCTTTGGCGTGAGCATTCCCTTTGTCGAGCACCTGGGTTTTACCCTGGAGCGCTTCGAAGATGGCCAGTCCGAGCTGCACTACGAGGCCAGGCCCGAGCACCTGAACTCCTTTGCCGTCACGCACGGCGGCGCCACCATGACGCTGATGGACGTGGCCATGGCCACGGCAGCGCGCAGCGTTCAGCCCGACATGGGCGTGGTGACCATCGAGATGAAAACCAGCTTCATGCAGGCTGCGCGCGGCAAGCTGAAGGCCCAGGGCCGGCTGATCCACCGCACCGCCACACTGGCCTTCACCGAGGCCACGATCTTCGACGCCGAGGGCATGCCCTGCTCGCACGCCACCGGCACCTTCAAGTACGTCAGGCGCCTGCCCACCGGCCCCAGGGACAGCCAGGCGCTCCACGTGATTTCCACCGACTGAACAAAGAGACTCTCATGCCAAGCAACCGCCAGATCCTGCTCGACAACCGCCCCGAGGGCGAAGCCAAGGCCAGCAACTTCAAACTCGTCACCGTCCAGACGCCTGCGCTGCAGGACGGCCAGGTGCTGGTGCGCCACCATTACCTGAGCCTGGACCCGTACATGCGTGGCCGCATGAACGACAGCAAGAGCTATGCGCAACCTCAACCCCTGGGTGAAGTGATGATCGGCGGCACTGTCGGTGAAATCGTCGAAAGCCGTCATCCCAAGTTCGCCGCAGGTGACAAGGTGGTGGGCATGGGCGGCTGGCAGGAATACAGCGTGGTCGACGCCAACCAGCCCGGCGCCGTGCGCAAGGTCGACACCACGCACGTGCCGCTGAGCCACTACCTGGGCGCGGTGGGCATGCCCGGTGTGACGGCCTGGTACGGCCTCGTGAAGATCATCGAACCCAAGGCGGGCGAGACCATGGTGGTCAGCGCCGCAGCGGGCGCGGTCGGCAGCTCCTACGGCGCACTCGCCAAGGCGCGTGGCTGCCGTGTGGTGGGCATCGCCGGCGGCAAGGACAAGTGCGACTACGTGGTCAACGAGCTGGGCTTCGACGCCTGCATCGACTACAAGCAGCACAAGGACGCGGGCTCGCTGTCCAAGGCGCTCAAGCAGGCCTGCCCCAATGGCATCGATGGTTATTTCGAGAACGTGGGTGGCATGGTGCTCGATGCCGTACTGCTGCGTATGAACGCCTTCGGCCGTATCGCGGTCTGCGGCATGATAGCCGGCTACGACGGCCAGCCCATGCCCCTGGCCAACCCGGCACTGATCCTGGTCAACCGCCTCAAGGTGCAGGGCTTCATCGTCAGCGAGCACATTGAGATCTGGCCCGAAGCGCTCAAGGAGCTCGGCACCCTGGTCGGCACGGGCAAGCTGCGGCCGCGCGAGAGTGTTGCGCCCGACCTGGCAGCGGCACCCGAAGCCTTCCTGGGCCTGCTCAAGGGCAAGAACTTCGGCAAGCAGCTGGTCAAGCTGATCTAGGGTCTGTTCACACCATGGAGCATGCCCCGCACCGGCAGCAAGGCGATGGAGCAGGGCAGGCCATCGCCAGAACCGGCGAGGAGTTCCGTGACGATCTGCGTGTCCCCGGCAGCCGCAATGCCCAGGCCCGGCGTACGCTCTCGGCCGAGGAGCTGGCGCCGCTCACCACCTTGTCGAACAGCCGCTCGATGCTGGCCGTCCTGCAGACGATGCTGCTGGCCGCAGTGGGCATGACGCTGGCCTTGGCCACCTGGCCCACGCTGTGGTGGTGGTCGGGCGGCCTGGTCGGTCTGGTGCTGATCGGCGTGGCCCAGCATGGCCTCTTCATCCTGGCGCACGAGGCTGCGCACTACCGGCTGCTGTCGAACCGCACACTCAACGACGCGCTGGGCCGCCTGATCGGCATGAGCGGAGGGGTCTCTATGTGCACCTACCGGGTCACGCATCGCCTGCATCACAACAACCTCTATGGCCCCGAAGATCCGGACACGGCCATCCACGGCGGTTATCCGCGTGGCCAAGCCTATCTCTGGAAGAAGCTGGCGCAGGACGTGATCGGCTGGAACGCCTGGAAAACCTACGCCTACTTCTTCGGCTCGCCAGCCATCAACGAGGATACGAAGCGGCGCATCTCCCCGCTGGACGACACCTCGCCCCAACTGCGCGCGGCGGCCCGGCGCGATCGCTGGGGCGTGGTGGCCTTCCATCTGCTGGCACCGCTTTGCGCCGCGCTGATCGGCGGCCTCGATGGCCTGCTGGTCTATCTGGCCCTTTGGACCCTGCCGTTGCTCACGACCTTGCAGCCCATCCTTCGCCTGCGCGCCATCTGCGAACACGGCGCAGTGCGCGACCTCACCTCGCCGCTGACGGCGGCGCGCACCAACCGGACCTGGGGCAGTTTGGGCAACTGGCTAGGGCGTTTTTTCCTGTTCCCGCACCACGTGAACTACCACCTGGAGCACCACCTGTACCCGGCCGTGCCGCATTACCACCTGCCGGGCCTGCACCGCTTGCTGGTAGAAAAGAACGCGCTGCATGAAGCCGAGGTGCGTGATCTGCGTGACACCTGGACACAGGTGTTTGCCGCGCGAAAAGCAAGAACCTGAACGAGGACAACACATGATCAAGGATTTCGCCGGCAAGACGGCTGTGCTGACTGGCGCCGGTTCCGGCTTCGGGCTGGAGTGCGCGCGCATCGGCGCCCGCCTGGGCATGAAACTGGTGCTGGCCGATGTGCAGCAGGACGCGCTGGACCGTGCGGCCGCCGAGATGCGGGCCGCCGGTGCCGAGGTGCTGGCCCAGCAGGTCGACGTCTCGGATGCCACGCAGATGGAGCATCTGGCACAGCGGGTGCAGGAGCATTTCGGTACCCCACATTTTGTCTTCAACAACGCCGGCGTGGGGGCCGGCGGCCTGGTCTGGGAGAACACGGTACAGGACTGGCGCTGGGTGCTGGGCGTCAACCTCTGGGGCGTGATCCACGGCGTGCGCCTGTTCACGCCCATGATGCTGGAGGCCGCACAGAAGGACCCCGGCTACCGTGGCCACATCGTGAACACGGCCAGCATGGCCGGCCTGCTGAACCCGCCCAATATGGGCGTCTACAACGTCAGCAAGCATGCCGTGGTCTCACTCAGCGAAACGCTGTACCAGGACCTGGCCCTGGTGACAGAGCAGGTGGGCGCCTCGGTGTTGTGCCCCTATTTCGTGCCCACCGGCATCCACCAGAGCGAACGCAACCGGCCGGGTGAACTCGCCATGGCCAAGCCCACGCGCAGCCAGCTCATCGGTCAGGCCATGAGCGACAAGGCCGTGAGCTCGGGCAAGGTGACGGCGGCCGAGGTGGCACAGAAGGTTTTTGATGCCATGGCGGCGGGCCAGTTCTACATCTACAGCCATCCCAAGGCCATCGCCTCGGTGCAGACGCGCCTGGAAGACATCATGCATGCCCGCAACCCGACAGATCCTTTTGCCCACAAGCCCGAACTGGGCGAGGAGTTACGCCGGGCGCTGCGTGCTGCGGCGGGCTGAAGGTCAGTGGATCTTCGGCGGCGACTGCTTGTCGCTGTCGATCAGCAGATCGAGCTGGGCCAGCGGATTGTTCTGCCGGTCCTGCGCCTCGACGAAGTGCAGTAGCTCGACGTTCTTGATGAAGCTGGCGGCCGAGGAGACCTCCAGCAGCTTCTCGGGGGCCATGGGGTGGGCCACAGCATACCCCTGAACGTAGTCCACGCCGATTTCCGCCAGGGCCTGGACCGTGGCGGCATCCTCGGCCCATTCGGCGATGGTCTTCATGCCGAGGTTGCGCGCCAGGTTGACGATGGCCTCGACGATGGACACATTGGCCGGGTGCTGGTTCATGTTCACGATGAAGCTGCCGTCGATCTTGAGCAGATCGGCCGGAAGTTCCTTGAGGTAGGAAAAGGAGGTGTAGCCGGCACCGAAATCGTCCAGCGCCACCCTGGCGCCATAACCGCGCACCTTGTCGATGAAACGACGCGTGTTCTTCAGGTCGTGCAGCGCAATGCTTTCTGTGATCTCGATGCACAGGAAGCTGGAAATATGGCTGTTGCGACGCAGCATGTCGAACACTTCCAGCATGAATTCTTCGTCATTGAGCGAAGCGCCGCTGAGGTTGATGCAGACGAACTGGGTACGCAAGAGCTTGGCGCGGTGCTGGTCCAGCCAGGCCAGGGTGGTGGTCAGGACCCAGTGGTCGATCTTGCTCATGCGCCCGCTGTCCTCGGCCGCTGCAATCACGCGGCTGACGGGCACCAGCTCTCCCGCGGTGTCGCGCATGCGCAGCAGCACCTCGAAGTTGAGGGCATCGTTCGGCCGTGTCAGCGACATGATGGGCTGCATCTCCAGGTAGAGGCCGGCGATGTTCTCGCTGGCCGAGAGTTCGCCGATCAGCCGGATTTCGGCCTGGTGCTCCTTGAAGGCCGGCGAACCGTGTTCGTACACGACCAGTCCGCGGTACTGGCCCGTCTTGGCTTCGCGGCAGGCGCGGTCGGAGGTGGACAGGACTTCCTTGAACTGCGTGCCGGGGCTGACCTCGATCAGGCCGATGGAGCCGCGCACATAAAAGGCCTTTTCGCCAACGCGGAAGGGCTTGTCGTCGATGCTGTCGATGATGCCGCGGCTGATCACCGTGGCCAGCGGCATGCGCGTGTCGGGCAGCAGGATGACGAACTCGTCCCCGCCGACGCGCCCGAGCTGCATCTGCCCAGCCAACAGGTTGTTGACCCGGTGGCAAACCTGCCGCAGCACCTCGTCGCCTGCATTGTGGCCATAGAGGTCGTTGATGAGCTTGAAGCGGTCCAGGTCCAGGTAGGCCAGGGCCAATGGGTGCGCATCGTCCATGGCCACTACTGCTTCGTTGAAGGCCTTCTCCACGCCGCGCCGGTTCAGCACCTTGGTCAGGGCGTCGTTGTCGGCCAGGAAGTTCAGCTCCTCGGCGGCGATCGACTTGTCTGTCACATCCTGCAGGGAGCCTTCGATCTTGTTACCGGAGAGGGCCGCCTTGACCAGGTAACGACGCGGCGCCTCGAAACCGGTCACGTCCATCTGGCTGCGTATCTCGAGGTCGCCGTCCTGCCGGTTCTGCACCAGATCGAGCAGCTGCTGCCAGATGTCCGCGCCGAAATATTGCTGCCAGGTGTTGTGCGTCGTCTTGAAGGCCCGCGGGCCCAGCATCTTGCGCAAGGCCGGATTGATGCTCGTGAAACGGCCCTGCAGGTCCAGCGTGAACATGCCGATCGGCAGTACATCGTAGGCATGTTGCAGTTGAGACTGGGCAACCAGCCGCTGCAGGTGCTCCTGACGCATCTGGGCCGCGATGGCAACCGAAGCCAGCACGCTAGAGGAAAGGGCCGCTGTCACACTGTTGGCCAGGCCGATGGTCAGCGTGACACCGAAGGCAGCGGCGATGATCTCGGAAAGCCCCGAGATGGCCGTGATGCCCAGGGAGGCGCCGTACCACATGGCGACCGTCGAGCGTGTAGTGCGAATGATGTCAACCAGGAGGAAGACCAGCAGCAGCAGTGCGGCCGCGCCCAACACCCACATCACCGGCAGGAACTGCTGGCGAGGCAAAACGATGGCCGCCAGCACGATGCCCATGCTCAACCATGTGAGCAGTTTGCCGGGAAGCTGGTGCTTCAGCTTCCTGATCTCGTCCTCAAACAGGGTCTTGAACAAAGCGAGCGTCAGCACCGCATAAGCCCCACGGGTCAGCGAGCGCATGGGCAGGACCCAGCTCTCCGGGACGGTGTGCCCCAGCCAATGGCTGTCCCAGCCAGCGGAAATGGCCGCGGTCCTGAAGGTGAGGATCAGCCAGGCCGCGAAGATCACGTACGTCAGGCTGCGATTGAGCAGGGCCGCAAACAGCGTGAAAACGGCCAGGGCCATCATCCCGCCCTCCAGCAGACCCGAATCACGCTGGAAGTTCTGATCGGAAACGAGCATGTCCTTCGCCGTCCCGCCATTTGCCGTCAGGCGGGCCGGGCCGATGAATCTGGACTTGCACAGGACAGTCTGCGAGGGTTTGTCGACCTGGAGTGCGTAACCCGCCTTCAGTGGCTTGATCAGGCCCTCGTACTCCCGCCGGTTGGCCTGTCCCAGAGGCTCCAGCGCTGTTCCTGCCCAGCAGGCCATCTCGACCGCGTGCTTCGACGGGAATTCGACCAGGGCGCCCTGATGCGCCGATGCCGGCGACTGGAAGGAAAACCAGACCGGCTGCTGCGAAAGGTTGGTGTCGAAATGCCGGACCGCAGGCAATGCACTGAGCCTGTCAAGTGCCTGGTTCGGGGGAATCGGTGAGCCGCTCTCGACCAGCACCTGGAATTCCAGTGGCTCCAGGGGAGGGCTGCTGTAGCGGTCATCCCAGATCAGCAATGCAAGGACGGAGACGAGCGCAATCGTTATCGGAATGATGAAGGCCGACAAATGCTTGAGCGCACGTTCCAGTCCCACTTGCACGCGGTGGGCAACGCTCAGGATAGGAGTTTCTGTTTTGGCGGCTTTCATTCCATGCGCAAAGTTCTGACAAGCCCCGCCGCCTCATGACCTAAATGGCTTGAACCTGTGGGCAGGGTGTTAATGATCAGTTTTGAGCATAGGATAACAGTGGGACTCCGTTTCACGAAATCCTTTTCCGTCAGGCAAACGTCTGCTCCGCCGGCTGCTTCAGGCGACTCAAGAACCCCGGCAAGTTCAATGACGTGGCCGCATTGACATCAATGTCGGGATGCTGAGTGCCGCAGAAAAAGCCATGCAGGAAGTGTTGGGCCTGCACGAGCCGGTCTTCGTAGCCATCGATCTGGAAGGCCATGACCCGGTGCGGCACGTTGTTTGCCTTGGGCAGGGGAGTGAATGTCTGGCCGGGCATGACGTCGATGAACATCAGCTTTTCGTAGGACTGGTCCAGCGGCGCACGGGCTGCCACCATGGCCCACTGGATGTTGTTTTTTTCGCAATAGAGCAGGCAAGCCTTGATCAGGACCATCTTGACGAGACGACCAGCCGCTCCCTTGGCCACACCCAGACGCCGGACTTCGACCATGGACTGCCCTTTGTAGACCTTGGGCAGCGAAATGGAATGCTCCATGCTCAGCGGACGGTAGGAGTTGTTCTGGATCCGCATGGTCCCAATGACGCTGCCGTCGACCTTGGATTCCGCCAGCAGAATGATGGAGTCGGCTTCGAAATCATCCGGCTCGGCATGCTTGAGCTTCTCCGCAAACTCGGGCATATGCCTGGCATAAGCCTCGTACCGCAGGGCAATCGCGCGCTCCAGATCTTCGTCCGTGCGAACAAGTCGCACCGTGAAAGGCAGTCGCTCCATCGTTTTCTGCTTTTCTTCTTCAACAAAGGCAGCAAGTGACGATAAGGCGGGGATGCTACCGTTCAAGACTGCAGCAGTGTTACTCGGGCTGGCGGTGTACATGGTGAGCCTTTGGCGTGGGTTGAATAGAGCGGGTAAGGGAGCTTTCAGGAGCGCTCCACTGCGTCAGAGCCATCGTCAGAGAAAGCGTTAAATAATGAAGTCGGAATTTGCCTGATCTTCATGTAGGAATTTGTCTGACAGGGCCTCCCGGGCCTGTGGCACACTCGCTGACTTTGTTTCCAGGGACCGCCCGTGGGGCCGGTCGATCGTCAGATAGTCATGCAGAAAATCATCGCGCAGATCGCGCAGGAAATCCGGGTTCGTGTGCAGCAGGTCGAGGCCACCGTGGCATTGCTGGACGGGGGCGCCACGGTGCCCTTCATCGCGCGCTACCGCAAGGAAGTCACCGGTGGGCTGGACGACATCCAGCTGCGGGAGCTGGAAACCCGGCTGGCCTATCTGCGCGAGCTGGAAGAGCGCCGCGCCGCGGTGCTCAAGAGCATCGAAGAGCAGGGCAAGCTCACCCCCGTTCTGCGGGCTGCCATCGAGGCGGCGCCAACCAAGCAGGAGCTGGAAGACCTCTACCTGCCCTATAAACCTAAGCGCCGCACCAAGGGCCAGATCGCCCGTGAAGCCGGGCTGGAGCCGCTGGCCGACCGGCTGTTTGCCGATCCGGGCCTGAACCCGGCGGCCGAGGCCGAGGCCTTTGTCCTGAAGGACAAGACCGAGGCCGGCGACGATTTCACGACCGTGGCCGCCGTACTCGACGGCGTGCGCGACCTGCTCTCCGAGCGCTGGGCCGAGGACGCGACCCTGGTGCAGTCGCTGAGACAGTGGCTTTGGCAGGAGGGCCTGTTCCAGAGCAAGCTGGCCAGTGGCAAGGACGAGAACCACCCCGACGTGGCCAAGTTCCGCGACTATTTCGATTACGACGAACCCATAGGCCGGGTACCTTCGCACCGGGCCCTGGCCGTCTTCCGCGGCCGTGGGCTGGAAATCCTGGACGCGAAGCTCGTGCTGCCGGTCGAACCGGAACCGGGCAAACCCTCGATCGCCGAGGGCAAGATCGCCCTGCACCTGGGCTGGAGCCACAAGGCCCGCCCGGGCGACGACCTCATCCGCAAAAGCGTGGCCTGGACCTGGCGCGTCAAGCTCAGCCTATCGACCGAGCGCGACCTGTTTGCCCGCCTGCGTGAAGAGGCCGAGAAAGTGGCCATCAAGGTCTTTGCCGACAACCTGCGCGACCTGCTGCTGGCCGCGCCGGCTGGCCCGCGTGTGGTCATGGGCCTGGACCCGGGCATCCGCACCGGCGTCAAGGTGGCCGTGGTCGACGCCACGGGCAAACTGGTGGACACGGCCACGGTCTACCCGCACGAGCCGCGCAACGACTGGGACGGCTCCCTGCACACGCTGGCCCGGCTGGTCGAGAAGCATGGTGTGAACCTGATCGCCATCGGCAACGGCACGGCCAGCCGCGAAACCGACAAGCTGGCGGCTGACCTGATCAAGCTGGCTGCCAAGGTGGACAAGGCCATCGAAAAGGTGGTGGTCAGCGAGGCCGGCGCCTCGGTCTATTCGGCCAGCGAATTCGCGTCCCAGGAAATGCCCGATGTGGACGTGAGCCTGCGAGGTGCGGCCAGCATCGCGCGCCGCCTGCAGGACCCGCTGGCCGAGCTGGTGAAGATCGACCCCAAGTCCATTGGCGTCGGCCAGTACCAGCACGACGTCAACCAGAGCGAACTCGCGCGCAGCCTGGACACCGTGGTGGAAGACTGCGTGAACTCGGTGGGCGTGGACCTGAACACCGCCAGCGTGCCGCTGCTTTCGCGTGTCTCCGGCCTGTCGGGCAGCGTGGCCAAGGCCGTGGTGCGCTGGCGCGAGGCCAACGGCGCCTTCGGCAGCCGGCAGGACCTGCTCAAGGTCACCGGCCTGGGCGCCAAGACCTTCGAGCAGAGCGCGGGTTTTCTGCGCATCCGCGGCGGCGACAACCCGCTGGACATGACGGGCGTGCACCCCGAGACCTATCCCGTGGTGGAAAAGATCATGGCGCAGACGGGCAAACCGGTGACCGAGCTCATGGGCCGGTCCGAGATGCTCAAAACCCTCAAGCCCGAGCTGTTCGCCAACGAACAGTTTGGCGTCATCACCGTCAAGGACATCCTGGGCGAACTGGAGAAGCCGGGCCGCGACCCGCGCCCCGACTTCAAGGTGGCGCGCTTCAACGAGGGCGTGGACGACATCAAGGACCTGAAGGAGGGCATGGTGCTCGAAGGCACGGTCAGCAACGTGGCCCAGTTCGGCGCCTTCGTCGATCTGGGCGTGCACCAGGACGGCCTGGTGCACGTGAGCCAGCTGGCTAACAAGTTCGTGAGCGACGCGCGCGAGGTCGTCAAGACCGGCGACATCGTCAAGGTCAAGGTGTTGGAGGTGGACGTGGCGCGCAAGCGCATCAGCCTGACCATGAAACTCGACGCCGCGCCAGCCCGGCGCGACGCCCCGCGCGAGAACCGTTACGAAGGGGCGGGGCGTGGCCAGCAGCAGCCGCGCCGCGACAACGGTCCGGCGCCCCAATCGGCCATGGCTTCGGCCTTCGCCAAGCTCAAACGCTGAGCCTAGGGGCGGGGAGCAGACGGCGGCCCGGACAGGGGGCTCGCCCCTGTCGCCCAGGGCGCTGGCGGCTCGACGCAGCGGGTGAGGGCAGGACATAATGTCGCCATGAGCCCGAACGATGCCCGGAGACCGTAGCCATGGAGTTGAATGCCCTGCTGGCGTCACCCATCGTGCTGCCCAGCATCCCCAAGGTCGTCGCGCTGCTGCTCAGCGAGTTGGACCGCGGGGTCACTGACCTGAAGAACATCACCCAGCTCATCAGCACCGACCCGGCCCTGACCACCCGTGTGCTGCAGACGGCCAACACACCGCCGTTCCGGCTCTCGGGCAAGGTCAACAGCGCCGCCGAGGCCCTGGCCATCCTGGAGCTGTCCCACATACGCCATATGGCGGCAGAGGCCGCGTCGGCCGCCTCCCTCAAGGGCATCCCCGGCATCAACCTGCCGCAGTTCTGGGTCTACAGCCTCAACGTGGCCAAGCTGGCGCGTTCGCTGGCCGGCGTGACCCGGCAGAACCAGGGCGCCGCCTTCACCTGCGGCCTGATCCATGCCATCGGCGAGCTGGTCATGCATGCCGGCATGCCGGCCGAAATGGCCCTGCTGAACAAGGAGCTCGGGCCGCTGGACCTCAAGCGTGCCAAGGCCGAGTTCATGCGCTTTGGCTACAACTATGCCCATGTCGGCGCCGCTTATGCGCGCCAGTGGCGCTTTCCGCAACCCATCATCGACGCCCTGGAGCACCAGTACGCACCGTTCTCCAACAACGTCTACGAGCCGCTGGCCGGGGTCATCCACCTCGCCACCTGGCGCGCCCGCGCCCGGGAAGCCCAACTCAACGAGCGTGCCCTGGCCGTGACCTTCCCCGGCGAAGTGGGCGAGGTGCTGGATCTGGACATAGACATGGTCCTGCAGCAGGACCCCTTCGACTGGTCCGCCCACACCTGAAAGGCTGAGCGCTGTTTTCCCTGATGCTTCCCGCATGAAAGCCTTGAATCTGTACGCCGGGCCGGCGGCCCGCGAGCACATCCGCCGGCATGGCCTGCTGCCGGCCCACATCCACACCATCCCGGCGGCCGCTGGAGGACCCAAGGGGTTGATCCTGGGGGCGCTGGACCGTTACCTCTTCGGCCAGTGGCTGCCGCAGTCGGCCCAGCCGGTCGACCTGGTCGGCGCCTCGATCGGGGCCTGGCGCATGGCCACGGCCTGCCTGGACGATCCGGTGGCAGCCTTCGAGCGGCTGGAGCACGACTACATCCGCCAGCATTACGAGTTCCGGCCCGGCAACAAGCTGCCCAGTGCCCACCATGTGAGCGAGATGTTCGGGCAGAACCTGCGCTCTTTTTACGGCGGCCGTGAAGCGCAGGTGCTGCAGCATGCGCGTTACCGACTGCATGTCGTGACTTCGCGCGGCCGCCATATCTTGAGGCGCGAGCACGGCCTGCGCACGCCACTGGGTTACCTGGGGGCCTTCCTCACCAACACGGTACGGCGCAAGGCCATGGGCGCCTGGCTGGAGCGTGTGGTGTTTTCCACCCGCCATGCCGCGCTGCCCTTTGACAGCCACGACTACCGCACCCGCCAGCTGCCACTGGACGCAGACAACTTCTATCCGGCCCTGCAGGCCAGCTGCTCGATCCCCTTCGCATTGCAGGCCGTGCACGACATCCCCGGCGCGCCATCCGGCGCTTACTGGGACGGCGGCATCACCGACTACCACCTGCACCTGAACTACGCCGCTGCGCCCGATGCCGCACAGCGGCCCGGCCTGGTGCTCTACCCGCATTTCCAGCGCGCCGTAGTGCCGGGTTGGCTGGACAAGGCGCTCAAGTGGCGGCACCGGGCCACGCACCATCTGGACAACATGCTCTTGCTGGCGCCGAATCCTGAATGGATCCGGACCTTGCCCAACGGCAAATTGCCCGACCGCCAGGACTTCACCCATTACGGTAACGACCTGGCCGCGCGTGTGCAGGTGTGGAGCCAGGCCGTGCAGATGAGCCGCCAGCTGGCCGACGAATTCCAGGCCTGGCTGGACCAGCCGGACCCGACGCAACTGCAGCCGCTCTGAGCGACTGCGTCCACCCTCTCTCCAGGAGCTATCCCATGCACAAGCTGATCGCAACATTCGCCGTTGTCATGCTGCTGACGGCGTGCTCACCTGAAGTCGGCAGCAAGGCCTGGTGTGAGCAGCTGCAGGCCAAGCCCAAGGGTGACTGGACGGCCAACGAGGCGGCGGACTACGCCAAGAACTGCCTCTTCAAGTAAGCGACTCACGGCCTTCAGGCTCACATCGCCTGCTGCAGCATGGCCCGGTAGTCGTCCGCGCTGGCGATGCGCGGGTTGGTCTTGTGGCAGTGGTCGGCCAGCGCGCCGCTGATGACGGCATCGAACTGGCTCTCGCTCACGCCCATCTCACGCAGGCCGCTGGCCAGGCCCAGGCGGGCGTTCATGTCCTTGATGGCCAAGGCGATGTCGCCGGCCGAGTCCAGGTTCATGGCCTGGGCCAGACGCAACAGGCGCGACTCTTTCTGGATCGACTCGGCACCGGCATTGAAGTTGATGACCGCCGGCAGGAACATGGCGTTGAGCGTGCCATGGTGCAGGCGCGGGTCCACGCCGCCCAGGCTGTGGCTCAGGGAATGCACGCAGCCCAGGCCTTTCTGGAAGGCCATGGCGCCTTGCATGGAGGCGCTCATCAGGTTCAGGCGCGCTTCGCGGTCGCTGCCATCCTTGGTGGCGCGCTCGATGTGCGCCCAGGCGCGCTGCAGGCCGTCCAGCGCAATGCCGTCGGCCGGCGGATTGAAGGCCGGGGCCATGAAGGTTTCCATGCAATGCGCGATGGCGTCCATGCCGGTGGCCGCCGTGAGCTTCGGGGGCAGGCCCAGCGTGAGTTCGGGGTCGCAGATGGCAGTCTTGGGTACCAGAGACCAGGAATGGAAACCCAGCTTGCGGCCGTCGTCGACGATGACGAGGGCGCCACGCGCCACTTCGCTGCCGGTGCCTGCCGTGGTGGGCACGGCGATCAGCGGCGCCACTTGAGAGGTGATCTTCGGTGAGCCGCCTTCGATGGTGGCGTAGGTCTTGAGCGGGCCTTCGTGCGTGGCGGCGATCGCCACGCCCTTGGCGCAGTCGATGGCGCTGCCGCCCCCCAGCCCGATCAGGCCGTCGCACTGCTGCGCCTGGTAGATCGCGGTGGCAGCCCGCACGGCGGCCTCGGTCGGGTTGGATGGCGTCTGGTCGAAGACGGCCGCGCGCATGCCGGGCAGGGCGTCGAGCGCCTTCTGCAGCAGACCGGCGGCTTTGACGCCGGCGTCGGTCACGATCAGCGGGCGGCTGATGCCGTTGCGCTCGCACTCCTGCTTCAGCAGCCTGATCGCGCCGAAATCGAACTGGACCTGGGTGATGTAGTAGATAAGCGCCATGGTGGTTTGTCTCCGCGGTGTACGATCAAAAGCTTCGAATCCGGCCACTTTAGCAAGCAAATCGCCACCCATGAGTCACCAACGCAACCCGCGTGCCCTGCTGACCCCGGCCATGCACCAGGTGCTCGACCGCATGGCGCGCGTGCGCCAGTTGCCCCTGCATGCACTGAGCCCGCAGCAGGCGCGCCAGGTCTACGAGGTGGGCTCCAGCATGCTGGACATTCCGGGCCACAAGCTGCCACGCGTGCAGGACCTGAGCATCCCGACACGCGACGGCCAGGCCCTGCCAGCCAGGCTTTATGCGCCGGCGCAGGACCATCTGCCGGTGCTGCTTTACTTCCACGGCGGCGGCTTCACCATAGGCAGCGTGTCCACGCACGATGCGCTGTGCCGCCACCTGAGCCATCTGGCGCACTGCGCCGTGCTCTCGGTGGATTACCGGCTAGCGCCCGAGCACAAGTTCCCTACCGCCGCCAACGACGCCTGGGATGCCCTGCAGTGGCTGGCCGCGCAGGCCGGGGCCCTGGGCCTGGACGGCAGCCGCCTGGCCGTGGGCGGCGACAGCGCGGGCGGCACGCTGGCCATCGTGAATGCCATCGAGGCGCGCAAGGCCGGCCTGCCGCTGGCCCTGCAGCTGCTGTTCTACCCGGGCTGTGCGGCGCATCAGGACACCCCCTCGCACAAGACCTTTGCCGAGGGCTTCGTGATCGAGGAGCCGCACATCACGTATTTCTTCAACCATTACGTCAACACCCCGGCCGACCGCGACGACTGGCGCTTCGCACCATTGCACGCCCCGGATGTGGACGGCGTGGCGCCGGCCTGGATTGGCCTGGCCGAATGCGACCCGCTGGTGGACGAGGGGGTGATGTACGCCGACAAGCTGCGTGCCGCCGGCGTGGCCGTCGACCTGGAAATCTACCGCGGCGTGGTCCACGAATTCATCAAGATGGGCCGCGCCATACCCGAAGCCCTGCAGGCCCACGCCGATGCCGCGCGGGCGCTGAAACACGCCTTCCAGACCGCATGAACAAGCACACCACCACCCGCGCCGACTTCCGCTTCTTCCACCCCCTGCGTGTGCGCTGGGCCGAGGTGGACATGCAGAAGATCGTCTTCAACGCGCACTACCTGATGTACTGCGACACCGCCATCAGCGACTACTGGCGCGCCCTGGCCCTGCCTTACGAGGCCGCCATGGAACATCTGGGCGGCGACCTCTACGTCAAAAAGGCCAGCCTGGCGTACCACGCCTCGGCGCGTTACGACGACCAGCTGCACATCGGCATGAAGTGCGAGCGCATCGGCAACTCGTCGATCCAGTTTCGCGCGGGTGTGTTCCGCGGCGACACGCTGCTGGTCGAGGGTGAACTCATCTACGTCTACGCCGACCCGGCCATCCAGACCTCCAAGCCCGTGCCGCAGGCCCTCCGCGACACGCTGACGGGTTATGAGGCCGGCGAGGCCATGGTGGAGATTCGCCTCGGTGCCTGGGCCCAATTGGGTGAGGCCGCGCGCCAGATCCGCACCGAGGTCTTTGTGCACGAGCAGCAGATCCCGGTCGAGCTCGAATGGGACGAGGACGACGCCACGGCCCTGCACGCCGTGGCCTACAACCGCCTGGGCATGCCGGTGGCCACGGGACGTCTGCTGCAGCACGGGCCGGACGTGGCCAGGATCGGCCGCATGGCGGTCAGCCGCGTCTTGCGCGGCAGCGGCCTGGGCCGCGACCTGCTGCACGCGCTGATGGACGCTGCGCGCCAGCGTGGCGACCACCAGGTCGTCCTGCATGCACAACGCAGCGCGGAAGGCTTCTACCGCCAGCTGGGCTTCGAAGGGGAGGGTGAGCCCTTCGAGGAAGCCGGCATCCCCCACCTCGAGATGAGCCGGGCGCTGACGGGAGCCGCTGCGTGAGCTTGTTGACGGCGAAGACAAATTGGCCCCGGGGCCACGACCGCGTGGTGTTCGTGCTGGCCGCCATGCTGCTGCTGGTGCCGGCCGTCGGTGTGCCCAGCGAACTGCTGTTGCAGGACACCCTGAAGTCGGCCCTGGTGGCCTTTTCCGCCCTGGGCGCGGCCCTGCTGCTGTGCCGTGATCAGCTGCGCGAGCCGCGGGCGGTGTACTGGCATCCCCTGCTGTGGCTGCCCCTGCTGCTGCTGGCCTGGGCGCTCGGCAGCATGGCCTGGTCGCATACCTACCTGGCTGCCGTGGAAGCGGTACGCTGGTTCGTCTTCGCGCTGCTGCTCGGTCTGGGCCTGCAGGTCCTGCAACGCAGCAGCCTGTCCATGCTCGCCAATGGCGTCCACTGGGGTGCCGTCGTGGCCGCGCTCTGGGCCGCCTTGCAGTTCTGGGCCGATCTGCGCCTCTTTCCACAGGCGGCCATGCCGGGGGCGACCTTCTCCAACCGCAACTTCCTGGCCGAGTACTTGGTCTGCGCACTGCCATTTTCCGTCTGGCTGGCCGCGCAGTCGCAGGGTACCGGGCAGTTGGTGCTGCGCGTCTTCACATTGGCCTTCACCCTACTGGCTCTCCTGATGACAGGCACACGCTCGGCCCTGTTGGCCCTGCTGGCACTGACCCCGGTGCTGCTGCTCGTGCTGTACCTGTTTCGGGCACAGTTCGTCTGGCCGGGCTGGTCGCGCGCGCAAAAGGCGCTGGCGCTGGCGGTCTTTGCGCTGACACTGCTGGGCCTGGGCTCGGTGCCTGCCGGCAATGCCCAGCTGAACCGGGAACAGCCTGGCCAGACGGCGCTGACACGCAGCCTGCTTCGCGCCCAGTCGCTGGGCCAGCAGAGTGAATATGTGGCCGGTTCAGCGGGCACCCGCCTTGCCATGTGGCAGTCCAATGCCCGCATGGTGATGGCACATCCCTGGAGCGGCGTAGGTGCCGGCGCCTGGGAAGTCCAGATCCCGCGTTACCAGTCCGAGGGGATGACGCTTGAGGAAGACTATTACGCACACAACGAACCGTTGCAACTGGTCGCCGAATACGGACTGGTGGGCTGGCTCTTCCTGCTCGCCCTGGTCGTCTACCTGCTGCAGGCAGCGCAGCGCACCTGGCAACTCATGGGGGGCAGCAACGAAGCCGAAGCGCCCGGACGTGCCATCGCATTGGCTTCGCTGCTGGCACTGTTCACCGTCGGTCTGGCCGGTTTCCCCTGGCATCTGGCCGCCACCGGTGCACTCTTTGCGATTTGCCTGTCCCTGCTAGCGGCCTCGGACAGGGCGCTGGCCGCGGACGCAGCGCCGGCCTGGAACGTGCAGGCCTGGGGCTGGCGTGTGACCGGTATCTTGCTGCTGCTCGGCCTGCTGCTGGCGACATGGATCACACGCCAGGCCTGGGCCAGCGAATCCCGTCTGGTGCGCGCAGCCCAGATGGCCCTGAACATCAGTGCCTCAGGCCGGCCGGACGACCCTTCATGGGACAGCCACAAGGCCGAGATGCTGCAGCTCGTGCGTGAGGGTATCGCCATCCATCCGCACTATCGCAAGATCACCCCCATGGTGGCAGACGAACTGGTTCGGTGGGGGGACTGGCGCAATGCCACCTGGATCTGGGAATCGGTGGATGCCTCGCGCCCCTACATCGTGGTGCTGATGACCAACCTGGGGCGCGCGTACGGTCAGGCAGGCGACCAGGCCCGTGCTTGGTCCTATCTGGAGCGGGCGCAGGCTCTGCAGCCCCGTGCCGTCGAAGTACGCTCCCTGCAGGTGGCGCTTTTGCTGCAGACCGGCCAGGAAGATCAGGCACTGGACATCACCAAGGCCAGCCTGGCCGAGGGCATCTACGATTACGAGTTGCTGAGCCAGGCCTATCAGATGGGTATGAGGCGCCAGGACTGGCCCCTGGCGATCGAAGCGCTGACCCTGCGCGTGCGAGGCTGGCCCGCAACAGCCGTCGAAGGCTGGTTGCGGCTCGCACAGATCCATGCCTCACCCCAGGTACAGGATCCGGCGCGCGCCCTGCAGGCCTACCGTGCGGCATTACAGGCGCTGCCCGAGGAGCAGCGGGACAGCCTGCGCAGGCAGATCCCGCTACCTTATCGCAACCGGCTGTGAGCGCCGTTCAGATGTCTTCAAGCAGCGGGTAGGGCAGGGGCCACAGTTCCAGCGCCGGCCCGCCGGCCTGCCCCAGCTCCAAGCGGCCACCTGAAGCCGCCGTCTGCATCGAGACGATGGCGTCGAAACCACCATTCGGCGCCGCAGCGGCCTGGACCACAATACCACAGGGCTGGCTGGTGTCAGCCGCATCGAAGACCTCCTGACCAGCCTGCATCGCGGTCGCACTGTGCGCGATATAGCCACGGCGCTTGAGCGTGCCACGGAACTGGCTGCGCGCCACCACCTCCTGTCCGGGATAGCAGCCTTTCTTGAAATTGACGCCCCCCAGCGACTCATAGTTGAGCATCTGCGGCACGAAAGCCTCGAAGAGGGGCTGGGTCAGCGTGGCCACGCCGCTGCGCACCTCGCTCCAGAGCCAGTCCTCGTGTTTCATCACGGCCCCCGCCGGAGCCGGCGTGCCGGTGGGCGCCACCCAAAGAGCGCGAGGCGTGCCATCGGCCGGGTAGAGATGCACCACACTGGCGGCGCCGATATCCTGGCGGCTCCAGGGCTTATGGGTGCCGGGCACCAGGGCCTGCACCGCCTCGCCGGCCAGGCCATGCAGAGCCCATTCCGCGCTCGCATCGCTGAGCTTGACCTGGGCGCGCAACACGAACATCGACAGGCGCTTGAGCGTGGGCGCCAGCAGGTCGCGACTGCAGAGCAGCAGGATGTCGGTATGGCTGCGCTTGAAGGCGATGAAACTGGCCTGCATGCGGCCCTTGGCCGAGCAGAAGGCCGCCAGGCGGGCTTCGGACAGGCCCAGCAGGGAAAAGTCCTGGGTCAGCTGGCCATGCAGGAATTTGGCGGCATCGTCGCCCTGGGCTCGGATCACGCCCAGATGGGGCAGGGGGGTCAGACCGTTCAGCATGGAGTTCATGGGGGTGAATTATCATCGTCCACTGTACACATAGGAGCCGTAGGGCTGTGAAATTCATCGCGTCACTTTTGTTCCTGCTCGCCAGCCTGCTCTTTGCCGGCGCCACCTGGTGGCTGCAGCAGCCCCTGGCACTGAAGACCGACACCGTGGAGGTGACCGTCGTGCCTGGCATGTCCGCACGCGCCGTGGTGCAGTCCCTGGTCCAGGAGGGGGTCGAGGTCGACCCGCAATTGCTCTACTGGTGGATCCGCCTGTCGGGTCAGGCCCGCCAGATCAAGGCGGGCAGCTACGAGATCAGCCGCAGCCCGACGCCGCGCACGCTGCTGGCCAAACTGGTCCGCGGCGAAGTGGCACAACGCAGCGTGACGCTGGTGGAAGGCCTGACCTTCACCCAGTGGCGCGAACTGCTGGGCAAGGCGGATCGGCTCAAGTCTGAGATCAAGGACCTGAGCGACGGTGCCATCATGGAAAAACTTGGCCGCCCGGGCCTGTCTCCGGAGGGACGTTTTTTCCCCACCACCTATGCCTATGCCAAGGGATCGAGCGACCTGGCCCTGTTGCGGCGCGCCCTGCTGGAGATGGACCAGCGCCTGGCTGCGGCCTGGGCCGAACGCGCGCCCGACAGCCCGCTCAAGACCCCGGACGACGCCCTCATTCTGGCCAGCATCGTCGAGAAGGAAACTGGCCGCCCCTCCGACCGCGCCGAGATATCGGGAGTCTTCAACAATCGCCTGCGCATCGGCATGCGGCTGCAGACGGACCCGACCGTGATCTACGGCCTGGGGGCAAAGTTCGACGGCAACCTGCGCAAACGCGATCTGCAGGCCGACACGCCCTGGAACACCTACACCCGCGCCGGTCTGCCGCCCACCCCCATTTCGATGCCGGGCCAGGATGCACTGCTGGCAGCCGTACAGCCGGCACAGACCAAGGCTCTGTACTTCGTCTCGCGGGGTGATGGCACCAGCGAGTTCAGCGCTACGCTTGAAGAACACAACCGTGCGGTCCGCAAATACCAGCTGGGGCAGCGCTGAATGCCCGGTGTGTTCATCAGTTTTGAAGGCATTGATGGCGCCGGCAAGTCGACCCACATCGAAGGCCTGGCCCAGGCTTTCCGCGCCTGCGGGCGCGGCGTGACACTCACACGCGAGCCCGGCGGCACGCCACTGGCGGAAAAGCTGCGCACCATGGTGCTGAACGATCCCATGGACGCGATGACCGAGGCCCTGCTGGTCTTCGCTGCACGGCGTGACCACCTGCAACAGCTGATCGAGCCGGCCCTGGCCCGAGGTGACGTGGTCCTGTGCGACCGTTTTACCGACGCCACCTTTGCCTACCAGGGCAGTGGCCGCGGTTTTGACCCGGCGATATTGGGCTTGCTGGAAAGCTGGGTTCAGGCGCTTCCTGGAACGTCCAAGCTGCGCCAGCCCGACCTGACGGTCTGGTTCGACCTGGACCCGGCGATCGCCGCGCAACGGCTGGCCGGCGCACGTGTGCCCGACAAGTTCGAAGCCCAGCCGGTGGCATTTTTCAGCCGCGTAGCAGCCGGCTATGCCCAGCGCCAAGCGCAGGATCCGCAGCGCTTCGCGCGCATCGATGCCGCGCAAAGCCGCGAAGCCGTCTGGCAGGACGTCCTGTCCGCGGTTCAGGACAGGGGCTGGCTGGCATGAGCGGTCTGGCGCCTTGGATTGCGGCACAAAGTCGCCAGCTGCTGGCCCAGCGCGGCCACGCCTGGCTGCTGCAGGGGCCATCGGGCCTGGGGCAGTACAGCCTGGGCCTGTCGCTGGTGCGAGCCTGGCTGTGCGAACAGCCAAGGGAGGAGGGCGCCTGCGGCCACTGCCCTTCCTGCCATGCCATCGACGTCCATACGCATGCCGATCTCTGCGTGCTGATGCCCGAAACCGTGATGCTGGAGTTGGGCTGGCCACTGGACGAGAAGTCCCAGAGCGACATCGACGACAAGAAGCGCAAGCCCAGCAAGGAGATCCGCATCGAGGCCATGCGCGACGCCATCGAGTTCTCCCAGCGCACCAGTGCGCGCGGTCGCGGCAAGGCGGTTCTGGTCTATCCAGCCGAGCGCATGAACCACGTCACGGCCAATGCCCTGCTCAAGACACTGGAGGAGCCCCCCGGGGATGTGCGCTTTGTGCTGGCCAGCGAGGCGGCACACCAGCTGCTGCCCACCATCCGCAGCCGCTGCCTGGGCCACACCATGACCTGGCCCCTGCAAGCCGATGCCATGTCATGGCTACAGGAGCAGGGCGTGGCCGCAGCCGATGCCCGCACCCTGCTGCGCGCCGCCGGCGGTCGCCCCGACGACGCCCTGCAATTCCCGGCCTCCGGGCGCGACCCGGCCAACTGGCGCAAGCTGCCGCGGGCCTTGCAACGCGGTGAGCTGGCCGTCCTGGCCGACTGGAGCCCGGCCCAGCTGATCGATGCCCTGCACAAGATCTGCCACGACCTGATGGCCATGGGCGTGGGCGCCCAGCCCCGCTATTTCGACGCAAGCGACCTGCCAATGCAGGTGAATCTGACGGCGCTCAGTGCTTGGCAACGTGAACTGGAACGGGAAAGCCGCAGCGCCGAGCATCCTTACAACACCGGCCTGATGATCGAGGCCCTTGTGAGTCGCGCTCAAACCGCTCTAAACTAGCCTTTTACAGCACACACCCATGTCCACCGCCGCCCCTATTAGCCCGCCCCGGCCCAGTGTCATCCAGCTGGCCATCAAGGAAAAAGCCGCACTCTATGCCGCCTACATTCCCTTGTTCGCCGAAGGCGGCGTGTTCATCCCGACCACGCGCGAATACCGTCTTGGCGACGATGTCTACGTGCTCATGTCGCTTCCCGACGACAACCAGCGCTATCCGGTGGCTGGCAAAGTAGCCTGGGTCACCCCGGCCAAGGCAGCGGGAACCCGAACCCAGGGGGTCGGAGTGCGTTTCCCCTCGGACGAGAAATCCCGTCTGCTCAAGAACAAGATTGAAGAAATCCTGGGCTCGCACCTGAGTTCGGACCGGTCCACGCAGACCATCTGAGGCCGTTGCTGCCATCGGCGCGCCATCGCGCCGGGCGTTTCCCATTTTTTGCCCATGTACACCGACTCCCATTGCCACCTGAGCTTTCCTGAACTGCAGGAAGACCTGCCGCGGATCCGTGAGGCGATGAGCGCGGCGCAGGTGACACGCGCCCTGTGCATCTGCACCACGCTGGAAGAGTTCGCCCAGGTGCATGGCCTGGCCCTGGCGTACGACAATTTCTGGGCTACGGTCGGGGTGCACCCCGACAACGAAGGCGTGACCGAACCCACACTGGACGACCTGCTGACACGGGGCCGCCTGCCACGGGTCATCGGTATTGGTGAAACCGGCCTGGACTATTACCGGCTGGGTGAACGCACCGTGGCCGACATGGAATGGCAGCGGGGACGATTTCGAACCCATATCCGGGCGGCGCGTCAGCTGTCCAAGCCGCTGGTCATCCACACGCGCAGCGCCTCCGACGACACCCTGGCCATCCTGCGCGAGGAGGGCGAGGACGGCGCACCGGGCGCGGCAGGCGGCGTATTCCATTGCTTTACCGAGACCATGGCGGTGGCGCGCGCCGCACTGGACCTGGGTTTTTACATCTCCTTTTCCGGCATCCTGACCTTCAAGAATGCGGCCGACCTGCGTGAAGTGGCCAGCTTTGTGCCGCTGGACCGTATGTTGATCGAAACCGACAGCCCCTACCTGGCCCCCATGCCACACCGGGGCAAGACCAACAATCCGTCTTACGTTCCCTACGTGGCCCAGCAGATTGCGCAGCTCCGCGCGTGCCCCGTCGAAACTGTCGCCGAAACGACCAGCCGCAATTTCGAACGGCTTTTCAGCGGTGCGACGGCGCTGGCTTGATCCCGTTTCGGGTCTCAGTACTCAGACAAGTCAATGCCTTAACTTTTAAAGTCATTTATCGATATGCAATATATCCATATGATTTAAAAGAAATTTTTTTAAATTTTCGGAGCGCGATCTGTTATCGGCTTGCTTATTAAATTGATACGATGTATATTATGTTAATAATAGGCCCGATAAAGAAATGATGGATTTAATTGACCTCGAAACTCACCGTCGGTGCACTCGCGTCGGCAAATGAAGCACCGAGGGCAATCTGTCCGCGCCCGTGCAGCACACACTCCTCGCGCCGCAGCAGGAGTTCAGAACGGGCGCCCACAAAACGGACCCAGGTGCCATAGCTGCTCATGTCGATCAGCATGATGCGACCGTGACGCCACTCCAGCCGCGCATGCGTGCGTGACACCCGAGGGTCTGGCACGACAAATTCGCAATGGCGTATACGCCCCATGTGGGCCGGCAGTTCAAAAGCACGGAAAACACGCTTTTCCTCGCCCCAGGCCAGATGGACTTCCTGGCCCAGCGCGTCGGCCTTGGCGGCCTTGCTCATCGGATCGATATCACCCTGCATGGTGATGAAGTCGGTGGACTGGTCCTCGTGCCACTCGACCTGGTAGACATTGCAGGGCTCGACACGGCCGCGCACGCTGATCGGGCCCAGCGGCCGATAGCGGATGCCGTTGGCTCGGCTGGAATAGTCGATATCGGGACTCTCAGCCCATATCTCATGTGGGCCAGCCAGATCACACAGGCGCGAAGCGATGTTGACCGCATCGCCATAACAGTCACCATTGACGATCTCCACCTCGCCGGTCGCCACACCTACCCGTATCGGCAAATGCTCAGCCAGCGGCTGCTGCAGGAGATTCATCTGGTGCTGGCGCTGCAGGTCCACCACAGCATTGACCGCCACGGTGGCGTCCTTGAACACGGTCAGGACGCCATCGCCCAGGGTCTTGATGACCTGCCCCCCCTGGGCTTGCAGCACTTCACAAATCCAGCGCGTCAATTGCGTGACGGCACGCGTGGCCCTGATATTGCCTAGTGACTCGAAAACGGAGGTGCTGCCGGTCAGATCAGTAAAAACGACGGTGGTGTTGACACCCATGCGCGGACTTGATTGATTTCTTCTGGAGGTAGTTTAGGGCATCGCTGATCACTTGGATACCGAGGCACGGCCATCAGACTCATCGGCTGGACAAGCATACAGCCTTCTGATGTTGCCTCATGTATCTTGGGTAAATGATTGATTTATATGTTGTTTTACGAAGACATTCGGGGCATAAATCGATTGTGGGAAACACGCTGCGAAATTACGCTGCAAAAGTCGTTGAGTCGGTCGATCCATACATACAAGAACCCATGAACAAACTGGCCAGTCAATTCATCAGCAGCATGCAGGGGCTGCTGGGTCGCCCCCTGGTGGATGAAGCTCACGCCACGGTCCGCATCGAGGATATCCGCCAGGCCATGCTGGACTCCCTGGGTGACGAGGGTTGCATCAGCTACCCGCATATCGAGCGACGTGTGCTATTTGCGCCGGACCTGCAAGGCCTGTGGTACCTGCGTGCCGACATCATGGTCGCCATCTCCTCACTGCAGGGAGAAGGTGTGGCCAATCAGAAAATACGCATCATCACCGGCATGTTCGAAGGCCTGCTGCCCAGGGGCATGATCTCGCGGCCGGGCACTCTGGGCCGCTGAACTCGCCGCGGCGGACTCAATCCCTGTGGGCGTCATCGCCCCAGAGCAGCAGAGCATCACGCCCCTGCACCACCAGATCGCAAGTCCGCCCGACCGGCAGCAGCACCTTGGTCGGGACATGACCAAAAGGCAGATTGGTCAGAACGGGTACCTTGAGCTGACTGCGCAGCCAGTTGATCACCGTCTGCAACCTGAAACCCTTGTCGTGCGGCACCAGCTTGTAGCCGGTGAACTGTCCCAGCACGATAGCCTTCTGCTGCGCCAGCACTCCTGCATGCAGCAGCTGGGTCAGCATGCGCTCGATCCGGTACGGGTGCTCGGCCACATCCTCCAGAAACAGGATGCCATTCTCCACCCGGGGGAAAAATGGTGTGCCCAGCAGGGAGCACAACACGGCCAGGTTGCCGCCCCAGAGCACGCCGTCGTTGACCTTGAAGCTGGCCGTGTCACCCAGACGGCGGGCGTGAAATGACCCCGCCGCGGCGATGTCGGCTTCGTGCTCCTTGTGCTGGCGCCAGCCCGCGCCCTCCCCCTGTCCCTGGACCATGTCGTCAAAACAGGCCTCCATGATCTCGTCCGAGCCGCCCTGGCCGCCAGTACCATGGCCATCGGCCACCTCCGCCTGGTCACTCACGCCGAAACCCTCGCACAGGGAGGGGCCGGCCCATGTTGCGGCGCCGGAGCGGGCCAGCACCGCCAGCTGGAAGGCCGTGAAATCGCTCAGGCCGACGAACTGCGTGCCTTTTTCAATCGCCCTGGCCACGCGCTTGTAGTGGATGCCGGGCAGGATACGCGTCAGGCCATAACCGCCACGCGAAATCATCGCCACGTCGGCGCCGCTGGCAGCCGCCCGGTCGATCGCGGCGAGTCGCGTCGTGTCATCGCCGGCAAAACGCTGGTGGCTGGCCAGTGCCGCTTCGTCGGTCTCGACCTCGTGGCCCAGGGCCTGCAGGCGCTTGACCCCGCGACGAAAAGCGGCCTTGTCGCGCACGGCACCCGAGGGCGAATAGATGTAGATGTGTTTCTTCATGAAGCTGCTGATTATCGCGGCGAGAAATGCCGCAGCGCGGCCTGGGCGATCACCTCGCCCTGCTCCTGGACAAAATGTCCACCCTGCTCCACGCGCATGGGTTCGGGGCAGCCGTGTATCGCCTGCTGCAGCTGCTGCATGACCGGCCAGCCCAGCACCGGATCCTGCATGCCCACGGCCATCAGACAACGGCCCTGCCATTGCTGCTGCCAGAAATCACGCGCCTGGCGCGAAATGGCGGCGCCATCGGCATCGGGCGTATCCGGCACCATGGGCGGAAACGCCCGCAATGCCGCGCGATGGCCGCGATCCGGGAAGGGCGCGTCATAGGCAGCGGCCTCCTTTTCACTCATCGACGGGTTACCACGCGCCAGCAGGCGTGCGACGCTGTAATCCGGTTTTTTGGCGCAGATCTCGCGCCAGGCCAGAAACCCCGCCGGCAAGGGCTGATCGCCGGTGGCCAGCATGGTGTTCATCACCAACAGGTCCTGGTACCGCCGCGGCGCCGCCAAGGGCAGGGTCAGGCCGAGCAGCCCACCCCAGTCCTGCACGACCAGCACGATGTGGTTCAGGTTCAGCCTTTCGACGAACTCCAGCAGCACCTGCCGGTGCCAGCTGAAACTGTGGGCGGACTCCTTCTTGGGCTTGTCGCTGCGACCGAAGCCGATCAGGTCCGGCGCCACTACCCGGTGGCCAGCCGCCAGGAACACCGGAATCATCTTGCGGTAGAGGTAGCTCCAGCTCGGGTTGCCGTGCAGGCACAGCCAGGTCATCGGCGCATCGCGCGGACCTTCGTCCAGGTAATGCAGGCGCAAGCCGGCCAGCGACGGCAGATCGCTGAGGTAGTGTGGCGCCCAGGGATACGCCGGCAGATCGACAAAACACGCCTCCGGGGTGCGCACCGCGTCTTCGCGTACCGGCTGGCTCAGGCGACGCTGCGCCTCCCGTTTGCGCTGGAAGAATTCCTGAAGTAGTGCACCGCACTCCTGCGCCAGCACACCTCCCTGCACGACCGTCTGGTGGTTCAGCTGCGACTGGGCAAACAGGTTCAGTACCGAACCAGCCGCGCCCGTCTTGGGATCAGGTGCGCCAAACACCACCCGCTTGAGCCTGGCATGCAGCAAGGCACCGGCGCACATGGGACAGGGCTCCAGCGTGACGTAGAGCTCGCAATCCTCCAGCCTGTAGTTGCCGAGCCTGGCGGCCGCAGCACGCAAGGCCCGGATCTCGGCATGCGCCGTGGGGTCGTGGCTGACGATGGGCGCGTTGTGGCCGGTCGCGATCACGACGCCCTGGTGCACCAGCACAGCGCCCACCGGCACCTCGCCGGCCTCGGCGGCCTGGCGCGCCAGCACCAAGGCCTGCTGCATGTGGAAAGCATCAGTGGCCATGCAGCCCCAGGCGTTCCATCCATGCCGCCAGTTCCCGTTCGTTCGTGTTGCCCTTGGCATAAACGGCTTTCATCGCCGCGTGGGCTTCGGGACGGTGCTGGTTCAGCTTGAGCTTGCACTGCAGCCCCGTCACCCGCAACTCGAAGGCCACAATGCCGGCGAGCATCTTGTGCGCATAGTCCTCGCCCAGGCCACGCCACTGCGCCGCGTAGGCCGGTTCATGGTCGCCGATGAGCTTCTTCAACAGCGCGTCCTTGGCTTCGGCATCCTCGACCAGCGTCGCCTGCACCGTGCCATGCACTGCGAGGTAGTTCCACGTCGGCACCCGGACGAGGTCCGGGTAAACCTGGGGCGACATATAGGCGTGCGGCCCGAGGAAAGTCACCACGGCCTGCGGTCGCACCTGCAGGTAACGCCAGTGGGGATTGGGTTTGGCCACATGGCCCAGCAGCACGAGCCCATGGCCCTCCTCCTGCACATGCAGCGGCAGATGGGTCACACAAGGCAGGCCCCCATCGTCCGGGCTGATCAGGCTGGCAAAGGGATGGCTGCGCATGAGGGCCAGCGCATGTTCGCGATCTTCCGAGTTGAACTGGGGAGGAAGGTACATGGGGTGTCAAGTTTAGCTGCTGCCTCCTTGAATTCACCCCGAGGCAAAGCAGCGGGGCGCCACAAGCCACAGAATTTCTGGTACCTTCATGCCCACAGAGACACGTACAGGGCACGACAGGCACAGGCATGAGTGGCGCGTTGGTAGGATTCCGGGTCGACGGCGAAAACAAGCTGATGCGTCTGCATGGCGAGCGCGGCTGCGAAAGCGTGCTGACCGAGGTTCTGGCTTACCTGCGCAGTGTCAGCACGGCTCGCTTGCACGCCTACGCACGCACCCTGAAGCTCGTGGGTACCAATGCCGGCCCCTACGCCGAAGAGACAGCCCAGGCTGTGATGCAGGCCTTCTGCGAAGACCACCTCGGCGAGAGCTGCCGCCTGCAAACCTGGGCCGAGGCCTTCGCGGCTTTTCCTGAACTTGAGGCTTGGCATGCCGGTTTTCCCTTTATGCCCGCCGCCCGCCTGGACAACTGCGGCGACGTGACCTGGGGCATCCTGCTCGATCTGGACGCCAGCGCCCTGCAGATCTTCGTCAACCGAAATGCGCGCTTCCAATGGCGCGACATGGCGTCTTCCCAGCCGGCCTACTGCACCCTGCCGCTGTCCCATGCAAGCGAACTGACGACTCAGGACCTCAGTGCCCTGCATGGCGTGCTGCACCAGCATTCCTATTCCGACGGTATCGATCCCGTATTGCCGCTGCGTGACGCGCAATCCGCACCCTTCCCCGGTCCTGGCGACTGGCTGGCGCAGTTGCGACTCCAGGGGGGGCGCGTACGGCTGCTGCTGCAGCGCGGATCGCTGCGGGCCAAGGTACGCCAGGTCGGCGAGCTCAAGCTGGACGATCCCCACTGCGGTGCGCTGCTGCGCGAGGCGCTCGATCCGCAGGTACTGGCGCTGGCGCAGGCCATCTACGGGCCCGGCGCCAGCCTGGGACAGGTTGCCCACGTGGCGGCGCAAGCGCAACAACTCCCCTTCGCCCCCGACGACAGCGGCCTGCCGCTGCTGGTGCTCGGTCTGAGCCCGGCGTCGGGGTTGAGCCTGGCGCCAGGACCAGCCTTCTTCGACGCCGTGCGCATGCGCCTGCTGACCGCGGGCATGAGTCCGCAGGGCTGGCGTTTCCTGATCAAGCAGGACAACGAGGTACTGCGCTTCCTGCTGCAGTTCTTTCCACCCTCGGCGCGCATCCTGGCCAGCTTTGCGCATTTCATCAACCTGCTGGCCAGCGCCTTGCAGAACGAGCCATTGCGCATCGAGCGCTGCCAGCCAGCCCTGCGCGGCGTCGAACGCATCCTCGATCGCACGCGCGGACGCCCGGGCGCGCTGCGCGAGGAAAACGCCCGCATTTTCCTGCGCGCCATCATGCGTGCGCGACTGTCCTCCGACGAGGAAGCCAACCTGGCCCACGAAGCGCAGGATGTGTCTGACTTCGTCTACGCCCAAGCCGAGGTGCTCAAGGGTGTCACCTGGCGCTCGCTGTGTCGTCGCTCGGATGACTGGCATCGTGCCCTTTTGATCACCGTCGATCCGGACAAGGATGTGCGCTGGCCTGCGCTGCTGCCGGTGTATTCCACCGGCCCTTTCCTGGCCGTGGAGCTGGACTCCGGCTTTTTGCTGGCCGAGGAAGGCCTGGAGCAACGCCACTGCATCGGCACCTATGCCAATGCCTGCGCCAGCGGCGCCACCCGCGTGTTTTCCCTGCGCCATAACAGCAGGCGCGTCGCAACCATCGAACTGCAGCGTGGCCATGACGAGACCTGGCGCATGGTCCAGATCCGTGGCAAGGCCAATACGGTGGTGCAGGATCCGGCCCTGCTGGAAGCGGCTGGTCGGCTGGCCCAGGCCTATTCAGAGGCTGCACGCTCGCGCGAGCGCACAGAATTCGCCAAGGCGCGCGCGCACGGGCATTCGAGCGGGTCTTTATCGCCAGCGCTTGCCGCGCCGCTGCAGGAGTACTGGACCGGCTAGACGGTCCACCGTGCCGCCCGCAGGCAGCCCTGGTCCTTGGTCTGCACGCGCTGCAGATGGGTCGCGTCACAGGCCTTACGGTATGCTCCGCGCATGCAGGAGCTCGAAGTCATCAACGACGATGTGATGGGTGGCAAGTCGCATTCCAGACTATGCCCCACGGCCACGGGCCTTCTGTTTGAGGGCGAGGTCTCGCTGGCAAACGGCGGCGGCTTCGCTTCCTTCCGCGGGCCGCTGCGCCTGCCACCAGACGTCGCCGCGCTGCAGATCGCCGTCCAAGGCGACGGGCAGCGTTACCGCCTCGTGCTGAGGACCGACGAAGGCCGCGGCGCCGCACAATACCAGGCGCCGTTCATCGCGCCGCGCATCCGGACGATGCTGCGTTTTATCGCCGGAGATTTCGTCGCCCGCTTCCGCGGACAGCCTTTACAGGCGCCGCCGCTGCGTCTCGCGGACGTCCGGGCTTTCGGGCTGTTGATCGGCGAAGGCCAATCCGGGCCCTTCCGGGTAGAACTGGAGTTGCCACATGCAGGCTGAGACGCAACGCACCAGCGACGAGCTGCCGCCCGCCGTCAGCGGCGCGCGTTTCTATACACAGGGCGGCGCAGGGTGTGTCGCATGTTACGTCGCGGGCTCAGGCCCGCCGCTGTTGCTGGTGCACAGTGTCAACGCGGCAGCCTCTGCAGCGGAAGTCCGGCCGCTGCATGAGCACTACCTTGCATCGCGCACTGTGTACTCCATCGACCTGCCGGGTTTCGGAGCATCCGAGCGCAGCGACCGGGTCTATACGCCACGTCTGATGACCGATGCGCTGCTGCAGCTGCTCGACGCGATCGCTGCGCGGGGCCATCGCGGACCGGTGGATGCCCTCGCCGTCTCCACCGGCTGCGAGTTCCTGGCGCGGGCCGCGGCTGAGCATCCGCAGCGGTTTCGCCACATCGCGCTGGTGAGCCCGACGGGCCTGCGGGGCAAGGTGGCGCGTCGGGGCCCGGCGGGTGCAACGCGTGCGTTGCCCTGGCTGCACCGTGCGTTGAAAGGGCCGGGCTGGGGCGGTGCGCTGTACCGCGGCCTGACTCGGCCCTCTGTCATCCGCTACTTCCTTGAACGCACCTGGGGTTCGAAAGCGATCGACGAGCAGCTCTGGGCCTACGATGTGCTCACCGCACGCCTGCCTGGCTCCGAGTACGCACCGCTGTATTTCCTGTCGGCCGGCCTGTTCAGCGCCGACATCCTGTCCGTCTATGAATCATTGACGCAGCGAGTCTGGCTTTCGCACGGCGAGCGCGGCGACTTCACCGACTACCGCGGCCGAAGCTGGCTCCAAGGGCGTGCCAATTGGCGCTTTTCCGTCTACCCGACCGGCGCGCTGCCCTTCTTCGAGTTACCGGAGCGCTTCATCGCCGACCACGACAAATTCATGCGCGGAGACTGATTCGACAGGACACGACATTTCTGTCGATCACCCGCCCCCTCATTCCCACTCGATGGTGGCCGGCGGCTTGGAGCTCACGTCGTAGGTCACGCGGTTGATGCCACGCACCTCGTTGATGATGCGGCTCGAGACCTTCTTGAGCAGGGCATAGGGCAGTTCGGCCCAGTCGGCGGTCATGAAGTCGCTGGTCTGCACGGCGCGCAGCGCCACCACATAGTCGTAGGTGCGGCCGTCGCCCATCACGCCCACGCTCTTGACCGGCAGGAAAACCGTGAAGGCCTGGCTGGTCAATTCGTACCAGGTCTTGCCGGAAATCGGATCGATGGTCGAGCGCAATTCCTCGATGAAGATGGCGTCGGCTCGGCGCAGCAGGTCGGCGTAATCCTTCTTCACCTCGCCCAGGATGCGCACGCCGAGACCCGGACCCGGGAAGGGATGGCGGTAGACCATGTCGTGCGGCAGGCCCAGGGCCACGCCGAGTTCGCGCACCTCGTCCTTGAACAGGTCACGCAGCGGCTCCAGCAGCTTGAGGCCCAGCTGCTCGGGCAGGCCACCCACGTTGTGATGGCTCTTGATGGTCACGGCCTTCTTGCTCTTGGCACCGCCCGACTCGATGACGTCCGGGTAGATCGTGCCCTGGGCCAGCCACTTGGCACCCTTGGCGCCCTCGCCCTTGAGCTTGGCCGCTTCGGCCTTGAAGACGTCGACGAAGAGGCCGCCGATGATCTTGCGTTTCTGCTCGGGTTCGCTGACGCCGGCCAGCTTGCCCAGGAACAGTTCGCTGGCATCGACCCGGATCACCTTGGCGTGCAGCTTGCCGGCGAACATGTCCATGACCATGTCACCCTCGTTCAGGCGCAGCAGGCCATGATCGACGAAGACGCAGGTCAGCTGGTCGCCGATGGCACGGTGGATCAGTGCCGCGGCCACCGAGGAATCTACGCCACCGGACAGGCCCAGGATGACCTCCTCGTCGCCCACCTGTTTGCGGATCGCCTCCACCGCCTCCTTGACGTGGTCGCGCATGACCCAGTCGGCGCGGGTGCCGCAGATCTCCAGCACGAAGCGCTCCAGCATGGCGCGGCCCTGCACGGTGTGCGTCACTTCCGGGTGGAACTGCACGGCGTAGAAGCGGCGTTGTTCGTCGGCCATGCCGGCGATGGGACAGCTCGGGGTGGACGCCATGAGCTTGAAGCCGGGCGGGAAGGCGGTGACCTTGTCGCCGTGGCTCATCCAGACCTTGAGCATGCCGTGGCCTTCGGGTGTGGTGAAGTCGGCAATGTCCTTGAGCAGGGCCGTGTGGCCGTGCGCGCGTACCTCGGCGTAGCCGAATTCACGCTGGTGGCCACTTTCCACCTTGCCGCCGAGCTGTTGCGCCATGGTCTGCATGCCGTAGCAGATGCCCAGCACGGGCACACCCAGTTCGAACACGGCCTGCGGCGCCTTGTCGGTCGTTTCCTCGTAGACGCTGGCGTGGCTGCCGGAGAGGATCACCCCCTTGAGCTGGCCATCGGCGGCGAACTGCCGGACCCAGTCGTCCGTCACATCACAGGGATGGACCTCGCAATACACATGCGCCTCGCGCACGCGCCGCGCGATCAGCTGCGTGACCTGGGAGCCGAAATCGAGGATGAGGATTTTCTGGTGTTGCATGGCTGTACAGAAACGGTGCGGTCCATCTGAAAGGCAAAGGCCCGAACGCCTTAGATGGGGGTTCGGGCCTGGGCTGCGGTTTTCTCAGTCAGCGCGGTAGTTGGGCGCTTCTTTGGTGATCTGAACGTCGTGCACGTGGCTCTCGCGGATGCCCGCCGAGGTGATTTCCACGAACTCGGCCTTGTTGCGCATCTCTTCGACCGTGGCGCAACCGCAATACCCCATGCTGGCGCGCAGGCCGCCGGCCATCTGGAAGATGATGGCGACCACCGAGCCCTTGTAGGGCACGCGGCCTTCGATACCCTCGGGCACCAGCTTGTCGGCCTGCGGGTTGCCCGCGGTCGATTCCTGGAAGTAGCGGTCGGCGCTGCCCTGTTGCATGGCGCCGATGGAGCCCATGCCGCGGTAACTCTTGTAGCTGCGGCCCTGAAACAGCACGATCTCGCCCGGCGCCTCCTCGGTGCCGGCGAACATGCCGCCCATCATGACGGTGCCGGCGCCGGCCGCGATGGCCTTGGCGATGTCACCGCTGTAGCGGATGCCGCCGTCAGCGATCAGCGGCACGCCCGTGCCCTTGAGCGCCGTGGCCACGTTGTCGATAGCCATGATCTGGGGCACGCCCACACCCGCCACGATGCGGGTGGTGCAGATGGAGCCCGGGCCGATACCGACCTTCACCGCGTCGGCACCGGCTTCCACCAGCGCCAAAGCGGCTGCACCGGTGGCAATGTTGCCGCCGATCACGTCGATCTGAGGGTAGTTCTGCTTGACCCAGCGTACGCGGTCGATCACGCCCTTGCTGTGGCCGTGCGCCGTGTCTACCACGATGGCGTCCACGCCGGCCTTGACCAGCGCCTCGACACGCTCTTCCGTGCCCTCGCCCACGCCCACCGCCGCGCCCACACGCAGGCGACCAGCGGCGTCTCGCGCGGCGTTCGGGAAGTTGAGCTGCTTGGTGATGTCCTTGACGGTGATCAGGCCCTTGAGCTCGAAGGCGTCGTTGACGACCAGCAGGCGCTCCAGCTTGTGCTTGTTGAGCAGGGCCTTGGCTTCGGCCGGCGTCGTGCCATCGGGCACGGTGACCAGGCGCTCGCGCGGGGTCATGATCTCGCGCACCGGCAGCTCATAGCGGGTCTCGAAACGCAGGTCGCGGCCCGTCACGATGCCCACCACCTTGCCGGCGACGACCACCGGGAAGCCGGACACCCCCAGCTCGTCGGAAAGCTTCATCACCTCACGCACCGTGGTCTCGGGGGGAATGACCACCGGGTCACGCAGCACGCCGGACTCGTAACGCTTGACCTTGGCCACCTGGGCGGCCTGCTCCGCCACGCTGAGGTTCTTGTGGACGATGCCGATACCACCCTCCTGGGCGATGGCAATCGCCAGCCGGGCTTCTGTCACCGTGTCCATGGCCGCAGAGACCAGGGGCAGGTTCAGGGAAATGTTGCGGGAAAAACGGGTCGCGAGAGAAGTGTCCTTGGGCAGGACCTGGGAATACGCAGGCACCAACAACACATCGTCGAAGGTGAGCGCTTTACCTAGAAGGCGCATGTCTAAGCTCCAAAAAAAGAATTGTACCCGCCTCGTGGCCGGTTTTCCGTCGGCCCGGTGCGGCGACACCACAGCCAAGGCCCTACAGACCGGGAAAACGGGCCCGGCGGCGCTACACTGCTGCCATGAAACCAATCCGCTCCCTGATCTGCATGGCCTTGTGCTTCTGTGCACTCGCGGCCAGCGCCCAATGGCAATGGATGGACAAGGATGGCCGCAAGGTCTTCAGCGACCGGCCGCCACCGGCGGATGTTCCGGACAAGAACATTCTGAAGCGACCGGGCAACCGCGGCACCACCGTGACGGCCGTGCCGCCTGCTGCGGCCTCCGCGGCCACCCCGGCTGCTGCCCCGGTCGGCACCGACAAGTCCCTGCAGGAAAAGCGGAAACAGGCCGAAGACGCCGAGGCCGCCAAGCGCAAGGCCGAGGAAGACCGCAATGCGCGCCTGATGGCCGAGAACTGCAACCGCGCGGTGCAGGCGAAGTCCGGCCTGGACTCCGGCGCACGCATCAGCCGCATCAACGAAAAGGGCGAGCGCGAGTTCATGGACGAAGCGGCGCTGGCCATCGAGGGCCAGCGCCTGCAGTCCATCATCAACGAGAACTGCAAGTAGTCAATAGCCGGACTTGGCGCCGGCGCGCTTCTTGGCGAAGAGGCCGGTGCGGCCCTTGCCCTGGCTGGTGAAACGTTCGCGCCGGGCCACTTTCGGGTCAACCCTCAGCGCACGGTAGACCTCCACCCGGTCCTGGCTGCGCAAGAGATGGCTGCGTGCCGCCTTGCGTCCCCAGACACCCACCGCCACTTGCGCCAGGTCGAGCTCCGGGTAAAGCGCCACCAGTCCGCTGGCCTCCAGCGCCTGCGCCACGGTCGCACCTGCCGGCAGGCGCAGCACGATCTCACGTACCTGACGGGCCTGCGGCGCATAAGCGACCAGCACCTCGATCTCCTGCTCAGGCGCCATAGACCTGCTCGGCGCGTTTGACAAAGGCATCCACCAGACTGGCCGCGATCTTGTCGAACACCGGCCCCACCAACTTGCCCAGCAACGCATTGGAAAAGCCGTAGCTCAGGGACAACTCGACCTTGCAGGCCCGCTGGGCACCCTCGCCCACCGGCAGGAAGTTCCACCGGCCCTCGAGTTGCGAGAACGGTCCCTTGACCAGCTCCATCTTCACCTCACTGCCAGGAATGTGGCTGTTGCGGGTGGTGAAGCTCTGGTGGATGCCGCTGAAAGCAATGCCAACCTCGGCCGTAGCGCCCCCTTCGTGGGCCTCGATGATGCGGGCGTGATCGCACCAAGGCAGGAACTGGGGATAGTCGGCCACACCAGTGACCAATTCGTACATTTCCTGCGGGCTGTACCAGATGAGAACGGACTTGTGAACGGTTTTCATAGAATGCAGGGCTCGCACCCCAAACGGAATTGTAAGTTTGGCGCCTGCCCTCACCTGATCTCCATGGCCAAAAAACCCGAAACATCTGCCCGGATTGCCGACAACAAGAAGGCCGTCTTCAATTATTTCATCGAGGAACGCTTCGAGGCCGGCATGGTGCTGGAAGGCTGGGAAGTCAAGGCCATACGGGAGGGCAAGGTCCAGCTCACCGATGGCTACGTCGTGATCCGTGAGGGCGAGATGTACCTGATCGGCTGCCAGATCAACGCCCTCAAGACCGCCTCCACCCACGTCAACCCGGATGCCGTACGGACCAAAAAGCTGCTGCTGAAAAAAGACGAGATCCGCCGCCTGATCGGCAAGGTCGAGCAGAAGGGCTACACCCTGGTGCCGCTCAACCTGCACTGGAAGAGCAACAAGATCAAATGCGAAATCGGCCTGGCCAAGGGCAAGGCCGAACATGACAAGCGTGACACCATCAAGGACCGGGAAGGCAAGCGCGAGATCGAGCGTGCGATGAAAAGCCGCAGCCGCTAGCGCTTCAGGTCAGCTCGCGCAGGGGATGGGCGTGCGCCGGCCAGGGCGACGAGAAGAAACCCTGCACCATGGCGGGCGTCACCTCTTCCAGCCGTGGCGGCATCCATTTCGGCGCCCGGTCCTTGTCGATCACCAGGGCACGGATGCCTTCCATGGTGTCGGTCGCGGTCATGTAACGCTCCAGATGGCGCGTGTTGAAGCAGTGGCGCACCATGTCGCGCTCCATGCGCAGCTCGTCGGCCAAGCTCATGTCGGCCCCACGGCGGATCTGCTGCAGGGTGACCTCCAGCATCAGCGGTGAATGCGTGCGCAGGGCCTTGAGCATGCCGGCGGCCCACTCGCCGCTTTCATTGTCCAGCGCCTGCACGATATGCAGTACGTCGGGTTGCGCGAAGCAGCGGTCCATGGTGTCCAGCGGCAGCTCAGCTGCCGGCGCGGCGACGCCATAGCCTTGTTGCCAGGCCTGCAGGCTGGCCGCGTCAAAACTCGCCAGACCGGCCAGCGCATCCCAGGCCTCACCGATGCGGGCCGCATCGAAGCAGGCATCAGCCAATTGCAGCGCCAGCGCGTCCCCAGCACCAATGACTTCGCTGGTCAGGGCCAGCCACTCGCCGCCGTGGCGCGGGCAACGCGCCAGGAACCAGCCGCCGCCAACATCGGGGAACAGGCCGATATTGGTCTCGGGCATGGCCATCTTGGTCCGTGGCGTGACGATGCGCAGCTTCGCCCCCTGCGAAATGCCCATGCCACCGCCCATGACCACACCGTCCATGAAGGCAATATAGGGCTTGGGATAGTGGTGGATCAGGTGGTTGAGGGCGTATTCCTCGGTGAAAAAATCTTCCAGCTCGGCGTCACCGCGCAGCACGGCCTGGTGAAAGAAGCGGATGTCGCCCCCCGCGCAGAAGGCGCCAAAGGCGCCCTCCTTGCCCATGCCGCGGATCGCCACCGCCTGCACTTGGGGATCGTCGCGCCAGGCCAGCAGCGCCGCGGCCAAGGCCCGGATCATGGGCAGCGACAGCGCGTTCAGCGCGCGCGGACGGTTCAGCGTGATGCAGCCCAGCTGGCCGCGGACCTCGGTCTGCACTTCGGGGCAGGTGTAGGCAATCGTGTGGTTCATCGTTTTTTCTTCCAGGTCATCCATTCATTGGCAAGCAGGGCCAAGAGCACCAGCGCGCCGCCCTGCAGCACAGCCAAGCCTGGCTGCTCTCCTGCACCGATCCAGACCAGGAGGATGCCAAACAGGATTTCCAGCTGGGCCAGCAGCGAGATCTCAGGCGCCTTGAGCACGCGTGCACAGATCACCAGCAGCGTGCAAGGGATGGCCAGTTGAACGGCGCCCAGCAGGGCCAGCAGGCCGATGTCGTGTCCCGTGGCCTGCAGGGGCCAGGCCAGCGGCAGCGTCGCCAGGGCCGATAGGACACCGCCCACCAGCACAGAAGGCACCAAGTCCACGTCCGCCCCCTTGGCATGTGCATGCTGCACCACGATCCAGTTGATGGCTGCCGTCAGCGGAACGAACAGGGCCACCACCATGCCCTGCCAGCTGCCGCCTTCGAGCTGGCTGCCGAACATCCACAGCATGCCCACGCCGGCCAGCGCAATGGCAGCCCAGGTGAACCAGGCGATGCGCTGGCGCAGGAAGACCCATGCCAGTAAAGCGGTGAACAGGGGATTGAGCGAGGAGATCACCAGCACCCCGGCCACGCTGGTCATGGTCAGGGCCAGCATGAACGAGGTGAACATGCCGCCCCAGCACAGACCCGACCACCAGAGCGCGGGCGGTGCGGTGCGCAACTGCCGCCAGACCACGCCGGGGCCACGCCACAGCGGCAGGATGAGCAGCAGCGTCAGCGCCGTGAAGAAGCTACGCCAGAAGGTGACTTCGAAGCTGCGCGCCGCCTCCAGCTGCCGCGTGACAACGCCGGCGATCGACCACATCAGGGTCACCGCCACCATCATCCAGACCGCGCGCCGGTGCGTGAGCTTCATCACCCCTCAGACCGACCCGAGGCTCAGAGGTTCTTGCCGGAGCGCTTGCGCTCGTTCTCGGTCAGGTAACGCTTGCGCAGGCGGATCGACTTGGGCGTGATCTCGACCAGCTCGTCGTCCTCGATGAACTCCACACCGTATTCCAGCGTGCAATCGATCGGGGGCGTGATCTTGATCGCGTCTTCCTTGCCGCTGACACGGAAGTTGGTCAGCTGCTTGGTACGCGTGGCGTTGACCACCAGGTCGTTGTCGCGGTTGTGGATGCCGACGATCATTCCCTCGTACACCGGATCGTTGGCCTTGACGAACATACGGCCACGGTCGTCCAGCTTGCCCAGCGCATAGGTGAAAATTTCACCGGCGTCCATGGAGATCAGCACGCCATTCTTGCGGCCGCCGATCTCGCCCTTGTGCGGCTCGTAGCCGTCAAAAATGTTGGAGATCAGGCCGGAACCGCGGGTCAGGTTCAGGAACTCGTTGGAGAAACCGATCAGACCACGCGCCGGTATGCGGTATTCCAGGCGCACGCGGCCACGGCCGTCCGGCTCCATGTTCACCAGTTCGCCCTTGCGCTCGCCCAGGGCCTGCATCACGCCACCCTGATGCTGCTCTTCGATATCGGCTGTCACCAGCTCGATCGGCTCGCACTTCTCGCCGTTGATTTCCTTGAACATCACGCGCGGCTTGGACACGGCCAGCTCGTAGCCTTCGCGGCGCATGTTCTCCAGCAGGATGGTCAGGTGCAGTTCACCGCGACCCATGACTTCGAAAATACCCTCTTCGTCGGTTTCCTTGACGCGCAGGGCCACGTTGTGCTGCAGCTCTTTCTGCAGGCGGTCCCAGATCTGGCGGCTGGTCACGAACTTGCCTTCGCGACCGGCCAGCGGGCTGGTGTTGACGCAGAAGTTCATGGTCAGGGTCGGCTCGTCGACCTTGAGCATGGGCAGCGGTGCCGGCTTGGCCGGATCGGTGATGGTCACGCCGATGCCGATCTCGTCGATACCGTTGATCAGCACGATCTCGCCCGGGCCGGCTTCGGTGGCCTGCACGCGCTCCAGGCCCTGGAAGGTCAGCACCTGGTTGATGCGGCCCTTAACAGTCTTGCCGTCCGGCCCTTCCATGACCAGCACGTCCATGGCGGGTTTGATGGTGCCCTGGCTGATGCGGCCCACGCCGATACGGCCGACGAAGGTCGAGAAATCCAGCGCGGAGATCTGCAGCTGCAGCGGCGCGGCCGGGTCGCCCTTCTGGGACGGCACGTGCTTGAGGATGGTGTTGAACAGGGCCGACATGTCGGGGCCCCACTGCTCGCCCGGCGCCCCTTCTTCCAGCGAAGACCAGCCGTTGATGCCCGAGGCATAAACGACGGGGAAGTCGAGCTGCTCGTCGTTGGCGCCCAGCTTGTCGAACAGGTCGAAGGCGGCGTTGACCACCTTGTCGGGATTGGCACCCGGCTTGTCGACCTTGTTCACCACCACGATGGGCTTGAGGCCCAGGGCCAGCGCCTTCTTGGTCACGAAGCGCGTCTGCGGCATCGGGCCTTCCTGCGCGTCGATCAGCAGCACCACACCGTCCACCATGGACAGGGCCCGCTCCACCTCACCGCCGAAGTCGGCGTGGCCGGGGGTGTCGACGATGTTGATGTGCGTGCCTTCCCAGGTCACGGCGCAGTTCTTGGCCAGGATGGTGATGCCACGCTCTTTTTCGATGGCGTTGTTGTCCATCACGGTGTCGACCACCTTCTCGTGTTCGGCGAAGGTGCCGGACTGGCGCAGCAGCTGGTCCACCATGGTGGTCTTGCCGTGGTCGACGTGGGCGATGATGGCGATGTTGCGTATCTGTTTATGGCTCATGGTTGGCTTTCCAGGATTTGTTGGATTTCGATAGGGCTCAACAGACGCCCGGGTATGAGTTCACCTGCCTTGACATGGGCGGTGCCCAGCAAAGCGTGAGGTTGGTCGCCGTAGACGGCGACCTGGTCGGCATCCGGCCAGCTGCCGCGCCGGCGCAGGCCGCTGAGGAAACGACCGGCATTGTCGGGGTCCAGCGTGACGCTGGCATGACCGGGCAGCAGCACGTCGACCGGCTGGAGCTGCTTCGGACGCTCGGCCTCGGCCAGCGTCTCCAACCCTTCCAGGGTCACACAATGGGCCTGGTCGAACGGGCCCGTGGCGATGCGTCGCAGCGCCACCAGGTGGCCGCCGCAGCCCAGGGCCTGACCGATGTCTTCGCCCAGGGTCCGGATGTAGGTACCCTTGCTGCACTTCACGTGCAGGCGCAGGAAAGGCTGGTCGCCCTGCAACTGGACGTCCAGCAGTTCCAGCTCGTGGATCACCACGTCGCGCGGCTCGCGCTCCACGGTCTCGCCCTCGCGGGCATATTCGTACAGGGCCTTGCCGTCCTTCTTGAGGGCGCTGTGCATGGGCGGCACCTGACGGATCGGCCCCATGAACTGGTCCAGCACCTCGACCACCTGACCCAGGGTGCAGTTCACGGCACGGGTCTCGATGACCTCGCCCTCGGCATCGGCCGTGCTGGTGCGCACACCCAGACGCACCGTGGTCTCGTAGGTCTTGTCGGCATCCAGATGCAATTGGCTGAACTTGGTCGCTGCGCCAAAGCAGATCGGCAGTACGCCGGTGGCCAGCGGGTCCAGCGTGCCGGTGTGGCCCGCCTTTTCGGCGCGCAGCAGCCACTTGGCCCGCTGCAAGGCGTTGTTGCTCGAGAGTCCGAGCGGTTTGTCCAGCAAGAGCACCCCATGCACAGGGCGCCGTTGCACCCTGGTGCGTGGCGCTTGCATGCTCACCCCTCGTCTTTGGAACGCGACGCGACAGCCTGCGCGATCAGGGCGTTCATGTCGGCGGCACGCTCGGTGGTGCGGTCGAACAGGAAATGCAGGGTCGGGACGGTGTGGATGTGCAGACGCTTGAACAGGCCGTTGCGCAGGAAGCCGGCAGCCTGGTTCAAGGCATCCTGCGTTTCCTGCGGGTCACCGATCAGCACGCTGAAATAGACCTTGGCATGCGCGTAGTCGGGCGTGACTTCGACGCTTTGCAGCGTCACCATGCCCACGCGCGGGTCTTTCAACTCGCGCGCGATCAACTCCGTCAGATCGCGCTGGATCTGATCGGCGACCTTGAAGCCGCGGTTCGGAGTGGATGACTTTTTGGCCGGCATGGTTTACAGGGTACGGGCGATCTCTTTGACTTCGAAGAATTCGAGCTGGTCGTTTTCCTTGATGTCGTTGTAGTTCTTGAGCTTGATACCGCACTCGAAGCCTTCCTTGACCTCGCGCACATCGTCTTTCATGCGCTTGAGGGAGTCCAGCTCGCCGGTGTAGATGACCACGTTGTCGCGCAGCAGGCGGAAATGCGCGCTGCGGGTGACATAACCGGCGGTGACCATACAGCCGGCCACTGTGCCGATCTTGGAGGCCACGAACACGGTACGGATCTCGGCCATGCCGATCACCTCTTCGCGCTTCTCCGGTGCCAGCATGCCCGACATGGCGGCCTTCAGCTCATCGACGGCGTCGTAGATGATGTTGTAGTAGCGGATCTCGACATCGTTGTTCTCGGCCAGCTTGCGCGCCCCGGCGTCAGCCCGGGTGTTGAAGCCGATGATGATGGCCTTGGAGGCAATCGCCAGGTTGACGTCGGATTCGCTGATGCCACCGACGGCGGCATACACCAGTTGCACCTTGACCTCTTCGGTCGAGAGCTTGAGCAGCGACGCGGCCAGCGCTTCCTGCGAGCCCTGCACATCGGCCTTGACGATGATGGGCACCATCTTGACTTCGCCGGCCGAGATGTCGGTGAACATGTTCTCCAGCTTGGCGGCCTGCTGCTTGGCCAGCTTGGTGTTGCGGAACTTGCCGGCACGGTAGGTCGCGATCTCGCGCGCACGGCGCTCGTCGGACAGCACCATGAACTCGTCACCCGCCTGGGGCACTTCGGTCAGGCCCTGGATTTCCACCGGAATGGACGGCCCGGCCGACTTGATCGGCTTGCCGTTTTCGTCCAGCATGGCGCGCACGCGGCCATAGGTCTGGCCAGCCAGCACCACGTCACCGGTCTTGAGCGTGCCGGTCTGCACCAGAACGGTCGCCACCGGGCCGCGGCCCTTGTCCAGCTTGGCCTCGATCACCAGGCCCTTGGCCATGGCGTCGATCGGGGCCTTGAGCTCCAGCACTTCGGCCTGCAGCAGCACCTGTTCCAGCAGAGCGTCGATGCCCTGACCGGTCTTGGCTGACACGGGCACAAAGGGCGAGTCGCCACCGAATTCTTCCGGGACCACCTCTTCCACCACCAGTTCCTGCTTCACGCGGTCCGGGTTGGCATCGGGCTTGTCGATCTTGTTGATGGCCACGACGATCGGAACACCGGCCGCCTTGGCGTGCTTGATGGCTTCGCGGGTCTGCGGCATGACGCCGTCGTCGGCGGCCACCACCAGGATCACGATGTCGGTCGCCTGGGCGCCGCGGGCACGCATGGCCGTGAAGGCCTCGTGACCCGGGGTGTCCAGGAAGGAGATCATGCCGCGCGGCGTTTCCACGTGGTAGGCACCGATGTGCTGGGTGATGCCACCGGCCTCGCCCGAGGCCACTTTGGCGCGACGGATGTAGTCCAGCAGCGAGGTCTTGCCGTGGTCGACGTGACCCATGACGGTCACCACCGGGGCACGCGGCAGGGATTCGCCATGCTGCTCGGACACTTCCTCGTCGGTGAAGGCTTCCGGATCGTCCAGCGCGGCCACGATCGCCTTGTGGCCCATTTCCTCGACCACGATCATGGCCGTGTCCTGGTCCAGAGGCTGGTTGATGGTGACCATCTGGCCCAGCTTCATCAGGTGCTTGATCACCTCGGAGGCCTTCACGGCCATCTTGTGTGCCAGTTCGGCCACGGTGATGGTCTCGGGCACGTGCACCTCGACCACGCGCGCCTCGACCGGTGCGGCCTGGGCGTGCTGGTCATCACGGTCGTGACCGCGCTTGCCGCGCGGGCCGCCGCGCCAGCTGCTGCGACCGACACCACCACTGGTGTCGCCGCGGGTGGGGATGGCCTTCTTCTTGGCCGGATCACCGGCCCAGCTGCTGGAGAGCTTAGCCGACTTGACTTCCTTGCCGGCGCCAGCGGGCGCAGCGGCACCGGAACCTGCCGGCTTGGCGGGTTTGGCAACCGTGCTGCCGGCCGCCGGCTTGTGCAGGGTGCCCTTCATGGCCGTCTTCGGCTCTTCCTTCTTGGGCGGTGGCGGGGGTGGCGGGGCCTTCTTCGCCGGCGTCGCCATCATGGAGCGGATGGCCGCGGCTTCGGCCTCGGCCTTGCGGCGGCGGTCGTTCAGGTCCAGCGCACGTGCGGCCTCTTCGTCGGCACGCGCCTTCGATTCGGCGGCAGCTTTCTCGCGGGCCTCAGCCTGGGCAGCGGCACGCGCGGCCGCAGCTTCTGCCGCCTCGGCACTGGCTTCGGCCTTGCTGGTCGAAGCCTGGGCTTTTTTCTCGTCTTCCGTCGCGGCGTAGCTGGCGGCGCGCTCTTCGGCTTCGCGCTCGCGCTTTTCGCTTTCCTCGCGCTGGCGGCGCTTCTCGGCCAGGTCTTCTTCCTGGCGACGGATCAGCTCAGCCTGGCGGCGGGCTTCTTCCTCGCGGCGCACGAGTTCGGCGTTGTCCACTGCCGGCGCCGGCGCGCTGACCACCGGGGCTTCTTCCACCGGCTCGGCAGCGCCCTCGACCCCATCGCTGCCGTCTTCACGGCGGATGAAGGTGCGCTTCTTGCGGACTTCGACCTGGATGGTGCGGGCCTTGCCGCTGGCGTCGGCCTGCTTGATCTCGGTGGTCGACTTCTTGGTCAGCGTGATCTTCTTGCGCTCGGCCGTGGCCGTGCCGTGGCTGGCCTGCAGGAAACCCAGCAGGCGTTGCTTGTCGGCATCGGTCAGGGTGTCGGCGGCGGAAGCCTTGGGCACGCCGGCGGACTTGAGCTGCTCAAGCAGGGTATCGGTTGACTTCTTGAGTTCGGTTGCAAACTCGGCGACGGTCGTACTGGACATTTGTGATGGGGCCTTTAGCTAGGGCATGACCAGCCCGGAGGGCAGTGGCCAGCCTTGACTGAACTTATTTTTTCATGACGATGACTCTTGAGCAGCGGCTTCATTGGTGAACCAATGCTCGCGCGCCTTCATGATCAGGGCTTTGGCTTCGTCCTCGGACTGGCCGGTGATTTCGGTGAGCTCGTCGACCGCGAGGTCGGCAAGGTCATCCAGCGTGTGCACGCCGCCGCCGGCCAGCCTGGCGATCAGCTCGGGGGTCAGGCCTTCGAGGTCGCGCAGATCCTGCGACACTTCCTCGACGCTTTCCTCGCGCGCGATCTCCATCGTCAGCAGGGCGTCCTTGGCACGCGCACGCAATTCGTTGACGGTGTCTTCGTCGAAGGACTCGATCTCCAGCATCTCCTGCAGCGGCACATAGGCCACCTCTTCCAGGCTGGTGAAACCCTCGGCGATCAGGATGTCGGCAATTTCCTCGTCCACATCGAGCTTTTCCATGAACAGCGAGCGCAAGGAGCCGGTCTCGTCAGCCTGCTTCTGGGCCGATTCGGCCGCGTCCATGATGTTGATCTTCCAGCCGGTCAGGTCGGACGCCAGGCGCACGTTCTGGCCGCCGCGACCGATGGCGATGGCGAGGTTCTCCTCGTCCACCACCACGTCCATGGCGTGCTTTTCCTCGTCCACCACGATGGACTGCACGTTGGCCGGCGCCAGCGCGCCGATAACGAACTGGGCGGGGTCTTCGCTCCACAGCACGATGTCCACGCGCTCGCCGGCGAGCTCGTTGGTCACGGCGTTGACGCGGGTGCCGCGCACACCGACGCAGGTGCCGATCGGGTCGACACGCTTGTCGTGCGAGACCACGGCGATCTTGGCGCGAGAGCCTGCGTCACGGGCGCAGGACTTGATCTCCAACAGGCCCTGCTCAATCTCGGGCACTTCCTGGCGGAACAGCTCGATCATGAACTCGGGGGCCGAGCGCGACAGGATGATGGGCGCGCCACGCAGCGTCAGGTCCACATCCATGATCATGGCGCGCACGCGGTCCCCGGTGCGCAGGTTTTCCTTGGGGATCATCTCGCCGCGGCGCAGGCGGCCTTCCACGCGGCCGCTTTCCACAATGATGTCGCCCTTGTCCATCCGCTTGACGGTGCCCACGAAGATCTTCTCGCCGCGCGACATGAAGTCGTTGAGCAGCATCTCGCGCTCGGCGTCGCGGATCTTCTGCAGGATGACCTGCTTGGCGGCCATGGCGCCGATGCGGCCGATCGGCACCGACTCGACACCTTCTTCGATGTACTCGTCAACCTCGATGTCGGGGATCTGTTCCTTGGCTTCGAACAGCAGGATTTCCTGCTCGGGCAGCTGCAGGCCGGCCTCGTCGGGAACGACATGCCAGCGACGGAACGTCTCGTAGACGCCGGTGTCACGGTCGATCGCCACGCGGATATCCACGTCGCCTTCGTACAGCTTCTTAGTGGCTTGCGCCAGGGCGGACTCGACCGCGCCAAAGACCACGTCGCGCTCGACGTTCTTTTCGCGGGAAATGGCTTCCACCAGCATCAACAGTTCGCGATTCATGCCTCTAACCTCCAATACCCTCAAAGACCCGTGGCCCCAGCGTGTGTCTCGCTGCGGCCCTTGAAGCTCACGATCGGCGCCAGACGCGCCTCGCGCAATTCATCCAGTGTGAAACCCAGCGCCTGCAGCGGTGCGGGTTCACGTTTCTTGCTCACCTTCTGACCGGGCTTGGGTGCCGGCGCGTCGCTCCAGACGATCTGCCAGCCCTTGCTGCCGTCGGCAGCGATCACGCGTTCCAGCGTGCCGCGGAATTTCTTGCGGCTGGGGCTGACCTGCCCGGCCGCTGCCGCCCCCATCGGCGCCTTGAGCGTGATGTCGACCACCTGGCCGGCAAAACGCTCGAAATCCTTTTCGTGTCGCAGCGGGCGGTCGATACCCGGCGAGGACACCTCCAGCCGCTTGTACTCGATGCCATCGACTTCCAGCGCATACTGCAGCTGGCGCGTGACCTTTTCGCAGTCCTCGACGTTGACAAAACGTTCGCCTGCTTCGGGCTCCCAGGGCAGGTCGATTGTCACGCGCAGCAATCCCCCGGCGGAGCGGTCGATCTCCACCAGGTCGTAACCGAATCCGGTCACGGTCTGTTCGACGATTTGCTGCAGTGTCAACGTTGCCCTTCCCTGGCCATCAAAAAGCGTTCGACCATAAAAAACGGGCGGTTGGTAATCCGCCCGTTTGGTCGAGAATTGCCGAATTGTACTCGAAAACCGGGACTAGACCCTTGATTTTCAAGGAAAAATGAGCCCGTGTGGGCTCGTTTTATCGAAATTGGGGGTTGGTCAAAAACCGCCGTTTTCAAGCCGCCGCCTGCACCAGGGTCCGGGTGTAGGGATGGGCCGGGGCATCCAGCAAAACCGAAACCGGGCCGGACTCCACGATATCGCCGTTTTTCATGACCAGCACCTCGTGCGCCATCGCCCGGATCACGTCCACGTCGTGGGTGATCAGGAGGTAGCTCAGGGCCCGTTCGCGCTGCAGGCGCTGCAGCAGCTGCAGCACCTGCTTCTGGATGGTCACATCCAGCGCGCTGGTGGGCTCGTCCAGCAC
>CALRZY010000007.1:0-102208 GCA_943372765.1 Curvibacter sp. AEP1-3
CCTGCGCAGGAGCATCGCCGCGTGCGTGGTGCACGCTCAGATGAAGAATTTCCCTTGGAAAAACGCGTCCGAACCGCCCAAAAGCCGGTCGTGTGCATACGCAATATCCCCACTCGGAGAAACCCTAGGGGCCTGCGAAAAATTCTGGAAAGTTGACCGCAATCAAGAGCAATTTCAAGAGAAAATTTCACAGTAGCCACACCGGGCGCTACGAGGCTCCCGAGAGGCTATCGAAGAGTGGTCTTAGCCTATAAACGTTTCATCAACAGGAGACAAACAGATGAAAAGCTTTCAAGCCAGAATGAAAACCAAGGTCGTGGCAGCCGCCACCGCCGTCATCGCCGCAGCCGGCCTGAGCGCCCCGCTGTCGGCCATGGCCTGGGAGCCGACCAAGCCGGTCGAGTTCGTGGTGCCCGCCGGCACCGGTGGTGGTGCTGACCAGATGGCCCGCCTGATGCAGGGCATCGTCATCAAGCACAAGCTGATGAACCAGTCCCTGATCGTGGTGAACAAGTCGGGCGGCGCTGGCGCTGAAGGCTTCCTGTCGGTCAAGGACGCCAAGGGCGATCCGCACAAGATCATCATCACCCTGTCCAACCTGTTCACTACGCCCCTGGCCACCGGTGTTCCCTTCAACTGGAAGGAAATGACGCCCGTCTCCATGATGGCTCTGGACCAGTTCGTGCTGTGGGTCAACGCCGAGAAGCCGTACAAGACCGCCAAGGAGTACCTGGACGCCGTCAAGGCTGCCGGCCCCAACAAGATGAAGATGGGCGGCACGGGTTCCAAGCAGGAAGACCAGATCCTGACCGTCGGCATGGAAAAGGCCACCGGCACCAAGTTCATCTACATCCCCTTCAAGGGCGGTGGTGAAGTCGCTGTGCAGCTGGTCGGCGGTCACGTCGACTCCAGCGTGAACAACCCGGCCGAAGCCGTGGCCCAGTGGCGTGCCGGCAAGCTGCGCGCCCTGTGCGTGTTCGACGACACCCGCATGCCCTACAAGGAAAAGGTCACCGACACCCAGTCCTGGAACGACATTCCGACCTGCAAGGAAGCCGGCGTTCCCGCCGACTACGTCATGCTGCGCGGCATCTTCACGTCGCCCGGCGTCACGGCCGACCAGCTCAAGTACTACGTCGACCTGATGCAGAAGATCCGTGCCACTCCCGATTGGAAGGAGTACATGGAAAAGGGTGCCTTCAACCAGACCTTCATGACCGGTGCTGATTTCACCAAGTGGCTGACTGCTGCTGAAAACACCCACCGCGACCTCATGAAGGAAGCCGGTTTCCTGGCCAAGTAAGAAGAAGAACAGCGGGTCCGGCCTTTCGCGCCCGGACCCGCATTTCCCGGATCCTCCGCAACTGCATAGTGGGACGGTAGCCAGTCGAAACTGGCGCTGACCCGAGTTTTCTGCCGCCTGAAATTACCTTATCAGCACTTAATTCGTCATGGAATCGAACATGGAATCACACGAAGGCGAACGCACCGGCGTAGCCACCAACATCATTGATGCGATCGTCGCGGTCTTGGTAATCATCATGGGCGGGGTTGTTATTTACGGCAGCCGCAAACTGGGCTCCGAGTGGGGTGCAGACGGCCCCGGCGCGGGTTATTTCCCGTTCTATATCGGCCTGATCCTGTGCATCTCCGGCGTCGGCGTGCTTTATCAGGCACTGGCCGGCAAGGTCAAGAACACCGAGGTGTTCGTGGATGGCGAGTCCTTCAAGCGCGTGCTGTCGGTGCTGTTGCCGGCAGCGGTCTACGTCGGCTTCATCCAGGTGCTGGGCATCTACGTGGCCTCGGCGCTTTACATCGCCCTCTTCATGATCATCCTGGGCAAGTACAGCTGGCTCAAGAGCGCCATCATCGCTTTGGCGGTCAACGCCCTCTTTTTCATGATGTTCGAAGTCTGGTTCAAAGTGCCCCTGCACAAGGGTTCCCTGGATCCGCTCGCCTTCCTGGGCTACTGAGCACATACGCAGAATAACGGAGATCAGAAAAAATGGAAGAAATCAACGCACTGTTCCAGGGCTTCGCCACAGTGATGACGCCCATGAACTTTTTGCTCATGGTGGTCGGCATCATCCTCGGCGTGCTCATCGGCGTGCTGCCGGGTCTGGGCGGCGCCAATGGCGTGGCCATCCTGCTGCCGCTGACCTTCAGCATGAACCCGACCTCGGCGATCATCATGCTGTCCTGCATCTACTGGGGCGCCCTCTTCGGCGGCGCCATCACGTCGATCCTGTTCAACATTCCAGGTGAACCCTGGTCGGTGGCCACCACCTTCGACGGTTACCCCATGGCCCAGAAGGGTCACGCAGGCGAAGCGCTGACCGGCGCCTTCACCTCGTCCTTCATCGGCGCCTTCGTGGCCGTGGTGATGATCACCTTCATGGCGCCGCTGGTTGCCAAGTTCGCCCTGAAATTCGGCCCGCCCGAGTTCTTCTCGGTCTACCTGCTGACCTTCTGCAGCTTCGTGGGCATGGGCAAGGGTTCGCCCTTCAAGATCCTGGCGTCCATGACCATCGGCTTCGCCCTGGCATCGGTTGGCATGGACACCGTGACGGGCCAGCTGCGCCTGACCTTCGGCTTCTCCGAGCTGATGCGCGGTTTCGACTTCCTGATCGCGGTGATCGGCCTGTTCGGTATCGGTGAAATCCTGCTGTCCATGGAAGAAGGCCTGGCCTTCTCGGGCAAGAGCGCCAAGATCGATCCCAAGATCGTCTGGCAGACCTGGAAGAAGCTGCCCAAGTACTGGGCCACGTCCCTGCGCAGCTCGGTGATCGGCATCTGGATGGGTATCACCCCCGGCGGCGCCACCCCGGCCTCGTTCATGGCCTACGGCATCGCCAAGAAGGTGTCCCCGAACGGCTCCAAGTTCGGCACCGGTGAACTCGAAGGCATCGTCGCCCCCGAGACGGCAGCTCACGCCGCCGGTACCGCCGCCCTGCTGCCCATGCTGGCCCTGGGCATCCCGGGTTCGCCCACCGCCGCCGTGCTGCTGGGTGGTCTGCTGATCTGGGGCCTGCAGCCCGGTCCGCTGCTCTTCGTCGAGCAGAAGGACTTCGTCTGGGGCCTGATCGCTTCCATGTACCTGGGCAACCTGGTCGGTCTGCTGGTCGTGCTGACGACTGTGCCGCTGTTCGCCTCGATCCTGCGCATCCCCTTCTCGATCATTGCCCCGGTGATCATCGTGATCTGCGCGATCGGTGCCTACACCGTGCACAACGCCATGCTCGACATCTGGTTCATGCTGCTGTTCGGTGTGGTCGGCTACGTGTTCAAGAAACTCGACTACCCGATCGCGCCGCTGGTACTGGCCCTGGTGCTGGGCGACAAGGCCGAGGACTCCTTCCGCCAGGCCATGCTGGTCTCGCAGGGTGAGATGTCGATCATGTTCTCCAACCCGCTGGTGGGCTCCATCACCACCCTCGCCCTGGTGCTGCTGTTCTGGCCGCTGATCTCCAAGCTGATTGCGCTGGTCAAGCCGCCCAAGAAGGACGAGTTCGCCGACCAACGCGGCGTGGACTGATACAAGACAGGAGAAATAGAACATGCCCGTAATTGCACTGACCCAAGGAATGGGCTCGCTGGCCCAGGATGTCGCCGAAAAGCTCGCGGCTGACCTCGGCCTGCAGAACCTGGAGCACGAGGTGGCGGCCCGGGTGGCCGACAAGATGCACGTCTCCAAGAGCCTGATCAACCGGCTGCGCAGCGGCAAGGCCGGCCTGATCGAAGGCCTGCGCGCCGACAAGGAGGCCATGGCGCTTTACACCGCCGAGGAAGTTCTGGATGCGGCCGCCCGTGGCAACGTCGTCATCCGCGGCTGGGGTGCGACGCAGCTGCTGCGCTCGGTGCCCCACATCCCGTGCATCCGCATCATGCGCCCGCTCGAGCAGCGCGTCGAATGGCTGATGAAGCAGCTGGACACGGATGACCGCGACCTGGCCCGCGCCGAGATCCTCCGCAGCGACCAGGCCAATGCCGCACGCATGCACGACCAGTTCGGCGTGCAGTGGGGCGATCCGGTGCTGTTCGACATGGTGCTCAACACCGAGCGCCTGGGCGTCGAGACCTGCGTCGAGCAGATCAAGGCCCTGCTCAAGCGCCCCGAGTTCGCCGAGACTCCGGCGTCGAAGACGCGGCTGGAGTGCATGGCGCTCAGCGCCCGGGTGCGGGTTGCCCTGAGCACCCACGCAGACACGAACGCCATCGACATCTCCATCGAGTGCGTGGACGGCCGCCTGACGCTGACGGGCCTCGTGGCCGACGACAACGAGAAAGCCGCTGCTGTTCGTGTGGCGCAGGGCGTGGCCGGCGTGAAATCGGTCGAGAGCAAGCTGCGCGCGATCTCCGACGCCCGGCATTTCCCCACCAACCGTCGCTGACAGAGGGTCCGCCGTGCCGACTTCGCGTCGGCACGGTGCGGACCGGAGATCTCAGATCTTGCCGCGCTGCTTGAGCCGGCTCAGCGTCTCGGCCGACAGGTTCATGTAGGCCGCCAGCTCCTTTTTCGGAATGCGGTCGAACAGTTCGGGGTGCTTGCGCAGGAAGCGGTGCACCCGGCCGGGTGCGTCCAGCAGGTGCAGTGTGATGGTGTGCGCCATGATCTCGCTCATGAGGTTCATCACACAGTATTCAAAGATACGTTTTTCGTCCGGGTGGCGCTCCAGAAAACTGATCCACTCCGGCATGGGCATCTTGACCACGCGGGCCTTGGTCACAGAAACGATGCTGTAGGGCGTGGGCGTCTTCAGAGACCATGCTGCGTAGCTGGTTTCCATCTCGCGCTCGGCGGCGAAGCGCAGAATCATTTCCTTGCCCTGGGCATTCGCGACGACCCGCTTGAGCACGCCGTCGAGGATGAAATACTGCTCCATCTCGTGCACGCCCTGGTGCAGCAGAAAGTCGCCCTTGTTGCAATCCACCACGGTCAGATGCTGCTCCAGCTCTTCGTGCGACGCCACAGTCATGCCCTTGAGCACGTTGTTTTGCCGGAGCTGAACCCGAATGATGTTCTTTTCCGGATGGTTCTCGATGGATGTCATGGGCCAGAAATCGCGCGTTCGCGCCGGTAGCGGGCCGGTTTCCTGCGGGAAGCCGGTTATTTGTCCCGAAAATTGACCGTGGTCAATGGCGGATACTGATTAGCTTTCTATCATAACCCGTCGCTGCAAATTGACCTCGTCGACCCCTGTCGAAGCAAGGCACTCTGCACCACCGGCTTCCCCGATTGCGCGCTCCCGGGACCAGCCAGATTCGAGGAGCCGCAGATATTTGCCAGCCGGGTCGCCCGACTTCCAAAGACGTCAAAAACCGAGAGAGACTCAACCATGTCCAACGACGCTCAATCCAGAGAACTGACTGACGGTTTCCACCTGGTCATCGATGCTCTGAAACTCAACGGCATCAAAAACATCTACGGCCTGCCCGGCATTCCGGTCACCGACCTGACCCGCATGATGCAGGCCGAAGGTCTGCGCGTGATCTCCTTCCGCCACGAAGCCAATGCCGGCAACGCCGCTGCCATCGCCGGTTTCATGAACGGCGCTGAAGGCGTGCCCGGCATCTGCCTGACGGTGTCCGCCCCCGGCTTCCTGAACGGCCTGGTCGCACTGGCCAACGCCACTACCAACTGCTGGCCCATGATCCTGATCTCCGGCTCCTCCGAGCGCGAGATCGTCGACCTGCAGCAGGGCGACTACGAAGAGATGGACCAGCTGGCCATCGCCAAGCCCCTGTGCAAAGCCGCCTTCCGCGTGCTCAACGCCGAAGACATCGGTGTGGGCATTGCCCGCGCCATCCGCGCCGCCGTCTCCGGCCGCCCGGGCGGTGTCTACCTGGACCTGCCGGCCAAGCTCTTCTCGCAAGCCATGGACGCCGCAGCCGGCCAGGCTTCGCTGATCAAGGTGGTTGATCCGGTGCCGCGCCAGATCCCCGGTGCCGACGCTGTCAAGCGCGCGCTGGACCTGCTCAAGGGCGCCAAGAAGCCCCTGATCCTGCTGGGCAAGGGCGCCGCTTACGCCCAGGCCGATGCCGACCTCAAGGCACTGGTCGAGAAGACCGGTATCCCCTACCTGCCCATGTCCATGGCCAAGGGCATCCTGCCCGACAACCACGCGCAGTCCGCCGCCGCTGCCCGCTCCTACGTGCTGCCGGAAGCCGACGTCGTGCTGCTGATCGGTGCGCGCCTGAACTGGCTGCTCTCGCACGGCAAGGGCAAGACCTGGGGTGGCAAGGACCACAAGGACTGGGGCAAGCAGAAGTTCATCCAGATCGACATCTCCCCCACCGAAGCCGACAGCAACGTGGCCATCGACGCCCCGCTGGTGGGTGACGTCGGCTCCTGCGTGTCCGCCCTGCTGGCCGGCATCGGCTCCAACTGGGCCAAGCCCCCGGCCGAGTGGACCAACGCCATCAACGAGCGTAAGACCAAGAACGTCGCCAAGATGGCCGAGACCCTGGCCAAGGACCCTGTGCCGATGAACTTCCACAGCGCCCTGAACGTGGTGCGCGACATCGTCAAGGCCAACCCCGACGCCATGCTGGTCAACGAAGGCGCCAACGCGCTGGACTTCACCCGCTCCATCGTCGACATGTACAAGCCGCGCAAGCGCCTGGACGTGGGCACCTGGGGTGTGATGGGCATCGGCATGGGCTTCGCCGTTGCCGCTGCCGTCGAATCCGGCCAGCCGGTGATCGCCATCGAGGGTGACAGCGCCTTCGGTTTCAGCGGCATGGAAGTCGAGACCATTTGCCGCTACAACCTGCCGGTGTGCGTGGTCATCATGAACAACAACGGCGTCTACCGCGGCACCGACGTGAACCCAACCGGCGGCGCTGACGTGGCCCCCACCGTGTTCGTCAAGGGCGCACGTTACGACAAGCTCATGGAAGCCTTCGGCGGCGTGGGCGTCAACGCCACCACCCCGGCCGAACTGCGCAAGGCGATGGAAGAAGCCATCAAGTCGCGCAAGCCCACCCTCATCAATGCCGTCATCGACGAGACCGCCGGCACCGAAAGCGGCCGCATCACCAGCCTGAACCCGGCCAGTGTTGCGACCAAGAAGCACTGATTTCACAAGCGCAACCCACAAGGAGAAATGCACATGTCTGGAAACAAACCCCTCAAGGGCATCAAGATCATCGACTTCACGCACGTGCAAGCCGGTCCGGCCTGCACCCAGCTGCTGGCCTGGTTCGGCGCTGACGTGATCAAGGTCGAGCGCCCGGGCGCCGGCGACGTCACCCGCAGCCAGCTGCGCGACATCCCCGATGCCGACGCGCTGTACTTCACGATGCTCAACAGCAACAAGCGTTCGCTGACGCTGGACACCAAGACGGCCGAGGGCAAGGAAGTGCTCGAGAAGCTGATCAAGAAGTCCGACGTCATGGTCGAGAACTTCGGCCCCGGCGCGCTCGATCGCATGGGCTTCACCTGGGAGTACATCCAGAAGCTCAACCCCGGCATGGTCCTGGCTTCGGTCAAGGGCTTCAGCGACGGCCATCACTACGAAGACCTGAAGGTCTACGAAAACGTGGCCCAGTGCGCCGGCGGCTCCGCCTCGACCACCGGCTGGTGGAAGGGCGAGAACTCGCAGCCCACCATCTCCGCTGCAGCGCTGGGTGACTCCAACACCGGCATGCACCTGGCCATCGGTATCCTGACGGCCATCATCGGCCGCCAGCAGACCGGCAAGGGCCAGAAGGTGGCCGTGTCCATGCAGGACGCCGTGCTGAACCTGTGCCGCGTGAAGATGCGCGACCAGCAGCGCCTGGAGCGTCTGGGCTACCTGGAAGAGTATCCCCAGTACCCGCACGAAATGGACGCGTTCAAGGACCGTGTCACCCCCCGTGGCGGCAACGCCGGCGGCGGCGGCCAGCCGGGCTGGATCCTGAAGTGCAAGGGCTGGGAGACCGACCCCAACGCCTACATCTATTTCACGGTGCAGGGTCACGCCTGGGAGCCGATCTGCGACGCGCTGGGCAAACCGGAGTGGAAGACCGATCCGGCCTACACCACCCCGAAGGCTCGCCAGCCGCACATCATGGAAATCTTCGCCACCATCGAAGACTTCATCAAGGACAAGACCAAGTTCGAAGCTGTGGACATCTTCCGCAAGTTCGACATTCCTTGCGCCCCGGTGCTGTCCATGAAGGAACTGCTGGTCGACGAGTCGCTGCGCAAGAGCGGCTCCATCGTGGAAGTGCCGCACCCCGTGCGCGGCAGCTACTTCACGATCGGCAGCCCGATCAAGTTCTCCGACCTCAAGCCCGAAGTCACGGCCTCCCCGCTGCTGGGTGAGCACACCGACGAGGTGCTGGCCGAGCTGGGTTACAGCAAGGACCAGATCGTGGCCATGCACGGCAAGAAGGCCGTCTGAGCCCCTGCCCTCGCACATGAAAACGGCGCCTTCGGGCGCCGTTTTTTTTGGCACGATGACCATCCCGCTGTCACCCGCGTGACGCCGGTTTTCTCCTCTGGCGCCATGTATCAGTGCGGCACGGCAAGCGCATAAAAAACGACAATGTTTCGGGTGGATGAAACCCCTATAATGATCAAGTCATATAGAAGACCTGTCTCTTCTATTCATAAGAATTTTTTATCATTAGAACCAGGAGTTTTTCATGACCAAGGCCCTCGAAGGCGTGCGCATCCTCGACTTCACGCACGTGCAGTCGGGACCCACCTGCACACAGTTGCTGGCGTGGTTCGGCGCCGACGTGATCAAGGTGGAGAAGGCAGGCGAAGGCGATGCCACGCGCGCACAGCTGCGTGACATCGAAGGCGCCGACAGCCTGTACTTCACCATGCTCAATCACAACAAGCGCTCCATCACCCTGGACACCAAGAACCCCAAGGGCAAGGAAGTGCTGATCAAGCTGATCAAGGAATGCGACGTGATGGTCGAGAATTTCGCGCCGGGCGCACTCGACCGCATGGGCTTTCCCTGGGAGAAGATCCAGGAGATCAACCCGCGCATCATCCTGGCCTCGGTCAAGGGTTTCGGCCCCGGCCCCTATGTCGACTGCAAGGTGTACGAGAACGTGGCGCAGTGCACGGGCGGCGCCGCCTCCACCACCGGTGACCCGGACGGCGTGCCCATGGTGACGGGAGCCCAGATCGGCGACAGCGGCACCGGCCTGCACCTGGCCCTGGGCATCGTCACCGCCCTGTACCAGCGCGAGAAGACCGGCCGTGGCCAGAAGGTGCTGGCCGCCATGCAGGACGCCGTGCTCAACCTGTGCCGCGTCAAGCTGCGCGACCAGCAGCGCCTGGAGCGCACCGGCGCGCTCAAGGAGTACCCGCAGTACCCCGAGATCGAGTTCGGCGAGGCGGTTCCGCGCGCAGGCAACGCCTCCGGCGGCGGCCAGCCGGGTGCCGTGCTCAAGTGCAAGGGCTGGCAGAAGGACCCCAACGCCTACATCTACTTCATCACCCAGTCCAATGCCTGGCCGGCCATCTGCAAGGTGATTGGCGAGGACGACTGGATCACCAACCCGCACTTCGCCTCACCGGCGGCCCGTCTGCCGCACCAGAAGATGATCTTCGCGCGCATCGAGGAATGGACCAAGACCAAGACCAAGTTCGAGGCCATGGACATCCTCAACGAGTTCGACATCCCCTGCGGCCCCATCCTCTCCATGAAGGAGATCGCCGAGGACCAGTCGCTGCGCGAGACTGGCACCATCGTGGAAGTCGACCACCCGGTGCGTGGCAAGTACCTCAGCGTGGGCAATCCCATCAAGCTGTCGGACAGCCCGACCGAAGTCACGCGTTCGCCGCTGCTGGGCGAGCACACGGAAGAGGTGCTGACGCAGATGGGCTACAGCAAGGCCCAGCTCGACGAGCTGCGCGCTGCCAAGGCGATCTGATCGCCCCCTGCCCGCCTGCGTGGCGGGCATGAAAAAAGCCAGGGCCTGCCCTGGCTTTTTGCTGGGAGTGTCCGCTGTGTCTCAGGCCGTATCCAGCGGCGCCGGCCCCGAACTCTCGAAGTAGTAGGCGATGCGCTGGCGCGGGCCCAGGTAGTCCAGGGCGTCGGGCGGCAGGCTGGCCGGCTTGAGGCTGCGGCGGATACCGATACCGGGCTGGCTTTCCAGGTCGAGGATCAGCGCCTCGTGTTTGGCCACCGCAGGCTCGTGCACGATCACGCGGGGCTTGAGCGGACGCACCGAGTTGACGGAGACCACCAGCGCATAACGGCCGTCGATCAGCTGCACCACCGAGCCGGGCGGGTAGACGCCCATCATGCGGATGAAGGCGCTGAGCACGATGTTGTCGAAGCGCGCCTTGTGCTGTGCAAACAGCAGGGACAGGGCCTCGTGCGGCGTCAGCGCCGACACCAGGCGCACCGGGTTGCACAGGTTGTCGTAGCGGTTGACCAGGGCCAGGATGCGGGCCGCCAGGGTCAGGTCGCCACCGGGCGGACGCATGGGGAAACCGGTGCCGTCCATCAGCTCGTGGTGCTGGGCGATGGCCATCAGCGCACCTTCACTGAGCTGCATGCGATTGGCGATGGCCACTCCCTTGCTGACGTGTTCCTGGTAGAGCTTGAAGTCCTCGATAGAAAAGCCGTCCTCGAACCAGCGCACGCGCTGCGGCAGCTGCAGTTTTCCCACATCGTGCAGGAAGGCCCCCACCCCCAGATCGATCAGGTCCGAGCCTTGCAGGCCCATGGCCTTGCCCAGCAGCAGGCTCATCACCGTGACGTTGACCGGGTGCATGGCAGCGCGCTCGCCCACCCCCTCGGACAGCAGGCGGATCGCCGCCTCACCGTCGCAGGCCATCTCCTGGACGAAGCCCGAAATCATGGCTACGCAGTCGTCGCGCACGGCCAGCGGCTGCTCCAGCACCTGTTCCTGCACACGCTTGTACTGTTGCTGGGCCTGGCCGAACTTCTGCTCGCAGGCTTTCAGCTTGATCTGCTGCGTCTCGATCTGCGCAGCACGGCGCCGGCGGAACTCGCGCTCCTGTGCAATGGCCCTTGCGGCAGCGGCCTCGTCCAGGGCCGGCCTGCTGCCCTGCCCGTCGGATGGCGGGTCACTCTTGTCGGGCACGTAGCGCACCTGCTTGAGGCCCAGGCCGCGGATGGTCTCGATCTGGCGCGGCGACGTGATCTTGAAACTGCCGGTCGGAAAGGGGTGTGCCATCCATCCGAGCTCAAGCTCGACGTACAGCCCGATGCGCAGCTCGGAGATATCGATCAGTTCTGAATCGGAAGACTTCATGGAATTTGGCGCCTGCCACCACCCTGTATCTGGCAGACGCGCCGATTTTAGTCCAAGGCTTATGCACCTGCAGCGCCAGACCTATGGAGAATCAACAACTTTGCTACAAATCCTGCAGCAGCACGTGAACTTGTTACGGTTCTCCGTTGATGCCTCAGGCTCCGGCCTGCCCCAATCGGGTGCGCCAGCGCCGCCGCCGCTGCAAGACAACCGGTTCTCCACCACAACCATGACCGGGATCAAGACGCCCGCTGCCCTTACGGACGAATATCATGAGCTGAAGCCCGTCAGGCCAACCGACAGGATATGAACCCGAGTACCGACGCCACACCCACCGTCTTCATCGCCCGCGACCTCTGCAAGACCTACCAGATGGGCGAGGTCCAGGTGAAGGCCTTGCAGGACGTGAACCTGGAGATCCGGCGTGGCGAGTTCATCGTGCTGCTTGGCCCCTCGGGCAGCGGCAAGTCCACCCTGCTCAACATCCTGGGCGGGCTGGACCGGCCCAGCAGCGGCAGCGCGCGTTTTGCCGAGCACGAACTCACCGGCGCCAGCGACGCCGAGCTCACCCGCTACCGGCGCGAGCACGTGGGTTTCGTCTTCCAGTTCTACAACCTCATCCCCAGCCTGACGGTGCGCGAGAACGTCGAGCTCGTCACCGACATCGCGCACAACCCCATGCCTGCCGCCGAGGCACTGCGCCTGGTGGGCCTGGAAGAGCGGCTGGACCACTTTCCTTCGCAGCTCTCGGGCGGCGAGCAACAGCGCGTGGCGATCGCCCGCGCCATCGTCAAGCGCCCCGAGGTGCTGCTGTGCGACGAACCCACCGGCGCGCTGGACTACGTCACCGGCAAGCTCGTGCTGGAGGTGATCGAGCGCATCAACCGGGAGCTTGGCACCACGGCCATCGTCATCACGCACAACGCGGCCATTGCCGGCATGGCCGACCGCGTGCTGCACCTGGGCGGCGGGCGCGTACAGCGCGTCGACGTCAACCCGCACAAGATCAGCCCGTCCGAGCTGTCATGGTAGCCAGGCACAAACCATGAAGGCGCTGGACCGCAAGCTGCTGCGCGACCTTCGGCTCATGTGGAGCCAGGCCATCACCATCGCGCTGGTGGTGGCCAGCGGTGTGGCCGGTTTCATCGCCAGCTTCAGTGCCTACGACGCGCTGTCCTGGTCGCGCGAGGTCTATTACACCGAATCGCGATTTGCCGACGTCTTTGCCAATCTCAAGCGCGCACCGCTGGCGCTGGAACGCCAGCTCGCCGCCCTGCCCGGCGCCGCGCACATCGAAACCGCGCTCACGCAGATCGTGCAGGTGGACATTCCCCAGGTGTCCGACCCCATCATCGGTCGCCTGATCGGCATCGACCTGCAGGCGCTGCCGCGCCTCAACCGCCTGCACCTGCGCGAAGGCCGACTGCCCGTCGCGCAGCGCGGCAGCGCGCTGGAGGTGCTGGTGTCCGAGGGCTTTGCCATCGCCCGCAAGCTGCAACCCGGTGACCGCCTCCATGCGCTGGTCAACGGCAAGCGCGAGGAACTGCAGATCGTGGGCATTGCGCTCTCGCCCGAATACATCTTCGCCGGCATGGGCGGCTCGCCCGACCTGCGCGGCTTCGGTGTCTTCTGGCTGGACCGCCAGGCCCTGGCCGCGGCCTACAACATGGACGGCGCCTTCAACCAGGTGTCGGTGCGCCTGGCCCCGGGCGCCAGCGCGGGCCGTGTGATCGACGGCCTCAACCGCCTGCTCGCGCCCTATGGCGGCATCAGCGCGCATGGGCGTGACGAGCAGATGTCGCACATGATCCTGAACTCCGAGATCAAGGAACAGCGCGTGATGGGCACCGTGCTGCCCAGCATCTTCCTGGCCGTGGCCGCCTTCCTGCTCAACGTAGTGCTGAGCCGCCAGATCGCCACCCAGCGCGAGCAGATCGCCGCGCTCAAGGCCCTGGGCTATGGCAACGGGGCCATCGCCGCGCACTACCTCAAGCTGGTGCTGCTCATCGTCATCCTCGGCGTGCTGATCGGCATCGGCGTGGGCGCCTGGCTGGGCAGCTGGTTCTCCGAGCTATATGCCGAGGTGTTCCGCTTTCCCGAGCTGCGGCACCGCGTGCGCCCCGAGCTCGCTCTGGCCGCTACCGCCATCACCCTGGCCGCTGCCCTGGGCGCCACCTGGCGCGCGATCTCCGCCACCGTGCAGCTGGCCCCGGCCGAGGCCATGCGCCCACCGGCACCGGGGCGCTTTCGCCCCAGCTTTGTCGAGACCTGGGGCCTGCGCGAATTCTTCAGCCCGGCCGTGCGCATGGTCCTGCGCACCATGCAGCGCCGACCGCTGCGCACCCTGCTCACCATCTTCGGCATCGCGGCCTCGATGGCCATCGTCATCAGCGGCACCTTCTGGCGCGACACGATCGACCTGCTGCTGCACACCCAGTTCCGCCTGGTGCTGCGCGGCGACGTGATCCTCAGCCTGGTGGAGGCCGCGCCCGCCTCCGTCACCCACGAGGTGGCCCGCTTGCCGCATGTCACCGCGGTGGAAGGCGTGCGCAGCGTGCCGGCCCGCCTGGTACACGGCCAGCACCACTGGCGCGGCAGCGTGCAGGGGCGGGCCGCAGAGCCGCAGTTGCAGCGCATCGTGGATGTGGCCCAAACCAGCTTTGCACCGCCGCAGGACGGCCTGCTGCTGACCGACCGCCTGGCCGAGCGCCTGCATATCCAGCCGGGCCAGACCGTGCGCGTGGAACTGCTCGAAGGCCGGCGCCAGGTGCTGGAGCTGCCGGTGATGGGCACCGTGCAGGAGATGATGGGCATGGGGGCCTACATCGAGCGGCGCAGCCTCAACCGCCTGCTGCAGGAGGGCGACCACGTCAACGTGATCGCCCTGTCGGTCGAGCGCGGCCATGAGCCCGAGCTGCTGGAGCGGCTCAAGAACCTGCCGCGCGTGGCGGCGGCCTTCAGCAAATCCGTGATGCTGCGCAACATCGAGGAGATCACCGCGCGCAACGTGCTGGTCTTCAGCGCCATCCTCACCGTCTTCGCCAGCATCATCGCCGTGGGTGTGGTCTACAACCACGCGCGCATTGCACTGGCCGAACGGGCCTGGGAACTGGCCAGCCTGCGCGTGCTGGGCTTCACGCGCGGCGAGGTCTCCACCTTCCTGCTGGGCGAGCTGGCGCTGGAGATCCTGATCGCCATCCCGTTGGGCCTGGTGGCCGGCTACTGGCTGGCCGCCGGCATCGTGCAGCTGATCAAGACCGACGAATTCTTCTTTCCGCTCATCATCCAGCCACCCACCTATGCCTATGCCGCCATCGTCGTGGTGGCCGCCGGCGTAGCCAGCGCGCTGATTGTGCGCCGGCGCATCGACACGCTGGACCTGGTGGGTGTGCTGAAGACGCGAGAATAGAAACACAAGCCAGGGAAATCCAACATGACTCTCTCCAGGAAAAAACTGTGGATCGGCGGCGGTGCGCTGCTGGCCGCCCTGCTGCTGGTCTGGGCCTTCTGGCCCCAGGCCACGGAAGTGGAACTGGGCGCGGTGAGCCGTGGCCCCTTCGAGCGCGCCGTGCAGGAAGACGGCAAGACCCGCCTGCGCGAACGCTACGTGGTGTCCACGCCGCTGACCGGTCGCGTGCAGCGCATTGCGCTCAAGCAGGGCGACACGGTGGCACGCGACGCCGTGCTGGCCACGCTGTGGCCCGTCATGCCCGGCCTGCTGGACGAACGCGCCCGCCAGGAGCAGAACGAGCGCATCGGCGCCATGGAGGCCGCGGTGCGCCGTGCCAGCGCCAATGTGGAGCGCGCCAAGGCCGCACTGGACCAGGCCGTGGCCGACCTCAAGCGCAGCGAGACGCTGGCGCAGCAGGGTTTCGTCTCGCCCACGCAGAACGAAACCGGGCGCCTGACCGTGCGCCTGCGGCAGAAGGAACTGGACAGCGCGCGCCAGGAAGCAGACGCCACCGGGCACGAGCTGGCGCAGGCGCGTATTGCCATCCGCACCTTCAGCCAGGGCGGTAGCACTGCGCAGCGCAGCTGGTCCATCAAGGCGCCGGTTGCCGGCAAGGTGCTCAAGGTCAACCAGCAGAGCGAAGGCCTGGTGCAGGCCGGTACGGCGCTGCTGGAGCTGGGCGACCCCGGCGACCTGGAGGTGGTGGTGGACCTGCTGACCGAAGACGCCGCCCAGGTCCAGCCCGGCACACCGGCCACGCTGGCCCACTGGGGCGGGCCGCAGTTGCTGCAGGCGCGCGTGCGCCTGGTGGAGCCGGCCGCCTACACCAAGGTCTCGGCCCTGGGCGTGGAGGAGCAGCGTGTCAACGTGGTGCTGGACATCCTCTCGCCGCGCGAGCAGTGGAGCGCGCTGGGCGACGGCTACAAGGCCGATGTGCGCATCGTGGTGCAGACCGAGAAGGACGCGCTCAAGGTGCCGGTCAGCGCCCTCTTCCCCTCCGGTGCGCGCGCCGCGCTCTACGCCGTGGACGGCGGCCGCGCCCGCCTGCACGAGGTGGAGGTGCTGGCGCGCAACGGCAGCGAGGCCTGGGTCAAGAGCGAACTGGCACCGGGCACGCCCGTCATCCTGTTCCCGCCCAGCAGCCTGGGCGACGGCCAGCGCGTGCAGGCCCTGGCAGGCAGATAAACGCCCGGCCTGACGCGCCGGCTAGACCGCCGGCTGGCAGACATCCACCCACTGCCCACCGGTGATGTCGGCCAGTTGTGTGGGAGAGAGGCGCACCGCGCTGTGAACGGCGCCGGCCGCGGGCAGCACTTCGTCGTAGGGCTGCAGGGACTGGTCGAGGTAGACCGGCAGGGGCTGCGCGAGACCGAAGGGGCAGACGCCACCCACCGGGTGGCCCGTGAGCGCCACCACGTCCTCGGCCGGCAGCATCTTGCCGCGGCCGAAGATCTCCTTGAACTTGCGGTTGTCGATGCGCCGGTCGCCGCTGCACACCAGCAGGACGACACGCTCATCGCCCAGACGGAAAGCCAGCGTCTTGGCAATGCGCCCCGGTTCAACCCCATGCGCCTGCGCCGCCAGCGCCACGGTGGCGGTGCTGGTGTCGAGCTCGATGATGGGGATGTCCAGCTGGCGGGACAGGAAAAAATCACGGACGGATTGCAGGCTCATGCGCAGGATTGACCTTGTACGAAGCGTCGACTTTAGCAAGCGGCGTCAGGCCGCAGCAACCCTGGCCCCGGGCGCACGCTCGCCCAGCCAGTGCTGTACCCGGGCGATGACCCAGGCCGGGTCGTCCAGCGGCAGGTCGTGTCCGGCGGCAGGATGCAGCTGCAGCGGGCAGCCCCAGTGCTGCGCCACCGCGCGTGAGCAGCGCACGTCCACCAGGCCATCCTGTTCGCTGGCCAGCAGCAGCACGGGGCAGGCCGGCGGCTGCGCACGAACCCGGTAACGTGCCGCGGCCCACAGCTGGCGCAACACATTACCCACGCGCACCGGGCGCTGCTCGCGCGCGGCAATCCAGCCCGGCAAGACCGGGGCCAGTTCATCGGCGCGACGGCTGGTCATGGCGAGGATGGCCTGTTCCCATTGCGGCGCCGTGGCCTGCCCCAGGGCCAGGCGCAGCAGCGTGCCGTAGTTGCGGGGCCGCAGGCGTTGGTAGAACGGGCTGAAAGGTCTGAAGCTGGTGTTGATCAGCACACAGCCGGCCACCTCCGTGGGCGCCTGCTGGGCCCATTGCGCGGCCACCATGGCCCCCAGGGACATGGCCAGCAGATGGACCGGCCCGGCCACCCCACGCCGCGCCACTTCAGCGCGGCAGTACGCCACCATGCCCGCGATATCGCAGGGGCTGGGCTGGCCGTGCAACTGGCCGTTGCCGGGCAGGTCCAGCGCCAGCACACGCGCCTGCGGCAGGGCCTGCTCCAAGGCCTCGACGAATCCGCCCCAGTGGCTGGTCTCGCGGCTGAGTCCGCGCAGCAGGATCCACGTGCCCGGCAGGTCCTGGCTCATGCCGCGCCTCCGTACCACTCATCCAGCGCCTGCGCCTCGAGGCGGGCGCGCGCCGGCGTCTGCGCTGGCGGCAGCCACAGTGCATGGCTGGCCGCCGCCCGGGCCAGGAAGTCGAGCAGGGAGAGGTGCCGGCGCAGCACACGCTGCTGGCGGTGTTCGATCAGCGGGTTGAACATGCCCTTGATCGACAGCAGCTGCCGCGGGTTCTTCTTGATCCACAGCCAGGAGCCCATCTCCAGCGTCAGGGGCAGGAACAGCCGCTGCGGCTGCTGCAGGGCGCCGCGGTAAAGGTCATCCCAGAGATCGCCGTGCGCAAGGTACTGCAGGCTTTGCGGCTCGAATACATAGGGGTGATGGCTGTAGGTCTGGAAAAAGATGTCCTTCAGCGCACGCACCTCGGCCAGATGCGGGATCGGTTCGCGCGTATGGGCGTAGGGAAACCAGATGCGGTCCTTCAGGCCGAAACCCGAGTGGCAGTCCAGCGCGATGCTGAAGCGCCGCGTGAGCAGTTCCTCGGCCACGACCCGGTAGAGCGCCCGGCTCTCCACCTCCAGCGGCCCGCCGGCGGGGCCACGGTACCAGGGCAGGCGGGGGCTCATGCGCTGGCCGCCCACCAGGAAAGGCACCTTGTCGACCGCGTCCACCGGCGCATTGCGCATCAGGTCCACGCCCCCAGGATTGGCCCGCGTGCCCAGCAGCATCCCGCCCGGATTGACGATGGGCATGAACACCAGACGGACCGATTCAAGCTGCTGGCGAAAAGGCTGGTCCCACTGCAGTCTTTGCACCACGTGATGCAGATAGGCGATCACCACCTCGGTGCCTATTTTTTCGAGGCCGTGCACACCGCCAAAAAATCCGATCGCCGGCACCGCCGGGTCCGGATTGCCCAGGCTGATGACGTGCAGCGGCAGCCTGGGGCCGCCCGGCACGGCCACGTGGTCCAGCACCCGGCAATCGAGGTGGGGCGCACCGCAAGCGATGATTTTTTCCAGCGCCAGCAGTTCGGGCAGTTCGGGGTAAGGCACGTGGCAGGTATCGCTGGGGTGGAGGCGGTGGAAAGCGTGGGGGAAGCATAGCCGAGCAACAGCACGCCGCATGACATCAAACCGTCATGTCCATGCCTTACCGTCACCCCATCGTCATTCATGACAGGGGAACGACATGTTCTGGAAACTGTTCAAGCTTCAGGCCTTGCTGGACACGCTCTTCGACGATGGCTGGCTGTGCCTGGGCCTGGCCTTCGAAGGCCATACGGAGCAAGCGCATGAGAACACCGCGCCGCTGCACCAGGCTTAAGTTTTACAGTTGGGCGCTGCTCTGTGCCAGCCTGGCCTGGGGCCTGGTGGAGCTGCTGGCGCTCCAGCGCTCGCGTTACCTGATCTGGCGCGCCCGTGACTGAACCTCGCGTGCAACAATCACACCCATGTCCGAACGTCCCCAGACCCTGGGCGAGGAAATCGCCAACAGCGTAAGCCACGGCCTGGCCCTGGTGGCCGCCCTGGTGGCCGCGCCCATCCTGCTCGTGGCGGTCAGCCCGCAAAGCGCCGCCAACATCGTGGGCGCCGCCGTCTTCGCGGGCACCATGATCCTGCTGTATTTCACCTCCACGCTGTACCACGCCTTGCCACCGGGGCGCGCCAAGCGTGTCTTCCTGAAGCTCGACCACGGCGCCATCTACCTCTTCATCGCCGGCAGCTACACACCCTTCGCGCTGGGTGTCATGGGCGGCGCCTGGGGCTGGACGCTGTTTGGCCTGGTGTGGGCCATGGCCGTGATGGGCATTGCGCTCAAGGCCTTCGACCGGCTCTCGCATCCCTGGCTCTCCACCGGCCTCTACCTGGCCATGGGCTGGCTGGTGCTGATCGCGGCCGTGCCGCTGGTGGAGCGTGTGCACGCCACGGGACTGGCGCTGCTGGTCGCCGGTGGGCTGGCCTACACCGTGGGCGTGGTGTTTTTCATGCTGGATTCCCGCGTGCGTTACGCCCATGCCATCTGGCACGCCTTCGTGGCCGCCGGCACGGGCCTGCACTACTTCGCGGTGCTGGGCTACGCCGCCTGAGCTGGCGCGCCTATTCCAGAAACAGCCGCGCCTCCTGGCTGGAAGCCCAGTCGACCGGCGCATGGGCCAGCACCACACCCACGTCCAGGCCCAGGGCCAGCGCTGTCTGGTCCGGAAAGCTCACAGCAAGCTTGCGTTCCGTGTAACCCATCGCGTGCGCGCGGCAGCGCCAGGAGGCCACATGCAGGATGCCAGCCATGGGCTCATAACCCTCGCGCTCGAAGGGTGCGTCCTGGTGTTCGAGTGTCTCCACCAGGGCCTCGGGCAGGTGCCAGGCGCGTGCGAATCCGGCGCCGACCTGGGCGTAGGAATAACCCAGCAGTTCGTGCTCGGCACGCGCCCGCTGGGGCGCAAACACGTCGACGCGCTGGTTGAGCTGCTCCATCTCCCTGGGCATGCCGCGATGCATGACCAGTTCTCCCAGGGCGTGGACCAGGCCCACCGTGTAAGGCGAGACCTCGACCTTCTTGGCGCGGGTCAGCAGTTGCGTCAGGCTCGCGGTGTCAAGGCTGTAGCGCCAGAACTGTTTCATGTCCACACCGCCCACCTTGCGAAAGGCGCTGCTCATGGCCGCCTCGATCGTCATGTCCCGCACCGGTCGCAGGCCCAGGATGGTCAGGGCCTCGCTCACGGTGCCGACACGGCTGCGGCGCTGGAAACGTGCGGAATTGGCCACCATCAGCAAGCGCGCGGTCATCACCGGCTCCATGCTCAGCAAGCTGCTCACACGCCGCGCGTCAGGCTCCGCGGCATTGAGCTCGGTCAGCGCCAGTGCGATCACCCGTGGAATGCTGGGCAGGGCCACGGGGGAGGCAAGCAAGGACTGGATATCCATCGTGTTTCAAGCTTAGCGGCAATCGCCCGGCCACCCAAGCACGCCGACCGAATATCATCAGCGTGAACACGTGAAAGCGTGACAATGTTCTTCATTCCACGACACCACCGTCGACCGGTCGACCGGTTTTCATGACCACCAGCTTCCTGCGCGCCGCCCTCGTCCTGGGCCTGCTCTCGGCCATCGGCCCCTTTGCCATCGACATGTACCTGCCCGCCCTGCCCTCCATCGGGCAGAGCCTGGGTGCGTCCATCGGCGCCGTGCAGGCCAGCCTGATGGCCTTTTTCATCGCCCTGGGCCTGGGCCAGCTCATCTACGGCCCGGTCTCCGACATGGTAGGCCGCAAGCCGCCGCTGTACTTCGGCCTGGGCCTGTTTGCCATCGGCAGCGTGGGCTGCGCGCTGGCGCCCGACATCCACACCCTGGTGGCCATGCGTTTCGTGCAGGGCCTGGGCGCCTGCGCAGGCACCGTGGTGCCGCGCGCAGTGGTGCGCGATCTCTACACCGGTGCCGACGCCCTGCGCCTCATGTCCACCCTCATGCTGGTTTTCAGCGTCTCGCCCATCCTCGCGCCGCTGGCCGGCAGCCTGCTGATCGAGTGGCAGGGCTGGCGCAGCACCTTCTGGTTCATGCTGGTGATCGGCCTGCTGGGCCTGGTGCTGATGGCCACGCAGATGAACGAGACCCGCCCGCCAGAACAGCGCGCCGCCAGCAGCTGGGGCCAGGCCTTCCGGGGTTACACCACCCTGCTGCGCGACCGCCATTTCATGGGCCTGGTGCTGATCGGCGCCTTCGGCATCGCCAGCTTCTTCGCCTACCTGGCGAATTCATCCTTCGTGCTGATCGACCACTACGGCCTCACGCCGCGGCAGTACAGCATCGTCTTCGCGGCCAATGCGGCCTCCTTCATCGGCATGTCGCAACTGACCGGCCGCCTGGGACAACGCTTCGGCATGAAACCCATGGTCCGCTTGGCTGCCCACGGCTACGCCGGCATCATGGCCCTGTTGCTCCTGTGTTTCCTGCTGGGCATGGACGCCCTGCCCGTGCTGCTGGTGCTGCTCTTCGTGGGCTACGGCTTGCTCGGCCTCATCATTCCCACCTCGGCCATCCTGGCTCTGGAAGACCACGGTCCCATCGCCGGCACCGCCTCAGCCCTCATGGGCACGCTGCAGTTCGCCACGGGTGCGGTGGTGATGGCGATCACCGGCCTCTTCGTCGACGGCACGGGCCTGCCCATGGTGGCCGGCATCGCCGGTTCGGCGGGCATGACCTGGCTGTTCGTACTGGGGACACTCCGGTCATAGCCTGATCTGGCCCCGCTAGTGGCGCACTATCTGGAGGACTCAGACAACGCGACCCATTTGCGCTGCTCTTCCTCTGAAGGGAATCGGAATGGATTTTGTTGCATCATTTTCTGGGCTTGGAGCAACTCCGGCCGCAATTGATCCAGCATGTGCTGCCGCAACTCAGTATTCGCAGATTCCTGGGCTGTATCCGCCGCCAGAAGCAGCCGGCTGTAGTAGCTGTACTGGGTCATTTCCAACGCGACATCCACCCTTTTTTCACGCAGCGCTTCCAGCAAACGCAACTCCTGTCTAGCCTCGCCCGTCTCCCTCTGGAACATCGCATACAGGAAATGGGCGTTGAAAAATCTCTCGCTGCGGAAGTGCCCCACAACATAGCCCAAGCCCATAGCAAGAACCAGCCCAGAAGCAGCCAGCGACAATTTGAGCGTGCGTGACATTGGAATCCTCCCCCATCAGAATATGCGGTGCCTCATTCTAGGAACGATCCCTGCAGCCCCCTAAGCGGCGACCGCTTTGCGCCTTCCAGGCCACCGCCTGCCTCTGGCCTATTCCCGTCTCACACGCATCGACCAACCCAACAAAAACAAAAAACCCCGCCGCAGCGGGGTTTGTCGTTTGAGCAGTGAAGCTCTCAGCCCATGTGCAGCCCACCATTGACCGAGAAATCCGCCCCGGTCGAATACCCGCTCTCCTCGCCGGCCAGCCAGGCGATGATCGAGGCGATCTCACGCGGTTCGCCCAGACGCTTGACCGGGATGGTGCCGACGATCTTGTCCAGCACGTCCTGGCGGATGGCCTTGACCATGTCGGTGCCGATGTAACCCGGGCTCACGGTGTTCACCGTCACGCCCTTGTTGGCCAGCTCCTGCGCCAGCGCCATGGTGAAGCCGTGCATGCCGGCCTTGGCGGCCGAGTAGTTGGTCTGGCCGGCCTGGCCTTTTTCGCCGTTCACGCTGCTGATGTTGATGATGCGGCCCCAGCCCTTTTCCACCATATCGCCCACCACCTGCTTGGTGACGTTGAACATGGAGGTGAGATTGGTTTCGATCACGGCGTCCCATTCCTCGCGGGTCATCTTGAGGAACATGCGGTCACGCGTGATGCCGGCGTTGTTGACCAGCACGTCGATGGGGCCGTGCTCGGCCTTGGCCTTGCTGAAGGCTTCCACGGTGGATTCCCACAGGCCCACATTGCCGACCGAGGCGTGGAAGGTGTAGCCCAGCGCCTTCTGTTCGCCCAGCCATTTGTTGAAGTCACGCGTGGGGCCGCAGCCGGCGATGACCTTGAAACCATCCTTGTGCAGGCGCTGGCAGATGACGGTACCGATGCCGCCCATGCCGCCGGTGACGTAGGCTACTTTCTGACTCATGATGCTCTCCTCGTTGAACTCGTTCTCAATCTACCGTCTGTGCCCTGCCCGCGCCCCTAGGCAAAACCCGTGTGTCGGGCAAACCCTCAACGCTCGATGGTCAGGGCCACGCCCATGCCACCGCCGATGCACAGGCTCGCAATGCCCTTCTTGGCATTGCGACGCTGCATCTCGTGCAGCAGCGTGACCAGGATGCGGCAGCCCGAGGCACCAATGGGGTGACCGATGGCAATCGCCCCGCCGTTGACGTTGACCTTCGCCGTGTCCCAGCCCATCTCCTTGTTCACCGCACAGGCCTGGGCGGCGAAGGCTTCGTTGATCTCCAGCAGGTCCAGGTCGGCGGCCTTCCAGCCGGCGCGCTGCAGGGCCTTGGTGGAGGCCGGCACCGGGCCCATGCCCATGGTGGCCGGGTCCAGGCCGCTGGTGGCGTAGCTGGCAATGCGGCCCAGGGGCTTGAGGCCCAGCGCGGCGGCCTTCTTGGCCGTCATGACCATCACCGCGGCGGCGCCGTCGTTGATGCCCGAGGCATTGCCCGCCGTCACGCCGCCGGCCTTGTCGAAGGCCGGGCGCAGGCCGGCGAGGGCTTCGGCATTGGTCTTGCGGTTGATGAACTCGTCGGCATCGAAGACCAGCGGGTCGCCCTTTTTCTGCGGCAGCAGCACAGGTACGATCTCGTCCTTGAAACGGCCGGCGTCCTGCGCGGCGGCGGCCTTCTGCTGGCTGGCCAGGGCCAGCGCGTCCTGCATCTCGCGCGTGATGCCGTACTGCTTGGCCACGTTCTCGGCCGTGATGCCCATGTGGTACTGGTTGTAGACGTCCCACAGGCCGTCGACGATCATGGTGTCGATCAGCTTCCAGTCGCCCATGCGCTGGCCGTCGCGCGAGCCCGGCAGCACGTGGGGCGCCAGGCTCATGTTTTCCTGGCCGCCGGCGATGACGATGTCGCTGTCGCCCGTGGCCACGGACTGGGCTGCCAGCATCACGGCCTTGAGGCCCGAGCCGCAGACCGCGTTGATGGTGAGCGCCGGGATTTCCTTGGGCAGGCCGCTTTTCATGAGGGCCTGGCGGGCTGGGTTCTGGCCGGCACCAGCGGCGAGCACCTGGCCCATGATGACTTCACCCACCAGGGCGGCATCGACCTTGCTGCGCTCCAGCAGGGCCTTGATGACGAGGGCGCCGAGCTCGGTGGCCGGGGTCTTGGCCAGGCCGCCGCCGAACTTGCCGACCGCAGTGCGTGCCGCGGCTACGATGACGATGTCTTCCATGCTGTATCTCCTGTTGCGTTGTGAGGCCGTTCAGGCCTTCTGTTTCACATAACGGCCCGGGGCCGCTTCTATCACCTTGTATTTGCTGCCCTTGCCATACTTTTTCGGGGCAGCAATTTTCTTGCCAGCCTGCTTGCCCAGCCAGGCGGCCCAGTCGGGCCACCAGCTGCCCGCCTGTTCTTCTGCGCCTTGTAACCACTCGTCCAGGGTCTTGGGCAGTTTGCCGTCGGCACGGATCCAGTGGCTGCGCTTCTTTTTCTCGGGCGGGTTGATCACACCGGCAATGTGGCCGGAGGCGCCCATGACAAAACGCTTTTTGCCCGGCAGCACCTGGGTGCTGGCGTAGGCGCCGGGGATGGGCACGATATGGTCTTCGCGCGAACCGTAGATATAGACCGGCAGGTCCACCTTGCGCAGGTCCACCGGCTCGCCACAGACCGTGAGCTTGCCCGGCTGGACCAGGTTGTTTTCCAGATACGTGTTGCGCAGGTACCAGGCGTAGAAGGGACCGGGCAGGTTGGTGCTGTCGCTGTTCCAGTAGAGCAGGTCGAAGGGCGGCGGGGTTTCGCCCTTCAGGTAGTTGCCCACCACGTAGTTCCAGACCAGGTCGTTGGGGCGCAGGAAGCTGAAGGTGGAGGACAGATCGCGCCCGGCCATCAGGCCGCCCTGCCCCATCTGCTGCTCGCGCAGGCGCACCGAGTTCTCGTCGATGAAGACATCCAGGATGCCGGTGTCGCCAAAGTCCAGGAAGGTGGTCAGCAGGGTAAGGCTGTGCACCGGCTGCTCGCCCCGTGAGGCCAGCACGGCCAGGGCCGTGCCCAGCAGGGTGCCGCCGACGCAGAAGCCCAGGGCGTTGATCTGCTCGGCGCCGCTGATCTCGCGCGTGACCGCGATGGCCTGGATGACGGCGTCTTCGATGTAGTCGTCCCAGGTGGTGTGGGACAGGGATTCGTCAGGATTGCGCCAGCTCACGACGAAGGTGCGGTGGCCCTGGGCCACGGCGTAACGGATCAGCGAGTTCTCGGGCTGCAGGTCCAGGATGTAGTACTTGTTGATGCAGGGCGGCACCAGCAGCAGGGGGCGCTCGTAGACCTGCTCGGTCAGCGGCTTGTATTCGATCAGTTGGAAGAGGTCGTTCTCGTAGACCACCGCGCCCTCGCTGGTGGCCACATTGCGGCCCACCTCGAACTGGCTCTCGTCGGTCATGCTCACATGGCCCTGCTGCAGGTCGTGCAGCATGTTCTGCAGGCCGCGGGCGATGCTCTCGCCCTTGCTGTCAATGGCCTTCTTCTGCGCCTCGGCATTGAAGGCCAGGTAGTTGCTGGGCGCGCTGGCCGCCACCCACTGCTCCACGCCGAAGCGGATGCGCGCGCGCGTCTTGGCGTCGGCCTGTACGGCATCGGCCATCTCCATCAGCATGCGCGCATTGAGCAGATAAGTGGAGGCCGCCATGGCCGCCAGCGGGTTTTCGCCCCAGGCCGGCGCGGCGAAACGCCGGTCGCCGCTGACCGTCGCACCGGCACCCTGCTGCATGAGTTGCGCCAGGTCCTGCACGTACTGTTGCTGCAGCGCCTGCAGCTTGTCGGGTGGGATGCTCACCGCAGGAGCCGGGAGGGCCGCGGCGCCCTGGCCGGCCGGCGTACCCTGGAAAGACTGGAAGAGCTTGAGCCAGCTGTCACCGTAGGCCTGCTGGAACTGCTGCGCCGCTTGCGCCCAAAATTCGGGGTTGTCCTGTGTCACGCTGGGATCCTCGTGCTGGAAATACGCTTCCGCGTCCAGTATGTCAGGATTGGGCCTTCGATATCCTGACATCCACAAATTTACCCATGTTCCTGATCCTGATCGCCATCGGCTGGCTCTATGTGGCCCTGCTCATGGCCGTGGCCGAGGCCACCAGCCCCATCGGCACCGTGCTGGGTGCGATCGTCACCTTCCTGCTGTATGGCGTGGGGCCGGTGGCCCTGCTGCTCTACATCCTGGGCACGCCGGCACGCAAGAAGATGCGCAAGCAGCGTGAGGCGGAAGAACTGGCGGCCTGGCAGCAGGCGCAAGAAGCGCAGGCCGGCTCAGTCCAGCCAGATGCAGGCGGCCAGGCGGCCGCTGACGCGGTCGCGCCGGTGCGAAAAGAACCGTGAAGAATTCGTGACGGTGCACCAGGATGGTGAGCCGTCGTTGCCATAAACCTGCGAGATGCCCAGCGCTGCCAGGCGCAGCCTGGCCAGGGCCGGCAGGTCGGCCAGCCATTTGCCCGGTGCAGCCGCCGGACGAAAGCAAGACGCTGCCCCCGGGTGGCGTGCTTCAAAAGCCGTCTTCACCTCAGGCCCGACCTCGAAAGCCTGCGGGCCGATGCAGGGCCCCAGCCAGACCATGAGTTCGCGCGCATCGACCTGCAAGGCGGCGTAAAGGGTTTCGATCACGCCCACCCCGCCCTCGCCCGCCAGGCCACGCCAGCCGGCGTGGGCGGCGGCCACGACACTGCCACGCGCATCGGTGAACAGCAGGGGCAGGCAGTCCGCCACCATGATGGTGCAGGCCACGCCGCGCTCGCGCGTGAGGCAGGCATCGGCCTGGGTGCCGTGGGGCGTGTGGGCGTCCAGCGTCACCACGCCACAGCCGTGCACCTGCTGCAGGAAAACCGGCCGCGCGCCCAGGGCCTGCGCCAGCACGGCGCGGTTGCTGCCCACGGCCAGCGGGTCGTCGCCCACGTGGTCGCCGAGGTTCAGGCTGTCATAAGGCGGTAGGGAACGGCCGCCGGCGCGCGTGGTGCAGACGGCGCGCACCTGCGCCGGCGCGGGCCACTTCGGTATCAGCCAATCCGGATGCATCAGGGCTCGTTGTCGGGGCAGCTGGAGGGCTGCGCCTGCTGGAAGGCCGGCAGTTGCATGCAGGCCATGAAAGCACCCATGGTCAGCGGCAGGCCGTCGAGGTTCACCTCGAAACGCTGGCCGTTGAAGATCTGCGGCACCAGGCAGCAGTCGGCCAGGGTGGGTCTGTCGCCCCAGCAGTAGACCGAGGGCGGCAGGTCGGCCTGCTGGCGCAAAGCGGCCAGGGTGGCCAGCTGGCGCTCGAAGCTCTCCAACCCTTCACGCACCCAGTGGCGGTACCAGGTGTTCTTGGCGTCTTCGCCGACCTTGAGTTCGCGCACCAGGTACTTGAGCACGCGCAGGTTGTTGAGCGGATGGATCTCGCAGGCAATCATCTGCGCCAGGGCGCGCACCTTGGCGCGGCCGGCCGCGTCGGCGGGCAGCAACGGCGGCTGGGGATGGGTCTCGTCCAGGTACTCGATGATGGCCATGGACTGCGACAGGCGCTCGCCATCCACTTCGAGCAGCGGCACCAGGCGATCGGGCGAGACCTCGGCGTAAGCCGGCAGCTTGTGGTCACCGCGCGCCAGGTGGACGGGGAGGTAGTCGTAGCTCAGGCCCTTGAGCGCCAGTGCAATGCGCACGCGGAAGGACGCGGACGAGCGGAAGTAGTTGTGCAGCTTCATGCCGCCAAGGATACCGCCCTTGCGCACGGCGCCGTCTGAGGGAGAATCCGGGCAACGTTTTTGAAAAAGAGGAGCCCTCATGATTCTGGAGATCGCCGACATCCGCATCCACGCCGACCAGCAGGCCGCCTTTGACGAGGCCATCCAGCGCGGCCTGGCCACCGTCATCAGCCAGGCGCGGGGTTACCGCGGCTTCAAGGTCAACAAGGGCGTCGAGCACCCAGACCGCTACATCCTGATGATTTTCTGGGAGACGCTGGAAGACCACACCGTGCACTTCCGCCAGTCGCCGGCCTTTGCCGACTGGCGCGCCATCGTGGGCCCCTTCTTCGCCGCGCCGCCGCAGGTGGAGCACTTCACATTGCTCGCGAAGTCATGAAGCACCCCCGTTGACAGTTCACTTCGTGTAACTGCCCTCCCCCCTCAAGGGGGCAACGCCAGTGGCCCGGCAAAGCCGGTTCCACGGCGTTCAGCGAAGAAGACAGGAAACCAACCTCACGTTCGCAAAGAAGTCAATCCTTGGCATGCCCGGCCACAAGCTTGGTCAGCAGGCGCATCATCTGCTCACGCTCGGCGGCATTGAGCGGCCCCAGGATGCGGGTTTGCACCCGCGCCACGGCGCGTTTCATCTGCTGCACGGTCGCCTCGCCTTCGGGCGTGATCCAGAGCAGCTTGCGACGGCGGTCGTTGTGGTCGGCCTCGCGCCGCACCCAGCCCTTGGCCTCCAGCCGGCCGATGACCGAGCCCGAGGTGGCGGGATCGAAGGCCACGCGTGCGGCCAGCGTGACCTGGTCCGCCCCCGGGGTGTCCATGAGCGCATTGAGCAGGGCGAATTGCACGGGCGTGACGTCGTAACTGGCCGTCTCTTCCATGAAGGCGGCCACCGAGACCTGGTGGGCCCGGCGGATCAGGTGGCCCGGGGCGTGGGGAAAGTCGTAACTCTTGCTCATGGGGTTCGTCGTTCGGATGGCCAAGTGTATTCGGCCGCTCCGAGGTGCCGTCCTCCCCCGGGAAAACCCGGGCGATGCCCGGCGTACTGGTATGTATGCTTACTAAATAGCGCTTGTTGCAGGAACACCCTGATGGCGGCCGTGTCCACCAACCCTCGCTGCTGCGACGCGCTGCGCGGCATTACCATCGGCAACCACCTCAGGAACCGGCCATGAACGCCCCCCACCCTTCCGCCACCGCCCGCCAGTCGCTCTACCGCGATATGTCGCCGCTGAACCTGACTCCGCTGTGGGAGGTGCTGCACGCGCTGGTGCCCCCGCAACCCGCATCGCCCTGCGTACCGGCGCTCTGGAAGTACGAAGAAGTGCGGCCCTACTTGAAACGAGCCGGCGAGCTCATCACGGCCGAAGAGGCGGTGCGTCGTGTGCTGATCCTGGAGAACCCGGCGCTGCGCGGCCAGTCGGCGGTGACACAGTCGCTCTACGCCGGCCTGCAGCTGATCCTGCCGGGTGAGGTGGCGCCCAGCCACCGCCACACCCAAAGCGCGCTGCGTTTCATTGTCGAAGGCACGGGCGCCTACACGGCCGTGGACGGCGAGCGCACCACCATGCACCCGGGCGACTTCATCATCACGCCCAGCTGGACCTGGCACGACCATGGCAACGAGGTGGACGAACCCGTGGTGTGGCTCGACGGCCTGGACATTCCCATGATCCGCTTCTTCGACGCCGGTTTCGCCGAAAACGGTGCGGCCCGCTCGCAGGCGGTCACGCGGCCCGAAGGCGCCAGCTTCGCGCGCTATGGCCACAACATGGCGCCGGTGCGCGGCAAGGCGCCTTTCGGCGCCACCTCGCCCCTCTTCAGCTACCCCTACGAGCGCAGCCGCGAGGCCCTGCACCAGCTCGAACGCAGCGCCCCGATCGACGCCAGTGAGGGCTACAAGCTGCGTTACATTAACCCGCTGACCGGCGGCACCCCCATGCCCACCCTGCAGCCCTTCCTGCAGCGCCTGCCCGCAGGTTTCGACGGTCAGGGCTGGCGCCAGACCGATGGCGCGGTGTACAGCGTGGTCGAAGGTACGGGTACTGCGTACATCGACGGCCCCAAGGGCCCGGTACGATTCGACTTCCAAGCCCGCGACCATTTCGTCGTGCCGTCCTGGCAAACGCTGCGCCTGCAGTCGACGGCCGGTTGCGTGCTGTTCAGTTTTTCAGACCGCCCGGTGCAAGAGGCACTGGGCATCCACAAGGAAGAAAGGCTCGCATGAGTTTCGTCATCACCGCCCCGGCCCCCGTCTCCGTGCCCGTGGTCGGCAGCCAGGACCGTTTCCCCGTCGGCCGCATCTACTGCGTCGGCCGCAACTACGTGGCCCACGCCCAGGAGATGGGCTTCACCGGCCGCGAGCCGCCCTTCTTTTTCATCAAGCCGGCCGACAACTGCCTGGTGATCGAACCGGGCCAGACCCCTGATCTGCACTACCCGAGCCTGACCAAGGACTTCCACCACGAGATCGAGCTGGTGGCCTGCATCGGCACCGGTGGCAAGAACATCAAGGCCGCCGACGCCAAGAAGCACATCTGGGGCTACGCCGTGGGCCTGGACATGACCCGGCGCGACCTGCAAGGCGAGCAGAAGAAGCTCGGCCGCCCCTGGTGCATCGGCAAGACCTTCGACGAGGCCTGCCCGATCGGCGCCATCACGCCCGCCGCACAAGCCGGCGACGTGGAGAAGGCCGGGATCTGGTTGCAGGTCAACGGCCAGGACCGCCAGCGCAGCGACGTCACCAAGCTGATCTGGAACATCGGCGAGATCATCGAGCACCTGAGCACCGCCTGGGAATTGCGTCCCGGCGACCTGATCTACACCGGCACGCCCGAGGGTGTGGCCGCGGTGGTGCCGGGTGATGTGATGGAAGGTGGCGTGGCCGGCCTCACGCCGATCAAGCTCAAGGTCGTCTGACCAAGCCGCCGGGCAGCACCCCTACAATCCCCGGCCATGATTCACAAGTTGTTGGGGAAACTGGCCGGGCTCTGCGCCATCCTGGCCGGGGTGCTGCTGACCGTCATCACGCTGATGACCTGCCTCAGCGTGCTGGGGCGCAACACCACGGGTACCACCCTGGTGGGTGACTTCGAGCTCACGGGGGTGGCGGCCGGCGCGGCCATCGCCCTCTTCCTGCCATGGTGCCAGTTCCGCCGCGGCAACATCATCGTGGACTTTTTCACCTCGGGCGCCAGCGCACGCACCACCGCCGGGCTGGACCGCCTGGGCGCCGCCCTGCTGGGCCTGGCCATGGCCCTGCTGGCCTGGCGCACGGTGCTCGGTGGCCTGAGCGCCTGGTCCACGCAGTCCACCACCATGATGCTGGGCTTTCCCGAGTGGATTGTCTACACGCTGATGGTCCCGCCGCTGGTGCTGACGGCCTGTATCGGCCTGTGGCAGGCCCTGCAGGGCTTCGGGCCGGAGGCACAGGCATGAGCCCGCTGCTGCTGACCCTGCTGATCTTCGGCGTGATGCTGGGGCTGATGGCCGTGCGCATCCCGATTGCCATCGCCATGTTTGTGGCCGGCTGCGCCGGTTACCTGCTGCAGGCCGGCTGGCTGCCGCTGGCCAACTTCCTCAACACCCAGGCCTTCGCGCGGTTCGCGAGCTACGACCTGTCGGTGATCCCGCTGTTCATCCTGATGGGGCACTTCGCCACCCAGGGCGGCATCTCCAAGGCCCTGTTCGCCTTCGCCAGCGCCCTCATGGCGGGCGTGCGTGGCGGCCTGGCCATGGCTTCGGTGATGGCCAGCGCGGCCTTCGGCGCCATCTGCGGCTCCTCGGTGGCCACGGCCGCCACCATCACCTCGGTGGCCCTGCCCGAGATGAAACGCCACGGTTATTCGGGCCGCCTGGCCACCGGCACACTGGCCGCCGGCGGCACCCTGGGCATCCTGATCCCGCCGTCGGTCCCGCTGGTGATCTACGCCATCCTGACCGAACAGAACATCGCCAAGCTCTTCGCCGCGGCCATGGTGCCCGGCATCATCGCCATGCTGGGCTACATGGCAGCCATTGCCGTCTACGTGCGCCTGGTGCCGGGGCATGCCCCCGAGCACGACAGCGTGACCGAGCGCGTCAACCTGCAGTCGCTGCTGGGCGTGATCCCGATCGCGCTGATCTTCCTGATCGTCTTCGGCGGCATCTACGGCGGCATCTTCACGCCCACCGAAGGCGCGGCCGTGGGTACGGCGGCCACCTTCGCGGCCGCGCTGCTCAAGCGCGAGCTCACGTGGGCCAAGCTCAGGCACTGCTTCTACGCCACGGCCGAGGGCTCGGCCATGATCTTCATGATCTTCATCGGCGCTGACCTGATGAACGCCGCGCTGGCCCTGACCCAGGTGCCGACCCAGCTGGCCCAGCTGGTCGGTGGCTGGGGCCTGCCGCCGCTGATGGTGGTGTCCGCCATCCTGCTGGTTTACGTGGTGCTGGGCGCGGTGATGGACGAGCTGTCCATGATCCTGCTGACCATCCCGATCTTCTTCCCCCTGGTCATGGGCCTGGACTTCGGCATGCCCGCTGAATCGGTGGCCATCTGGTTCGGCATCATGGTGCTGATGACCGTGGGTTTCGGCCTGCTGGCGCCGCCGGTGGGTCTGAACGTCTACGTGGTCAACGGCATGGCCAAGGACGTGCCGATTGCCGAGAGCTACCGCGGCGTGCTGCCCTTCCTGGCCAGCGATGTGCTGCGCACCCTGCTGCTGCTGTTCTTCCCGGCCATCTCCCTGTGGCTGGTCAAGTACGTCGGTTAGGTGGCTTGAGGGAAAGCCCCAGCAAGGCTGCGGCAGATTTCAGCTAAGGTGCGGGCTGACCATTCGAGGAGACCGACCATGATTCAACGCCGTACCCTGCTCAAGTCCAGCGCCGCCGTCGCCGCGCTGGGTGTGCCCACCCTGGGCCTGGCCCAGCAGAGCGTGACACTCAAGTTCCACACCTTCATGTCACCCATGTCGGCGGTCTGGAACACCATGCACAAACCCTGGATGGACAAGGTCGAGAAGGACTCGGGCGGCCGTATCAAGTTCGAGGCCTACCCGGCCATGCAGCTGGGCGGGACGCCGGTGCAGCTATATGACCAGGCCCGCGACGGCGTGGTCGACGTGGTCTGGACGCTGCCGGGCAACACGGCCGGTCGTTTCCCGCGCATCGAGGTGTTCGAATTGCCCTTCATGCTCAACAATGCCGAAGCCACCTCCAAGGCCTACTGGGAGTACGTGCAGACCGTGGCCGTGGACGAGTTCAAGGACACCCATCCAATCGCCCTGCACGTGCACGGCCCGGGCATGTTCCACACCAAGGCCAAGCAGATCAAGAGCCCGGCCGATCTCAAGGGCCTGAAGATGCGCGGCCCGACCCGCCAGGTCACCAAGCTGCTGCAGGCGGTGGGCGCCACGCCGGTGGGCATGCCGCTGCCGCAGATTCCGGACGCCCTGTCCAAGGGCACGATCGATGGCTGCGTGATCCCCTGGGAAGTCGTGCCGGCCGTCAAGGTGAACGAGCTCGCTAAATTCCACACCGAATTCCCGGCTGGCCACACCGGCCTGTACACCACGACCTTCGTCATGACCATGAACAAGGCCAGGTACGAGTCGCTGGCGCCCGATCTCAAGAAGGTCATCGACAACAACTCCGGCTTGGCCACTTCAGGTGCGCTGGGCAAACAGCAGCAAGCGAGCGACATCCCGGGCCGTAAAACCGCGGTGGATGGCGGTAACAGCATCTACACCCTGAGCAATGCCGAGGCGGCCGAGTTCGTGAAACTGTCCGCCCAGGTCGATGACGAATGGGTCAAGGACATGGACAAGCGCGGCTTCGACGGCAAGAAACTGCTGCAGAGCGCCAAGGACCTGATCGCCAAACACGGCAAGGCCTGAGCCCGTTCGCACCCCATGAAAAAGCGCCCGCCGGGCGCTTTTTTTACGCCTGGCTAGTAACGGGTCCCGTTGATGAAACGCACGATGCCCGCGGCCACCTCGGCCTCCTGCTCCAGAAAGCCATGCGGCGAGCGCCCCTCGCAAGCCTCCACGGCCGAGAGACCCGCACGCCCCGGCCCGCCATCCAGCAGCACGAGCTGCTCGCGTACGCCTTCGGTGCGCGCCGTGATGCGCCCGTTCTCCGTGGCCGGGGAACGCAGGCATTTGTCCTGCGCATGGCCGATCACCAGCACAGGCACGCGGATGGCCTCCAGGGAGAGGTCGAACACGGTTTGCGCCACCCAGGACTTCTGGCCCTTGGGGTTGCCCGAGGTCACAGGCGAGGTCAGCACCAGACCGTCAGGGGCGGCCGCTCCGCTGAGCCGGCTCGCCGCATTGGCCGCCGAGATGGCGCCACGGCTGGTGCCGACCAGCCAGACTGCCTCAGCGCGGCTGCGTGCGCGCAGGTCGGTGATGACACGGCCCAGGTCCTGCGCGTGCTCGGGTGAGGTCCGGAAACCGGCCAGGCCGTCGCCGCCTCGGTGATCGGAGGGGGCGTCGACCAGCGCCGTGGTGAACCCGGCCGCGTGGAACAGCGGCAGCGAGCGCACCAGGGAGTTGCCCGCCAGGGCACCCGGACAGCCCTGCGCATCGAGTTGCAGATGCCCGCCCCCGCCCGCCAGCAGAACCAGTGCCACCCTGGCATCCGGCGCCACTGCGGGCACATAGGCATAAGAGGTGCGCGTGTCGCCGTGGGTGGCGAGTGTGACGACGTCGCCGCAGCGCGTGGCCAAGGCGGCGCTGCTGGCCAGCAGCAGGCCGGCGGCCAGACAGCGGGCACGGCGTGCGGACGGCAAGTTCGGCATGACGGTCCTCCATGCAGCAAGGAAGGGCAAGACGCCCGGAACTCAGAACTGAGGGCGCACCAGCCTGACCACCAGCGGTGTGCGCCGCCCGACATCACCCCGGGCTTCGCCCGTGCCCATGTGCACCGCCCAACCCTGCTGCACGCCCAGCCGGTCCTGCGTGCCCGAGCCGCTCGTGATGCTGTTGTAGTTGTAAGGATTGGCCTGTGTGCTGTCGATGCGCGAGGTGCTGGTCCAGTGCCAGTCCAGAGGCGCCTCCGGGAACAGGGTCCACCCCTGCTCGCTGGCCGCCCAGCGCCGCAGTTCCGTCAGACGCGGCAGACGCCAGGCCACGCCCTCGGCCTTGAAACGCGCGCTGGCCAGGGCCAGAGCCTCGCCGTGGGTCATCAGGCGCGGCTGACCGGTGCAGGTCTTGCCGTTCCAGACCATGCCCTCCACGCAGCGCGGCCAGGCCAGCTTGCTGCGGGGATCGACCACGTACTGGCCATCGGCCGTTGGGGCCGGGACGGCCGCAAGGGGCGGGGTGGCCTGCGCCGCAGCCACACCGGCCAGCAGCATCCCCAGGGCCGCCGACAGCACACGTTTCATGATCCGCTCCTGTACGCGCGAGGCATCAGGCGCCGGCCTTCACCAGCTGGAGCACGTCGGCAAAGGCCGGGTGCTCGGCCGAGCGCAGCCACTCGAACGCCACCATCTCGGTCGTCACCAGTTCGGCACCGGCGCCGGCCAGGCGGTCGAAGGCGGCATCGCGGTTGCGCTCGGTGCGCGAGCCGCAGGCGTCCGTGACGACCCATACCTCGAATTCGTCGTCCAGCAGGTCCAGCGCCGTCTGCAGCAGGCAGACATGCGCCTCGCAACCGGCCAGCACGATGGTGTTGCGCCCCTGCGCCGGCTGGGCCGGTTTCTGCAGGTGCTTGGGCAGGCTGCGCGCGTTGCCGCCCTGCGAGGCACGCACGGGCGGGCGCAGCAGTTCGGCCAGGCCGTCGGCCACGGCGCTGAAACTCATCTTGGCAAAGGACTTGCCGCCGACCTGCGTGATCAGCGCCTGCAGTTCGGGCACCGTGCCGCCGAGGCTGTCGGGGTTTTCTTCGGTGACAAAAGCCGGTACCTGGAGCAGGCGCGCCATCTGGACCAGGCGCCGGGCATTGGCCAGCACGGCGGGGCCCTCGTGGATGGCGGGCATCAGCCGGGTCTGGTAATCGACCAGCAGCAGTTGGGAGTCGTCGAGTTCGAGCAGCATCTTCTCTCCTTCAGGCGATGCGGACCACCACACGGCCGCGCACCTGGCCGGCCATGAGTTGCTGGGCCTTGGCGATGGCCTGGTCCAGCGGAACCTCCTCGACTATGCGCACCAGCAATGCAGGGTCCAGGTCCCGCGCCAAGCGGTCCCAGGCGCGCTGGCGCTTCGCCAAAGGGGCCATGACTGAATCGATGCCGGCCAGCGTGACACCGCGCAGGATGAAAGGCATCACGGTGGTGGGCAGGTCCATACCCTGGGCCAGGCCGCAGGCCGCCACCACGCCGCCGTAACGCGTTTGCGCCAGGGCGTTGGCCAGGGTGTGCGAGCCCACGGCATCGACCACGGCGGCCCAGCGTTCCTTCTGGAAGGGCTTGCCGGGCTTGGCGAGTTCTTCACGGTCAATGATGGCGCTGGCCCCCAGCGCTTTCAGATAGTCGGCCTCGGCCGCCTTGCCGGTGGCCGCGACCACCTGGTAACCCAGCTTGCCCAGCAGGGCAATGGCCACGCTGCCCACGCCGCCGGTGGCGCCCGTGACCAGCACCTCGCCCGTGCCGGGTTGCACACCATGGTCTTCCAGCGCCAGTACACACAACATGGCGGTGTAGCCGGCCGTGCCGATGGCCATGGCCTGTCTGGGCGTGAAGGCGGCCGGCAGTTTGACCAGCCAGTCACCCTTGAGGCGCGCCTTTTCAGCCAGGCAACCCCAGTGCGTCTCGCCCACACCCCAGCCGTTGTGCACAAAGGCATCGCCAGCCTTCCAGGCCGGGTGGCTGGATTCGAGCACCGTACCGGCGCCGTCGATGCCGGCCACCATGGGCCAGTTGCGTACCACCGGGCCCTTGTTGCAGATGGCCAGCCCGTCCTTGTAATTGAGCGTGGAGTACTGCACGGCCACCGTCACGTCGGCAGCAGGCAGGCGGGCTTCGTCCATGGACTGCAAAGTGGCCTGGAATCCGTTGGCATTGTCCAACACAAGAGCTTTGAACATGGCAGATTTTTTAGAAGTAAATTATTTAAAATCAATTACTTATCGTGTTTATCACGAAAAAGCTTTAATTGACAGCCGCACCGGCATCGCCCTATGCTAACCGCATGCGTCACGCTTGTGTTGCCCTCCTGCTGAGTCTGTTCGCCTGTGCGCGCGCAGGCGCCAGCGATGCAGGCGACGACCTGGACCGTTTTCTCAGTGCCCGCGGGCTGACGGGTCAGCCCGCCAGCACGGCCGTGACCCCGCAGCCGAGCGAACGCCGGACCCAGGCCTCCGCCGAAGACGGGACGCAACACATGTCCGGCCTGGTGGTGGCCGCCATGGGCGCCCTGGGCGTGGCTTACCAGCGTGGCGGCAACACCTACAACTCGGGTTTTGACTGCAGCGGTTTTGTCCGCTCACTCTACGAGCAGAATTTCGGGCTGCTGCTGCCACGCCGCGCCGCCGAACAGGCCGCCGCGACGCAGGCCATCGCCCGCGAGGACCTGCAGCCGGGTGACCTGGTCTTCTTCAATACCCTGGGCCCGGCCCACAGCCATGTGGGGATCTACGTCGGTGACCACCGTTTCATCCATTCGCCCAAGCCGGGCGCGGTGGTGCGCATGGAGGACATGCGCGTGAATTACTGGCACCGGCGTTTTGACGGCGCCCGCCGCGTCGTCCAGACCTCCTCCGCGGCCGGGCCGCGCGACCTCGCTTACTGAAGACGCCGGGCGCCGTCACCCTACACCCGGATACCTAGGGGGGAATGCGGCACAATGCCGCGTCACCGTCACCCACCCAAGAGGAATCCCCATGTTTTATACCGTCGACACCACCAAATCCTTCGAACAGGCTGCCGCCGATCTGGACGCCGCCGTCAAGCGCCACGGCTTCGGCGTGCTGCACGTACACGATATCGGCAACACGCTGCGCAGCAAGGGCCTGAGCTTCACCGAGAACTGCCGCGTCTTCGAGGTCTGCAACCCGGCCCAGGCGGCCAAGGTTCTGGCCAGCGACATGCAGATGAACATGGCGCTGCCCTGCCGCATTTCCGTCTACACTGAAAAAGGCAAGACCAGGATCGGCATGATCAAGCCCACCGACATGCTGGCCATGCTCTCCCAGGACCCGGCCCTGAGCCAGGTGGCCCGGGAAGTCGACGAGAAAACCACCCTGATGATCAATGAGGCGAAATGATTCCACCTGCCCTGCACCGTTTCCTGCGCCAGACGGCGGTCCTGCTGCTGGCGGGCAGCTGTCTCTGGGCCCAGGCCCAGGACGGCAGCCCCAGCTACGCCGGCGCGGAGCCGCTGGGCACGGCCATGGAAAACTGGGCTTACCCCTACCCGGTGCAGATGCTGCAGTTCGAGATGGAGGGCCGGCCGGTGCGCATGGCCTACATGGACGTCAAGCCGCAGAACCCCAACGGCCAGACCCTCGTGCTGCTGCACGGCAAGAACTTCGGCTCGGACTACTGGCTCCCCACGCTCAAGGCCATGTCGACCTACGGCTTTCGCGTGATTGCCCCGGACCAGATCGGTTTCGGCAAGTCGTCCAAGCCCGAGATGCGCTACACCTTCGCCACGCTGGCCGAGAACACGACGCGGCTGCTCGACCACCTGAAGGTTGGCCGGGTCACGGTCATCGCCAACAGCATGGGCGGCATGCTGGGCGTGCATTTCGCGCGCCGTTACCCCGAGCGTGTGGTGGCCCTGGTGCTGGCAAACCCGCTGGGCCTGGAAGACTACGTGGCCAGCATCCCGCCCCAGCAGACACCCAACCTCGTGCAGCTTGAGATGGCGCAGACGCCCGCGAGCTACCGTAACTTCGTCAAGAGCTACTTCCCGGCCTGGAAACCCGAGTACGAGCGTTTTGTCGAGCAGTTCGCGCGGGTGCAGCTCAGCGGCGACTACCCGCGCTATGCGCAGGTCTCGGCGCTGACCTACCAGATGATCTACGAAGGCCCGATCATCAACGAACTGCCCCAGCTCAAGGTGCCCACCCTGCTGGTCATCGGCCAGAACGACCGCACCGTGTTCGGCCGCCGTTTCGCGCCGCCTGAGGTAGTCCGGCCCATGGGCAACTTCCCCGTGCTGGGGCGTGCCGCACAGCAGCGCATTCCGGGCGCCGTGCTCAAGGAGTTCAACGGCGTGGGCCATGTGCCGCACCTGGAACAGCCCGAGCGCTTCCACGCGGTGATCCTGGACTTCGTCTACGGCAAAAAATAAACCCTGAGAGCCGCGGCCCTCAGGGGTGTCATGTGCGGTGCGCGACGGCGGTTTATTTGCCGGCCGGTTTCTCCGCGCTGCCCTTGTTGCCCACCTTGTCCTGGATCCAGCTGTCCGCGGGCTTGAACACTTTCTCGTTCGCAACCTCGAAGGCCTTGGTTACGCCCTTGTTGGTGGCAGAGGCACCCTTCTGGATGCCTTGCTCGATCACCTCGCCGGTTTTCTTGGTCGTACGTGCAGCCTTGTCGACAAAACGCTCTTCCTCGGCATGCACCGCCGACCAGGCCAGCACCACCAGCAGGCCACAACACCATCCCAGTTTTTTCATCACGATCTCACTCCAGTATCAAGAGGCCAGGGCAACAGGGACCCGGCTGCGCAATCTAGCACCCTTGGGCTCGCATGACGAGCCATGACCACTTGGAGTGGGGAAGGCTACTTTGGTTCCTTCTCGTTTCCAGGCGACAGGTCGATCTCCACCGACTGGCCGCGGTCGATTACGCCACCGGCCTGGGCCAGCGAGCCACGCGCAATCTGCACGTCACCCCATTGCGCAAAGATACTCCGCGCCCCCGGCCTGTCACCACCGGGCATGTCGGCTGACACGCCCTCCGACAGCGCGGAGCGGCCCGGCAGGACGCGGCTGTTGTCGGATTTCTCCGCCAGGTTCTGGCCGAGTTCAGGCCGGCCATTGAGGGTGATGACACCATCACCCGTGTTGCGGAACTGAGCGAAATCACCGTTGACGCTGCCACCCGGTGCATCCAGGCTGAGGCTGGACGAGTCACCTGACAGGATCACCGGCCCAGCGGCAGACACCGTGGCCGTCTGGGTCTGCAGTTCCAGCTGAACGCTGCCGCCTGCGTCCACCACCAGCGCGGGCGCGCTGACGGAGCCGCTGACCGACTCGGCCGCCAGGGTGGCTGTCTGCGTGGCCACGACGTCCACGTTCGCATTACCCTGCGCCGTCACAGCCACGTCGGCACCGGAAATCGTGCCTGTGATGTTGTTGCCGGAAACCGTTGCGTCGCCGCCGGCGCTGACATTCGCCGTGACATCACCACTGCTCTGCACCGCCACATTCCCCTGGCTGATGGTGCTGCCTGTTACATCACCACTGGTGGTGAGCGTGTTGTTGGCCGCGGCATCCTGGGCGCGCAGGGTATGGTCGCTGAGCGACACCCGGCCCAGGGCATGGATCTGGTAGCGCTGGACCCAGAGGGTATCGCTCAGGCTGTAGCGGTTCGCGCTGACGTCAAACTGGTCCAGCGGGCTGCTTTCCGTCCCGCCACTGCGCATGCTCACGTTGCCGCGGTTGCTGCCCGAACCCGCCACCAGGCTCAGGCTGTAGGCCCCGCCCGCGCCATTGCTGATATGCCCGTCGAGCTCGATGTCGGCGCCGGTCGTGGCCAGCCGGGTGTCGGCCAGCAGCTGTACAGCCGCCTGGGCGCTGATGCCACCTGCTCCGCTGACGGTTACCTGGCCGCCGATACCGCTGTCCGCAGCGCCAGCCTCCAGCACCAGCCCTTGCAGGGTGGCATCGGCAAAGCGGAGTTCACGGCGGCTGCCAAGGCGCACTGTTTCGTTGTAGCTGCCAGCACCGATCGTGATCCGCGCGCCGTTGCCGGACTGGCTGATCGCACTGGCGATCGACATGGCCTGCATGCCGCCACCCGCCAGCTGACCGACGCCGACCGAGAAGTCCTGCGTCGTACCGGAACCATCCCAGCCCTGGACGGTGCTTGCACTGGCGCCGGGCAGATTGACCGCAAAGTCGTAGGCAGGCTGCTGCGCCGCCTGCAACCATGTGTACTGATGGCTGTCGGTGCTGGCGGCATTGCGTACGGCGTAGTCGAATCCGGCAATGCTCAGCGTACCGAAATCATGCAGCGCCGACTCGTCCTGCAGGTAGACAGGATTGACTTCATGGAACTGGTTGTCGGCCGCGATGCTGATAGCGTTGACCTGCTGGTTGTAGCTGCGGTTGGCCTGGTACAGCGCCACCCCGCCCCAGGCGTTGTTCAGCGTCCTTGTGTGGCGCACGGTGACATGGGCGCTGTCGGTGATCTGCAGGCCTGCGCCCTGGCTGTTGCCGGCGTCATTGCCGACCGGCGCGCCGTTGAGGGTGACCTGCTCGATGAGGGCGCCATCGACCCCGTTGAGATCGAGTTCGGCCTTACCGGCGCCGCGGCTGGTCACGTTCATGAGGGTGAAGTTGCGCAGACGGGCATCTGCCGTGCCCGAGGGCGAGACCTTGATGCCGTAGGCCGAGGCGTACAACGCCGACGGGCCGTAAAAGGTGAAGTCGCGCAGGGTGACGTCATCGGCATTCACCAGCATGCCGTAGCCGGCGCTGACGCTGCGCGCGTCGATAGTGGTCGATGCCTCACTGGCACCGATCAGTGTCAGCGGCTTGTTGACGTTGAGTGTCGAGGCCTGGGTGTAGCTGCCGTGCGCCATGTTGACCGTGCCGCCGCTGACCACCGCGTTGATGCCACCCTGGACGGTGTTGATCGGCGTGAGCAGACTGCCCTGGTTGCTGCTTGCCCCGCTGCCGGCCACCTGCGCATGCGTGCGGTTGGCGGTGGTGTAGGCCTGGTCCTGCACCGTCCACCCGTTGTTGGCGCCGCTCAGCGCCAGCAGGCTCTGCTGCCAGCCCAGCGTGGGCGCGTTGGCAATGGGCGTGCTGTTGCTGACGATGGTGCTGCCCACGAGGTGGCCGTTGAGGTGCAGGTTCAGGCCCCACTCGTTGCCGCTGGCCCCCTGGCTATTGCCGCTGATGGCGATGCCGCTGGCATCGGTGTACTGCACCGAGATACCGCTCTTGGTGTTCTCGATGCGGTTGCCGCTGACGCTGCCCGTGCTGTTGCGCCCATGGACCAGGATACCGGTGCGCAGGTCGTGCAGGTTGTTGTTGCGGATCGTGAAGCCGGTGATACCGTCGGCCACCACGATGCCGCGGCTGATGTTGGGCCGCGAGGTGGCGTAGTAATCGTAGTAGGGCTGGTTCACCGGCCCCACGATCTCCAGGTTTTCCACGGTCAGGTTGGCGGCGCTCAGGGTGATGCCGTTCACGTCGGCCGCATCGGGCACCAGCAGCCTGGCGCCGGTCTCGCCCTGCAGACTCAGGTTCGCCTTGTTCAGCGCGACCTGCTGGGTATGGTCACCGGCCTTGAGCACTACCGTCGCGCCGGCACCGGGCGTTCCCGTCCTGGCGATCTTGACGGCGTCCTGGATGCGAGCCCCCGGAGTGACCTCGATGCGGTTCGAGCTGCCGCTGAGGCTGGTCGCATCCAGTGCAGACTGCAGCAGCACGACATGCCCGTTGACCACCAGGGTGCTGCTGGCCTGCTGTACCCCAGACAGGTTGATGACGCCGGAGACGAGGTCGGCGGCATCCCCGGTGCTCATGAGCAGTTGTGCCCCCACCAGGCTGGCGCCGGCGTCGTTGGACACGCTGGTACCGATGGCACCCGGAGGCAGGGCGAATTCGAAGAGGCCGCCGTTGAGCGTCACCGTGGCCCGTTCGGTCCCTGCCAGGGCGATCCGTCCCCCGGTGGCGAGGATGCTGCCGTGGTTGGCTACCGAAGGCGCCACCAGGGCCACCAGGCCCGCGTTGTTAGCGGTGATACTACCCTCGTTGCGCACGCTGCCGGTAGCGCCGGCGATGGCGATGGTGCCGTCGTTGACATCGTCCATGAAACGGCTGACGTTGACCGTGCCGGTCGTGGCGATCAGGGAACCGACGTTGACGTTCGCGCCATTGCCGAACAGCACACCGTTCGGGTTCATCAGCAGCACCATGCCGTTGGCCGAGAGGGAGCCGTAGATCTCCGACAGGCCGGCACTTGCCGAGACACGGTTCAGCACGGCGGCGGTGGCGCTGGGTTGCACGAATTCGACCGTTTTCCCCGCGTTGATATTGAAGGAGGTCCAGTCGAGGATGGCGCGGTTGCCAGTCTGGATCAGGGTGAGCTTGTTACCCGTCAGGTCACTGGCCACATTGCCGGCCGCCACTGTGCCGCCCATGGGCAGACCGGCGATGGCCGGGTTGATGATGTCCGCCCGGCTCAAGGTGCAGAAGCACAAGGCCACGGCCAGCGGCAGGGTCTTGAGGGCCAGGCCCGCGGGCAAGTCGCCCAGGCCGCGTGCATGAGTAAGCGTATGAATTCGTCTGCTCGTCATGGTGAACCTTTCAAGAGTGGGTTCGCAAGCACGGTCCGGTTCTCTAGAACTGGATCAGTAGTGAGGCCAGCAGACGCACGGCCCGGCCGTCCTCGGCCTGACTGGCCACCGGTTTGGTCAGGGGCCAGGCGGCCTCGAACTGCGCCGATGCCGTGCCGGCCAGGAAAAGACGGGTTCCGAAACCACCCGAGGCCAGGCTCTGGCGGGACGGGATGCCGGCCGACGGCGGGCCGACCTTGGTGACCTCGCCGACGTCGTAGAAGCCGAAGAGGTGGTACGCGCGCAGCCCCTTGCCGCCAGGGCCCGGCACCGCATAACGCGGTTCCAGCCGCAAGGCCAGTCCGCGGTCGCCGACCAGTTCGGCCGCCTCATAGGCCCGCCCATAACGCCGCCCGCCCAAGGCAAACTGCTCGGAGGACAGCAAGGGAGTGTCCTGGGTCCACTGCCCCGCCAGCCCGAAGCTCAGGCCCCAGCGCGCGCCCAGGGGCTGGTAGCGCGCATAGTCGAAAGTCAGCTTGTTGAACTCCCCATCCGCACCGGCGCGGCTCTTGAGCGGATCGCTGGCCTGGGTCCCGCCCAGACCCCGGCTGAAATCGACGTCGAGACTGTTCTGTCCGTCCCGTACATCGAGCCGGCGCCAGGTCAACCCGGTGCGCAGCACGCGCAGCTGGTCGTTGCTCGTGCGCGCGCCCAGGATGTCACTGCGGATATCGGCATGGTCGTAAGTCAGGCGCCCCAGCAGGCTGTGATTGCGGGTGCGTAACCAGGGTGCGCTCAAGGTCAGGGCCGCCGCGTCGGAATAACCGCGGATATCGTAGACACGCAGGCTGTCACCCGGCTGGGTTCGTGCCTGCGAGAGCACCAGCGCCAGTGTCAGCCCTTCGGCATTGAGCACCTGGCTGTAGGAGAACTGGGCATAGGCCATCTCCGTGTTGCCGGTGCCGGCCGCGATGACACGCCACTGGTCGTTCACACCGAGCAGCTGGTTGCCCGTCAGGCCCCACGTGGCCTGGTTGGGGCCCAGGTAACGGGTGCCGTAATTGTCGAAGGACACAAAACCTTCCACGTCTTTCACACTGGCGATCAGCATCAGGTCGGCGGCCCCCACGGTTTGTGAGGGTGACAGCACGCTGCGCAACTGCACGCCAGGAAAGTCATTGGCGATCAGCAGATAGCGCTCCAGCACCTGTGCCGACAGAGGCCGTACGGCCTGGATCTTCTCCCCTATCTCCTCCAGCCGGGATCGCAGGCGGGGATCGCCTTCGATCACGACACGGGCCACGTGGCCTTCGATGACCCGCAGGGTCAGCGTGCCCTCGGCCAGCGACTGCGGCGGCACGATCACCACCGAAAGGAAATAGCCGTCGTTGCGGTAGCGCACCGTCAGGGCCTGGGCCAGGGAGAAGATGTCGCCCCCGCTGATGTCGCGACCGATGTAGGGTTGGGTGTGCGTCTGCCATTGCGCGTCGCTGTACACGGTACTGCCCTCCACCCGGATGGCTCGCAATGTGACCCGCAAGGCCCGGACCGCCTCTGGCAGCGCCTCCTGGGCAGCGCCCTTGAGCTCGGGCAAGCGGGCCTCGGACGGCGCTGTCGCCGGTGCATCGAAGCGATCGCGCAGGCGACCCGGATCGGCTGTGGCCGGTACTTGCGTGGGCTGGGCCAGCGCGGCGCAGACCGAGAGGATCCCGGCGCCTGTGATGAGGCAACGTAAGCTTTTCATCTTCCCCCTTCAGGTCAGACCGTCGAGGGCACCTGTTTCTCACGCCTCCTGGAGCCGTGAAAACCAGGCCACCTCTTTCACACCCCGTTAGTTGTAACGTTATGTAACTCAGTGTAATCTTATGTAACAACAAAGCAAGCCCTTGGCCCCTGCCCATGGCAGAGGGGATCAAGGGGAATCCAAAGTCAAAGAAATCGCGCAACCAGGCGACCGATTCATCGAGGGCGCGAAGACCTCGCGACGTGCCAAAGCGCTTTTCAAGCGACGGGGGCGCTGTCAGATGGGCTGCGTGATGTTCACGGCGGCGGACCCACTTGCCCAGCGTTCTGAATGTATCGGCCCTGGCTCCGGCTCACCGTGCGCAGGCGCACATAGAGCCCAGTGACGGCCTGCAAGGCCGGCGAAGGTCCCGCACACGGGCAAAAGATGCGCTGACCCTGCCGGTACAGACGAAAAAAACGCCAGCCCTTGCGGGACTGGCGTTGTTTCGGGGAGCGCCGGCTTATTTGCGTGCGGGCGGCAGGTCCGTGCAGCTGCCATGCGCTACCTCGGCCGCCATGCCGATGCTCTCGCCCAGCGTGGGATGCGGGTGGATGGTCTTGCCGATGTCCACGGCGTCGGCGCCCATCTCGATGGCCAGGGCGATCTCGCCAATCATGTCACCTGCGTGCGTGCCGACGATGCCGCCGCCGACGATACGGTGCGTCTCCTCGTCGAACAGCAGCTTGGTAAAGCCCTCGTCGCGGCCATTCGCGATGGCGCGGCCCGAAGCTGTCCAGGGGAACAGGCCCTTCTTGACCTTCACACCTTGCGCCTTGGCCTGGTCTTCGGTCAGGCCCACCCAGGCCACTTCCGGGTCGGTGTAGGCCACGCTGGGGATCACGCGGGCGTTGAAGGCGGCGCTGGCCAGCTCCTTGTTGCCCTGCAGTTCACCGGCAATGACTTCGGCCGCCACGTGCGCCTCGTGCACTGCCTTGTGCGCGAGCATGGGCTGGCCCACGATGTCGCCGATGGCAAAGATGTGCGGCACGTTGGTGCGCATCTGGATGTCGACGGGGATGAAACCCCGATCGGTGACGGACACACCGGCCTTCTCAGCGGCGATCTTCTTGCCGTTGGGCGTGCGGCCGACGGCCTGCAGCACCAGGTCGTAAGTCTGGGGGGCTGGCGCCGTGCCACCCGGCTCGGCGCTCTCGAACGTCACCTCGATGCCTTGGGGTGTGGCCTTGGCGCCCACCGTCTTGGTCTTGAGCATGATGTTGTCGAAACGCGGCGCGTTCATCTTCTGCCAGACCTTGACCAGGTCGCGGTCGGCGCCCTGCATCAGGCCATCCATCATCTCGACCACGTCCAGGCGCGCGCCCAGGGTGCTATAGACCGTGCCCATTTCCAGGCCGATGATGCCGCCGCCCAGGATCAGCATGCGCTTGGGCACTTCTTTCAGCGCCAGGGCGCCGGTGCTGTCCACCACCCGCGGATCGTCGGGCATGAAGGGCAGGCGCACAGCCTGCGAACCGGCGGCGATGATGGCCGTCTTGAAGGCGATGACCTGTTTCTTGCCGCTCTTGTCCTGCGCCGTGCCGGTGGTCTCTTCCACTTCGACATGGTTGGGGCCGACGAAGGCACCGTAACCCCGCACGACCGTCACCTTGCGCATCTTGGCCATGGCGGCCAAGCCGCCGGTGAGCTTGCTCACCACTTTTTCCTTGTGGCCACGCAGCTTGTCGATGTTCAGCACCGGCTTGCCGAAGTCCACGCCCAGCGCGCTCATGTGGCTGACCTCGTCCATCACGGCCGCGACGTGCAACAGGGCCTTGGAGGGGATGCAGCCTACGTTCAGGCAGACGCCGCCCAGCGAGGCATAACGCTCGACCAGCACGACCTTGAGGCCCAGATCGGCCGCGCGGAAGGCGGCGGAATAACCGCCAGGGCCAGCGCCCAGGACTAGCAGATCGCAGTCCAGATCGGCGCTGCCGCCGAAACTGGCCGCAGCAGGCGCGGGGGCGGCGACCTTGGGGGCGGCAGGCACAGCAGCAGCGGGGGCGGCTGCCGGAACGGGCGCGGCTGCAACAGCTGCGGACGATTCGAGCAGCAGGACCACCGAACCTTCTTTGACCTTGTCGCCGATCTTGACTTTGAGCTCCTTGACCACGCCACCCTGGCTGGCCGGGATTTCCATGGAGGCCTTGTCGCTCTCCACGGTGATCAGGCTCTGCTCGGCCTTGATGGTGTCGCCGGGTTTGACCAGCAGCTCGATCACGGAGACCGATTCGAAGTCGCCGATGTCCGGGACCTTGATTTCTAGAAGTGCCATCGGTTTTCCTTACAGCATGACGCGGCGGAAATCGCCGAGCACCTGGGCCAGGTAGGCGTTGAAACGGGCGCCCGCCGCGCCATCGATCACACGATGGTCATACGACAGCGACAGCGGCATGACCAGGCGCGGTTGGAAGGCCTTGCCGTCCCAGACCGGTTTCATCGCGCTCTTCGACAGGCCCAGGATGGCCACTTCGGGCGCATTGATCAGCGGCGTGAAGTAGGTGGTGCCGATACCGCCCAGCGAGGAGATCGAGAAGGTACCACCCTGCATGTCGGCCCCGCCCAGCTTGCCGTCGCGCGCCTTCTTGGACAGCTCGGCCATCTCGGCGGAAATCTCCACCAGGCCCTTCTGGTCAGCGTTCTTGAGCACGGGCACGACCAGGCCGTTGGGCGTATCGGCCGCAAAGCCGATGTTCCAGTAGTTCTTCAGCACCAGCTGATCGCCGTCCAGGCTGGCGTTGAACTCGGGGAATTTCTTGAGCGCTGCCACCGCCGCCTTGATCACAAAGGCCAGCATGGTGAACTTGACGCCCGCCTTTTCGTGCTCCTTGTTGAGCTGAACGCGCAGGGCTTCCAGATCGGTGATGTCGGCATCTTCGTAGCTGGTGACGTGCGGGATCATCACCCAGTTGCGATGCAGGTTGGCGCCGCTGATCTTCTTGATGCGCGACAGGTCCTTGCGCTCGATCGGGCCGAACTTGGCAAAGTCCACCTTGGGCCAGGGCAGCAGGCCCAGGCCGGCACCATCACCGCCAGCGGCTGGCGCCGCGCCCATGGCCTGGGTGCGCGCCGCGCCGCTCATCACGGACTTGGTGAAGTTCTTGATGTCTTCGTCAACGATACGGCCCTTGGGGCCGCTGCCCTTGACCTCTTCCAGCGGCACGCCGAGTTCGCGCGCGAACTTGCGCACCGAGGGGCTGGCGTGCGGCAGCTGGCCCTTGGGGGCTGAGGGATCGTGAGCGGGCACGGATGCGGAGGCCACCGGCGCGGGGGCCGCGGCGGGTTTTGCCGCCACCGGTGCGGCGGCTGGTGCAGCCACAGCGGGCACCGCCGCAGGAGCCGGAGCAGCCGCGCTGGCGCCAGTCTCGGCCGACTCCAGCATCAACACCACGGAACCCATGGCGACCTTGTCGCCGATCTTGACCTTGAGTTCCTTGACCACACCCGCGTGGCTGGAAGGAATCTCCATCGAGGCCTTGTCGGACTCGACCGTGATGAGCGACTGCTCCGCCTTGACGGTTTCGCCGGGCTTGACCATCAGTTCGATCACTGCCACCGACTCGAAGTCACCGATGTCCGGGACCTTGATTTCTATGAGAGCCATGTTAATTCTTCCTTGTTCTGAGCTGGTTGACCTTGTAGCTCCGACATCACATCGCTGCGCGATAGGAGTCTTCGCCGCAAGGTCAACCCGCTTTATGCATATTGAAGGCTTGTAGCTGCGACATCACATTGCTTCGCAATATGAGTCTTCGCTGCAAAGTGAATCCAGCATAAGGCTCAAGCGTAAAGGGGATTCACTTTGTCCACCTTGATCTTGTACTTGGCGATGGCCTCGGCCACCTTCTCCATCGGTACCGCGCCCTCTTCGGCCAGGGCCCTGAGCGCGGCGACGACGATGTAGTGGCGGTTGACCTCGAAGTGCTCACGCAGCTTGCTGCGGAAGTCGCTGCGGCCAAAGCCGTCGGTACCCAGCACCTTGTAGGTCCGGCCCTTGGGGATGTAGGGGCGGATCTGCTCGGAGAAGGTCTTCACATAGTCGGTGGAGGCAATGACCGGACCGGCATGCGGCTCCAGCTGCTGCGTGACGAAGGGCACGCGTTGCTTCTCGGTCGGGTGCAACAGGTTCCAGCGCTCGACGTCCTGACCGTCGCGCGCCAGTTCGTTGAAGCTCGGACAGCTCCAAACATTCGCGGCCACGCCCCAGTCCTTCTCCAGCAGTTCCTTGGCGAACATCGATTCGCGCAGGATGGTGCCCGAACCCAGCAGGTTGACCTGCGGGGCCTTCTTGGCCGCCTTGGCTTCCTGCAGCAGGTACATGCCCTTGATGATCTGCTCTTCCGTGCCGGCCTTCAGGCCCGGCATGGGGTAGTTCTCGTTGAGCAGGGTCAGGTAGAAGAAGACGTTGTCCTGCTTCTCGACCATGCGCTTGAGGCCATGGTGCAGGATGATGCCCACCTCGTGCGCGAAGGTCGGGTCGTAGCTCACGCAGTTGGGGATGGTGCTGGCCAGGACCTGGCTGTGGCCGTCCTCGTGCTGCAGGCCTTCGCCGTTGAGCGTGGTGCGCCCGGAGGTGCCGCCCAGAAGGAAACCGCGCGCCTGCATGTCGCCGGCCGCCCAGGCCAGGTCGCCCACACGCTGCAGGCCGAACATCGAGTAGTAGATGTAGAAGGGAATCATGATGCGGTTGTTCGTCGAATACGACGTTGCCGCGGCGATCCAGCTGCAGATGCCGCCCGCCTCGTTGATGCCTTCCTGAAGGATCTGGCCGGCCTTGTCTTCCTTGTAGTACATGACCTGGTCCTTGTCGACCGGGGTGTACTTCTGTCCTTCGGGGTTGTAGATGCCGATCTGGCGGAACAGGCCTTCCATACCGAAGGTGCGCGCCTCGTCCACCAGGATGGGCACCACACGCGGGCCCAGGGCCTGGTCACGCAGCAGCTGCGTAAGGAAACGCACATAGGCCTGCGTGGTGGAGATCTCGCGGCCCTCGGCCGTGGGCTCCAGCACGGACTTGAATGTCTCCAGCGACGGCACAGTGAAGCTCTCGCTCGACACAGTGCGGCGCTTGGGCAGGTAACCGCCCAGGGCCTTGCGGCGCTCGTGCAGGTACTTCATCTCCGGGGTGTCGTCGGCCGGCTTGTAGAACGGGATCTTGGGCAGCTCGCTGTCCGGGATCGGGATGTTGAAGCGGTCGCGCATGTAGCGGATGTCGTCGTCGCCGAGCTTCTTGGTCTGGTGCGCGGTGTTCTTGCCCTCGCCGGCCTTGCCCATGCCCCAGCCCTTCACGGTCTTGACCAGCAGCACGGTGGGGCCGCCCTGAGAGTTGTGGGCCTTGTGGAAGGCGGCATAGACCTTCTGCGCGTCGTGACCGCCGCGGCGCAGGCCCCAGACTTCCTCGTCGCTCATCTTGGACACCATCTCCAGCGTGCGCGGATCGCGGCCGAAGAAGTTCTTGCGCACGAAGGCACCGTCGTTGGCCTTGAAGGCCTGGTAGTCGCCGTCCAGCGTGTCCATCATGATCTTGCGCAGCGCGCCGTCCTTGTCGCGCGCCAGCAGGCCGTCCCATTCCCGGCCCCAGATCAGCTTGATGACGTTCCAGCCGGCGCCGCGGAACTCACCTTCGAGCTCCTGGATGATCTTGCCGTTGCCGCGCACCGGGCCGTCCAGGCGCTGCAGGTTGCAGTTGACCACGAAGACCAGGTTGTCGAGCTTCTCGCGCGCGGCCAGGCCGATGGCGCCCAGGCTTTCCGGCTCGTCCATCTCGCCGTCACCGCAGAAGACCCAGACCTTGCGCTGGCTGGTGTCAGCCAGGCCACGGGCGTGCAGGTACTTGAGGAAACGCGCCTGGTAGATCGACATGATGGGCCCCAGGCCCATGGACACGGTGGGAAACTGCCAGAAGCCGGGCATCAGCTTGGGGTGCGGGTAGCTGGACAGGCCCTTGCCGTCCACTTCCTGGCGGAAGTTCAGCATCTGCTCTTCGCTGATGCGGCCTTCCAGGAAGGCGCGGGCATAGATGCCGGGGGACGAGTGGCCCTGGATGTAGAGCAGGTCACCGCCGTGCGTGCCGCCCTCGTCGGTGTTGTCAGCGTGCCAGAAGTGGTTGAAGCCGGCCGCAAACATGTGCGCCAGCGACTGGAAGGAACTGATGTGGCCACCCAGGTCACCGCCGTCCGCCGGGTCAAGGCGGTTGGCCTTGACCACCATGGCCATGGCGTTCCAGCGCATGTAGGCGCGCAGGCGGCCTTCAAGGTCCAGGTTACCGGGGCTGTGGGCCTCCTGGTCCGGCTCGATGGAATTCACGTAGCCGGTGGTGGCCGAGAACGGCAGGTCGATACTGTGCTCGCGCGCATGTTCCAGCAGTTGTTCCAGCAGGAAATGGGCGCGCTCGGGGCCTTCCTGCGCGATCACGGCCTCCAGGGCTTGTTTCCATTCCTTGGTCTCCTGGCTGTCGAGGTCCTCGGCATTGAGTCCTGACAGGTTCTGGGCTTGGGCTGACATGCATGCTCCTCGGTTTCAGACTTGGGGTCAATTTAGAACGATTCGCGAGTTTCTCATAATTTCCTGAAAATTTTAAGCTGTGCTTTTCTTTTTCAAATTATGAAATTGACAAAAAGCCCGGAAATACACACCGAATACACTAGGCGGACATGCAAGCACGCTTGAGCCAACTGCTGCCTTCCCTGCGCGAACTGCCTGCGCTGGTACGCCTGCGGCAGTGGTGGCGTCAGCAGTCCCCGCACCGCCAGGACCGCTACGCGATGCTGGCACCGCTGGTGGCGGTGCTGCTCTTTTTTGCCGCCATCGTCGCCGCCTTCGGTTATCTGCGCCTGGAGGAGATGGAGCGGGAACAGGAGGCCGTGCGCCGGGACGTGGAATACGCCCAGCAGCGCATGCGCCTGCGGCTACTGGAGCGCCAGGAAGAGCTGGTGCGTCTGGCCCAGGAGGTGTCAGGGCAGGAGCTGGACACCGAGCAGTTCCGCACCCGTGCCAACGCCCTGGTCGGGCAGTACCCGGAACTGCAGGGCCTGAGCTGGATCGACGAGCGCAAACGCATGCGGGCGAGCCAGGGGCACGCCACCCTGGCTACTGGCCTGGTCAACAGCCCGGCACGCAGCGCTGACGCGTTGGAGAAACCCGGCGAAACCGAGAACGCCTTCGCCCTGGCGCGTGAACTGCGACAACCGATCTATGTCCAGCGTGCCGCTTCGCCCGACGGCAGCGCCCTGCTGGAACTGCACCTGCCCCTGCACAGCCGCACCCGCTTCGTCGGCGTGCTGCTGGCCGAATACTCGCTGGACGCGCTCTACCGCTACGGCGTGCCCTCCGAGGTGTCGGCGCGTTATGCCGTCTCCCTGCGTGACTCGCGCGGCGATGTACTGGCCGGCAGCAGCGCGCCCAAGCGCAACCGGGCCGGCCAATGGCTGGGCTGGGCCTCGCATGCCAATGAATACGAAGTGCCGGTCTCGCCGGTGGGCAACGGGCTGGTGCTGCACGCACAGGCCTACCGCACCTCGCTGGGCGTGGTGGGCAGCGGCCTGTTCTGGCTGGTCGGCACGCTCAGCGTGATGACGGCCTGGATGCTGATCGCCAACTGGCGCCACACGCGTCGTCGCATGCAGGCGCAGCAGGCCCTGGTATTGGAAACCAATTTCCGCCGTGCCATGGAAAACTCCATGCCCACCGGAATGCGCGCGCTGGACCTGCAGGGCCGCATCACCTACGTCAACGCGGCCTTCTGCCAGATGACGGGCTGGAGCGAACGCGAACTGGTCGGTTTCACCGCCCCTTTCCCCTACTGGCCCGAGGAAGACCGCGAGATGCTGATGGGGCGCCTGGAGGACGAATTGACGGGCCGCGTCACCCCGGGCGGCTTCCAGGTCCGCGTCAAACGCAAGGACAGCACGCTGTTCGATGCGCGTATCTACGTCTCCCCGCTGATCGATGCGCGCGGCCTGCAGACCGGCTGGATGACCTCGATGACCGACATCACCGAGCCCAACCGCGTGCGCGAGCAGCTGTATGCCTCCTATGAGCGCTTCACCACGGTGCTGGAGGCGCTGGACGCCTCGGTGTCAGTGGCACCGCTGGGCACGGACGAACTGTTGTTCGCGAACAAGCTGTACCGGCTCTGGTTCCATGAGCAGAGCAGCGGCCATGAACGCCTGTCCACCCAGGCCGGCCTACCGGCGCGCGTGAGCAGCGAGGACAGCCAGGACCCCGTCGACAACCTGGTCGGCATGCCTACCAGCGCCCTGCCCGACGCCGACGCCGAAAACGCCGAGATCTACGTGGAGGAACTGGGCAAGTGGCTGGAGGTGCGCACCCGTTACCTGACCTGGGTGGATGGCCGCCTGGCGCAGATGGTGATCGCCACCGACATCACACCGCGCCGCCTGGCTGAGGCCCAGGCCGCCGCGCAGGCCGAGCGCGCCCAGACCGCCAGCCGGCTGATCACCATGGGCGAGATGGCCTCCAGCGTGGCGCACGAACTGAACCAGCCGCTGACCGCCATCAACAACTATTGCAACGGCATGGTCTCGCGCATCAAGGCGCAGCAGATCTCCGAGGAGGACCTGCTGGGCGCACTGGAGAAGACCGCCAAGCAGGCCCAGCGTGCCGGCCAGATCATCCAGCGCATCCGAGCTTTCGTGAAGCGCAGCGAACCCAACCGCACTCTTTCCGAAGTCGCCGTCATGGTCAACGAAGCGGTCGAACTGGCCGAGATCGAGCTGCGCCGCTACAACGTGCGCCTGAGCTACTTCATGGCCGACCTGCCCCCGGTGCTGGTCGATCCCATCCTGATCGAACAGGTGCTGGTCAACCTGCTCAAGAACGCCGCCGAGTCCATCGTTCATGCGCAGCGCCCGCCACCGCACCGCCGTGTGGAACTGCACGTGCTGCCCTCGACCGTGGAGGGTCGGCCGGTGGTGGAGTTCACCGTCACCGACACCGGCCAGGGCATCGCGCCCGAGGTCATGGCGAGGTTGTACGAGGCCTTCCACACCACCAAGGCCGAAGGCATGGGCATCGGCCTGTCCCTGTGCCGCTCCATCGTCGAGTCGCACCAGGGCCGGATGAAGGCGGAGAACCTCTACAATGGCTCCGACGTTACGGGCTGCCGTTTCACCTTCTGGCTACCCGTGGACGGACCAGCGGCGGCGCCAGCCCCTCCCCAACTGCAAGCAGAAAAACCTCAGGTTAGAGCATGAGTCTGATTCCGAAAAAAGGCACGGTGTATGTGGTCGACGACGACGAGGCCGTACGCGATTCACTGCAATGGCTGCTTGAGGGCAAGGACTACCGCGTGCGCTGCTTCGACTCGGCCGAGTCCTTTCTCAACCGCTATGACCCGCGCGAAGTGGCCTGTCTGATTGTCGACATCCGCATGGAAGGCATGACCGGACTGGAGTTGCAGAACCGCCTGCTGGAAAGCCACTCGCCCCTGCCGGTCGTGTTCATCACCGGCCACGGCGACGTGCCGATGGCGGTGGACACCATGAAAAAGGGTGCCATGGATTTCATCCAGAAGCCCTTCAAGGAAGACCAGCTGGTCAGCCTGGTCGAGCGCATGCTCGAACGCGCCCGCGAGACCTTCAGCGTGCACCAGCAAGCCGCCAGCCGCGACGCCCTGCTGGCCAAGCTGACACTGCGCGAAAGCCAGGTGCTGGAGCGCATCGTCGCCGGCCGCCTGAACAAGCAGATCGCCGACGACTTGGGCATCAGCATCAAGACGGTGGAGGCGCACCGTGCCAACATCATGGAAAAGCTTAACGCCAATACCGTGGCCGACCTGCTGAAGATCGCGCTGGGACAAGCCGCCAAAGCCTGACCGAACCCACACCCCTTCGACGCCCGCCTCGTTCGTTCCAGCGGGCGTTTTTACTTGACCGACGGAAACCCACCATGACGCAGACCACTGGCCAACTGATCGACGGCAACGCCCTCTCCAAGCAACTGCGCGGCGACGTCGCCCGGCGTGCCGCCGCCCTCAAGGCCCGTGGCATCACGCCCGGCCTGGCCGTGATCCTGGTCGGCGAGAACCCGGCCTCGCAGGTCTATGTGCGCAACAAGGTCAAGGCCTGCGAAGACAGCGGTCTGCACTCGGTGCTGGAAAAGTACGAGGCATCCATGACCGAGGCCCAGCTGCTGGCGCGCGTGGAAGCCCTCAACAATGACCCGTCCATCCACGGCATCCTGGTGCAGTTGCCCCTGCCTGCCCACATCGATGCCCACAAGGTCATCGAATCCATTTCCCCGGCCAAGGACGTCGATGGCTTCCACGTGGCCAGCGCCGGTGCGCTGATGGTGGGCCAGCCCGGCTTCTGGCCCTGCACGCCCTACGGCTGCATGAAGATGCTGGAGTCGATCCACTACGACCTCAAGGGCAAGCATGCCGTGGTCATCGGCCGCTCCAACATCGTGGGCAAGCCCATGGCTCTGATGCTGCTGCAGCAAAACGCCACGGTGACAATCTGCCACAGCGGCACAAAAGACCTCAAGGCCATGACCCTGCAGGCCGATGTGGTTGTCGCGGCCGTGGGCAAGCGCAACGTGCTGACGGCCGACATGGTGAAGCCCGGTGCGGTGGTGATCGACGTGGGCATGAACCGCAACGACGAAGGCAAGCTCTGCGGCGACGTGGACTTCGAGGGCGTCAGGCAGGTGGCTGGCTGGATCACCCCGGTACCCGGTGGCGTGGGCCCGATGACCATCACCATGCTGCTGGTCAACACCCTGGAAGCCGCCGAGCGCGTGGCGGCGGGCTGATTGGCATCATCAGCAAAAGCTATGGGGACATGGCTTGAATCGGAACCCGCAGACCGCACAATGTGACACATGAGCAATCCCCTCCTCGACGCCTCCGACCTTCCCCTGTTTGACCGCATCCGCCCGGAGCACGTCGCCCCGGCCATGGAAGCCTTGCTGGGCGCCGCCGACGCGGCCCTGGAGCACGTCACCGCATCGGACTTCCCGGCCGACTGGTCGGCCATCGCCCGCGAACTCGACGTGACGACCGAAAAGCTGGGCCGTGCCTGGGGCGCGATCAGCCACCTCAACAGCGTGGCCGACACGCCGGAATTGCGCGCCGCCTACAACGAGGCGCTGCCCCGTGTCACCGAATTCTGGACGCGCCTGGGTGCCGACGAACGCCTCTACGCAAAGTACAAGGCCATCGACCCATCGACCCTGAACGACGAGCAGCGCCAGGCGCACCGCAATGCCCTGCGCAATTTCGTGCTCGGCGGGGCCGACCTGCGCGGGGCAGCCAAGCAGCGTTTTGCCGAGATCCAGGAACGCCAGGCCGAGCTGAGCCAGAAGTTCAGCGAAAACACGCTGGATGCCACGGATGCCTGGTCCTACTACGCGACGACCCAGGAACTCGATGGCGTGCCCGCTGACGTGCAGCAGGCGGCGCGTGCTGCGGCACAAGCCGAAGGCAAGGAAGGCCACAAGCTCACGCTGAAGATGCCCTGCTACCTGCCGGTGATGCAGTTCGCGAAAAGCAGCGCGCTGCGCCACAAGCTCTACCGCGCTTACACCACACGCGCCTCCGAGCAGGCCGAGGGCGATGGCAACAAGTTCGACAACAGCGCCCTGATTCGCGAGATCCTCGCGCTGCGCCAGGAGGAAGCCCGACTGCTGGGCTACCTGAACTTCGGCGAGGTGTCCGTGGTGCCCAAGATGGCCGAGTCCCCCCGGGAAGTGATCCGCTTCCTGCGCGACCTGGCGGTCAAGGCCCGCCCCTATGCCGAGCAGGATGTGGCCGACCTGCGCGCCTTTGCGCGCGACGAACTGGGCCTGGCCGATCCACAGCCCTGGGACTGGCCCTACATCTCCGAACGCCTGAAGGAGGCGCGATATGCCTTCAGCGAGCAGGAGGTCAAGCAGTACTTCACGGCACCGCGCGTGCTGACCGGCCTGTTCAAGATCATCGAGACCCTATTCGAGGTCAGCATACGGCCTGACACGGCCCCAGTCTGGCACCCGGCCGTGGCGTTCTACCGCATCGAAAGGGGCGGCCATCTGGTCGGCCAGTTCTATCTGGACCAGCCGGCCCGGCCTGGCAAACGCGGCGGCGCCTGGATGGACGATGTGCGCTCGCGCTGGCTGCGTCCGGACGATGGTCGCCTGCAGATGCCGGTGGCGCACCTGGTCTGCAACTTCGCCGAAGGCGTGGGCGACAAGCCCCCGCTGCTGACGCACGACGACGTCATCACCCTCTTCCATGAGTTCGGCCACGGCCTGCACCACCTGCTGACCCAGGTCAACGAGCGCGATGTCTCAGGCATCAGCGGTGTGGAATGGGACGCGGTGGAACTGCCCAGCCAGTTCATGGAGAACTTCTGCTGGGAATGGGATGTGCTCAAGCACATGACCGCCCACGGCGAGACCGGCGAGCCGCTGCCACGCGCCCTGTTTGAGAAGATGATTGCCGCGAAGAACTTCCAGAGCGGCCTGCAGACCCTGCGCCAGATCGAGCTTGCCCTTTTCGACATGCTGCTGCACACCGACCACGAACCGCAACAGGACTTCATGCCGCTGCTGGACATGGTGCGCGCCGAGGTGGCCGTGCTGCAACCCCCGGCCTGGAGCCGCACCGCCCACACCTTCAGCCACATCTTTGCCGGTGGTTATGCGGCGGGCTACTACAGCTACAAATGGGCCGAGGTGCTGAGCGCTGACGCCTACGCCGCCTTCGAGGAAACCGCTGGCCAGGACGGCCTGCCCAGCGTGCAGACTGGGCGAAAATACCGTCAGGCCATCCTGGAGGCCGGCGGCAGCCGGCCGGCCATCGAGTCCTTCAAGGCCTTCCGTGGGCGCGAGCCCAGCCTGGACGCCCTGCTGCGGCACCAGGGCATGGCCCGTTGATAGGGACACTGGACATAAGGAATAATGAGGCGCATGAAGACCACACACCGTCCCCGAAACGCAGCATGGCTGGCTTCGGCTGCCTTGCTGGCAGTGATCCCTCTGCTGGCCCCAGCCCAGGGCATCTACCGCATCGTCGGTCCGGACGGACGGGTCACCTTCTCCGACAAACCACCGGCCAGCAACGAAAAAGCCACGAATCTGGGGCCTGGCGGCCGCTCTGTGCAGAATGAGGCTCCTGGTGAGCTGCCCTTTGAACTGCGTCAGCTGATCAGCCGTTATCCGGTCACCCTCTATACGGGCGATGACTGTGCGCCTTGCGTTGCAGGGCGCAATCTCCTGAGTAGCCGAGGAGTCCCATATACCGAGCGTACGGTCAAGACCCCCATGGATGTTGACGCTCTGCAGCAACTCAGTGGCGGTGCAACTGTTCCGATACTCACCATCGGTGGCCAGAGACTCAAGGGCTTCCTGAACGCTGAATGGAATCAGTACCTGGACGCAGCCGGGTACCCTGCCAATTCCCGCTTGCCGGCCAGCTATCGGAATCCAGCACCTACCCCGCTCACAGCATTGCCCGAAGCACCTGCGCAAAGTGCACAGCCCGTGCCCGTGCCTGTGCAGGAAGCACCTGCGACCCCACCTCCCCCGCCACCCAGCAACCCGACCGGTATCGTGTTCTAAATGACAAGGGGCCCCGCGGGGCCCCTGGTCATTTAGATGATGCTCACTCAGTAAGTCAGCGTCTTCACTCCACTTGCCGTGCCCAACAGGCAGACCTGAGCCCGCTGGTGCGCGAACACCCCGACCGTCAGCACGCCCGGCCACTGGTTGACCTCGGACTCGAAGGCCAATGGATCGCGGATCTGCAGGCCCGTGACATCCAGGATGTGCTGGCCGTTGTCGGTCACCAGTGGCTGGGCGCCCTTCATGCGCACCGTGGCCATGCCGCCCAGCGCAGCGAACTGGCGGATCAGGCGCTGCGTCGCCATGGGAATCACCTCCACCGGCAGCGGGAACCTGCCCAGCACGGCGACCTGCTTGGACTCGTCGGCGATACAGACAAAACGGCGGGACTGTGCCGCCACGATTTTCTCGCGCGTGAGGGCCGCGCCGCCGCCCTTGATCATGCAGCCCTGGCCGTCGATCTCGTCGGCGCCATCGATGTAGACCGAGATCTCGCCCACCGCGTTGGCATCGAAAACCGGGATGCCCAGCGCCAGCAGGCGCTCGGTGCTGGCCACCGAACTCGACACGGCCCCCTTGATCTGGCCCTTCATCGAGGCCAATGCATCGATGAACTTGTTGACCGTGGAGCCGGTGCCAACCCCGACGATTTCGCCGGGAACCACATAGTGCAGAGCGGCCTGGCCAACCAGGGTCTTGAGTTCGTCTTGGGTGAGCATGTTGGGCAAGGAAAGGAAGGGTTGATCTGGGAAAATCGGGAAAACACTGGAATTATGCGATGTCCCTGATCCCCTACTCCCTCTCCCGCGCCGTCCTCTTCCGCCTCGACCCGGAAACCGCCCATGACATGACCATCGCCATGCTGGCGCGCACGCAGAACACGCCGCTGGCCTGCACCTACAGCAACGCGCGGGTGGAAGACCCTGTCACCGTCGCCGGTCTGAAATTTCCCAACCGTGTCGGCATGGCCGCCGGCCTGGACAAGAATGCTCGCTGCATCGACGGCCTGGGCGCCATGGGTTTCGGCTTTGTCGAGGTCGGCACCGTCACGCCGCTGGCCCAGCCCGGTAACCCGAAACCCCGCATGTTTCGCCTGCCGGCGTCGAACGCCCTGATCAACCGTCTGGGCTTCAACAACGGCGGCCTGGACGCCTTCCTCTCCAATGTCCAGCGCGCCACTTTCCGCAGCAAGGGCGGGTACCCCCTGCTGCTGGGCCTGAACATCGGCAAGAACGCCGCCACCCCGATCGAGCGTGCCACCGACGACTACCTGATCGGCCTGGCCGGTGTCTACCCGCACGCCGATTACGTCACCATCAACATCTCCAGCCCGAACACCAAGAACCTGCGCGCGCTGCAGAGCGACGAGGCGCTGGACGCCCTGCTCGGGGCGATTGCGGCCAGGCGCGAGCAACTGGCGCAGCAGCACGGCAAACGCGTACCAGTCTTCGTGAAGATCGCACCGGACCTGGACGAGGAGCAGGTCAAGGTGATCGCCGCCACCCTGCAGCGGCACGGCATGGATGGCGTCATTGCCACCAACACCACGCTCAGCCGCGAGGCCGTGTCGGGCCAGCAGCATGCGCAGGAGGCCGGCGGTCTGTCGGGCGCGCCGGTGCTGGAGATGAGCAACCGCGTGATCCGCCAGCTGCGCGCCGCGCTCGGGCGGGACTATCCCATCATCGGTGTGGGGGGCATCCTGAGCGGAGCCGATGCCGTGAGCAAGATCGAGGCGGGTGCCGACCTGGTTCAGATCTACACCGGCCTGATCTACCAGGGCCCGGCGCTGGTGAAAGAAGCGGCCCTGGCCATCCGGGCCCGCAACGCGAGCCGCTGAGCCGCGCTGCGCTCAGGCCGCGGACCGGGCGCTGCGACCTTCCCTGGACAGGGGGCTCTTGGCCAGCGGTTGGTCCCAAGCCGGTTCACCGGCAAAGCGCTCCGCCAGGAACTGCACGAAGTTACGGATGCGCTCCGGCAAGCGCCGGTCCGGCAGGAACACGGCATACAGCGTGCTCTCCTGCAGCGCGTACTCGGGAAAGAGCTGCACCAGCCGTCCTGCCACGATGTGCTCACTGGCCGCGAAGGACGGCAGCACGGCAATGCCCACGCCCGCCACCGCAGCGTCCACCAGGCCTTCGGCCACGTTCGCCCGCAGATTGCCCGACACGTTGAGCGATATCTCGCCATCGCGCCCGCGAAAGCGCCATTCATTGCCCTTGGGTCTCTCGTAGACCAGGCAGTTGCAGGCCAGCAGATCGCGCGGTGTACGGGGCGTGGCATGGGCGGCAAGATAAGCCGGCGACGCCACCACGATCCAGCGACACGGTGCCAGCCGGCGTGCCACCATATTGCTCAGGCGAGGCTCTTCCGCCAGCCGCACCACCAGGTCGGCATTGCCGGAGATCAGGTCGGCAAAGCGCTCGGACAGCGTCACATCGATCTGGATGGAGGGGTTCGCCGCCAGGAAATCACTCACGGCCGGCAGCAGATGCAGGCGCCCGAAGGTGATGGCGGTACTGATGCGGATCAGGCCATGCGAGCCGCGCGAAAGTTCCTCGGCATCCCGGACGGCATCACCCGCATCGGCGACGATGCGTGCGCAGCGCTCGTAGAAACGCTCGCCGGCCTGGGTCAGGCCCAGCTTGCGGGTGCTGCGGTTGAGCAGCTTCACCCCCAGCGACTCCTCGAGCTCCTGGATATGGCGGCTGGCCAGCGCCTTGGAAATGCCGCAACGATCGGCTGCGATGGTGTAACTGCCGGCATCCACGACCGCCACGAAGGTGGCCAGGGCGTTCAGGTCGCGCATGGCGGAACCCTCTGCATCACGCCCGTAAACAATGAATTCACAAAAGCCCGTTTCATATCCGATGGCTTAAAAGTATATTCGTCGATCGGCATTCCGGCCGTGCAATGTCCCCCATTCCCCTGAAAGAAGCCATCGTGATCTGGAGCGAAGAAAATTTTGTGACCCGCGAGGGCGTGAAACTCTATGTGTACCGCAAGCGCGCCAAGGCGCCCGTGGCCGGCGAAGCGCCGCTGCCGGTGCTGATGCTGGTGCACGGCTCCACCGTCTCGGGCCGCAACACCTACGACCTGCAGGTGCCTGGCGGCAAGGACTACTCGGTAATGGACTACTTTGCCGAGCGCGGCTACGACGTCTGGACCATGGACCACGAGGGCTACGGCCGCTCGGGCTGGTCGGGTCGCGGCAACAGCGACATCAAGACCGGCGCGCTGGACCTGGCCGCAGCCATTCCCTTCATCCTGCAAAAGACCGGTGCGCAGAAGGTCAACCTGTTTGGCTCCTCCTCCGGCGCGCTGCGCTCCTGCCTGTACACGGCCGCACATCCGGACACGGTCGAGCGGCTGGGCCTGTCGGCGCTGGTTTACACCGGTGCCGGCTCGCCCACGCTGGAGCAGCGCCGCAAGAAGCTGCCCGAATACTCGGCCAGCCCGCGCCGCAAGGTGGACCTGGCCTTTTATGAGGGCATGTTCAACCGCGACAAGCCCGGCAGCAGCGAGGACATCGTGCCCAAGGCGATTGCCGCGGCGGAACTGCCGCTGGTGAGCGAAGTGCCGACCGGCACCTATGTGGACATGTGCGCCAACCTGCCGGTGGCCGCCCCCGAAGCCATCCCCTGCCCGACCCTGGTGATCCGCGGCGAGTACGACGGCATCGCCGCCGAGCCCGACCTGCTGGACTTCTTCGCCCGCCTGCCCACCAAGGACAAGGAGTTCGTGGTGCTCTCGGGCATTGCCCACAACCCGATGATGGGCGTGCAGCGCTACAAGTTCCATTTCGCGCTGGAGACCTTCCTGCGCCGACCTGTCTGAACACCCGATCAGCAAAACAACCCGAGGAAACAAGACCATGGCAAATGTGCAGTGGACCGGTGGCATCGAGCACTGGACCCATAAGGGCGACATCAAGCTCTTTCTCTGGCAGAAACCGGCCAACCCCAAGGTGCCCCACGCCGGTACGATACTTTTTGTCCATGGTTCGTCCATGGCCTCGCAGCCGACCTTCGACCTCACCGTCCCGGGCCGGCCGCACTCCTCCGTGATGGACTGGTTCGCCGAGCGCGGCTTTGACACCTGGTGCATGGACAACGAAGGTTATGGCCGCTCCGACAAGCACCGGCCCATCAACTTCGACATCAGCAACGGTGCCGACGACCTGGCCGCCGGCAGCGAGTACATCCTGAAGACCACCGGTGCCGGCAAGCTCATGGTCTACGGCATCTCCTCGGGCGCCCTCAAGGCCGCGCTGTTCACCGAGCGCCATCCCGAGCGCGTCGCACGGCTGGCACTGGATGCCTTCGTCTGGACCGGTGAAGGCAGCCCCACCCTGGCCGAACGCGCCAAGAAGCTGCCGGAGTTCCTGGCCAAGAACAGCCGCCCCATCGACCGCGCCTTCGTGCACAGCATCTTCAACCGCGACCATCCGGGCTGCGCCGACGAAACCACCAAGGAAGCTTTCGCCGATGCCATCCTGACGCTGGACAGCTCGATGCCCACTGGCACTTATGTAGACATGTGCTCGCGTCTGCCGGTGGTCGAGCCGCGCAACATCCAGGCACCCACGCTGATCATGCGCGGCGAGTTCGACGGCATTGCCAGCCTGGAGGATCTGCTGAAGTTCTACCAGCTGCTGCCCACGACCAGCAAGCAGTTCAGCATCATGCAGGGTATCTCCCATGCCAGCTTCCAGCAGAAAAATTATCTAATGGTCTACGCCATCCTGCACGGCTTTTTTGCCATGCCCGAACCCACCTACAAAGGATAAAACCATGACTCTGAAATCCAATCTCCGCCGCACTGTTCTCGCCTGCGCCCTGGGCCTGGCTGCTTTTGGCGCCGCTGCACAAAGCTATCCCAACCGTCCCGTGAAGATCATCGTGCCCTTCGGCGCCGGCGGCTTCACCGACGTGGTCGCGCGCATCGTGGGCCAGAAACTCGGCGCTGCCATGGGCGGCTCCTTCGTGATCGAGAACAAACCCGGTGCCGGCTCCACCATCGGCACGGACCAGGTCGCCAAGGCAGCCCCTGATGGCTACACCCTGGTCATGATCTCGTCGACCCACACGATCAGCCCGTCGATCTACAAGGCTATGCCCTACGACCCGATCAAGAGCTTCACGCCCATCACCAAGCTGGTCGATTCGGCCTATGTCCTGGTGATCAATCCCACCAAGCTGCAAACCGCCAATGTGAAGGACCTGATCGCCCAGGCCAAGGCCAAGCCGGACGCCATCACCTACGCCTCCTCGGGCAACGGCAGCACCCAGCACCTGATGGGCGGGCTCTTCGAGTCCATGACCGGCACCCAGCTCAAGCACGTGCCCTACCGCGGCAGCAACGGCGCCATGACCGACCTGATCGCTGGCGTGGTGGATGGCAGCTTTGCAGGCCTCACGAATGCCCTGCCCCATATCGCCACCGGCAAGCTCAAGCCCCTTGCCGTGACCACGGCCAAGCGCGCGCCGCAGATGCCGGACGTGCCGACCCTGCAGGAAGCCGGCGTGCCGGGTTACGATGCCAGCAACTGGCTCGCGCTGCTGGGCCCGGCCGGCATGCCTAAGGAGATCGTGCAGCGCCTCAACAGCGAGATCGCCAAGATCATGGCCATGCCCGATACGCAGAAGGCCCTGTTCGATGCAGGCGTTCAGGTGAGTCTGTCCACGCCGGAGGAATTGACCCAGCTGATGCAGGTCGAGCAGAGCAAGTGGTCCAAGATCGTGAAGTCGGCGGGCATCACCATCGAGTGATCCAGCCTAGAGCAGTTCAACAACCTTTGATGCGATCGCCAGGCTGCTCGTCAGTCCCGGCGATTCGATGCCGAAGAGGTTGACCAGGCCCGGCACGCCATGCGTGGCCGGGCCTTCTATCTGGAAATCGGCAGCCGCCGCACCCGGGCCGCTGATCTTGGGCCGGATGCCGGCGTAGCCGGCCTGCAGCGCGCCATCGGCCAGCGCCGGCCAGTACTTGCGGACCTCGGCATAGAACGCGTCGCCGCGCGCAGGGTCCACCACTAGATCGTCGTGCGCGTCGACCCACTGCACATCGGGGCCGAACTTGGCCTGCCCGCCCAGATCGATGGTCAGATGCACGCCCAGGCCCGCAGCCTCGGGCACGGGGTAGATCAGGCGGCTGAAGGGCGAGCGCCCGGCAAGCGTGAAGTAATTGCCCTTGGCGTAGTACTCGCCGGGGATGTGTGTCGGGTCCAGGCCCTCGAAACGGCGCGCCAGCGTCGGTGCCTGCAGGCCGGCAGCATTGACCACCGTGCGGGCGCGCAGCTGTGTTCCATCCAGGGCTTCGAGTTCGATGCCGGCTGGCGTCACCCGCGCACGCGCCAGCGGCGAGTTGAAGGCCACCATGCCCCCCGCGTTTTCCAGGTCGCCTTGCAGCGCCAGCATCAGTCCGTGGCTGTCGACGATGCCGGTGCTCGGGGAATGGATGGCGGCCACGCAATCCAGCGCCGGCTCCAGCGCCAGCGCCTGCTCGCGGGTCAACAGCACCAGGTCGTTGACGCCATTGGCCGCGGCCTTCTGGATGATGCCCTGCAGCTCAGCCACCTGTGCAGGCGCGGTGGCGACGATCAGCTTGCCACAGCGACGGTGCCCGATGCCGCGCTCGGCGCAGTAGGCATACAGCATCTGCTTGCCCTGCACGCACAGGCGCGCCTTGAGCGAGCCCTGCGGGTAGTAGATGCCGGCGTGGATGACCTCGCTGTTGCGCGAACTGGTCTGTGTGCCGATGGCCTCGGCAGCTTCCAGCACCAGCACCTCACGCCCGCTCAGCGCCAGCGCACGCGCCACCGCCAGGCCGACGACCCCGGCACCCACCACCACCGTATCCACCTGCTCCACAAGCTGACCTTTCAAACCGGCAAATCCGCGAGCATAAGCGAGCAGGGCCGAGGGCGCCTCAGCCCTCCTCGCCGCCCAGGGCCTTGTAGAGCTGGGCCGCGGTTGCCCACAGGCTGCGGCGCAGCTGGATCAGGCCCTGGCGCACGGTGAAGAGCTGGCGCTGGGCGTCCAGCACCTCCAGGAAGCTGCCCACGCCCTGGCGGTAGCGCGCCTCGGCGATGTCGGCCGCACGCTGCTGCGAGCGCTCCTGGGCCTCCACGGCCTTGAGCTGCTCCGCCAGCTGCTCGCGCGCCACCAGCAGATCGGCCACCTCACGGAAAGCCTGCTGCACGGTGCGCTCGTATTCCGCCACGGCGATGTTCTTGCGCACCTCGGCCAGGTCCAGATTGGCGCTGCGCCGCCCGTAGTCGAAGATGGGCAGGGTGATGCTGGGCGAGAAACTCCAGGCCTCGGAGCCTTCCTTGAACAGGCCGTCGAGTTCGCGGCTGGCGGTACCGGCCGAGGCCGTCAGCGCGATGCGCGGAAAGAAGGCCGCGCGCGCCGCACCGATGCTGGCGTTGGCCGCCAGCAGGCGCTGCTCGGCCACCCGCACGTCGGGGCGGCGCACCAGCACCTGGGCCGGCAGATCGGCCTGCTGCTCCAGGTGGATGCCCTGCTCGGCCAGCGTCTTGCCGGCCGGCAGATCAGCAGGCTCGGTGCCCACGAGCACACGCAGGTAGTTGCGCGCTGCGGATAACTGGCGCCGCAAGGCCGCGAGTTCGGCACGCGCACCCTCGTAGGCGGCGTCGGCCTGCAGGAAGTCCAGATCGCCCGCCAGGCCGGCCTGGCGCCGGCGGTCCACCAGCTCCCGCGTCTGGGCCCGTGTTTCCAGCGTGGCCTGGGCCAGCACCAGACGTTCCTGCGCCTCGGCCAGCGCGAGATACGCATCGGCCACGCTGGCGATCAGCGACAGCCTGAAGCTGCGCTCGGCCTGCTCGGTCGCCAGGTAGCTGGCCTTGGCCGCTTCGCTCAGGCTGGCCACGCGGCCCCAGAAGTCCAGCTCGAAAGCCGGGAGGCTGGCGTTGATGTCCGCACGCCGGCCCATGATGGCGTTCCCCGTGGCGGACAGACCGCCCGGCGTGCGACTGCGGGCCAGCGAACCGCCGACATTGAGCGTGGGCAGGCGGTCGGCACGCTGGATACCGTAGGCCGCGCGGGCCTCGGCCACGCGGGCGGTGGCGATACGCAGGTCGCGGTTGTGCTCCAGCGAGAGCTTGACCAGTGCGCGCAGGCGCTCGTCCGGAAAGAAGCTGGCCCAGTCCACCGGTCTGGTGGGCGCGGCGGTGGTCTTGACGTCCTCTGGCCAGGCCTCGGGCACGGACAGCGCCGGGCGCTGGTACTCGGGTGTCATGGAACAGCCGGCCAGCACCAGCCCTGCGGCCAGGGCGGCTATACAAGGTATGTGCTTAACCATGGTGGCCTCCCTCGCCTGTGGTCGGCGCAGGGCCGCGGCTGTGTCCGGGGAACCACCGGCTGACGACCAGATAGAACACCGGTACCAGGAAGATGGCCAGCACCGTGGCCGCGATCATGCCGCCCATGACACCGGTTCCGATGGCATGCCGGCTTTGCGCGCCGGCACCGCTGGAGATGGCCAGCGGCAGCACGCCCACGATGAAGGCGATCGAGGTCATCAGGATAGGGCGCAGCCGCAGACGGCAGGCTTCCAGGATGGCTTCCTTGAGCGCCATGCCCTGGTCCTGCAGCGTGCGTGCGAACTCGATGATCAGGATGGCGTTCTTCGCGGACAGGCCGATGGTGGCGATCAGACCCACCTTGAAGTAGACGTCGTTGGGCAGGCCACGCAGATGCACCGCCAGCAAGGCCCCGAAAATGCCCAGGGGCACCACCAGCATGACCGAGAACGGGATGGTCCAGCTTTCGTACAGCGCTGCCAGGCAGAGGAAGACCACGATCAGCGAGATCGCGAACAGCAGCGGCGCCTGCGAACCGGAGAGGCTTTCCTCGAAGGAGGTGCCGGACCAGGCGTAGCCGATGCCGGGGGGCAATTGGCCCGCCACATCCGTCATGGCGCCCATGGCCTCGCCCGTGCTGCGGCCCGGCGCCGGATTGCCCGAGAGCTTGACCGAGGGCACGCCGTTGTAGCGGTCCAGGCGCGGCGCGCCCACCATCCACAGCGGCTTGACCACTTCGGAGAGCGATACCATGCCGCCGCTGCGGTTGCGCACCTGCACGCGCATCATCGCCTCGGGACTGGTACGCACCGAGGGGTCGGCCTGCATCTGCACGCGCAGGATGCGGCCCTGGCGCTCGAAGTCGTTGATGTAGGCCACGCCGAAGAGGGTCTGCAGCGTCTCGTTGAGCGTGCCGATGTCCACCCCCAGGGCCTGGGCCTTCTCACGGTCGATCTGCAGCAGCAGTTGCGGACCCGGCGCCATGCCTTCCATGCGCACACCGGCCAGGGCCGGGTTGGCATTGGCCAGCTGAACGGCCATTGCCTGCGCCGCCGCCAGCTGCTCGCGGCCCAGGCCGCCGCGGTCCTGCAGGCGGAAGTCGAAACCGCCGACGGCCGCCAGCTCGGGAATGGGCGGCGGATTCACGCTGAAGATGACGGCCTGCTTGAGACCGAACAGGGCCATGTTGGCGCGCTGCACCACGGCGGTGGCGCTGCTTTCCTTGGCCTTGCGCTCGTCCCAGTTCTTCAGGCGCGTGAAGATCAGGCCCGCGTTCTGGCCGCGGCCGAAGAAGGAAAAACCGACCACGCCCACGGTGTGCTCCACCTCGGGCTGCGCCAGGAAAAACTGCTCGGCCTGGTTGATCACCTCCACCGTGCGCTCCTGGGTCGCACCCGGCGGCAGCATCACCATGCTGATGAAATAACCCTGGTCTTCCTCGGGCAGGAAGCTGCCCGGCAGCTTGGCAAACATCCAGACCGTGGCCGCCACGATGGCGCCGTAGACGATGAGCCAGCGCCCCGGACGCCCCAGCATGCCGGTCACCTTGCGGATGTAGCCGCGTGTGGCGGCTGCAAAGCCACGGTTGAACCAACCGAAGAAGCCGGTGGTCGGCAGCACGCCAGCCTCGCCCGGCTTGTGCGGTTTGAGCAGCGTGGCACACAGGGCTGGCGTGAGCGTCAGCGCCATCAGGGCCGAGAACAGCATGGTCAGCACCAGGGTCACGGCGAACTGGCGGTAGATCGCCCCCACCGAGCCCGAGAAAAAGGCCATGGGGATGAACACGGCCGACAGCACCACGGTGATGCCGATGATGGCGCCCACGATCTGGTCCATGGCCTTGGCGGTGGCGTCGCGTGGCGAGAGATGCTCCTCGCTCATGATGCGCTCGACGTTCTCCACCACCACGATGGCATCGTCCACCACGATGCCGATGGCCAGCACCATCGCAAACAGCGTCAGCACGTTGATGGAATAGCCCAGCACGTACAGGCCCAGCGCCGCGCCGATCAGCGAGATCGGCACCACGATGGTCGGGATCAGCGTGGCGCGGAAGTTCTCCAGGAAGAGGTACATCACGATGAAGACCAGCAGCACCGCCTCGAACAGGGTCTTGACCACCTCGTTGATCGAGATCTCGATGAACGGCGTGGTGTCGTAAGGCACATCCCAGGCCACGCCTTTGGGGAAGTAGCGCTCCAGCTCCTGCATGCGCACACGCACGGCCTTGGCCGTGTCCATGGCGTTGGCACCGGGCAAGACCTTGACGCCCACGGCCGCCGTGGGCTGTCCGTCCAGGCGGGCGAAGACGGAGTAGTCCTGCGCCCCCAGCTCCACCCGCGCCACATCACGTACACGCACCAGCGAGCCATCGTTCTGGGCCCGCACAACCACACTGCCAAACTCCTCGGTCGTGGTCAGGCGACCACGGGTGATGACGGTGGCGGCGTACTCCATGCCTTTGGGCGCCGGCGGCTGGTTCACCTCACCGACGGCCAGCAGCACGTTCTGCGCACGCACCGCGGCGATCACCTCGCCCGGCGTCAGACGGTAGGCCGCGAGCTTGTCAGGGTCGACCCACAGACGCATGGCGTACTCAGAGCCGAACAGCTGGGCCTCGCCCACGCCGGGCACGCGCCGCAATTCATCAATCACACTGGCCGCCACGTAACTGGCGAGGTCCACGCCCTTGAGGCTCTTATCCGGTGAGTACAGCGTGATGAACATCAGGTAGTTGCGCCGTGTCTTGGTCACGGTCACGCCCAGGCGCTTGACCTCGTCGGGCAGACGGGCCTCGACACGCTTGATGCGGTTCTGCGTCTCGACCGAGGCGATCTCGATGTTGGTGCCGGTCCTGAAGGTCAGGTTGATGGTGCCCGTGCTCTGCTCGGAGGTCGAGTCCATGTAGAGCAGGTTCTCGATGCCGTTCATCTCCTGCTCGATCAGGGCCACCACGGTGTCCTCGACCACCTTGGCCGAAGCACCGGGATAGGTCACGTTGATGGCCAGCGCTGGCGGCGCGACCTCGGGGTACTGGGCCACGGGCAACTGGCGCAGGGCCAGCGCGCCCGCCAGCAGGATGACCAGGGCGATCACCCACGCAAAGACCGGACGGTCGACGAAGAATTTGGCCATGGCTTATTTCCCCTGGCTGGTGGGAGCCGGGGCTGCGGCCGGTGCCCATGGCACGGGCTTGACCACGCTGCCGGGATAAGCCTTCATGTGGCCTTCGACGATGACCTGCTCGCCACCATTGAGGCCACTGGTGATGGTCCAGGCAGTACCGCTCATGCCGCCGAGCTTGACGGGGCGTGGCGCGACCTTGCCATCCTCGCCCACGACCAGCACCGAAGCGCCACTTGGCGACAGTTGCACGGCACGCTGCGGCAGGACGATGAGCTTGTCGGCCTTGGCCTGGGCATAACGCACCCGCACGAACATGCCCGGCAGCAGCTCCTTCTTCGGGTTAGGGAATTCGGCACGCATGGACACGGCACCAGTGTTGGGGTCCACCGCGAGGTCCGAGAACAGCAGCTTGCCCGGCAACGCATAGACCGTGTCGTTCTCCAGCACCAGTTCCATGCGCCGGGTGTCGGCCTTTTTCCAGCGGCCGCTGGCGATGGCCTCGCGCAGGGCCAGCAGCTCAGTGCTGCTTTGCGTGAAGTTCACGTAGATCGGGTCGATCTGTTCGATGGTGGCCAGTTGCGTCGCCTCACCGCGCCCCACCAGGGCCCCTTCGCTGACCAGCGTGCGGCCGATGCGCCCCGAGATCGGTGCCGGCACCGTGGTGTTCTCCAGGTCCAGCTCGGCCCGCGCCAGTGCGGCCTCGGCCTGGCGCAGGCGCGCCTCGGCACTGTCGAGCTCCTGCTGGCTCACCGCCTTCATCTCGACCAGCGGCCGGTAGCGGTTCACCACGGCGCGCGCGGCCGCGGCGTCGGCCTTGGCCGCCTCGAAGCTGGTGCGATAGGTCCGCGCATCGATGCGGTACAGCGGCACCCCGGCCTTCACGTCGGAGCCCTCGACAAAATGGCGCTGCTCCACGACACCCTCCACCCGCGCGCGCACCTGGGCCGTGCGCCAGGCCTGCAGACGGCCGGGCAATTCCTTGGTCAGCAGGGCTTCACCCTGACGCGCCACGACCACGGCCACCTCGGACGGCGGTGGTGCGGCACCGGGGCCGCCGGCGGCCGGCTTGGGCGCCTCGGATTTGCCGCAGGCGCTCAGCAGAACGGCGGCGGTGACCACCAGGGCCAGGGAACGGTAGGGTGATGCTTGCATTCTGGTTCTCCCATCAAGACCTGGGGGCGCCCGCCGGTGCAGCGTAGGCCCCCAAAAAACAATCGACGATACGGACCATCCGTCCGCTCTGCTGTGGGCACGCCACCGGCATGCCCAGCAGGAGCAGGTCGCGCTGGGTTCCTGTCAGCAGGCTGATCAGCATCTCCGCGGCGAACTCGGGATCGTCCTGGCGCAGTTCACCCCGCTCCATGGCTTCGCGCAACAAGCGCGCCAGCTCGGTGCCGGCCAGCTGCCAGGTTTCGAAAACCGCCCGGGCCAGTTGCGGAAAGCGTGGGGACTCGGCCACCAGCATGCGGTGCAGGGCCAGGCCCTGCTCGCTCATGGCCTGGCCCTGGAAGGATTCGGCAAAACGCAGCAGGTCCTCACGCAGGGAGCCGGAACGCACCCCCAGATCGACCAGCAGCACGTTGACCAGGCCGGTGATCGCCTCACGGAACAGGCTCTCCTTGCTGCCGTAGTGGTGATAGAGCGTCTGCTTGACCACGCCTGCCCGGCGGGCGATATCGTCCACACAGGCGCCGTAGCCCTTTTCGCAAAAGGTGTCCAGGGCTGCTTCGAGGATGCGGGCTCGGGTGTCGCTGGTCATGAGGTTGAAGAGGGGTGTCGGCCACGCCTGTGCGATCGCCAGGTCGGCAAGAGCGGAATCATACTAGACTCTCCAGTCTAGTGCTGGCCGTCCACCGTAATTTGGGTGAAGCCGGTGGGCAAAGGACGCGGACTTGGACTAGAGTTCGTCATCAACGGAGGTTTCTGATGCCCATACCGACATCCGCCCTGCGACGCAGAATGCTCAAACTGGGCCTGGCGTCTGCCGTGGCCGCCCCGATCTGGCTGCCCCCGGCAGGGGCCAGGCCGGCCGCCAGCCGCTTGCAGCCCACACCCGCACAGACCGAGGGCCCCTTCTACCCACTCGATCTGCCCGACGACACCGACGGCGACCTCCTGCGCAACGGCAACGTGGACTATCGGCAAGGCCGGCCCGCCTGGGTGCAGGGGCAGGTCACCGACACCGCAGGTGTGCCGGTGCGCGGTGCGCAGGTCGAGATCTGGCAATGCGATCACCAGGGGCATTACCACCACCCGGGTGACGGCGGTCGCGCCGACCCCGCCTTCCAGGGTTACGGCCGCGTCACGGTCGATCGCGAGGGACGTTACCGCTTCCGCACGCTGCGGCCCGTGGCCTACAGCGGACGCACGCCGCACATCCACGTCAAGGTCCGGCTCGGCCAGCGCACCCTGCTGACCACCCAGCTCTATGTGGCCGGCGACCCGGACAACGAGCGCGATTTTCTATGGCGGCGACTGCGCAGCGCCGAGGAGCGCGCGGCGCTGACCATTCCCTTCGTACCCGGCCAGCAAGGCCTGCAGGCACAGTTTCCCATCGTGCTGGCGCCCTGAGCGGCGGGCATGGCCCCACGGCCTGCGGGCCCGGGCGCCTCTGCCATCATCCGGGCATGGATTCACTCTCACAACTGACGCTGGGCGCCGCCGTGGGCGTGGCCGTCATGGGACGGCACACGGCCTTGCCCAAGGCAGCAGGCTGGGGCGCGCTGCTGGGCACCCTGCCCGACCTCGATGTCTTCATCGACCACGGCGACGCGCTGCTCAACATGACGCTGCACCGCGCGGAAAGCCATGCACTCTTCTGGCTCAGCATCGCCGGGCCCCTGCTGGGGGCCGGCATCGCCCGCCTGCATGGTGAATGGGCACAGTGGCGACGCTGGTGCCTGGCGGCCTGGCTGATGCTGGTCACGCACCCCTTGCTCGACGCCATGACGGTCTATGGCACGCAACTCGCACTGCCCTTCAGCAACCATCCCTATGGCGTCGGCAGCATCTTCATCATCGATCCGCTCTACACACTGCCCCTGCTCTTCGGTCTCCTGCTGGCGCTGGGCTGGCAGCGTCGTCCCGACTGGGCACTGCGCGCCAATGCCGTCGGGCTGACGCTCAGCACGGCCTACCTGGCCTGGGGTGTGGCGGTGCAGGCGCACGTGAGCGCCCTGGCCCAGGCCTCGCTGACGCGCCAGGGCGTGCAGGCGCAGGCCCTGCTGGTCACGCCCACCGCGTTCAACAGCGTCTTGTGGCGCGTGGTGGCCACCACCCCCACGCATTACCATGAGGGCTTCTATTCGCTGCTGGACGATGGCCAGGAACCCCTCTGGGAGCTACATGACCGCGGCCCGGCGCTGCAACAGGCCTATGCAGGCACGCCCGCATTTGAGCGCTTGAACCGTTTTGCCAAGGGACTGGTAGCCATGCGCAGCGTGGACGGCCGGGCCCATCTGAGCGACCTGCGCATGGGCCAGACGCCGAGCTTCAGCTTCACCTTCGACATCGGTCCTGCGCAGGGACCGGCGTCCGAGCCACAAAACGCCCTCGCGCGTGGCAGCCGGCCGGACCTGAAACAGGCGCTGTCCTGGTTATGGGCGCGCCTGGGAGGCCAGCGCCTGCCACCACCGCGCTGACCATAGTGACGGCCATGAAAAAAGCCCGCCGTCTTGTGGACTGGCGGGCTTTCTGGCGCCGAAGCGCTGTGTTGGTGGGCGATACATGGATCGAACATGTGACCCCTGCAGTGTGAATGCAGTGCTCTACCGCTGAGCTAATCGCCCTGAATGCTTGCTGAAAGCGTTGGCATTTTCAGGAAAAACGAGATTATGCCACAAGTGGTCGAGCCCTTTTCAGGCCACAGCTCGCCAGACCGTCTTGCCGCCGCTGGCCTTGTCGAGCTGGGCAAGCAGATCTTCGTGCGCCGCCAGTTCCTGCTCGGAAGCGCTCAGCACCGGCAACTCGAATCGGCTCAGGTCTACACGCTCGAAGCTGCCCGCAGCCGTCGTTGTGTCGGCGGTGTCGATCAACAGCGCGTCCTGGCCACGCGTGAGGTTGATGTAGACGTCGGCCAGCAGCTCGGCGTCGAGCAGTGCGCCATGCAGGGTGCGACCCGAGTTGTCCACGCCCAGGCGGTCGCACAGCGCATCCAGGGAATTGCGCTTGCCCGGAAACATCTCCTTAGCCATGACCAGGGTGTCGGTCACGCTGGCGACGAACTGGGCAAAACGCGGCTTGCCAACCAGCTCCAGTTCCTTGTTCAGGAAACCGACGTCGAAGGCCGCGTTGTGGATGATGATCTCGGCGCCCTGCAGATAGGCCAGGATTTCCTCGTGCACCTCGGCGAACCTGGGTTTGTCGCGCAAGAACTCGTTGCTGATGCCGTGCACACGCAGCGCGTCCTCGTGGCTGTCGCGCCCGGGGTTCAAGTAGAAGTGCAGGTTGTTGCCGGTGAGCTTGCGGTTGAGCAGCTCCACACAGCCGATTTCAATGATGCGGTCGCCGCCTTCGGCGGACAGGCCCGTGGTTTCGGTGTCGAGAACGATCTGGCGCATGGTTTGATGATAGCCGTGCTGGATATCAAATTCTGGCCAGCGAAAACCGCGTCAGACTAGGCGCCGCGCACAACCGGGTTGAACCCCCGGTGAGCACGGTAACGACGCATGGCGCGATTTCTCGCTGGATCAGTGTAGGTTTTTCTGCCGGGCCGCCCCAAGGAAAAACGCGCCCCCTTGGGGGGCAGCGCAGCTCACGCAGTGGCAAGCGTGGGGGTTAATGATTCTCTTTGGCGTGGTTGATCGAGTACTTGGGAATCTCCACCACCAGGTCCTGCTGCGCCAGGATGGCCTGGCAACTCAGGCGCGACTGGGGCTCCAGGCCCCAGGCACGGTCGAGCAGATCGTCTTCGTTTTCGTCGGTCGCATTGAGCGAGTTGTAACCCTCGCGCACGATCACGTGGCAAGTCGTGCAGGCACAGCTCATGTCACAGGCGTGCTCGATGTTGATGTGGTTATCGAGCAAGGCCTCGCAGATCGAGGTGCCGGCCGGCGCCTTGATCTCGGCGCCCTGCGGGCAGTACTCGGGATGGGGCAGGATCTTGATGACGGGCATGCGGGTTCTCGAAAAAGTTCGTGTCAGACGTTGGCGATATTCTTGCCGGCCAGGGCCTGCTGGATGCCATGGTTCATGCGCAGCGCGGCAAAGGCTTCAGTGCCCTTGGCCAGGGCTTCGGTGGCGGCGTCGATGGCGGAAGCGTCGTCCTGCGTACGGATGGCCTCCAGCGCGTCCATCAGGCTGGCCATCGCACGACGTTCCTGCTCCGACAGCAAATCGCCGTCGGCCGCCAGCGCCGTGCGGGTGGCCATGAGCATGCGATCGGCCTCGACACGGGCCTCCACCAGCGCGCGGGCCTTCATGTCCGCCTGTGCCGTCGTGAAACTCTCCTGCAGCATCTTTGCGATCTGATCATCACCGAGACCATAGGACGGCTTGACGGTGATGCTGGCCTCCACGCCGCTGCCCTGCTCACGCGCGCCCACCTGCAGCAGGCCATCGGCGTCGATGGTGAAGGTCACGCGAATGCGTGCCGCACCGGCCGCCATGGGCGGGATGCCGCGCAACTCGAACCGCGCCAGGCTACGGCAGTCGGCCACCAGGTCACGTTCGCCTTGCACCACGTGCAGGGCCAGGGCGGTCTGGCCGTCCTTGTAGGTGGTGAAGTCCTGCGCCATTGCGGTCGGGATGGTCTGGTTGCGCGGCACGATGCGCTCCACCAGGCCGCCCATGGTCTCGATGCCCAATGACAAGGGAATCACGTCCAGCAGCAGCAGGTCGCCGGAGGGGTTGTTGCCGGCCAGCTGGTTGGCCTGGATGGCAGCGCCCAGCGCCACCACCTCATCCGGGTTCAGGTTGGTCAGCGGCGCGCGGCCAAAGAACTCGCCTACCGTGCGCCGGATCACCGGCATGCGCGTCGAGCCGCCCACCATGACCAGGCCCTGCACTTCGTCCACCGTCAGCCTGGCGTCACGCAACACCTTGCGTACGGCCGTCATGGTGCGCGCAGTCAATGCGGTGGTGCAGGCCTCGAACTGGTCGCGGTTCAGGGACAGGTCCACCGCACCGCTGGAGAGTTCCAGCTCGGCCGTGACGATCTCTTCCATCGACAAGGCTTCCTTGGCTTGCCGGGCCTCGGCCATGATGCGGGCCTGGTCTTCGGGGGTCTCGGCGCTCAGACCCGATTCCGCGAGCATCCACTCGGCCAGCGCGCGGTCATAGTCGTCCCCACCGAGGGCCGAATCGCCACCGGTGGCGATCACCTCGAACACGCCCTTGGACAGGCGCAGGATGGAGATGTCGAAGGTGCCACCGCCCAGGTCGTACACGGCGTAGACGCCTTCGCTGGCGTTGTCCAGGCCGTAGGCGATGGCCGCGGCCGTGGGTTCGTTGATCAGGCGCAGTACGTTGAGACCCGCCAGCTGGGCCGCGTCCTTGGTGGCCTGGCGCTGGGCGTCGTCGAAATAGGCTGGTACCGTGATGACGGCGCCGTAGAGTTCGTCATCAAAGCTGTCTTCGGCACGGTAGCGCAGCGTGGCCAGTATCTCGGCGCTCACCTCCACCGGCGTCTTCTCGCCATCGATGGTGCGCACGCGCACCATGCCCGGTGCATCGACCAGGGCATAGGGCAGCTTGGCGGCCTGGTGCACATCGGACAGACCCCGTCCCATCAGGCGCTTGACCGAGGCAATGGTGTTGCCCGGATCATCGATCTGATGCGCCAGGGCCTCATGGCCGATCTGCCGGCCGCCCTGGGGCAGGTAGCGCACCACGGACGGCAGGATCACACGGCCCTGTTCGTCGGGCAAGCACTCGGCCACGCCGCTGCGCACAGCAGCTACGAGGGAATGGGTGGTTCCCAGGTCGATGCCCACCGCGATGCGCCGCTGGTGCGGATCGGGGGCCTGGCCGGGTTCGGAAATCTGCAGCAGTGCCATCGTTGTTCTATTCAGGTTCAGCCCGGATTGTCACCCGAGCCGGCTTTCCATCTTGTCGTAGCGGGCTTCGATATCTCGGGCAAAACGCTCGGTGAACATCAGCGCCCTCACCTGCGCGACGGCGCCGGTGTAATCCTTAGCCTGGTCCAGCAGCTGCTCACAGCGCTGCAGCAAACCCTTGCGACTGCGGTTGACTTCGTCACTCAGGGCATCAAGCGCCGGAATGTCCTGGGCATCGTCCAGCGCCTCACGCCATTCCATCTGCTGCATCAGGAACTCGGCCGGCATGGCCGTGTTGTTCTCTGCGTTCACCGGCGCCCCGTGCAACTCGCAGAGGTAGGCGGCACGCCGCAGGGGGTCTTTCAGGCGCTGGTAGGCCTCGTTGATGCGCACCGACCACTGCATGGCCACACGCTGCGCCGCCGCACCCTGCGCGGCGAACCTGTCGGGATGCGCCTCGCGCTGCAGGTCCTTCCAGCGCGCATCCATGGCAGCGCGGTCCTGGATGAACTGCTGCGGCAGGCCGAAGAGTTCGAAGTCGTCGGACTGGAGATTCACACCCGGAACGATTCACCACAACCGCAACGATCTCTCTCATTGGGGTTGTTGAAGCGGAAGCCCTCATTCAGCCCCTCGCGCACAAAGTCGAGCTGGGTACCGTCGATATAGGACAGGCTCTTGGGATCGATCAGCACCTTGACGCCGTGGTCTTCAAAGACGATGTCCTCCGAGGCGATCTCGTCCACGTACTCCAGCTTGTAGGCCAGGCCCGAGCAACCCGTGGTCTTGACGCCCAGACGCACGCCAACGCCCTTGCCGCGTTTGGAAAGGTAGCGGGTCACATGCCGGGCTGCGGCTTCAGTCAGGGAAACTGCCATTTCAGTCTTTCATACCCGTAAAAACCCCTGCCTCAAGATCAAGGCACCCGTGAAACCGGCTTGGCCGGGCCACTGGGTGCGCCCCCTTGAGGGGTAGGCGCCGAAGGCGCCTCGGGGGTGCGTCATTCAGTGCGCGTTTTTCTTGCGGTAATCGTCCACTGCGGCCTTGATGGCGTCTTCGGCCAGGATGGAGCAGTGGATCTTGACCGGCGGCAGCGCCAGTTCTTCAGCGATCTGGCTGTTTTTCAGCGCAGCGGCCTCGTCCAGCGTCTTGCCCTTGACCCACTCGGTCACGAGCGAGCTCGACGCGATGGCCGAGCCGCAGCCGTAGGTCTTGAAGCGTGCGTCCTCGATGACACCGGTGCTCGGGTTCACCTTGATCTGCAGCTTCATCACGTCGCCGCAGGCGGGTGCGCCCACCATGCCGGTGCCAACCGTGTCATCGCCCTTGTCGAAGGAGCCGACGTTGCGCGGGTTTTCGTAGTGGTCAACGACTTTTTCAGAATATGCCATGGTCTTGCCTCTTTAATCAGATCTCAATGAGCGGCCCACTGAATGGTGCTCAGGTCAACGCCGTCCTTGAACATCTCCCACAGGGGGCTGAGCTCGCGCAGCTTGGCCACGTTGTGCTTGATGGTCGTGATGGCGTAATCGATTTCTTCCTCGGTCGTGAAACGGCCGATGGTCATGCGCAGGCTGCTGTGGGCCAGTTCATCGCTGCGACCCAGGGCACGCAACACATAACTGGGCTCCAGGCTGGCCGAGGTACAGGCCGAGCCGCTGGAGACCGCCAGGCCCTTGATACCCATGATCAGCGACTCGCCTTCGACGAAGTTGAAGCTCATGTTCAGGTTCTGCGGCACACGCTTTTCCAGGTTGCCGTTCACGTAGACCTGTTCGATGTCCTTCAGGCCATCGAGCAGGCGCTGCTGCAGCTTGCGGGCCTTGGCCAGGTCCTGGGCCATCTCGGCCTTGGCGATGCGGAAGGCCTCGCCCATGCCGACGCACTGGTGGGTGGGCAGGGTGCCCGACCGCATGCCACGTTCATGGCCGCCACCGTGGATCTGCGCCTCGATGCGCACGCGGGGCTTGCGACGCACGTAGAGCGCGCCGATGCCCTTGGGGCCGTAGGTCTTGTGGGCCGTCATGCTCATCAGGTCGATAGGCAGCTTGTCCATGTCGATCTCGACCCGGCCTGTCGCCTGGGCGGCATCCACATGCAGCAGGATGCCTTTTTCCCGGCAGTAAGCGCCGATGGCGGGGATGTCCTGGATCACACCGATTTCGTTGTTCACGAAAAGGATGCTGATGAGGATGGTGTCGGGCCGCACGGCCGCCTTCAGCGCATCCAGATTCACCAAGCCGTCTTCCTGCACGTCGAGGTAGGTCACGTCGAAACCCTGACGCTCCAGCTCGCGCATGGTGTCCAGAACAGCCTTGTGCTCGGTCTTCAGCGTGATGAGGTGCTTGCCCTTGCCCTTGTAGAACTGGGCCGCACCCTTGAGGGCCAGATTGATGGATTCGGTAGCGCCGGAGGTCCAGACGATCTCACGCGGGTCGGCGCCAATCAGCTCAGCCACCTGCACACGCGCCTTTTCGACGGCCTCTTCGGCCTCCCAGCCCCAGGCGTGGCTGCGCGAAGCCGGGTTGCCGAAATGCTCACGCAACCAGGGAATCATGGCATCCACCACGCGCGGATCGCAAGGGGTGGTGGCACCGTAATCCATATAAATGGGAAAGTGGGGCGTCATGTCCATACAGGTCTAAAAAAACGAATGGTCAATAAAGAGAAATGGCGCTGGCGCGGCCGGATCAGGACTTGGAAAACGCATTACCCAGGGCAAACACCGAATTGGGCGCGTTCACGCGCACCGGCTTGACCACCGGGGCGCTGGAGATGGCGCGTTTGACGGTGGGTTTGTCCTCGATGGTGATGCCCTTGGCCAGCTGGTCATCGACCAGCTTCTGCAGAGTGACTGAGTCCAGGAACTCGACCATGCGGGTGTTCAGGGAAGCCCAGAGCTCGTGCGTCATGCAGCGGCCGCCCTCGCCCATGCAGTTTTCCTTGCCACCGCATTGGGTGGCGTCGATGGGCTCGTCCACCGACAGGATGATGTCGGCCACGGTGATCTCGGCCGCCTTGCGCGCCAGGGTGTAGCCGCCGCCCGGACCGCGTGTGGATTCGACCAGTTCATGGCGACGCAGCTTGCCGAAGAGCTGCTCCAGATAGGACAGGGAAATCTGCTGCCGCTGGCTGATGGCGGCCAGGGTCACAGGGCCATTGCTCTGGCGCAAGGCCAGGTCAATCATGGCGGTGACCGCAAAGCGGCCTTTGGTCGTGAGGCGCATGGCAAGCTCCTTTTCCGAGTAATTGGCTCAAGTATACCCAGAAACCAAGCGGCGCGCTCGGGATAGCCACTGTGCGGCGTAAGTGCCTGTCGCCAAAGGACTATTGCTGCTCAGCGGCCTGGCGGCAAGCCGGCGGGATGGTCCGGTACCGCCGCGCCGAAGGCCCGGGTCTTGAGCAAACCGAGCTGGTCACGCACCCGGGCCGCCTGTTCGAACTCCAGGTTGCGGGCGTGCTCCAGCATCTGCTTTTCCAGCCGCTTGATCTCGCGGGCGATGTCTTTTTCGCTCATCTCCTCCACCTGGGCGCGGGCCATGGCCTCCTGCTCCAGGCGTTCCGCCTCGCGGCCGGCCTTCTCGCTGTAGACCCCGTCGATCAGATCGCGCACCTGCTTGACGATGGCACGCGGCGTGATGCCATGCGCCAGGTTGTGCTCGATCTGCTTCTGGCGGCGGCGATCCGTCTCACCGATGGCCTTGGCCATCGAGTCGGTGACCCGGTCGGCATAGAGGATGGCGCGGCCGTTCAGATTGCGCGCGGCCCGGCCTATGGTCTGGATCAGCGAGCGTTCCGACCGCAGGAAGCCCTCCTTGTCGGCGTCCAGGATGGCCACCAGCGACACCTCGGGGATGTCCAGGCCCTCGCGCAGCAGGTTGATGCCCACCAGCACGTCGAACGCCCCCAGACGCAGGTCGCGCAGGATCTCCACGCGCTCCACCGTGTCCACGTCACTGTGCAGGTAACGCACCTTGACCCCGTTGTCGGTCAGGTAATCGGTCAGCTGCTCGGCCATGCGTTTGGTCAGGGTGGTGATGAGCACCCGCTCGTGCTTCTCGACGCGGATGCGGATCTCCTGCAGCACGTCGTCGACCTGGTGCGTGGCCGGGCGCACCTCCAGCTCCGGGTCCACCAGGCCGGTGGGGCGCACCAGCTGTTCCACCACGTGGCCGCTGTGCTCGTTTTCCCAGTTGCCCGGGGTGGCCGAGACGAAGACCGCCTGGCGCATCTTGGTCTCGAACTCCTCGAACTTCAGCGGCCGGTTGTCCAGCGCACTGGGCAGACGGAAACCGTACTCCACCAGCGTGGTCTTGCGCGCCCGGTCGCCGTTATACATGCCACCGAACTGGCCGATCAGCACGTGGCTTTCGTCCAGGAACATCAAGGCGTCCTTGGGGAGGTAGTCAGTCAGGGTAGAGGGCGGCTGGCCCGGGGCCGCGCCCGAGAGATGCCGCGTGTAGTTCTCGATGCCCTTGCAGTGCCCCACCTCGCTCAACATCTCCAGATCAAACCGCGTGCGCTGCTCCAGGCGCTGGGCTTCCACCAGCTTGCCCATGGATACAAATTCCTTGAGCCGCTCGGCCAGCTCGATCTTGATGGACTCCACCGCATTGAGCACCTGCTCGCGGGGCGTCACGTAATGGCTGCTGGGATAGACCGTGAAACGCGGGATCTTCTGGCGGACGCGGCCAGTCAGCGGATCAAACAGCTGCAGGCTCTCGATTTCGTCGTCAAACAATTCGAGGCGCAAGGCCAGCTCGCTGTGCTCGGCGGGGAACACATCGATGGTGTCGCCGCGCACGCGAAACTTGCCGCGTGAAAACTCCATGTCGTTGCGCTGGTACTGCATGCGCACCAGCTGGGCGATCACGTCGCGCTGCCCCAGCTTGTCGCCGGCGCGCAGCGTCATGACCATCTGGTGGTAGGCCTCGGGCTGGCCGATACCGTAGATGGCCGAGACCGTGGCCACGATGACCACGTCGCGCCGCTCCAGCAGGCTCTTGGTGCAGGACAGGCGCATCTGCTCGATGTGCTCGTTGATGGCGCTGTCCTTCTCGATGAACAGATCGCGCTGCGGCACATAGGCCTCGGGCTGGTAGTAGTCGTAGTAGCTGACAAAGTACTCCACCGCATTGCGGGGGAAGAACTCGCGGAACTCGCTGTAGAGCTGGGCCGCCAGCGTCTTGTTCGGTGCGAACACGATGGCCGGCCGCCCCAGGCGGGCAATCACATTGGCCATGGTGTAGGTCTTGCCCGAGCCGGTCACCCCCAGCAGGGTCTGGAACACCTCACCGTTCTCCACCCCTTCCACCAGCTGGTCGATCGCCACGGGCTGGTCGCCGGCCGGCGGGTAGGGCTGGTAGAGCTCGAAGGGCGAGCCGGGGTAGCTGACAAAACGGCCTTCGGCGGGGCTGTCGGCGACAGGAGCCTCGGGCGCTGGGAGTACTGATACGTCTTGCATGTCAACCTGATGAAGGACGGTTTCCGGAGCCCGGTAAAATTAGGGCCAGCCCGAAAGAATACGTCATTCCGGTACCGTGCGCTGCCCCTTACCGGTGTGGGAAGAATCCGCAACTTCATTACTCTCTCAAGGAACCCGACATGTCCATGTTTTCCGCCGTCGAAATGGCACCGCGCGACCCGATCCTGGGTCTGAACGAACAATTCAACGCCGACACCAACCCCATGAAGGTCAATCTGGGTGTGGGCGTGTATTTCGACGACAACGGCAAGCTGCCCCTGCTGCAGTGCGTGCAGGCCGCCGAAAAAGCCATGATGGACAAGCCCACGGCACGGGGTTACCTGCCCATCGATGGCATTGCCGCCTATGACGCCGCCGTCAAGGGACTGGTCTTCGGCGCCGACAGCGAGCCCGCCAAGAGCGGCCGCGTCGCCACCGTGCAGGGTATCGGCGGCACCGGCGGCCTGAAGATCGGCGCTGACTTCCTCAAGAAGCTCAACCCCAGCGCCAAGGTGCTGATCTCCGACCCGAGCTGGGAAAACCACCGCGCCCTGTTCACCAGCGCCGGTTTCACCGTGGAGAGCTACCGCTATTACGACGCAGCCAAGCGCGGTGTCGATTTCGCCGGGATGCTGGCCGACCTCCAGGCCGCACCGGCCGGCACCATCATCCTGCTGCACGCCTGCTGCCACAACCCGACCGGCTACGACATCACCGCCGCCCAGTGGGACCAGGTGATTGCCGCCATCAAGGCGAAAAACCTGGTGGCCTTCCTCGACATGGCCTACCAGGGCTTTGGCAACGGCATCCAGGAAGACGGCGCCGTGATCGCCAAGTTCGTCGCCGCCGGCCTGGACTTCTTCGTCTCCACCAGCTTCTCAAAGAGCTTCAGCCTGTACGGCGAGCGCGTGGGCGCCCTGAGCGTGCTGTGCGCCAGCAAGGAAGAAGCCGATCGCGTGCTGAGCCAGCTCAAGATCGTGATCCGCACCAACTACAGCAACCCGCCCACCCACGGCGGCGCCGTGGTGGCGGCCGTGCTCAACAACCCCGAGCTGCGCGCCCTGTGGGAGAAGGAGCTGGGCGAGATGCGCGTGCGCATCAAGGCCATGCGCCAGAAACTGGTCGACGGCCTGAAGGCCGCCGGCGTCAAGCAGGACATGAGCTTCATCACCACCCAGATCGGCATGTTCAGCTACTCGGGCCTGAACAAGGACCAGATGGTGCGCCTGCGCAGCGAGTTCGGCATCTATGGCACCGACACCGGCCGCATGTGCGTGGCCGCGCTCAACAGCAAGAACATCGACTACGTCTGCCAGGCGATTGCCAAGGTGGTCTGAGCCGATCCGGCCTGAAACAAAAAGCCGCCCAAGGGCGGCTTTTTCATGCGTGGGCTAGAGCGCAAACCTGTGCCGGAACGCGTCGCAGAACGACGCGCTGCCACTGAGCACCAGCGTCACCGTGTGGCGCGGTGGCCCCGCGGTACCTGGCCGGCTGCTGAAACGTCGCTGCGTTTCGTCATACGTCCAGGACTCAGGGGCACTCCACTCCTGCTGCGCCTGCAGCAGGTAGTCCCACTCCCCGCCCTCCTCCAGCGGCGCACGCTGGCTAGGAAAGTTCGCCTGGGCCCAGTCCAGTACCAGCGCGATCTCGGCCTGCAGGTCTGCCAGGCGCGCGGCCGGCACCGAAGCCATGGCCTCGAAGCTGCCATGGCCATGTGCGTCTTCGCTGTAGTCGAAGTCCAGGTACTGCAGGGTCATCTCAGGCCAGCACGTCGCGCAGGTGCGGCAGCGCATATTCAGCCGCGCGTTCGCCTTCGGCGATGGTGGACGCAGCAAGGTGGTAGTCCATGGCGGCCACGTCGTTGAGGCGCGGGCGGATCACCACATCCGCCGGCTCGCCCGCCAGGCGGCTTTGCGTGATGCGCATCTGCATGATGTTGAGGCTGGTGGTCAGCACGTCCAGCATGGAAGGCATGGGCGGCCCGTTGTCGCGGCCGTTGCCCGCCTTGGCGGGCCGCAGGCGCGACACGATGGCCTGCATCAGGCCGCCCTGGGCAGTGGCCTCGGCCTCGATCTCGGGCGCCTGGGCGTGGCTGGCCACACGGCTGTGGCGCAGCATGATGTCCCAGTTCAGGTCGACTGCGATGACGACATCCGCTCCCATGGCGCGGCACAGCGACACCGGCACCGGGTTGACCAGGCCACCATCCACCAGCAGGCGGCCTTCGTGCTGGGCCGGGGTGAACAGGCCCGGCAGGGCGATGGAGGCCCGCACCGCGTCGATCACCGGCCCTTCACGCAACCAGATTTCGCGCCCGGTGTAGAGCTCGGTGGCCACGCAGGCGTAAGCCTTCTTCAAGCCGTCGATGCCGCGGTCTTCGTAGTGGCTGCGGAAGAACTCGCTGAGCTTGCCACCCTCGATCAGGCCGCCGCCCATGCGGAAGTCCATCAGGCCCAGCACGGACTTCCACGTCAGGCGCTTGACCCAGGGCTCCAGACGATCCAGTTCACCGGCCGCATACACCGCACCAACGAGGGCGCCGATGGAGGTGCCGCAGACGATGTCGGGAACGATGCCGGCGCGCTCCAGCACACGGATCACGCCGATATGCGACCAGCCACGCGCAGAGCCGCTGCCCAGGGCCAGGCCGATGCGCAGGGGCTTCTTGCTCATGCTCGCGCTCGCGGCCATCCCTCAGTCGTCCTGATCCTCTGGCCCGCTGCCGGCCGGGCGGGCCTTGCGGTGGCCGTTCTTGGCCAGCACTTCCACATACACCGCCGTGGCACCGTCTTTGGCCGCGGCGTCGATCTGCTCGATGAGGTTGCCGAAGTGGACAGGTGCAGCCGTGTCGGCACTGAGGCCGAAGCGGCAATCGAAGTCCCAGAAATCGACCCCTTCGGGCAGGGCCACGCGCCGCTGGCGTTTGACGTATTTGCGGATGTCGTGCTTGACGGCGTCGAGCACGCGGTCCGGGTTTTTGCCCTCGATGTGGAGCGGATAGGTTTTGCGCACGATGGGCCTTGGTAAATTTCGCGAGGGGCTCGATTATCGTCGTCCCCAGCCGGTCCCGGCAGCGTAGCGCTTAAACTGGGCGCCCCTCCCCGAAGCTGTTCATGCCATTTTCCTCCCTGGGCTTGTCGCCCGCCCTGCTGCGTACGCTCAGCGCCCGGGCTTACACGGCCCCCACCCCCATCCAGGCTGCTGCCATTCCGGCGGTGCTGCAGGGCCGCGACGTACTGGGCTCGGCACAGACCGGGTCGGGCAAGACCCTGGCCTTCGCCCTGCCACTGCTCCAGCAGTTCGCCGGCACAGCCACAGACCCGACCCGGCGTGCCCGCGTGCTGGTGCTGGTGCCCACGCGCGAACTGGCCGCCCAGGTCGGCGACGAGTTCCGCAGCCTGGCGCAGCATCTGGAGCGGCCGCTGAAAGTCACCGTGGTGTTCGGTGGTGTGTCGATCAACCCGCAGATGATGGGCCTGCGCGGCGGCACCGACGTCGTGGTGGCCACCCCCGGGCGCCTGCTGGACCTGCTGGACCACAAGGCCTTGAGCCTGGCCGGCGTGCAGGCGCTGGTGCTGGACGAGGCCGACCGCCTGCTCGACCTGGGTTTTGCTGAAGAGCTGGCGCGCCTCCTCCCGCTGCTGCCTCGCCAGCGCCAGAACCTGTTCTTCTCGGCCACCTTCCCGCCTGCCGTCCAGGCCCTGGCACACACCCTGCTGCAGGATCCGCTGCGCATCGACGTGCTGCCGGCGCCGCAGGACACGCCCGACATCGTGCAGCGCGCCATTGGCGTCGATACGGGCCGACGGACCCAGTTGCTGCGCCAGCTGATCACCCAGGAACACTGGAGCCGGGTGCTGGTCTTCGTGGCCACCAAACACGCCGCCGAAATCGTGGCCGACAAGCTGCGCAAGGCCGACATCGACGCCGAGCCTTTCCATGGTGAACTCAGCCAGGGCAAACGTACGCAGGTACTGGCCGACTTCAAGGCCGAGCGCCTCACCGTGGTGGTCGCCACCGATGTGGCGGCCCGCGGCCTGGACATCTCGCAGCTGCCGGTGGTCGTCAATTACGACTTGCCGCGCTCGACCAGCGACTACACGCACCGCATCGGCCGCACCGGCCGTGCCGGACAAAGCGGCCTGGCCGTGAGCTTTGTCAGCGCCGGGACCGAAGCGCATTTCCGCCTGATCGAAAAACGCCAGGGCCTGCAGCTGCCGCGCGAAGTCATGCCCGGGTTCGAGCCCACCGAGGTGGCGCCAGCCGCCAGCGACGGTACAGGCGGCATCAAAGGCAAACGCCCGAGCAAGAAAGACAAGCTGCGTGCCGCCGCACGCGGCGCATGAGCGGCGCGGCCATGCCGGATCTGCTGACCCTGCTGTTTGCGGAACCGGTGATCACCATGGCCTATGTGGTGTTCGGCCTGGTGGGCTTCGGCTCCACCCTGGTCAGTGCGCCGCTGCTGGCCCACCTGCTGCCGGTCTCCACCGTGGTGCCCACGCTGGCGCTGACCGACATGGTGGCCTCCTGGTCCAACGGCTGGCGCCTGAGTGAACACGTGGCACGGCGCGAACTTTGGCGCCTGGTGCCGGCGTTGCTGGCCGGCAGTGCGCTGGGCGCCTGGCTGCTGTTCACCCTGCCCGTCACGCTGCTGATGCCGCTGCTGGGCGCCTTCGTGGTGCTGTACGCACTCAACGGCCTGCGGCCCAGGACGACCCCGACCACAACCCTGTCGCCGCGCTGGGCCTGGTGGTACGGCAGCGTGGGCGGCGTGTTGAGCGCGCTGTTCGGCGCCGGCGGCTGGGTCTACTCGCTCTACCTGATGCGCCGCCTGGACGATGTGCAGCAGATCCGCGCCACGCAGACGGCCGTGCTGATGGCCAGCTCGGTGGTGCGCGTGGCGCTGTTCCTGCTGGCCGGCCGCCTGCTGGACCCCTCGCTGCTGTGGCTGGTGCTGTGCCTGCTGCCGGCCGTGGCGCTGGGCCTGTACATCGGCCACCATGTCAGCCTGCGGCTGGACAAGCGGCGCTTCCTGCTGGTGCTGCACGGCGTGCTGCTGCTCACGGGCAGCAGCCTGCTCCTGCGTTCGCTGCTCTGAGCGGGCGGCTCAGCGGCTCGCCGGCTGACCCAGCAGCGCCTCTTTCAGCATCCAGTCGGCCGGGTCCTGGCCCAGCCAGATACGCAGCAGGGCGTTGTAGTACTCAGGCTCGGGGAACGGCGCCCCCACCGAGGTGTTGCGGATGGTGATGACGGTCCCGGTGCCGGGCACCCAGTCCATGTTGATCACCTCGCCCACCTTGATCACACGGTAGTCATAGAAGATCTGGCTCATGCGCATCACGCTGCCCAGGATCCGGCCATATTCCTCATTGGGCGTGTTGGCCTTGATGCCCTTGATGAACAGGCGGCCCAGTTCCTCGGCATTCACGTCGCGCACCATGGTCAGGGTGATGCGCTTGGGGCCGGGCACCGCCAGCACGTCGTTCGTGGTGCTCGCCTTCTTGCCGAGGTACAGGCCAGCGGTATAGACCTTGAACACCGCCTTGTAGCGTGTGCCGGCGCCATTGAGCTGCAGTTTCGCAGCAGCCAGCTCGATGCTTTCTTCGTATTTCACGCCGCTGACCTCGCGGGCCTGGGCCGGCAAAAGCAGCAGGCCCAGGGTGCACACGAGCAAGGCTTTCAGGGTTCGACGCATGGGTTCCTCTGTTGTTTTGGCTGAGAGCCATGGCATTGTCACTGCCTTACAGAGGCTTACAGACGGGGCCTGTGCCGACGATGGCCTAGCCCCAGATGACCGAGCGCATCGAGATCGAGGCCCCCTGGAAACTGTCGTTGAAAAAGCGCACCGGTTCGCCCGGATCCGCAGCGCCCGCTGCGTACAGCAGGGGCAGCAGGTGCTCGTGGGTGGGATGGGCCAGGCGCGCCCGCTCGCCCCCTTGCTGGAAATTCTGCAACTCGTCCAGCTGCCCCTGCGCGATCTGCTCACCGACCTGACGGTCGAAGGCGATGGCCCAGTCGTAGGCCTCATGGTTCGCCGCCTCACGCCGCATGGTGCGCAGGTTGTGCACGATGTTGCCGCTGGCCACGATGAGCACACCCCGATCACGCAGGCCGCGCAACTGCTGGCCCAGGGCGTAGTGATCGGCGGGCGGGCGCTCATAGTCCATGCTGAGTTGGATCACCGGGATGTCGGCCTGCGGGAACATGGGCTTGAGCACGCCCCAGCAGCCGTGGTCGTAGCCCCAGGCCTGCCCGTCCACCCCCAGCGGCCGGTCCGTGCCGGGCTGGCGCAGCTCCGCCGCCAGCACCTGCGCCACCGCCGGCGCCCCAGGCGCCGGGTAGTGCTGCTCGAACAGCTCACGCGGGAAGCCCCCGAAGTCATGGATGGTCCGGGGCTGCGCCATGCCAGTCAGCCACCAGCCCTGGGTGAGCCAGTGCGCCGAGATGCACAGGATGAGCTGTGGCCTGGGCCTGGATACACCAAATTCGCGCCCCAGGGCTTCCCACTGCGGGCGAAACTCGTTGGGCTGGATGACGTTGAGTGGGCTCCCGTGGCCGATGAAAAGCACGGGCAAACGCGGTCCGGGTGTAAGAATGGGCACATGCATGAACCAATTGTCGCCTTGGCGGCATACGACCGATCAAATTAGGCTCAATTACCCAAATCAGAAAGCTGGGCAACTGTTATATTGCACTGCAGCAATCCGCTGAAAGAGAGTCCGTCATGCTGTACCAGCTCTACGAAGCCCAGCGCTCCATCATGGAGCCCTATACCGATCTGGCCGTGTCGATGGCCAAGGCCTTCAACAACCCGCTGTCGCCGCTGGCCCACCTGCCCCACGCCCAGCGCATGGCCGCCGGTTACGCGCTGCTGCAACGGCTGGGCAAAGACTACGAAAAACCTGAATTCGGCATCCGCACCGTCGCCGTGGACGGCGTCAACGTGGCCATCCACGAACGCGTGGAGCTGGACAAGCCTTTCTGCGAACTGCGCCGCTTCAAGCGCTTCACCGACGACCCGTCCACCCTGACCAAGCTCAAGAGCCAGCCCGTGGTGCTGGTCGTGGCGCCGCTCTCCGGCCACTACGCCACTTTGCTGCGCGACACCGTGCGCACCATGCTGAAGGACCACAAGGTCTACATCACCGACTGGAAGAACGCCCGCGTGGTGCCGCTGTCGGAGGGCGAGTTCCATCTGGACGACTACGTCAACTACGTGCAGGAATTCATCCGCCACCTCCAGGCCGAATACGGCAACTGCCACGTGATGAGCGTGTGCCAGCCCACGGTGCCGGTGCTCGCGGCCGTGTCCCTGATGGCCAGCCGGGGCGAGCCCACGCCGCTGACCATGACCATGATGGGCGGCCCGATCGACGCGCGCAAGTCGCCCACGGCGGTCAACAACCTGGCCATGACCAAGAGCCACAGCTGGTTCGAGAACAACGTGATCTACCGCGTGCCGAGCAACTTCCCCGGTGCGGGCCGGCGTGTCTACCCCGGCTTCCTGCAGCACGCAGGCTTCGTGGCCATGAACCCGCAGCACCATGCCAAGAGCCACTACGACTACTTCGAGCACCTGATCAAGGGCGACGACACCAGTGCCGAGGCGCACCGCCAGTTCTACGACGAGTACAACGCCGTGCTGGACATGGACGCGCACTACTACCTGGAAACCATCAAGACCGTGTTCCAGGACTTCAGCCTGGTGCAGAGCAGCTGGGATGTGAAGGGCGTGGACGGCACCACCGAACGCGTCAAGCCGCAGGACATCAAGACCACGGCGCTGATGTCGGTCGAAGGCGAACTCGACGACATCTCCGGCTCGGGCCAGACGGAAGCCGTGCACGAGATCTGCAGCGGCGTGCCCAAGGCCCGCCAGCAGCACCTGGAAGCCAAGGGCGCCGGTCACTACGGCATCTTCTCCGGTCGGCGCTGGCGCGACATCGTCTACCCGGCGGTCAAGGCCTTCATCCTGCAGCACAACACGCCGACCAAGGCCGGCGGCAAGAAGTCGGCGAAATCAGCCGCCTGAGCCCGCAGGGCATGCCGCCATAATCGGCGCCATGCCCGCGACTGCCGACCAGATCCTTGCCGCCCTGCCCCAGACCCAGTGCACACGCTGCGGTTACCCGGACTGTGCGGCCTATGCGCAGGCAATCGCCGCGGGTGAGGCCGCCATCAACCAGTGCCCGCCCGGTGGCAATGAAGGCGTGGCGCGCCTGGCGGCACTGACCGGCCAGGCCTTGCTGCCGCTGAACCCCGCGTTCGGCATTGAGGGCCCGCTGACCGTGGCCGTGATCGACGAGGACTGGTGCATAGGCTGCACGTTGTGCCTCGCGGCCTGCCCCACCGACGCCATCCTGGGCGGCAACAAACGCATGCACACCGTGATAGCACCGCACTGCACCGGCTGCGAGCTGTGCACCCCGGTCTGCCCGGTGGACTGCATACGCATGGAAGCCATCAGCGGCAAGCGCACCGGCTGGGCCGCGTGGTCACAGCCGCAAGCCGACACGGCGCGCCAGCGCTACGCCTTCCATCAGTTGCGCATGGAACGCGCACAACAGGAGAATGAGCAGCGGCTGGAAGGCAAGGCCCACGCCAAGCTGGCCGACCTGCCGGCCCAATCGCTGCACACGGACGCTGCGGTACTGGACCAGAAACGCGCCGTGATCGAGGCCGCCCTGGCGCGCGCCCGGGCGCGCCGGCAAGATCCCGGGCGCCCTTGAAGGATGACGATCGGCTGGGCGCCTGCGGTGAAAGCCTGCGATACTGTGACTATCCTCCCTGTCCCTTCCAGCCAACACCTTGACCAGGGTTTGGCAACCTGAACGCCGACCTTCCCAAGCTGCCCACTGGGCAGGCCTGATCATGATTGACGACGATGCCGACCGAAGACAAGCCCGAACCGATCCCGCTGCCTGGTGAATCTGTGAGGGGCACCGTCCCGCATCGCTCCACCCTGACCCTGCTGGCCATCGTGGCTTTTTTTCTGGCGGGCGCCGGGATCAGCGTTGGGGTCGCCTATCGGCTGGACCACGACACCCGGGCCGAGGCCAAGGAACGTTTCGAAACCCAAGCCAATCTGCTGCAAGAGGCAGTTGTCACCACATTCGAAAAGCCGGTGCAGGCCCTCAAAGGGCTGCGCGCCCTCCATGCGATAGACCAGGGCTTTAGCAAGCAACGGTTCCGTGATTACTGGGCCGCAAGGGATTTCCGGCAGGATTTCCCGGGCGTGCGCGGCTTCGGCTACATCGCCCATGTCGCGCCGCAACAGATGGCCGCCTTTGTGGCCGCCGAGCGTCGCGATCAAGGCCCGGAGTTCAGCATCAAGACGCTGGGGCCTATCCAGGAGCGCTACATCATCAAGCTCGTCGAGCCGATCGAAGACAATCGATCGGCGATTGGTCTGGACATCGGCTCGGAGCGCGTGCGCCGTACCGCAGCCGACGTGGCCATGCGAGCAGGCCAGCTGACCCTCAGCGGTGCCATCACGCTGGTGCAGGATGGCCGACAGAGACCCGGATTCCTGCTGCTGTTGCCCACCTATCGGCAGGGGGCCGAAACAGGCACCGAGGCGCAACGCCAAGCCAGCCACATGGGCTTCGTCTACAGCCCCCTGGTCGCCGAAGATATGTTTCAGCCCCTGCTGCAGAACACCCTGGGGCAAATCCATTTCGACCTGGAAGTACGGTCGCCGCACGATCTCCCGCAATCGGTCTTTCAATCCGCCAGCTACCAGGAGAGCGCAAGCGCGACGAAGCGCCGCACCGTGGGTGGCCCCATGCTCACCACCAGCCGCCATTTTGTGTTGGCAGGCATGGAGTTCCGACTTCAGGCCGACAGCACCCCAGCCTTCGAGAACAGCGTCGATTTAGGCAAGGCCTGGCAGATCGGGGTAGGCGGCGTCCTGCTGAGCGGGGTGCTGGCTTTCGCCCTCTGGCTGCTGGCTTCAGGACGGACGCGTGCCGAAACACGGGCTCAGGAGATGACAGGCGAGTTGCAGCGCCTGGCCGACATTGCCCGCCGCACCAACGATGCCGTGATCATCAGCGACCCCCAGGGCCGCATCACCTGGGCCAATGAGGCCTTCACCCGCGTCAGTGGCTACAGCCTGGAGGAGGCCCTGGGCCATAAACCGGGCCATCTATTGCAGTGCCCGGAAACCGATCCCGACACGGTGCGCTCCATCCGTGAGCATCTGGCGCAGCGCCAATCCTTTCGCATCGAGATCCGCAACCGCAGCAAGGATGGACGGCTCTACTGGCTGGACCTGGAAATCCAGCCCATGCACAACGCTGGCCAGTTCATCGGCTTCATGGCCATCGAGCGCGACATCACCGAACTGCGGGAAGCGCAGCAGCGGGAACGGGAACGGAACATGGCCCTGGCAGCGGCCTTGCGCGACTCGGAGTCCTTGATGGACACCATCAACGCTCACGCCATCGTCTCCGAGGCCGGGCGCGACGGTCGCATCCTGCGCATGAACGATGCTTTCTGCCGCATCAGCGGCTACTCACGCGAGGAGCTGATCGGGCAGGACCACCACATCGTCAACTCCGGCACCCATGATCGCGCCTTCTGGCAGGACATGTGGCGCACCATCACGTCCGGGCAGCCCTGGCGCGGTCAGATCTGCAACCGGGCCAAGGACGGCAGCCTTTACTGGGTCGACAGCATCATTGCGCCGTTCAAGAACCCGCAGGGGCAGATTGAAAAATACGTCTCCATCCGCTTTGACATCACACACGCCCATGAGATGGATGAGGCGCTGAAGATTGAACGTCAGCGTCTGCAAAGCATCCTGGAAGGCACCAACGTCGGGACCTGGGAGTGGAACGTCCAGACGGGGCATACGGTCTTCAACGAACGTTGGGCAGAAATCATCGGCTACCGGCTCGATGAACTCCAGCCCGTGTCGATCGACACCTGGACGCGTCTTGTCCACCCCGATGATCTGCAGCGCTCTGGCGAGCTGCTGAAGCAGCACTTTGCCGGAACATCGGACTTTTACGTCTGTGAGGCCCGGATGCGGCACAAGGACGGGCACTGGGTCTGGGTACTCGACCGCGGCAAGGTTTTTGAACGCGATGCCGCAGGCCAGCCCTTGCGCATGGCCGGCACCCATATGGACATCAGTGCGCGCAGGCAGCTCGAGCAAGACCTTCGGGACAGCCAGGAGATGCTGGAGCGCGCCGGCCAGGTGGCCGGTATCGGCGGCTGGTCCCTGGACCTACGGGACAACTCCCTGCAGTGGAGCCTGCAAACCCGCCGTATCCATGAGGTGTCCCCTGACTTTGAGCCCACCCTGGAAAACGCGATCGCCTTTTACACGCCGCAGGCCAGGGAGCAGATCACGCCCCTGGTCGAGCGCGCGATCCGCGAAGGAAAAGCCTACGATGAGGAGCTCAAGCTCATAACGGCCACAGGCCGCGAGATATGGGTGCGCTCGGTCGGTGAAGCCGAGTTCATCGATGGCAAAGCGGTTCGCCTTATCGGCGCGTTCCAGGAAATCACGCAGCGCAGAGCGCTCGAGCAACGCCTGCAGCGGCAGAATGGCATGTTGAACGCGATTCTGGAAAACATCCCCGGGGGTCTGAGCGCCTTCGATGCCGACCTCAAACTGGTGGTGGCGAACCAACAGTTCGCCCGTTTGCTGGACATCCCGAACGAGTTGATGGATCAACCGGTAGTTCACTTCGAAGACATCATCCGTTTCAACGCGCAACGTGGTGAATACGGCCCCGGTGAGGTGGACACCATCGTGGCGCCTATCATCGCCCGCGCACGCCAGCCCAGCGCGCATGTCTTTGAGCGCGTCCGACCCGATGGCCACACCCTCGAAGTCCGGGGGACGCCCATGCCCGATGGGGGTTTCGTCACCATCTACACGGACATCACGCAGCGCAAGCTGGCGGAAAAGGAAGCCCGGCAGGCCGACGAAATGCTGCGCCACGCGATCAACGCGCTGGACGAAGCCTTCGTGATTTATGACGACCAGGACCGGCTGCTGATCTGCAACCAACGCTATCGCGACACCTACCCTGTCGCTGCCGAGGTCATGAAGGCCGGGAACACCTTCGAGTACATCATCCGCTACGGTGCCGAGCGGGGCGAATACGCCCAGGCGATCGGCCGGGTGGACGCCTGGGTCGAGGAGCGGATGCGTCAGCATCTCGGTGGCGATACCGACGTCATCCAGGAGCTGGGCAACGGGCGCTTCCTGCGCATCGTCGAGCGCAAGACCTCCGATGGCTACACCGTTGGCTTTCGCATCGACATCACGGACCTCATGCGCGCCCGCATGGCGGCCGAGGCTGCCTCCAAGTCCAAGAGCCAGTTCCTGGCCAATATGAGCCACGAAATCCGCACGCCCATGAACGCCATCCTGGGCATGCTCCACCTGCTGCACAACACCGAGCTCAGCACCCGCCAGCTTGACTACGTCAACAAGACCGAAGGGGCGGCCAAGTCGCTGCTGGCGCTGCTCAACGACATCCTGGATTTCTCCAAGGTCGAGGCCGGCAAGATGATGCTGGAGACGGCGCCTTTCCGCATCGATCAGCTGCTGCGCGACCTGTCGGTCATCCTCTCCTCCAATACGGGCAGCAAGAACGTGGAAGTGCTGTTCGATGTGGATCGAAGCCTGCCCGCCAACCTGCTGGGTGACAGCCTGCGCCTCAAGCAGGTTCTGATCAACCTCGGTGGCAATGCCATCAAGTTCACCGAAAAGGGCATGGTGGTGTTGCGCATCGCGGTCCTCGAGGTTCAGGCGGGCCACGTGACGCTGGAGTTCTCTGTGCGGGACACCGGCATCGGCATCGCCCCCGAGAACCTGCAACGCATCTTCGAGGGCTTCCTGCAGGCCGAGGCCTCCACCACGCGCCGCTTTGGCGGCACCGGCCTGGGCCTGGTCATCTCGGCCCGCCTGGTGGGTCTCATGGGCGGCCAGCTGGAGGTGGAGAGCGAAATCGGCAAGGGCAGCTGCTTCCATTTCCAGATCACGCTGGGCATAGCCCAGGATGATGCCCCCGCGATCAAGGCGCCTACGCAAACCGAGCTGCGTGAGTTGCAGGTGCTCGTCATCGACGACAACCCTCTGGCGCAGCAGGTACTTCAGGCCATGGTCGAGCCCATGGGCTGGCAGGCCGAGCTGGCCAGCAGTGGGGACGAGGCGCTGGCCCTGATCCGCCAGCGCATCGCCAGTGGCCAACGCGCCCATGACGCCGTGTTCGTGGACTGGCAGATGCCCGGCATGGACGGCTGGGAAACGAGCCTGCACATCCGCGAGCTGCTCGGCGGACAGGACGCCCCCATCCTGGTCATGGTCACCGCTCACGGCAGGGAGATGCTGGCCCAGCGGCCCGCAGGCGAACAGGCCCTGCTCAACGGCTTCGTCGTCAAACCCGCCACGCCCTCCATGCTGGTGGACGCCATCATGGAAGCACGTCAGGCGCGGCAAGGCGGCGCGGCCAGGCGCACGGCCGCAGCCGCCAGCGCGCACCGGCTGCAGGGCATGCGCGTGCTGCTGGTGGAAGACAACAAGATCAACCAGCAGGTCGCGCAGGAGCTGCTGGAGCGCGAGGGCGCGCTGGTGAGCCTGGCCGACAACGGCGAACTGGGCGTGCAGGCCATTGAAGCCGCGCAGATACCGTGGGACGTGGTGCTGATGGACGTGCAGATGCCCGTGATGGACGGCTACACCGCCACCCGCAAAGTGCGCCAGGAACTCAAGCTCGCCCACCTGCCCATCATCGCCATGACGGCCAACGCCATGGAGAGCGACCGGCTGGAAGCCCTGGCCGCCGGCATGAACGCCCACGTGGGCAAACCCTTCAACCTGGACGAACTGGTGGGCGCCATGCTGCAACACAGCGGCTATGTGGCCCCCGCGACCGGCGCGGTGGCCGCGCTGCCCGCACCCCAGGCGCCAGGGCACGCCCCCGCAAGCCTGGTCAATACCGCCGAGTTCGACCTCACAAGCGCGCTGGAGCGCCTGGGTGGCAATGCCCCCGTGTTAGGGCGCATCCTGCAGACCTTTGGCCGAGACCTGCCGCGCCAGCCTCAGGAGCTCGCTGTGATGCTGGCCGAGGGCCAGGGCGCCGAGTCGCGCCGCCTGTTGCACACGCTCAAGGGCACGGCCGCCACCGTGGGGGCCCATCGCCTGGCCGCCATTGCGGCCGAGGCTGAACACCGCCTGCGCGAAGGCAGCGTTCCCGCAGGCGAGGAAGCCCGGCTCATGCTGGAGCGCCTCAGCGCTGCCGTGGACGCGGTCACAGCCGATCTGATGCTCGCGCTGCGCCAGCTGCAACCCGACGGGAACGAGTCAGGACCAGCAAACAGCACACCGCTCGACCGTGGGGCACTGCAGGCCGATCTGGACCGACTGATGACCCTGTTGCGCAACTCGGATCTGGCCAGCCTGGACGTGTATGCCGAGCTGCGCGACCGGCACGGTGCGGCGCTGAACGAGGCGCTGGAGGCGCTGGACGAAGCCATGGCCGGGCTGGACTTCAGCCAGGCTGCCGAACTGTGCAAGCAGTTACAGCAGCGTTACACTGCCTGAGCCGATGTTCACCGACAACACCCTCTTGGCGAAGCTCCCCGGGCTCGCGCCTGATCGCAAGCCACGCCTGCTGCTGGTGGACGACCAAGCCATCAATATCCAGGTGATGCACCGGGCGTTCGCGCAGGACTGCCAGGTCTTCATGGCCACCAGTGGGCCCCAGGCCCTGCAGATCTGCCAGGACCAGGCGCCCGACCTGGTCCTGCTGGACATCGAGATGCCGGAGATGGATGGCTTCGAGGTCTGCCGTCGCCTCAAGGCCAGCGACCTGACCCGCCACATCCCGGTGATTTTCGTCACAGCCCACACCGACCCGGCGCAGGAAACGCGCGGCCTGGAACTGGGCGCGGTGGACTTCATCGCCAAACCGGTCAACCCCAGTGTGCTGCGCGCCCGGGTGCGAACGCACCTGATGCTCAAGTTCCAGTCCGATGTGCTGCGCGATCTGGTGTTCCTCGACGGTCTGACCACCCTGCACAACCGGCGCTACTTCGACCAGCAACTGGAGCTGGAGTGGGCCCGCTCGGTCCGCCAGGACACCGTGATGTCACTGATCCTGGTGGACGTGGACTATTTCAAACGCTACAACGACCACTATGGTCACCAGGCCGGCGACGACTGCCTGCGCGAGATCGCTGCGCTGCTCAAGACCAGTTTCAAGCGTGGCACCGACATCGTGGCGCGCTACGGCGGCGAGGAGTTCGTCTGCCTGCTGCCCGACACCGGGCACGACGATGCCATGCGCCTGGCCGCAGAAATTGCGAAGCGCGTGCGCGAACGCGCCCTGCCCCACGCCAAGTCTGACGTGGCAGCGGCCGTCACAGTGAGTCTGGGCGTGGCCAGCGGCAGAGGGCTGGAAGGGGCCGCCAAGAATCTGCTGGCGCTGGCTGACCAGCAGCTCTACCTGGCCAAGAGCAGCGGCCGCGCCCGCGCCTGCGGTGCGATCCTGGACAAGCAGTGAACGGCTAAACCCGTCCACCGCTTACTTCAACTCGACGCTGGAAAAACAGCCGTTCGCTCTGGGCCCGTCGTAGGGCAGCAGGGGCGGCGCCTCAAGCCCGCGCGTCGAACTGCAGGATGGCGCGGGGAATCTGCTCCAGCGCCAGGATGTCATCGACCGCCTGCAACTTGATCGCTTCCTTGGGCATGCCGAACACCACGCAGGTTTCCTCGTTCTGGGCGATCGTGCGCGCGCCGCCGTCATGCAGCACTTTCATGCCACGCGCGCCGTCATCGCCCATGCCGGTCATGATGATGCCCAGGATGTCACGCCCGGCGCATTCGGCCGCAGAACGGAAGAGCACATCCACCGAGGGTTTGTGCCGGTTCACGGGCGGGCCATCGACCACCTTCACGTGGTACTGCCCGGACACCTTGTGCAGCTGCATATGACGCCCCCCCGGCGCAATCAGCGCCAGGCCGCGCTCCAGCCGGTCACCGTCCTTGGCTTCGCGCACTTTCATGGCGCAGATCGCATCGAGTCGGCTGGCATACATCGCCGTGAATTTCTCCGGCATGTGCTGGGTGATCGCAATACCGGGCGCATCGGCCGGCAGCGTGGTCAGCACAAATTCCAGGGCCTGCGTGCCACCGGTCGAGCTGCCGATGACCACCGGCTTGTTGACCGCCAGCGCATGCACGCTGGCCACCGTCGCCGCCGGCTTCGCCAGGGCAGCCGCCGGCGCCATACGCTGTCGTGGCCTTGAATTCGCCGCCGCCTTGAGCGTCTGCACGAACTCGTGCCGCGAGTCCTCCAGATGCTGTTTCAAGCCGAGCTTGGGCTTGGCGAGTACCGCCACGGCACCGGCCGACAAGGCATCGAGTGCCACCCGGCTGCCATCCGTGGAGAGGGTGGAGCAGATCACCGTCGGGATCGGATCGGACGACATGAGCTGGCGCAGGAAGGTCAGTCCGTCCATGCCAGGCATCTCGATGTCCAGCAGCAGCACGTCAGGACGGTTCTTGCGCATCATGGGCAACGCGATGATGGGATTGGGCGCGCTGCCGATCAGGACCACCTCGCTGTTGCCCGCCAGCATGTGCGCCATGGCCTGCCGAACCACGGCCGAGTCATCCACTACAAAAACCTTGATCGTCATGCCTTTACTCCTGATTCACGGGTACCTGCTCCACCTGGGGCAGGGAAGGTCCGACCGTCCAGCGCAGCTTGCGATGCCCCACGCCCATCAAGGAATGGTGCACCACATGGATGCCTTCGGCCGCCAGGAAGTCCATCACCCAATGTGCATTGCGCTCCCCCACCGTGCCGCGCTGTATCAGGTCGGGAAACATATTGCCGCCGCCATAGACATACGCATGGCAAAGACCGGGCGTTACACCCACCGTGCGCAGCAAGCGGTACATCTCGCCCATCGCCACCCGCCCATAGGCCGTGTTGCGGGCATCCTGCGGCCCCGGCTCGCTGACATGCACGATATGACACATCGCCCCGACGGTGCGCCGGGGATCGGTCAGGATCACTGACACACACGAGCCCAGCAGGGTCTTGAACTCATCGTCCGCCAGGCCCAGGCCCACGTCGCCGGGAAGCAGCTCCAGCAGCCTGGGTTCGGAGGGAAACTGGGAAAAAGGAAAGACAGAAGCAGACGTCATGAAAAGCGCGAGAGCAGGCAACGCAGGGTAAAGGAATGAGCGTCGATATTAACCGTCGACGCCCGTTCTCAGGCTAGGTCGCTTTGCGGTAGGCCCCCGGCTGAACGGGAAGCAGCGGTGTCTGGCAATTCACGCGGCCTTCGGCCGTGCCCATGAAAAAAAGCCCGCCCGGACGCAGGGTGGTCAGCACCCGGTCCACCACCTCGCGTTTGGTCGCCACGTCGAAATAGATCAGCACATTGCGCAGGAAAACCACGTCGAAAGGCCCGAGGCCCTCGAAGGGCTTGCACAGATTGAGTTGCCCGAACTGCACCCGCTCGCGCAGGGCGTCCTGGATCATCACCTGGCCCTCGGCCGGCCCATCGCCGCGCAGGCAATAGCGACGCAGACGCGCGGGCGAGACCTCACGCAATCGGTCTGCCGGGTAGATGGCATCCTTGGCGGCCAGCAGCACCCGCTGGCTGATGTCCGTCGCCAGGATGGACCAGTCGGAGGAAATTTTCCCCTGCACCTGCAGATCGGCCAGGAGCATGGCGGTGCTGTAGGCTTCGTCACCGAACGAGGAAGCCGCGCTCCATACTGCCAGCGGCGCCTTGCTGCGACGCGCGGACAACTCACTCTCCAGCAGATCGTAGTGTTTCGGCTCGCGGAAAAAATAGGTCTCATTGGTCGTCAGCAGATCGATGGCCATCTGCAACTCGGCCCCCTGCGTCTCATCGGCCAGCATGGCGAAATAGTCGTCAAAGCTGGCCACACCCAGGCGCTGGATGCGGGGTGTCAGGCGGGAGGAGATCAGGGATTTCTTGGAGTCGTTGAACGACAAGCCGACCAGTTCATACATCAGTTCGCTGATGTGCTTGAAATGCTGGTCGCTGAAAACAATCGTGGACATGGATCAGGTCGAGGGATTGAGGACCTGGCGGATCGTGGCCGCCAGCTCTCTGGGAGCAAACTTGGCCACATAGGCATCGGCACCGACGTTCCTCACGTGTTTCTCGTTGGTGGTTCCCGTCAGCGAAGAGTGGATCACCACCGGCAGGTTGTGCATGCGCGGGTTCTCCTTGATCATGCGCGTCAGGGTGAATCCGTCCATCTCCGGCATTTCCAGATCGGTCAGCACCAGGGCGATCTTGTCGCGTACCGTCTTGCCCTGCCGTTCCGCATCGTCGGCGATCGCGATCAGCTGCTCCCAGGCCTCCTTGCCGGTGCGCGTCATGATGAAAGGCGCGGCCATCGCCTTCAGGCCCAGCTCGATCACGGTGCGCGCGACCGAAGAGTCGTCCGCCACCAGGATCGCCGAGCCAGGGGGAAGCTCCAGTTCAGCGCCCACCACCTCACGGGTGATCTCCTCCATGCTGGCAGGAATCACGTTGCGCAGGATCTGCTCCACATCCAGCACCTGGGCCAGCCTGGTGTCGGCACGTGCGCCATCAATGCGCGCCAAGCCGGTCACCAGTGATCCTTCCTGCCCGCCATCCACCGGCAGCACCTGGTCCCAGTCCAGCCGCACAATCTCGTTGACATCCTCCACGGCGAAAGCCTGAACGGTACGGCCGTACTCGGTCACCATCAGGATGCTCAATCCCTTTTCGGGTTTGCAGCCGATCACCGCCGGCAGGTTGATCACCGGAATGATCTGGCCGCGGATGTTGGCCATGCCCATCATGTACTCATGCCGGTTGGCCACCTCGGTGATCTCGGGCATGCGCAAGACTTCGCGCACCTTGAACACATTGATGCCGAAGAACTCGCGCCGCCCGGTATTGGGTGAAGTGCCCAGCCGGAACAGCAGCAGTTCAAACTTGTTCGAGCCGGCCATCCTGGCGCGCTCGTCGATATCGTGGGTGATGGATTTCATGCTCTGATGGCCTGGTAAGACGCGCCGCTGTCGAAGAAAAATTCAAGCGGCATGGGTTTGGCTTGCCACCTTGGCCATGTCCTCGATATCAAGCGCACGGGCGGGATCGAGAATGACCACGAAGCGCCCGTTCACCTTGCCGATGCCCTGGATGAAATCGCGCCGGATGACACCGCCAAACTGGGGCGGTGTCTCGATCTGGCTCGGCTCGATCTCCACCACCTCGCTGACTGCATCGACCAGCAGGCCGAGCTCCAGGCGCGTCCCATCGTGGGTGGCATCGATGATGATGATGCAGGTTTTCTTGCCCACCGGCGCAGGCTTCCAGCCAAAACGCACCCGCATGTCGATGACCGGCACCACCGCACCCCGCAGATTGATCACACCCCGCAGGAAGTCGGGCATCAGCGGCACCGGCGTCATGGCACCGTACTGGATGATTTCCCGCACGGCGCGGATGTCCATGGCAAACACCTCCTCACCCAGGGGATAGGTGAGGAACTGGTTGACCACGCCCTCCTCTGCGGCCACGGCCTGCAGATCAGCGGACCTCGCTTCGTGCATCATGGCACCTCAGAAGGGTTTGAAGTTGCCGCTGCCGACCTTGGCCACCGAGGGCAGCTTGGCCACCGGACTCGGCAGGCTGCGTCGCCGCTCCGGATGCTCGATCTCGACATCGAGCTTGCGTGTGCTCAGTCCGCCGTCGCCCGCCACCTTGAAGAAGCCCACCGAACCCTGCAACTGCGCGGCCTGACCGCTGAGCTCCTCGGCGGTGGCGGCCAGCTCTTCCGAAGCGCTGGCGTTCTGTTGCGTGGCCTTGCTCAGCTGACCCATGGCGCCACCGATCTGCGTCACCGATTCGCTCTGCTCCGAACTGGCTGCTGCAATCTCCTGCACCAGCTCGCTGGTTTTCTGGATGCTGGGCACGATCTCGTCGAGCAGCTTGCCGGCCCGCTCCGCCGTGCTCACGCTGTTGGCGGCGAGGTCGCCAATTTCCTTGGCGGCCTCCTGGCTG
>CALRZY010000008.1:0-95942 GCA_943372765.1 Curvibacter sp. AEP1-3
CTCTGGAGCAATCCGCGTGTGACCTTTTTCCGGGAGCAGGCCTTGCCGGACAGCGAACTCACCGCCGGGCCGGAAGGCGCCCAGGGCGTGCCGCTGACGGCGGGGCGCTCCATCGCCGTCGATCCCGGCAGCATTCCCTATGGCACGCCGGTCTGGCTGGCGTCGGCCGGTCCGCAACTGCAGTTACAGCGCCTAGTGCTGGCGCAGGACACGGGCAGCGCCATTACCGGCGCGGTACGTGCCGACTATTTTGTAGGCACGGGCCCCGAGGCTTCGCTGATCGCCGGGCGGCTCAAGCAGCCCTTGCGCCTGTGGGTGCTCTGGCCGCGCTGAGAATTTGTGAATAAATCTACTGCGCAACCCGATCGCCGCGTTGGGCGGTGTTGGCTACGGCCGCTGCGCTTAACTTTCGCCAAGCGAAAGTTAGCCTACGCCGCAACTGCGTTGTCGCCATCCTCACGTACCTCAAGTACGTTCCGGTGGTTGCGCCCCGTCCGCCTTGCGCTCGGGCCGCTCGCTACGATTTCTTCACAAATTCTGAGCTGAAGTTCAACGCAGGCTGACGCGCACCTGCACGCGCAGCGACTGGCTGCTGCTGCGCGTGTCTCGCCCGCCGCCGCCCAGGGCTGCAGCGTTCTGGCGGTTGTCCTGCACGTCCTCGCTGTCGGCCACCGTCGTCCACTCGTCCAGCGGCAACGACACGGTGCTGCTGGTGCTGGCCTGCGGGGCCAGGGGCTGGCGGCCCTGCGTCGCGGCGAGTTCCAGGTAGACCGTATCTCCGCCTTCCCAGACGGGGGTGGCCGTGAAGCCGGTGCCGGCCTGCAGCCAGACGGTGCCCGGCACGCTCCTGCGCACGCCCCCCAGTGTCACGAGCTGCCGCAGGCGCAGCGGCACACTGCTGCCCAGGTTGATGGCCGCCGGCCGGCCGTTGAGCACCAGCACCTGCTGCTGCGCGCGGCCGCTGCTGTTGCTCTCGCGGCGGCGTGCCTCGATGCCGATGTCCACCTCGCTGCGGCCCGGCTGCACCCGGGCGTTCACGTCGGCCGCCACGCGCTCGCTGCTGTTGCTGCGCCCATCGTCCTGGCGCACTTCGATCAGCAGGTTGCGCAGGGGCAGCGGGGCGACACCAGCGGTCTGGGCCGACAGCGCGGCCGGCAGGCCCAGCAGGGCGAGGATCAGAAAGCGGTGCAGTTTCATCGGGATCTCCGGCGAGTCTTGACGGCAGGGGCGGGTGGTGTCGGGGCGGGCGCCTGCAGATGGCCCAGCGGCAGGGTCGGGCTGGCCTTGACCTCACCCAGCGAGAAACTGGTGTGCAGGTCCTTCACGTTCGGCAGGTTGATCAGGCGCTGCAGCGCGAAGCGCGAGAAGCTGTCCAGGTCCTGCGCCACCACCTGCAGCTCGAAGGTACCGGTGCCGCTGATGTAGTGGCAGGCTACCACCTCGGGCAGGGCGCGCACGGCTTCCTCCAGCACGCGGGTGGCGTCGCCCGTGTTGCGTTCGGCGTCCAGGCGCACAAAGGCCAGTACCCCCAGGCCGATCTTGTGGCGGTCGATCTCGGCGTGGTAACCCTTGATGTAGCCTTGGACTTCGAGTGTGCGCACGCGGCGCCAGCAGGGCGCCGGCGAGAGGCCCACGCGGCTGGCCAGCTCGGCGTTGGTAAGACGGGCGTTGGCTTGCAGTTCGCTCAGGATCGCCAGGTCGAACTTGTCGAGTGTTTCCATTGATCGGATTCTTGCGCAATATCCTTTCAAAAACCAGCATTTCAGTGGCAAAGAAAGCAAAGACCTATCCGGGCGACCGTCATACACTGACCTGCATACAAAAACAGGCCCAGCGCCCGGAGACAAGCTGCCCATGAATGCCCCCCTGCCCGAATCGATCCGCCAGGCGCTGGAGACCGTCACCCTGGACGACAAGTACACGCTGGACCACGGCCGCGCCTTCATGAGCGGCGTGCAGGCCCTGGTCAAGCTGCCCATGCTGCAGCGCCTGCGTGACCAGCAGGCCGGCAAGAACACGGCGGGTTTCATCAGTGGTTACCGCGGCTCGCCGCTGGGCAGCTACGACCAGGCCCTGTGGAAGGCCGCGCCGCATCTCAAGGCGCAGAACATCGTGTTCCAGCCAGGTGTCAACGAGGAGCTGGCAGCCACCGCCTTGTGGGGCACGCAGCAACTGGGCTTTGCCCCGCCGGGCAGCAACAGGTTCGACGGCGTCTTCGGCATCTGGTACGGCAAGGGCCCGGGCGTGGACCGGACCTCGGATGTCTTCAAGCACGCCAACAACGCCGGCACTACGCCCTGGGGCGGTGTGATTGCGGTAGCCGGCGACGACCACGTGGCCAAAAGCTCCACAGCCGCGCACCAGAGCGACCACATCTTCAAGGCCTGCGGCCTGCCGGTCTTCTTCCCGGCCTCGGTGCAGGATATCCTGGACCTGGGCATTCATGCCTTTGCCATGAGCCGCTACGCCGGTGTCTGGGCCGGCATGAAGACCATCCAGGAGATCGTCGAGTCCAGCGCCTCGGCCATGATCGATCCCGATCGTGTGCAGATCCAGCTGCCCACCGATTTCCAGATGCCGCCGGGCGGCCTGCACATCCGCTGGCCCGACCATGCGCTAGAGCAGGAGGAGCGCATCTTCCATCACAAGTGGTACGCCGCCCTGGCCTACATCCGCGCCAACCGCCTGAACCACAACGTCATCGAAGGCCCGAACGACCGCTTCGGCCTGATCGCCAGCGGCAAGGCTTACAACGATACACGCCAGGCCCTGCTGGACCTGGGGCTGGACGATGCCACCTGCCGTGCTTTAGGCATCCGCCTGCACAAGGTGGCCGTGGTCTGGCCGCTGGAGGCGCAGAGCGCGCGCGACTTCGCCACCGGCCTGCAGGAAATCCTGGTGGTGGAGGAGAAGCGCCAGCTCATCGAATACCAGCTCAAGGAAGAGCTTTACAACTGGCGCGACGACGTGCGCCCCAACATCCTGGGCAAGTTCAACGAAGGCGACCGTGCCGGCGGTGAGTGGTCGCAGGCCAACCCCTCCAGCAACGAGCTGCTGCGCGCCAATGCCGACCTGACGCCGGCCATGATCGCGCGTGCCATCGCCGGGCGCCTGAAGAAAAACGGCCTGCTGCCGGCCAGCAGCGACATCGCGGCGCGTGTCGACGCGCAGCTGGCCGTGCTGGACGCCAAGGAGCGGTCCATGCAGGCCCTGCTGCTGGGCGGCCCGGCGGCCGATCGCCAGCCCTGGTTCTGCTCTGGCTGCCCGCACAACACCAGCACCCGCGTGCCCGAGGGTTCGCGTGCCCTAGCCGGCATCGGCTGCCACTTCATGGCCACGTGGATGGACCGCAACACCATCGGCTTCACGCAGATGGGTGGTGAGGGCGTGCCCTGGGTGGGCCAACAGCCTTTCAGCAGTGAGCAGCATGTGTTCGCCAACCTGGGCGACGGCACCTACTTCCACAGCGGCATCCTGGCGATCCGCCAGGCGATTGCGGCCAGCGTCAACATCACCTACAAGATCCTCTACAACGATGCGGTGGCCATGACGGGTGGCCAGCAAATAGGCGAGCGCCCTGAAGGCCACAGCGTGGTCCAGATTGCGCAAAGCATGCGCGCCGAGGGGGCGCGCAAGATCACCATCGTGACCGACGAGCCCGATAAGTACGCGGGCGTGCGGGATCTGCCGGCGGGCATCGCCATCGAGCATCGCGATGAACTCGACCGCATCCAGCGCGGATTCCGCGAACTCAAGGGCTGCACGGTCATCATCTACGACCAGACCTGCGCCACCGAGAAACGCCGCCGTCGCAAGCGCGGCAGCCTGGTGACGCCGGCCAAACGCGTGGTCATCAACGAACTGGTCTGCGAGGGCTGCGGTGATTGCGGCCAGCAGAGCAACTGCCTCTCGGTCGAGCCGCTGGAAACCGAATTCGGCCGCAAGCGCACGATCAACCAGAGCAGCTGCAACCAGGACTTTTCCTGCCTCAAGGGCTTTTGCCCGAGTTTCGTGACGGTGGAGGGTGGGCAGCTCAAGAAGAAGGCCAAGGGGCAGGCGACTTCGCCGTATGCGCTGGGTGCCCTGCCCGAACCGGCCTTGCCCACGGCCGTCACGGCCTATGGCATCGTGGTGGCCGGTGTGGGTGGCACCGGTGTCATCACCATCGGGCAATTGCTGGGCATGGCCGCGCACATCGAGGGCAAAGGCATCGTCACGCAGGACGCGGCCGGCCTGGCGCAAAAAGGTGGTGCGACCTGGAGCCATGTGCTGATTGCCGACACCGCCGAAGAGATCCGCACCACCCGCGTGGGCATGGCGGCGGCCGACCTGATCCTGGGCTGCGACCCCATCGTGACGGCAGCGAAGGAAAGCACGCTGCGCATGCGCGAGGGGCGCACGCGCGTGGCCCTCAACAGCCACAGCGCACCGACCGCGGCTTTCGTGAAAAACGCCAACTGGCAGAACCCGGCCGAGCGCTGCGTGGCCGACATCAGCGCCGCCGTGGGCGTGGGCGGCCTGGGCCTGTTCGACGCCGACGCCGTGGCCAACCGGCTCATGGGCGACTCGATCTATGTGAACCCCATGCTGCTGGGCTACGCCTGGCAAAAGGGCTGGATCCCCTTGGGCCGCGAGGCCCTGCTGCGGGCCATCGAGCTCAACGCCGTGGCGGTAGAGGCGAACAAGGCCGCCTTCGAATGGGGCCGCCAAGCGGCACAGGACTGGGCGCGGGTGCAAGCGCTGCTGACGCCGGCGCAAGCTATCCAGTTCCAGCCGCGCGAGACCGTGGAGAGCCTGGTGGCGCGCCGGGTCGACTTCCTGACCGGTTACCAGAACGGCGCGTATGCCGAGGACTACCGGACCTTCGTCGCCCGGGTGCAGGCCGTCGAAAGCGCCTTGGGCAAGACCGGCCTGAGCGAGGCGGTGGCCCGTTACCTCTTCAAGCTGATGGCCTACAAGGACGAGTACGAGGTGGCCCGGCTGCACGGCGATCCCGGCTTCAAGGCGCGCATCGGGGCTATGTTCGAAGGTGAGTACAAGCTCCACTACCATCTGGCGCCACCGCTGCTGGCCAAGAAGAATGCCAGGGGTGAGCTGCTCAAAAGGCCTTTCGGTCCGGCCATGGGCACGGCCTTCCGCCTGCTGGCGCGCCTCAAGGGCTTGCGCGGCACGGCCTTCGACCCCTTCGGCCGGAGCGAGGAGCGCCGGACCGAGCGGGCCCTGATCGCCGACTACCGTGCCTGCATCGAGGAACTGCTGGCCGGCCTGAACGCGGCCAACCATGCGGCAGCGGTCGAGATCGCGCGCCTGCCCGAGCAGATCCGTGGTTATGGCCATGTCAAGGCGCGGCACCTCGCGGCGGTCCGCCCGCTGTGGGACGAGCGGCTGGCCGCCTGGCGCGCCGCCCTGGCCTGAGCGGTTGAGGGCCCCGGCCGGCGGGCTATCCATACCCCCGGGTGGGGACTGAAAAGGGCTGGCGCTAGCCCCGTACAATGGGCGGCCGCCTGTTTCGGGGTGCCTTCCGGGTGCCTCCGTATCCAGGTGTGTTCCGATTTTTGAACCCCTGACGTGGAGTTGCCCGTGTTTATTTCTTCCGCTTTTGCCCAAACCGCCCCCGCTGCTGCTGCTGGTGGCGATCTGTCCTCGTCCCTGATGAGCATGCTGCCCATCGTGCTGATGTTCGTGGTGCTGTACTTCATCATGATCCGCCCGCAGATGAAGAAGCAGAAAGAGCACCGCGCCATGGTCGAGGCCCTGGCCAAGGGTGACGAAGTGGTGACCGCCGGCGGCATGCTGGGCCGTGTCAGCTCCCTGAACGAGAACTTCATCGGCGTGGAAATTGCTTCCGGTGTCGAGGTGCAACTGCAGCGCCAGGCCGTGGTGCAGGTGCTGCCCAAGGGCACGATGAAATAAGAGACCCTTCAGCCTAGCAGACGCGAGCGAACAATGAACCGTTATCCGGTATGGAAGTACGCGATCATCGTGATCGCGCTGCTGGTGGGGGCGATCTACACCGCCCCTAATTTCTTTGGCGAGGCGCCCGCCGTGCAGGTGTCGGCGGCCAAGGTCATCCTCAAGGTGGACTCCTCCACGCAGTCGCGCGTCGAGGCGGCGCTGCAGGAGGCTGGCATCCGGCCCGATGGCATCAGTCTGGAAGCCGGTTCCCTGCGGGTGCGCCTGGACTCCACCGACAACCAGCTCAAGGCCAAGGACGCCATCCAGCGCGCCCTGGTCAAGGACGCGGCCGATCCGGACTACATCGTGGCGCTCAACCTGCTGCCGCGCACGCCGGGCTGGCTGACGGCGCTGCATGCCGCCCCCATGTACCTGGGCCTGGACCTGCGCGGTGGTGTGCATTTCATGCTGCAGGTCGACATGCAGGCGGCCCTGAGCAAGAAGGCCGAATCGCTGGCGGGTGACCTGCGCACCGTCTTGCGTGAGAAGAATGTGCGCCACGGCGGCATCAGCCGCAACGGCCAGGCCATCGAGCTGCGCCTGCGCGACGCCGCCACGCTGGAAGCCGCCCAGCGCGTGCTGCTGGACCAGTTTGCCGACCTGCAGACCACGCAGACGCAGGAAGGCAGCGATTTCAAACTGAGCGCCACCCTCAAGCCCCAGGCCGCGCGCCTGGTGCAGGAGCAGGCGCTCAAGCAGAACATCACCACGCTGCACAACCGCATCAACGAACTCGGCGTCGCCGAGCCGGTGATCCAGCAGCAGGGGCTGGACCGCATCGTGGTGCAACTGCCTGGCGTGCAGGACACGGCCAAGGCCAAGGACATCCTGGGGCGCACCGCCACGCTGGAAGTGCGCATGGTGGACGAAAGCGTCGAAGGACGCTCTGCCGAAGCCGGTTCCGGCCCGGTGCCGTTTGGCACCGAGCGTTATCCGGACCGCAACGGCCAGGCCGTGATCGTCAAGAAGCAGGTGGTGCTGACCGGCGACAACCTGACCGACGCCCAGCCGGGTTTCGACAGCCAGACCCAGGAGCCCACCGTCAACCTGTCGCTGGACGCCAAGGGTTCACGCATCTTCAAGGACGTGACGCGCGAGAACGTCGGCAAGCGCATGGCCATCATCCTGTTCGAGAAGGGCAAGGGCGAGGTGGTGACGGCGCCGGTGATCCGCACCGAAATCGGCGGTGGCCGCGTGCAGATTTCCGGCCGCATGACCTCCATGGAGGCGGCCGACACGGCGCTGCTGCTGCGCGCCGGCGCCCTGGCTGCGCCCATGGAGATCATCGAGGAACGCACCATCGGCCCCAGCCTGGGGGCAGAGAACATCGACAAGGGGTTTGCCAGCGTGACCTGGGGCTTCCTGGCGGTGGCGGTCTTCATGTGTGTCTATTACATGCTGTTTGGCGTGATCTCCAGCGTGGCGCTGGGTATCAACCTGCTGCTGCTGGTGGCCATCCTGTCCATGCTGCAGGCCACCCTGACGCTGCCGGGCATGGCGGCCATGGCCCTGGTGCTGGGCATGGCCATCGACGCCAACGTGCTGATCAACGAACGGGTGCGTGAGGAGCTGCGCAACGGCGCCTCGCCGCAGGCGGCCATCCAGACCGGGTACGACCGGGCCTGGGCCACCATCCTGGACTCCAACGTCACCACCCTGATCGCGGGCCTGGCCCTGCTGGCCTTCGGCTCGGGTCCGGTGCGGGGTTTTGCCGTGGTGCACTGCCTGGGCATCCTGACCAGCATGTTCTCGGCGGTTTTCTTCTCCCGCGGTCTGGTGAATTTGTGGTACGGTAGCCGTAAAAAGCTGAAGACCGTCTCGATCGGGACGATCTGGCGGCCCGACGGGCAGCTGCCGGCCAAAATGGACTGAGGGAAGAAGAACATGGAGTTTTTTAAGATCCGGCGCGACATTCCGTTCATGCGGCATGCGCTGGTGCTCAACATCGTTTCGGTCGTCACCTTCCTGGCGGCCGTCTTCTTCCTCTTCTCGCGCGGCCTGCATCTGTCGGTGGAGTTCACCGGCGGCACGCTGATCGAGGTCAGTTATTCGCAGCCGGCCGATCTGGAGGCCGTGCGCGGCGCCATCGCCAGGCTGGGTTACAGCGACGTGCAGGTGCAGAATTTCGGAACCGCACGTGACGTGCTGATCCGCATGCCGGCGGCCAAGGGTGTGAGCTCCGGCCAGCAAAGCGAGCAGGTGCTGGCCACCCTCAAGACGCTGGACGCCAGCGCCACCCTGCGCCGCAGCGAGTTCGTCGGACCGCAGGTGGGTGACGAGCTCGCCGTGGACGGGCTGATGGCCCTCGCCTTCGTCGTGGGCGGCATCATGATCTACCTGGCGCTGCGCTTCGAGTGGAAGTTCGCGGTCGCGGCCATCATCGCCAACCTGCACGACGTCATCATCATCCTGGGCTTCTTTGCCTTCTTCCAGTGGGAGTTTTCGCTGCCCGTGCTGGCCGCCGTGCTGGCCGTGCTGGGGTATTCGGTCAACGAGTCGGTGGTGATCTTCGATCGCATCCGCGAGAACTTCCGCCGCCTGCGCAAGCTCGACACGGTGGGCGTCATCGATAACGCCATCACCTCCACCATCAGCCGCACCATCATCACGCATGGCAGCACGCAATTGATGGTGCTGTCCATGCTGCTGTTCGGCGGCCCGACGCTGCACTACTTTGCCCTGGCGCTGACCATCGGTATCTGTTTCGGCATCTACTCCTCGGTCTTCGTGGCCGCGGCCATCGCCATGTGGCTGGGCGTCAAGCGTGAAGACCTGATCAAGGGTGGCGCCCCCAAACGCGGCGAGACGGATCCCGACGATCCGAACGCAGGCGCCGTCGTCTGACGAGAACCCCGCACCATGGCAACCCAACTCTCCTATATGCAGCGCATGCAGCTGGCGGAGAAGGTGCGCCAGCGTTTTCTGGGCGATGCGGAGAAGATCCTGTTTGAACTGGGCGGCCAGCTCCAGGATCGGCTGACCACGCTGCTCAACGAAAAGGGAACGACCCGGGACATGCAGAACCGGCGGGACGCCTGGATGCTGTTCCAGAAGCAGCGCGGGCCCTGGATCGACAGCACCATGAAGGTCTGGCAGGCGTCGCTCAAGTCCCCGGCCAGCAAGAAAGCCGAGAAGAAGGACGACCTCTCGCTCGAAGGAGATGGCGGCCTGTCCCTGGTGGGCACCGATGCGGTCGAAGACAAGATCATTTCCTCGCGCCTGGTGCTGGCGGTGGTGGAGAAGATGAGCGGTGAGCTCGATGACCTGCGTGTGCGCGTCAAGACACTTGAAAACCGCGACGATCTCGAGGGGCACGATATCCTGCGGCCCGAGGTCCTGATCCTGTTGATGATCGAGCAGTGGACGACGTGCGGCATGCCACGCGAGTCCTGGATCATGGTGAACGATGTGGTGCAGAAGAACCTCATCGAGAAGCTCAAGAAGGCCTATGCGAACGCGAATGAGTTCCTGATCCAGCAGGGCGTGATGCCCACCATCGACCTGAAAGACCGGGTCAAGCGTGCGGCCGTGGGGCGCCGTCCGCCATCGGGTGGCGGGGGTGGCCCTGATTCTGTTTTGCCCGATTCCCAGTTCCAGGGCGATGCCGGTGGTGCTGACTGGGGTGGTTCAACCGGGGCGTATGGACCGGCCTCGGGCTACCCCGGACAGTCGGCGCCGGTGCCTTTGAGCAGCATTCCCATGCCGCCAGGGCCTGCGGGCTATCCCGGGCAGCCGGCCCCCGGTCGCATGGGGGGCGGCATGCCCGCCGGTGTGCCCCAGCCGGGCTATCCCGGGCAGTCTGGTCCTATGGGCATGCCGGGCCCTGTGCCGGTGGCGTATCCGGGTCAGCCCGCAGCGGCCTACCCTGGCCAGCCAGCCCCCGGTCGTATGGGCGGCATGCCCGCCGGTGCGCCCCAGCCGGGCTATCCCGGGCAGGCCGGCCCTATGGGCATGCCGGGTCCAGCGCCAGCGGCTTATCCGGGTCAGCCTGCGGCCATGCCACAGGGGCCCGCGGGTGCTGCGCCTGCCGGGCGCGGTGCGGGTCTTTTTGGTGGCCGCCTGGGCTGGGACGATGCCGGCGGCCCCGTGACACCGGGCCGGCTCGCGCCGGTCCCGCCCCCGGGCGCTGCAGGGGGCGCTTCGCTGCCTTCGGCACTGGGACAGACACCGGCCCAGATGCAGCAGGCCCTGGCCGCACAGGGAATGCCTTCCAATTTTGGCGGCGCGCATGAAGAGACGCGCCTGATGACGCAGACCACACCCCTGGCGCGCACGCGCAGCCGTGCCCAGGGCATGTTCGGCCAGCTCAAGCGTTTGCTGGTGGGCCAGGGCGGTGGCGATTTCACGTCGACCGCGGGTCAGCCCCCCTCGCCGGCGCTGGCGGCGGCCATGGCCGAGCGGCCCCAGTATGGCGTCAGCGGCGATGGCGGCACCGGCACCGTCTACGAGGACTACAGCCCGGCGGGCGTGGTCAAGGTGGCCGGCAAACTGCGCGAGAAGACCGACGAACTCAAGAAAAAAGCCGAGACTAAGAGCGAGAAGGCCACCATCGAGATGGTGGCCCTGATGTTCCAGGCCATCCTGGCCGAAGAACGCATTCCCACCACGATCCGTGTCTGGTTTGCCCGGCTACAGATGCCGGTGCTGCGCATGGCCTTGTCCGACCCGGAGTTCTTTGGCTCCATCAACCATCCGGCGCGACAGTTGATCGACCGCATGGGTTCCTGCGTGATGGGTTTCGAAGCGAGCACCATGACCGGCGGCGCGTTGGAGGCCGAGATCAAGCGCATCGTGCAGGTCATTGAGCAGTATCCGGAAACCGGCAAGCGTGTCTTCCAGATCGTCTACGACGAATTCCAGAAATTCCTGGCCAAGTTCCTGACTGGCAAGGAAAAAACGCAGAAGGTCGTGAGCGTCGCTCAGCAGGTCGAGCAGAAGGAAACACTGGCCATCCAGTACACCATCGAGCTGCGCAACATGCTCAAGGACATCCCGGTGCGCGACGAGATCCGCACCTTCCTGTTCAAGGTGTGGGCCGAGGTGCTGGCGGTGTCGGCCGTGCGCAAGGGACCCAAGGACAGCGAGACCGTGGCCCTGAAGAAGGCCGCCGCCGACCTGGTCTGGTCGGCCAGTGCCAAACCCAACCGCAACGACCGCGCGCGTGTCATCCAGGACCTGCCGCAGTTGCTGCAGCGCCTGCGCGTGGGCATGAACCTGCTGGGCCTGTCGCCGACCGATCAGGATGCCCATATCAAGATCGTCAGCGACACCATGGCCGATGCCTTTATGTCCAAGACCCAGGCCATCCCGCAGGCGCAGATCGATGCGATGACGCAGCGCCTGGCCAACCTGGAAGACTTCGTCAGCGAGGACGGACTGGGCGACCTGCCGCTGGACGCCGAGAGCATCGAGATGATGCTTGGTATTGATGCGTCCACCATCGACGTGGTGACCAATGGCGGCTCCAAGCCTACGCCGGCCATGGTGGCCTGGGCGCAGGAACTGCAATTGGGCTCCTGGTTCACGCTGGACCACAACGGCAAGGTCAACCAGGTGCAGTTCGTCTGGCGCAGTGATCGCAAGCATCTGAACCTGTTTGCCTCCAGCGACGGCCACAGCTACCTGATCCAGGCGGGCCGGCTGGCCGCCTATCTGCAGGCGGGCCTCTTGCTGCCGCAGGAAGAGGAAACGCTCACCGTGCGCGCCACGCGCGAGGCGCTGACCCGGCTGGAAGCCCACCCTGAGCGTCTGCTGACCTGAAACACAAAAGGCCCCGCGAAGGGCCTTTTGTTCTGACGCCGACTGCGCTGGCGCCAGCCAGCGTCAGTGAGCGATGCGTTCGGCGCTGTCGTCGTAGAGTTCGTCGAGCACCAGCGTATCGGGCTCTTCGCCAAAACTCCAGTACACCATGAGGATGATGATCTTCAGATCGTCCAGGGCCATCGGCTCGCCCGGCACCGCCATGGCCCGGTCGAGGATGACCTCGCGCATGGGCGGCAGCAGCACACCGGCCGATTCCAGGAAGCTGATGAAGCCCAGGCATTCGGCACCGAGATGGTTCTGCTCGGCGACCGAATACACGCGCATGCTGTCGGTCGCCGGGAAGCTGGGCAGCGTGGTGTCGGGCCGTGTGGCCGGTGCCGTGTCCAGCCAGAGGGTGCTCTGGGCGGCCAGGTTCAGGCCGTCGAGCCAGAGCAGGGCATCGCGGATCTCGTCGGCGTCGAAGCCGATGGCGTTGAGCTTGCGTTCAAGCTGGGGCAGTTCGGGACAGGCATCACCGCGCCAGTAGTTTTCGTACACATACACAAGCACTTCAAACATGACTTCAATATAGCGCAGAAAGCGCCGGCGCAAGCCTCGAATTTGCGGGTGTTGCCGGTGCTGTTGCGTCTCAAGCACGTACCAGGCGCTGCAGCAGGCCGCCCGGCAGGCGTGCCACCTGGCCGGCCAGTTCCAGGGCCATCAGGCCGGCCTGCAGGGCTGCGATGTCCATACCCGTGCGCTCCAGCAGGGCATCCAGGCTGACCGGCTCCAGCCCCATGGCCTGCAAAAGAGGAGGGTCATCCTTGCCGGTGTCGACAGCCACAGGCGCGACGGACACGCCGCCGCCCGGCCATTCTTCCAGCACATCCTGTGCCGATTCGACCAGCTTGGCGCCCTGGCGGATCAGGGCGTGGCAGCCGCGTGATTGCGTGGCGTGGATGGAGCCCGGAATCGCAAAAACATCCTTGCCCTGCTCGGCCGCCAGCCGCGCGGTGATGAGCGAGCCGGATTGCAGGGCCGCTTCCACCACCAGGGTGGCGTTCGACAGGCCGGCGATCAGGCGGTTGCGTCGCGGGAAGTTGGCCGCCAGCGGCGGCGTGCCCAGCGGGTACTCGCTGACCATCCAGCCATGCTCGCAGATGCGGTGCGCCAGCGTGTGGTGGCTTTTGGGGTAGACCCGGTCCAGGCCGGTACCGACCACCGCGACGGTGGCCAGGCGATCCGGGGCCTGGGCCCCCGCAGCCAGTGCGCCTTCATGCGCCGCGCCATCAACGCCCAAAGCCAGCCCGGAGACGATGCTCAGACCGGCCTGGCCCAATGCCATGGCGAAATGTCGTGCGTTCAAGGCACCCTGCGGGGTCGGGTTGCGGCTGCCGACGATGGCCAGGCTGTGTGTGGGTGCCAACGCCAGGTCAAGACGACCGGCCAGATACAGGAGCAGGGGCGGATCCTCGATGTCGAGCAGTGAGGCCGGGTAAAGCGCATCACCCAGGGGGACCACCGCGCGTTGCAGGGGTGCCTCCTGCAGCCAGGCCCAGGTGCTGTCGAGCAGTGTCGCGAGGCCGTCGGGCTCCTCCGGTAGGGCTTGCGCCTGCGCCGGTTTGAGCAGGTCTTGCAGCGCGGTCGGGTCTTGCTCGAAGATGGCGGCGGGTGGGCCGAAGGCCGATAACAGCCGGCGCGCGCTCTCGTTGCCCAGGCCGGGTGTCAGGGTCAGGCGCAACCAGGCGCCCAGTTCATCGCGTTCCATGGCGTCGTGCGCCGCCATGGAGGGTTTATTGCGGCGAAGCCAGTCGGTCGCCGATCCTGACGCTGTCGGTGACATCCAGGATCAGGCCGTAGGACAGCTTCTCATAGGTGCGGAACACCATGAGCAGGCCGTTGCGTTCGTTGGGCAGCTTGATCAGCGTGCGAGTTGCATCGGTCTTGTCGATCAGTTGCTGGCCGTCCTTGAGGATGGCCAGGACATGGCCGCTTTCCATGCCGTCGCGTTTGCCGCGGTTGATGACCACCACCTGGTTCTGCGAGGCATTGGCCACGACGTTGCTGCCGTAGATCGAGACGATGCGACCATTCACAGCGCCCGTGGGCGCCCGCGGTGTGAAGCTGAGGAACTCGCGCTCGGGCTCGGGGGCCATGCGGTCACCGGCCAGGATCTCGCTCTTGGCCGAGGTGATGTCGATGGTGGCAGGCACCAGCGCGGTGCTGACCTTGCCATCGGTCGACGTAATCTCCGTGCTGCCTTCGCTGCGTACCAGTGCGGCCTTGCCCAGGAACTCGGCTTCATAGCCCAGCACCTCGCCGTTGTCCGGGTCCTTGAGCGGCTTGGCGTTGCGGAAGACGCGGTACTGCTTGACCTTCTGCTGATCGTCCAGCAGCGGTGCGCTGGCCGGGCCGCGTGCATAGACGCGGTCGCCGCGACCGATGATGACGCGGTTTTCGCCGGCGGCCACGATGCGGGGAGCGGTCTGGAGCTCGTTTTCCTCGACGATCAGCGGCTCGGCCAGAAAGGCTTCGATGTCGCGGGTCCGCAGCGTGGTCAGGGGGGTGCGTGCGGCCTCGGAACGGATACGCGGCGACAGGCGTACCGTTTCAATGCCGCCGCTGCCTTCGCGGCTGCTGCCGACGGGCGCAGCACCTTCGGACCCGGCAACGCCAGCAACGGTGCCGGGCGGGGTGCCGGTCAGGCGGGCGCGGCCATCACGCTTGTCCAGGTACAGGGTCTGGCCGGGATAGATCAGGTGCGGGTTGAGGATCTCATCAATGTTCATGCCCCAGAGCTCGGGCCAGCGCCAGGGGCTGCGCAGGTACATCCTGGAAATCGCCCACAGGGTGTCACCGGACTTGATGACGTAGGTGTCGGGGGCGTCCGGTGCCAGCTCGGACAGCGGCACACCGGCCCGGGCCACTTTTTGCGCCGTGGCGGTCTGCTCGGAACTGATGGGCAGGTTGGGGAATTTCTGGCCCCAGACGGGCAGGGCCAGCAGGCCACCCAGACCCAGGGCCGCAATGGTGGAAATACGCGCGCTGGCCCTCAGGCTGCTTTTCGTCATGTCTTGCTGCTTCACGTTGCCCCCAGCTCAATCCAGGCGCGGACTGACCGCCCACTGCACCCGGAAACTTAATAAATCACGCACGATTTTGCGCCCAAGCCCTTGATTGGGCAATGTTTTCTGAACTTTGTTGCAAACTCGCGCGCCAAAAGTGGCGAAAATAGCGACACCGACGAGCTTTTTTTATGGCCCTGCTATCCATCCTCACTTTTCCCGATCCACGCCTGCACACGGTGGCCAAGCCGGTGCAGACGGTCGATGCGCGCATCAAGCAACTGATCGCCGACATGTTCGAAACCATGCACGAGGCGCACGGCATCGGCCTGGCCGCGACCCAGGTCGATGTGCATGAGCGCCTGATCGTGATCGACGTCTCCGAAGGGCGCGACCAGCCCCTGGTGCTGATCAATCCCGAGATCGTCTGGGCCAGCCCGGAGATGAAGGTCAACGACGAGGGCTGCCTGTCCGTGCCCGGCATCTATGACGGCGTCGAGCGCCACGAGCGCGTGCATGTGCGCGCGCTTGACGGCGAAGGCAAGGCGCGCGTGATCGAGGCCGATGGCCTGCTCGCCGTCTGCGTCCAGCACGAGATGGACCACCTGCTGGGCAAGGTCTTCGTGGAGTACCTGTCGCCGCTCAAGCGCAACCGCATCAAGACCAAGATGCTCAAGGCCCAGCGCGAGGAGCGCCGTTGAGGGTTGTTTATGCGGGCACACCCGAGTTTGCGCGGGTGGCGCTGGAGCGCTTGCACGCAGCCGGTTTCGAGATCTCCCTGGTCCTGACCCAGCCCGACCGGCCCGCCGGCCGCGGCATGAAGCTGCAGGCCTCACCGGTCAAGCAGTTTGCGCTGGAACATGGCATCAACGTGGCCCAGCCGCACGGCCTGCGTCTGGACGGCAAGTACCCCGAGGAAGCGGCTGCCGCGCGCGCGGCGATCGAGGCGGCCCGGGCGGACGTGATGGTCGTGGCGGCCTACGGACTGATCCTGCCGCAGTGGCTGCTCGATGCTTTCACGAGCACCGCCGGGCCGTCCCAAGGTGCGAGGGCCCCCTCGGGGGGCAGCGAGGACACGCCAGTGCCGAGCGTGGGGGTTAAATACGGTTGTCTCAACATCCATGCCTCCCTGCTGCCGCGCTGGCGCGGCGCGGCGCCCATCCACCGCGCCATCGAGGCGGGTGATGCCGAGACCGGCGTCACCATCATGCAGATGGACGCGGGGCTGGACACCGGCGACATGCTGCTGGTGGAGCGCCTGCCGATCATGGCGAACGACACCACAGCCAGCCTGCACGACAAGCTGGCGGCTCTGGGTGGTCGTCTGATCGTCGAGACACTGGAGTTGTCGGCCTGTGGCGGCCTGCGGCCTGTGCCGCAGCCGGCCGAGGGCGTGACGTATGCGCACAAGATCGAGAAGCAGGAGGCCGCCGTCGACTGGCGCCTGCCAGCGGCCGTCATCGAACGCCGCATCCGCGCGTTCAACCCTTTTCCCGGCGCGGCAACGCTCTGGCAAGGTGAGTCCATCAAGCTTTGGCAGGGCCATGTCGAGGCCGCGTCCTCCAGTGGCCAGGTGCCGGGGGCTGTGTTGGCCGCTGGTGCCGAGGGCATCACCGTGTCATGCGGCCAGGGCGCGCTGCGCCTGACCGAGCTGCAGCGTGCCGGCGGCAAGCGCCTGCCGGTCGCCGATTTCCTGCGCGGTTTTGATCTGCCGCCAGGGGCTGTGCTGGGGAGCTGAGGCATGAGCAGCGTGCGCCAGATCGTCCGGCACCCCGAATTCCGCCTGGGCATGCGCGATATGAGTTCGGTCGCGCCCGGCCTGGCGGCCTGGGGCATGATGACTGGCGTGGCCATGGTCAAGTCCGGCATGAGCCTGGCCGAGTCCATCGCCATGACCCTGCTGGTGTACGCCGGCAGTTCACAGCTGGCAGCCATCCCGCTGATCGCGGCAGGCGCGCCCGTGCTGGTGATCTGGGCCACGGGTTTCTGCGTGAACCTGCGTTTCGTGGTGTTCAGCGCGCACATGCGGCCCTACCTCATGCATTTGCCGCGGCGCTGGCGCCTGCTGGCCGGTTACGTCACGGCCGACATCAGCTATGTGATGTTCACCAGGCGCTTCCACCAGCCGCCACAAACGGCCGAGGAGCGCCAGACCCAGCTGGCCTACCTGATGGGTGGCTGCGCGACCAACTGGAGCAGCTGGCAGGTCGCCAGCCTGCTGGGCATCTTTCTGGCGCACTCCGTGCCCGCCCACTGGGGCCTGGGTTTTGCCGGCATCCTGGCCCTGCTGGGTGTGGGTTGCTCCCTGACCAGCAACCGTCTGCGCCTGGTCTCGGCCGGTGTGGCCGGGACAGCGGCGGTGGCGGCGTTTGCCCTGCCCTTCAAGCTCAACATCGTGGTGGCCATCGCCGCGGCCGTGGCCCTGTGCCTGCTGCTGGAAAAGACCCCGCCGTTCCGGCGGGAAGCATAGGTCCTATTCATCCCGATTTCCCATGATGCGTTGCGGAACAAAAAAGTCATGCGGTAGGCGCGTGGACGCTGCCGGGGTGATCCCCGGCAAGTCCGCGCAACACCCCGCATGGCTTTTTTGGCCGCAACCCGCAGGGAACGGGGTGCAAAGCGTGCCACTCGTTGTTGCACTCCTAGCCCAGGCGGCCAGTCTGGGCGTCGTCGCGCGCCTAGATTGGCGCGCTTTGCACCCCGTTCGCACATGGGAAATCGGGATGAATAGGACCTTACGATGAAGGAGACCGATCTCTGGACCCTGGGGGTCATCCTGGGCCTGGCCGCGGTGACTGTCATCACGCGCTCCTTCTTTTTCATCTCCAGCAAACCCTGGAGCCTGCCGCACTGGGCCCAGAGCGGCCTGCAGTACGCACCCATCGCGGCGCTGTCGGCCGTGATCGTGCCCGAGATCGTGACGACCCAGGGCCAGCTGGTGCAGACCTGGCAGGATGCGCGCCTGTTTGCCGTGGCAGCCGGGGCGGCCTGGTACTTCTGGCGCAGGAAGAGTGCCTGGGCCATGCTGGGCACCATCGTGGTCGGCATGGCGGTTTACCTGCCCCTGCGACTGGGGCTGGGCTGGTAAGGGGCGCGACAGCGCAGCCCCTAAAATCGCGGGTTACACGCCGGTTTCACGAACGGCGCCCCGCTTTTTCAACTCCACCCTCGATCCCCATGAACTTCCTCCGATTCCAGAGCCTGTGCGAACAGGGCAAAGCCAAGGGCCAGCGCGTGTTCATCCGCGCCGATCTCAACGTCCCGCAGGACGACAGCGGCGCCATCACCGAAGACACCCGCATCCGCGCCAGCCTGCCGTGCATCCGCATGGCGCTCGATGCCGGCGCCGCCGTGATGGTCACCTCCCATCTGGGCCGCCCGGTGGAGGGTGAATTCAAGCCCGAGGACAGCCTCGCGCCGGTCGCCAGGCGCATGGCGGAGCTGCTGGGTCGCGAAGTGCCGCTGGTGGCCAACTGGGTCGACGGCGTCACCGTTGCCCCCGGTCAGCTCGTGCTGCTGGAGAACTGCCGCCTCAACAAGGGCGAAAAGAAGAACAACGAAGAACTCAGCCGGAAGATGGCCGCCCTGTGCGATATCTTCGTGCACGACGCGTTCGGTACAGCCCACCGCGCCGAAGCCAGCACCTATGGCATCGCCGAACACGCCAAGACCGCCTGCGCCGGCCCCTTGCTGGCGGCAGAGATGGACGCCATCACCAAGGCGCTGAGCAATCCCAAGCGCCCGCTGGTGGCCATCGTGGGTGGTTCCAAGGTGTCCACCAAGCTGTCCATCCTCAAGACACTGGCGTCGCGCGTGGATCAACTCATCGTGGGTGGCGGCATCGCCAACACCTTCCTGCTGGCGGCGGGCAAGCGCATCGGCGATTCGCTTGCCGAGCCCGAGATGGTGCGTGAGGCGCAGCAGGTGATGGACATGATGCGCGAGCGCGGCGCCGAGGTGCCGTTGCCGGTGGACGTGGTGGTAGCCGACGAGGTCTCATCGCTGGCACGCGCCAACCGCGTGTCGGCGGACCAGGTGGGCCCGCACGACCGCATCCTGGACATTGGGCCCAAAAGCGCGGCCCAGCTGGCGGACATCATCGCCCACGCCGGCACCATCGTCTGGAACGGCCCCCTGGGTGTGTTCGAGTACGACCAGTTCGCCGGCGGCACCAAGATGCTGGCCTCGGCCATTGCACATTCGGACGCGTTTTCGATTGCCGGCGGCGGTGACACCCTGGCTGCCATCGCCAAGTTCCACATCACGGACCAGGTGGGCTACATCTCCACCGGTGGGGGCGCCTTCCTGGAGGTGCTGGAGGGCAAGACCCTGCCGGCCTTCGAGGTCCTGGAGCGTCGGGCACAAGGCTGAAGCACCCGCGTCGCCATGCAAAACGGCCCCAACGGGGCCGTTTCATCTTGTTGTTCCGATGTAACTAATTTCATGTCAGAATGGAAACTAAGTTACAAAGGAGACTGATACATGACGCGTCGTGAGACCAAGATTGTGGCCACCCTCGGCCCCGCTTCCAGCGACCCGGCCCTGCTCGAACAGATGATCCGCGCGGGTGTCAGCGTGGTGCGGCTGAACTTCAGCCACGGCAAGGCCCAGGACCACATCGACCGCGCCCGTCTGGTGCGCGAAGCCGCCAAACGCGCCGGCCGCGAGGTGGGCATCATGGCCGACCTGCAGGGCCCCAAGATCCGGGTCGGCAAGTTTGCCGAAGGCAAGGCCCTGCTTAAGACCGGCCAGAAATTCGTACTCGACGCCACCCGCACCGAATTGGGTGACGCCAACGCCGTGGGCCTGGACTACAAGGAGCTGCCGCGCGACGTCAAGGCTGGCGATGTGCTCCTGCTCAACGACGGCCTGATCACCATGAAGGTCGATGCCGTCAAGGGCGAGGCTGTGCATTGCACGGTGACCATGGGCGGTGAGCTGTCCAACAACAAGGGCATCAACAAAAAGGGCGGCGGCCTGACCGCCCCGGCCCTGACCGCCAAGGACATGGAAGACATCAAGACCGCGATGAGCTTCCAGGCCGACTACGTGGCCGTGAGCTTCCCGCAGAACGCGACCGACATGGAGATGGCACGCCAACTCTGCAATGTAGCGGCCGCCGAGTACAACCACAAGCCGCACCTGATCGCCAAGATCGAACGCGCCGAGGCGATTCCGAAGCTGGAAGAGATCCTGCGCGCCAGCGACAGCATCATGGTGGCGCGCGGTGACCTGGCCATCGAGGTGGGCAATGCCGCCGTGCCGGCGCTGCAGAAGCGCATGATCAAGATGGCGCACGAGATGGACAAGACGGTGATCACCGCGACCCACATGATGGAGTCCATGATCAACAACCCCATGCCCACGCGTGCCGAGGTGAGCGACGTGGCCAATGCGGTGCTCGATGGCAGCGATGCCGTGATGACCTCGGCCGAGACCGCGGCCGGCAAGTTCCCGCTGGAAACGGTGGTCGAAATGGCCGCCATCTGTGTGGCCGCCGAAGCCGCCGAAGAGGTGAAGCTGGATGCCGACTTCAGCGGCAAGAGTTTCAAGCGCATCGACCAGTCCATCGCCATGGGCGCGCTGTTCACCGCCTACCACCTGGGTGCCAAGGCCATCGTGGCGCTGACGGATTCCGGCTCCACCGCCCTGTGGATGAGCCGCCACCGCATCCACATCCCGATCTACGCGCTCACGCCCAAGGTGGCAACCCAGCGCAAGATGACGCTGTACCGCAACGTCAGCCCCTTGCTGATGGACACCAGTGCCGACCGTGACACCGCGCTGAAGCAGGCCGAACAGCACCTGAAGGACCGGGGCATCGTGAAAAGCGGCGACATCTACGTGATCACCTGCGGCGAACCCATGGGCTCCCCCGGTGGCACCAATATGCTGCAGATCTGCAAGGTTTCCTGAGCGCGGGTTGACCCGTCCCCAGGGGGTAAAATTGGCGGTAGTTACCGACCAGTTACCAACTTCCCTGGGGATATCACATGGCACTCGTCTCGATGCGCGAGCTGCTGGACCATGCGGCAGCCAATGGCTACGGCATTCCGGCTTTCAACGTCAACAACCTGGAGCAGGTCCAGGCCGTCATGGAGGCCGCCAGGGAAACCGGCGCCCCCGTGATCCTGCAGGCCAGCGCCGGCGCGCGCAAGTACGCCGGTGAAGCCTTCATCAAGCACCTGATCCAGGCGGCGGTCGAGGCCTATCCGAACATCCCGCTGGTCATGCACCAGGACCACGGACAGAGCCCGTCCATCTGCCAGGGTGCCATCGACCTGGGCTTCGGCTCGGTCATGATGGACGGCTCGCTCAAGGAAGACGGCAAGACCCCGGCCGACTTCGCCTACAACGTGGACGTGACGCGCAAGGTCGTGGACATGGCGCACAAGGTCGGCGTGACGGTGGAGGGTGAGCTCGGCTGCCTGGGCAACCTGGAAACCGGCGACGCCGGCGAGGAAGATGGCATCGGTGCCGAAGGCAAGCTGGACCACAGCCAGATGCTGACCGACCCCGAGGAAGCCGCCCAGTTCGTCAAGGCCACCCAGCTCGACGCGCTGGCCATTGCCATCGGCACCAGCCACGGCGCCTACAAGTTCAGCCGCCCGCCCACCGGCGACATCCTGGCCATCAGCCGCGTCAAGGAAATCCACAAACGCATCCCCAACACCCATCTGGTGATGCACGGTTCCTCCTCCGTGCCGCAGGAGCTGCTGGCCCTGATCAACCAGTACGGCGGCAAGATGAAGGAAACCTACGGCGTGCCCGTGAAGGAAATCCAGGAAGCCATCAAGCACGGCGTGCGCAAGATCAACATCGACACCGACATCCGCCTGGCCATGACCGGTGCGGTGCGCAAGTTCCTGGCCGAGAACCCGGATAAGTTCGACGCCCGTGAATGGCTCAAGCCCGCGCGCGAAGCTGCCAAGCAGGTCTGCAAGGCGCGCTACCTGGAGTTCGGCTGCGAGGGCCAGGGCGCCAAGATCAAGGGCCAGGGCCTGCAGATCATGGCGGGCAAGTACGCCAAGGGCGAACTGGCCCAGCTGGTGAACTAAGCCTTCGATCGCGAACTTGCGATAATCACGAGCCCGGCGTCATCGCGCCGGGCTTTTGCTTTTCAGAGCTACTCATGACCAATGCCCTGCACACCTCTTCCCTCAGCTCCCTGCCCCTGCTCGCACGTGGCAAGGTGCGCGACAACTACGCCGTGGGCGAGGACCGCATCCTCATGGTGGCCTCCGACCGCATCAGTGCCTTCGACGTGATCATGGGCGAGCCCATCCCCGGCAAGGGCGAGCTGCTCACGCAGATGGCGCTGTTCTGGTTCGGCCAGTTGGGCCATATCTGCCCCAACCATCTGACCGGCGATAACCCCGAGAGCGTGGTGACCCCGGCCGAGGTGGCCCAGGTGCGCGGCCGCGCCATGCTGGTCCAACGCCTCAAGCCCATCCCGGTGGAAGCCGTGGTGCGCGGTTACCTGGCCGGCAGCGGCTGGGCCGAGTACCAGGCCAGCCAGTCGGTCTGCGGCGTGAAGCTGCCGGCGGGGCTGAAGAATGCGAGCAAGCTGCCCGAACCCATCTACACGCCGGCGGCCAAGGCCGAGGTAGGCGAGCACGACGAGAACATCACTTTCGAGAAGACCGTGGAGATGATCGGCCCTGAACTGGCCGCGAAGATCCGCGACATCTCGATCGCCATCTACAAGGCCGCCAGTGAGATCGCGCTCAAGAAGGGCATCATCATTGCCGACACCAAGTTCGAGTTCGGCCTGACCCCGGACGGTAAGCTGGTGCTGATGGACGAGGTGCTCACGCCCGACTCCTCGCGCTACTGGCCGGTCGAGGGTTACAAGGACGGCGCCAACCCGCCCAGCTACGACAAGCAGTTCCTGCGCGACTGGCTGGAGACCGCCATGGTGGACGGCAAGCCCTGGGGTAAGAAGGCACCAGCGCCGAAACTGCCGCAAGACGTAATCGAGAAGACCGCGGCCAAGTACCGCGAGGCCTTGACCCGGCTGACGACCTGAACCAAGGACCGAACAATAAAAACGGCACCCGTGGGTGCCGTTTTGCATGGGGTATCGAACTTCAGTTCAATGCCATGCTGAGCTTGCGCCGATAAGAAGACACCAGCGCGGCCTGCTCGTCCTGTTCCACGCTGGCGGGGCCCGCCAATTCGATGCCACCGGCGCTCTTGCCGCTGACTTCGGGGCCTGCGTTTTTGGGCCTGGGCGGTGTCAGCAGCTCCAGGATGCCGACGAAAGTCTTGCGCGGGGCTTCCCCGTCCCACTTCTTGTCGCGCATGATGATTTCCAGCAACTCGTCCAATGCAGCCACCCACTCGTTGGCCACCATCAGCACGCGGGCCTTGGCGAAACGCGCCTCGAAGTCGCGCTTGTTGGCGGCGATCAGTTCCTCGAATTTCGCCAGCGGCCACTGGCCGCGCGGGTCGGTGGTGACGAACTCGAGCGCGTTGAGCCATTGCTGCAAGGCTTCGAAACGCAGCGCCACCGGGATCTGCGCCAGCGCCGGGGCCAGTGCAGCGGCTGCCTCGGCCAGGTGGCCGGTGCCGATCAGCAGCTTGACGTAGTCGTAGCGCAATTCATCGTTGCCCGGCTCGGCCAGCAGGGCCTCGTTCATGCGGGCGATGGCACTGGCGATGTCGCCCGATTCAAGGGCTTGCTGCGCTTCGCTCAGCTCTTCCGGCGCTGCCTCCAGCGGGCCCTCAGCGCCCAGGTGCTTGTCGAGGAATTCGCGCAGCTTGCCTTCGGGCAGGGCGCCCATGAAACCGTCCACGGGCTTGCCGCCCATCATGAGCACGCAGGTCGGGATGCTGCGGATGCCGAAGGCCGCGGCCAGTTCCTGCTGCTGGTCCGAGTCGATCTTGGCCAGCACGAAGCGGCCTTCGTAAGCTGTTTCCAGCTTTTCCAGGATGGGGCCCAGGGATTTGCAGGGGCCGCACCAGGGGGCCCAGAAGTCGACCAGCACGGGCACGGACATGGAGGCCTGGACGACCTCGGTTTCGAAGTTTTCGGTGGTGATATCGATCATTTGGGGCGATCCGGAACGGGAAAGTAAAATTCGGGGATGAAAACACTCATCGGCGTCGTCATGGGCTCCAGCTCGGACTGGGACACCATGCAACAGGCAGTCCAGATTCTCCACCACTTTGGCATCGGCCACGAAGCCAAGGTGGTGTCGGCGCACCGCATGCCCGACGACATGTTCGCCTACGCTGAAAGCGCGGCCGGCCGCGGCCTCAAGGCCATCATCGCCGGTGCCGGCGGTGCGGCCCACCTGCCGGGCATGCTGGCGTCCAAGACCACGGTGCCCGTGCTGGGCGTGCCAGTGCCCAGCAAGCACCTGCAGGGCGTGGATTCGCTGCACAGCATCGTGCAGATGCCCAAGGGCATCCCGGTGGCCACCTTCGCCATCGGCGCCGCCGGTGCGGCCAATGCCGCGTTATTTGCCGTGGCCATGCTGGCCAACGACGACCCGGCCTTGCGCGCCAGGCTGGAAGCCTTCCGCGCCGAGCAGACCGCCACCGCCCGCGGCATGAGCCTGCCGCCCGCGATATGAGCACAACCCCGCTTACCGGCCGCATCCTGCCCGGCACCCTGGTCAATGGCCAGCCCGCCACCCTGGGCGTGATGGGCGGCGGCCAGCTTGGCCGCATGTTCGTGCACGCCGCCCAGCGCATGGGTTACTTCACCGCCGTGCTCGACCCCGATGCTGCCAGCCCGGCCGGCCTGGTCAGCCACCACCACATCCAGACCGCCTACCTCGACGAACAGGGCATGGCGCAACTGATGCAGCGCTGCGCCGCCATCACCACCGAGTTCGAGAACGTGCCGGCTCCCGCCCTGCTCACGCTGGGCGCGCACCGCCCGGTGGCGCCCGGCGCCGACGCCGTGGCCATCGCGCAGGACCGCGCGCAGGAGAAGGCGCATTTCACGCGCTGCGGCGTGCCGGTGGCACCGAACGCGGTGATCGAAACCGCGGCGCAGCTGGCCGCCGTGCCCGATGCGCTCTTGCCCGGCATCCTCAAGACGGCGCGCATGGGTTACGACGGCAAGGGCCAGATGCGCCTCAAGACGCGCGCGGAATTGGCCGCCGCCTGGGACGAGCTGAAGAACGTGCCCTGCGTGCTGGAGAAGATGCTGCCGCTGGCGGCCGAGTGCTCGGTCATCGTCGCGCGCGGCTGGGACGGGCAGATGGTCAACTTCCCCGTGCAGCGCAATCTGCACCGTGAGGGTATCCTGGCCGTGACCGAGGTGTATGAAGGCAACGTGCCGCCCGCGCTGGCGGCGCAGGCCATCGCCGCCACGAAGTCGATCGCCGAGGGCCTGCGTTATGTGGGCGTGCTCTGCGTGGAGTTCTTTATCCTGCAGGACGGCTCGTTGGTGGTCAACGAAATGGCCCCGCGCCCGCACAACAGCGGCCACTACAGCATCGACGCTTGCGACCACTCGCAGTTCGATCTGCAGGTGCGTACCCTGACCGGCCTGCCCCTGGTGCAGCCGCGCCTGCACAGCCCCAGCATCATGCTCAACCTGCTGGGCGACATCTGGCTGGCCTTCCAGGACGCACCGCCCTGGGATCAGGTGCTGGCCCTGCCCGGCACGCACCTGCATCTCTACGGCAAGCTCAAGGCCAGCAAGGGCCGCAAGATGGGCCATCTCAACATCACCGGCCCCACCGTGGACGAGGTGCGCGCCACTGCACTTGCAGCCGCGAAGATCCTGGGCATCGAGCCCTTCTGAGCAGGGGCGTAGCGTGATCCTCGACGGACGGGATCCGGCCTCTGTCAGCGCCGCGGCGCAGGCCTTGCGCGCCGGTGAACTGGTCGGCCTGCCGACCGAGACCGTCTACGGCCTGGGGGCCGACGCTGCCAGCGATGCCGCCGTGGCGAAGATCTTCACCGCCAAGGGCCGGCCCAGCGATCACCCGCTGATCGTGCACGTCGCCGACGCCAGCGGCGTGGACCACTTCGCGCGCGAGGTGCCGGCCTTCGCCCACAAACTCATGCAGGCCTTCTGGCCCGGCCCGCTCACGCTGATCTTGCCGCGCCGCTCCGAGGTGGGCGCGGCGGCCGCAGGTGGCCAGGGCTCGATCGGCCTGCGCTGCCCCGCGCACCCCGTGGCGCATGCCTTGCTGCTGGCCGCCCGTGCGCTGGGTGTGCACGGCGTGGCTGCACCCAGCGCCAACCAGTTCGGCCGCGTCAGCCCGACCACGGCCGCGCATGTGCAGGGCGAGTTTGGCGACAGCCTGCTCGTCCTCGACGGCGGCGCCTGCTCCGTGGGCATCGAATCCACCATCATCGACTGCACACGCGGCGTGCCCGTGCTCTTGCGCCCGGGTCGCATCACACGCGAACAGGTGCAGGCGGCCTGCGGTCTGCGCCTGCTTTCGAAAGAGGATGTTGCCTCACCCGCGCCGCGCGCCTCCGGCACGCTGGAAGCGCATTACGCACCGAACGCCAAGCTGCGCCTGATGGACGGCCGCGCGTTGCAGACGGCGCTGGACGTGCTGGGCAAGGATTTCGACGGCGCCACCATTGCCGTCTATGCACGCAGCCTGCTGCGTGTGCCTTCCGCGAAAGTGCTGTACCGGCGCATGCCGGACGATGCGGGCGCCGCTGCGCAGCAGCTGTTTGCCGTGCTGCGTGACTTCGATGCACAGCGGGCCCATCTGATCTGGGTCGAGACGCCGCCCGGGACACCGGACTGGGAAGGCGTGAGCGACCGCCTGCAGCGCGCCGCCGCCAGCTGAGTTCAGCGATAGCGCAGCTTCATCACCAGGATGGCCAGGGCCAGCGCCAGCGTGACTGCGTTGGCCACCATCAGCGGCCAGGCCCACAGCAAGACGCCATAGACCAGCCAGAGCGCCACGCCGACAGTGAACATGCTGTACATGCCCAGCGAGATGCCACTCACGTCACGCGTGCGAAAGGTGTGCAGGGCCTGTGGCAGGAAGCTCAGGGTGGTCAGGCTGGCGGCGATGTAGCCAATGAGGTCGTTCATGTGCGGTCTGCCGGTGGGTCGAGGTTCAATCGGATTTCTTCTTCCGGCCCGGTGCCGGCTGCTGCGCCACCCATTCGACCAGGGCTTCCATGGCCGGGCGCGTGGCGCCGGCATGGGGGTGGTTCACCATGGCGACCAGCACGTAGCGCCGGCCACCGTCGGCGTGCACGATGCCGGCAATGGAGGCCACATCACGCAGGCTGCCGGTCTTCAGATGGGCGCTCCCCTTGGCGCGCCAGCGGCTGGGGCGCAGGGTGCCGTCCTGGCCGCTGATGGGCAGCGAGCTCATCAGTTCGGGCATCAGTGGCGAGGCCCAGGCGTACTGCAGCAGGCGCGCCAGCGCGCCGGCCGTCATGCGGTCCTCGCGCGAGAGGCCCGAGCCGTTGGCAATCTGAGGCACCTCGCCGGCACCAAAGCGCTGGCGCCACCATTCCTGCAGCAGTTCACGCGAGCCGGTCAGCGTCCCCTTGCCCTGCTGCTGGAGGCTCAGCGTGAGGAAGAGCTGCTGCGTCATCACGTTGTTGCTGTACTTGTTGATGTCGCGCACCACCTCGGCCAGCGGCGGCGAATCGAGTGCGAAGGCTGGCGCCAGGCCTTCGGGCACGGCGCCGTAGCGCACCTTGCCCTGCAGCTGGCCGCCAATGGCGCGCCACATGCCTTCGATGGCGCGCACGCCGTAGCTGGCCGGGTCCGCATAGGCCAGGGGCCAGACTTTTTCATTGCAGGCTGCCGGATAGCGGCCGGCGAAGCGCGGTAGCGTCGGGTCGGAGAAGTCGGCCCGCAGCGTGCTGCGGTAGTCGTTGCATTCGGTTTCGCGCAGCGGCACGTGGCTGGGCCAGGTCACACCAGCCAGCGGCGGCTCCGCGTGGACGTGCGCGGCGTTGGCGCCACGGTCGGGCACGAAGGTGAGAAGCACCGACTTGAAGTTCAGCAGCAGTGCATCGGGCGCGGCGTTGTAGGGGCGCAGGGGTTCGCCGTCGAACTCGGCGGGGTCGTGTGGCACGGCTTCGAAGGCGTTGCGGTCGAGCACGATGTCACCCGCGATGTTGCGGATGTCCAGGCCCTGCACACGGCGCAGCAGCAGCCACAGGCGCTCGACCACGAGCTTGGGATCGCCCTGGCCCTGGATATAGACGTTGCCGTAGAGCGTGCCATCGCGCGCCGTGCCCTCCACGTACACCGGTGTGCGCCAGTTCCAGCTGGGCCCCAGAGTTTCCAGCGCGGCCAGGGTGGTCACCAGCTTCATCACCGAAGCGGGGTTCATGGGCGTGCCCGCGTGGTGGCTGAGCAGCGGCCTGCCATCGCCCCCGGCTTCCTCGACCACCACACCGAAGGCGTCGGCCGGCACCTTGGCACGCGCCAGCGCCTTGAGTACGCTGGGGGGGAGGGCGGTTTCCCGGGCCTGGGCGGAGCCGTGCAGAAGCAGCAGGCTGGCGAGCAAGGGCAGGAGCGAGGCGCGCAAGGTCGACATGGCAACGAGTCTAACGCCGGCCACCGATAATGCAGGCATGCATTTCCTCAAGGGCCTGTCTCCGCGCACCATCGGCATCGCGGCGGCGGTCATCACCGTCGGCATCTGGACCGCCTTCATCGTCATCGCCCGTGCCTCGGCCCAGGGTTCGCTCGGCCCCTTCGATATTGCATTGGCACGCATCATCGGCGCCAGCGCCGTGCTGCTGCCCCTGGGCTGGTGGCTGGTGCGACGCGACCGTGCGCAGGGACTGGCCACCGCCTCGTCCTTCTTCGGCCTCTCGCCCCTGGCGCTGCGCGTGACGGCGCTGTGCGGCGTGTTCGGCGGCTTCGGCTACGCGCTGCTGGCCTATGCCGGCTTCTTCTATGCGCCGGCCGCACACGCCTCGGTGCTCATGCCCGGCAGCCTGCCGCTGTGGACCACCCTGCTGGCAGCACTGATGCTGGGCACGCCCATCCTGCCGGCGCGCATTATCGGCCTGGCCTGCATCGTGGGCGGCGACCTCCTGGTCGGCGGGGCCAGCCTGCTGCGCGCCTTCGAGGGTGGCGAGGTCTGGAAGGGCGATCTGCTCTTCATGAGTGCGGCCCTGAGCTGGGCAACCTACAGCGTGCTGGCGCGCCGTCACGGCCTGGATGCGGTGCGCGCGACGACAGCGGTCACCGTGTTCGCGCTGTTCAGCTACCTGCCTTTTTATCTGCTGCTGCAGGGCCTGGGTGCCATCGAGAGCCGGCTGTTCACCGCACCGCTGGGTGAGCTGCTGTTTCAGGTGGTCTTCCAGGGCGTGGGTTCGGTGGTGATCTCGGGCATCACCTTCGTGCGCATGATCCAGTACTTCGGTCCGGTGCGCTCCACCATGATCACGGCCCTGGTGCCCGGCCTCTCTGCGCTGGGCGCCGTCCTCTTCCTGGGCGAACCGCTGCACGCCAACCTGCTGGCCGGCCTGGTGCTGGTGACGGTGGGCATCACCTTCGGGGTACGCAAGCAATCATGAAGCTGCTCGCCTTCGACACCAGCACCGAGCTGATCTCCCTCGCCGTCACGCGGCTGGTCGACGGCACGCAGCGCATCTGGTTGCATACCGGTGCCGGTGGCGCCCAGGCCTCCAGCGGGCTGATCCCGGCCATCGAGACCCTGATGGCCGAGGCCGGACTGACCTTCGCGGAACTCGACGCCATCGCCTTCGGCCGCGGGCCGGGTTCCTTCACCGGTCTGCGCACGGCCTGCGCCGTGGCCCAGGGCCTGGGTTTCGGCGCGGGTGTGCCCCTGCTGCCGGTGGACACGCTGCTGGCCGTGGCCGAGGAGGCGCGTGCGCAGCAGGCGCCGCAGCAGCAGAGCCTGCGCCTGCTGGCCCTGCTCGACGCGCGCATGGGGGAGCTCTATGCCGCACGGTATGCCTACGCCGCAGGTCGCTGGCAGCAGCAGGCCGACTTCAGCCTGCTCAAGCCAGAACAGCTGACGCTCGAAGATGCCCAGGCCCTGGCCGGCAATGTCTTTGCCGAGTACGGCGAGCGCCTGCCGCTGCCGCCCGAATTGCCCTGCTGGCAGGCGCTGCCCACCGCAGCGGCCATGCTGCGGCTGGCGCCGGCCCTGTTGGCCGCGGGCAACGCCGTGGCCGCGGCCGACGCCCTGCCGCGCTACATCCGCGATAAAGTGGCCCAGACCACCCAGGAGCGCGCTGCTGCCAAGGCGAACCTCTAGCCAGGCCAACCGATCACGATGAGTGCCGTCCTCGAACCCGTCGAAGCCCGCCTCGAGCCGCTGGATGCCACGCTGCTCGAACAGCTGCTGCCCATCGAGCAGCGCGCCTACCCGCACCCCTGGACGCGGGGTAACTTCATGGATACGCTGCGCTCCGGGTACCACGCCCGCGTGCTGCTGGCCGGTGGAGAGCTGCTGGGCTACTACGTGGCCATGCAGGGGGTGGACGAAGTGCACCTGCTCAACATCACGGTGGCGCCCGAGCACCAGCGCCAGGGCTGGGGGCGCGTGATGCTCGACGCCCTGGCCCTGTGGGCCCGTGGCCTGGGGGCGCAATGGCTGTGGCTGGAAGTGCGCGTGAGCAACACACGTGCCATCGCCATCTACGAATCACACGGCTACCGCCGCGTTGGCCTGCGCAAGGCCTACTACCCCGACGGCCATGGCCAGCGTGAGGATGCGGTGGTCATGAGCCTGCGTCTGTAAGATTCGTTCATGAGTCTGCAACTGGATGCGCGTCAACGCGCCATGCTGGAGGAAATGGGAGTTCGGGTCTTCGGACCCGAACTCCCGGTGGTGTCTATTGACGATGCCCCCCCCAGCCCGCCTCCGGGGGGGGAGACCGCCTTGCCAGCGGCCGCTGTGGCCGTGGCGCGCCCGGCCACAGGTCCGGCGACATCTTTGGTCGCGAGAGTCCTTGCTCCCGTTTCGCGTGCCATGCCAGCCGAGATCGCGGGCATGGACTGGGAAACGCTGGAACAGGCGGTTGCTGGCTGCCAGGCCTGTGGCCTGTGCCAGAGCCGCAAGAACACGGTGTTTGGTGTCGGCGACCGGCAGGCGCGCTGGCTGATCGTGGGCGAGGCACCGGGCGAAAACGAAGACATCCAGGGTGAGCCCTTTGTCGGTCAGGCCGGGGTGCTGCTGGACAACATGCTCAAGGCGGTCGGGCTGAACCGCCAGGGCACGGGGGCTCAGGGCGTCTACATCGCCAATGTGCTCAAGTGCCGCCCGCCGGCCAACCGCAACCCGCAACCTGAAGAAGTGTTGCAGTGCGAGCCTTATCTGCGGCGTCAGGTCGCGCTGCTGCAGCCGCAGATCATCCTGGCGCTGGGCCGTTTTGCCGCCCAGTCCCTGCTGCAGCACAGCGTGCCTGACGTGGCGACGATGCCGCTGGGCAAGCTGCGCGGCCAGGTGCACAGTTATGAGGGCGTGCCCGTCATCGTGAGTTACCACCCGGCCTACCTGCTGCGTACGCCGCAGGACAAGGCCAGGTCCTGGGCCGACCTCTGTCTGGCCCTGGACGTGATGCGCGCCGGCACGCCGGCCTGAATCGTTTCAAAGGGAGAACGGCATGAAAGCCACATTGATCCGACTGCTACTGACTTTCCTGGCCATCCTGCTGCTGCTCGCTGGCGGCTGGATCTGGTTCGCCTTGAGCTGGAGTTACGCCGAGGGCGAGCGCGCCGGTTATGTACAGAAGCTGTCGCACAAGGGCTGGCTTTGCAAGACCTGGGAGGGCGAGATCGCCATGGTCACCATGCCCGGTGCCATTCCCGAGAAGTTCGAGTTCACCGTGCGCGACGAGGCCGTGGTGCAGGAGATCAACGCGCTGTCGGGCAAGCGCGTGGTGCTGCACTATCGACAGCACAAGTTCATTCCTACCACCTGCTTCGGCGAGACCGAGTACTTCGTCTCTGGCGTACGTGAGGTGAGGGAGAACGCCGCGCCGGCCCCGCTGGCGCCGCCCGTGCCTCAACAAGGCCAGCTGAGCGCACCGCGCTGAGCACCAGGGTGTGATGGTGCGGCTGCGCCGGCCGGTGGCCATCCCCAACCGCCCGGAGGGCTGAAACCATGTACGAGTCCAGACAGCAAGCGCCCCTGCCGCACGCCAGTTTTGTCCGGCGCCTGGTGCTCACCTCTTGCTTGCGCTGGCCTTGCTGATGCTCTCCCTGCTGGCTGGCATGGCCGGTTACGTCTACTTCGAGCAGCTCCACTGGCTGGACGCCTTCCTTAACGCGGCCATGCTGCTGGGCGGCATGGGGCCGGTCCATCTGCCCCTGACGGCGGGCGGCAAGCTGTTCGCCGGTTTCTACGCGCTGTACGCGGGGCTGGTGTTCATCGTCACGGCGGCCCTGCTGTTCACGCCGCTCATGCACCGCCTGCTTCACAAGTTTCACTGGGATTGAGAGAGCCCCCGGTGCCAGCGCCACCCGCTCGCCAACGCCCGATACTGCGCGTCTTTTCCTGGCCCTGTGTCCGCCGGCGGATGTCCAGGCGGCGCTTGGCACGCACACCCAGGCCTGGGGCTGGAATGCCCAGGCGGTGCGCTACAGCCCGCCCGACTGGCACGTGACCCTGCACTACATCGGCCCCGTGCCGCGTGCACGGCTGGACGAACTGCAAGCGGGGCTGTCTCTGCGGGTCACACCGTTCGAGCTGCGGTTTGGCGTGCCGGCCCTGTGGCCGCACGGACTGGCGGTGCTGCTGCCCATGGCGGTGCCGCCGGCCTTGCAGGCTTTGCACGATGCCCTGGGCCAGCGCCTGCGCCAATTGGGCTTGCGCACCGACCAACGTCCTTACCGCCCGCACCTCACCCTGGCCCGCCACGCTGCGCAGGCCTTGCCGCCGGCGCCGCCCGCCTGGGGCTGGCCGGTGCAAGCGCATGTGCTGATGGAGTCGACCGGGCGGCCCGAGGCACGCTACCGCGTGCTGCAGCACTATGGCGACCGCGGTGCGGCTGCAGCCCGGCAGGCTTGAAGCACAATCCCTGTCCAGAGCCGCCACCTTTATTCCGCCACTGCCATGACCACCCCGTCCACCGATGCCCCGCTGTCCATCGAGCTCTACGACGAGCCTGGCCACCTGATCCGCCGTGCCCAGCAGATCGCCGTCTCCAAGTTCCACGAGGTGCATGGCCGCCACGTCACGCCCATCCAGTACGCCATCCTGCGCACCCTGCACGAGACCCCCGGCATCGACCAGGTCACGCTGGCGCAGCTGATCGCGCTGGACACCTCCACCACGGCCGACATTGCGGCGCGGCTGGAGACCAAGGGCTGGATCCTGCGCGAAGTGATGCCGCGCCGCCAGCGCCGCCTGTCCCTGACCCCGGACGGCGAGGAGGTGCTGCTGGAACTCAAGCCCGGCGTGGACGTGCTCTACCAGGGCATGATGAGCAGCCTGGAGCCGGGCGAGCAGAAGGAATTCATGCGCCTGCTGCGTAAATTCGTGCACCTGCACGACCCCCAGCACCAGACCGAAGTCCGCAAGATCCGCCTGGCCGCCAAGGCCTGAGGCGGCCCCGGCCGTCGCTGCTCCGGCAACAGCTCAGGCACCGGGAAAACACGGGGTCGGAGGGTTTGACAGGGTTTAATCATTCAGTACAATGAATGTCATTCAGTGTGCGGAACGTGGAAAAGCCGCCTATTGTTCAACCTCAGCAGGAGCCCCTCATGTTCCCGAAAAACACTTGGTATGTCGCCGCCACCTCCGGCGAGATCGATGAGAAGCCTCTGGGGCGTACTGTCTGCAGCGAGCGCATCGTGTTCTACCGTGGCCTGGAAAACAAGGTGGCCGCCGTGCAGGACTTCTGCCCCCACCGCGGCGCACCGTTGTCCCTGGGTTATGTCTGCGAAGGCAAGCTGGTCTGCGGTTACCACGGCCTGGAGATGGGTTGTGACGGCAAGACCGTGAGCATGCCGGGCCAGCGCGTGCGCGGCTTCCCGGCCATCAAGAGTTTTCCCGTGGTCGAGCGTTACGGTTTCATCTGGGTCTGGCCCGGGGATGCGGCCCAGGCCGACGAGGGCAAGATTCCCGTGCTGGAGTGGTATGACAACCCCGAGTGGGCCTACGGCGGCGGCCTGTACCACATCGCCTGCGATTACCGCCTCATGATCGACAACCTGATGGACCTCACGCACGAGACCTATGTGCACAGCACGTCCATCGGGCAGAAGGAGATCGACGAGACCCCCTGCAAGACCTTGGTCGAAGGCGACATGGTCGTCACCAGCCGCTACATGAGCGGCATCCTGCCCCCGCCCTTCTGGAAGGCCGCACTGCGCAGCAACAACCTGCCAGACGACGTGCCGGTGGACCGCTGGCAGATCTGCCGCTTCACCCCGCCCAGCCACGTGATGATCGAGGTCGGCGTGGCCCTGCAGGGTCATGGCGGCTACGACGCGCCCAATGACAAGAAGGTCTACAGCGTGGTGGTGGACTTCATCACCCCCGAGACCGAAACCTCGATCCACTACTTCTGGGGCATGGCGCGCAAGTTCAACCCGAAGGACAAGGCGCTGACCGCCACCATCCGCGAAGGGCAGGGCAAGATCTTTTCCGAAGACCTGGAGATGCTGGAGCGCCAGCAGAAGAACCTGCTGCTCTGGCCCGAGCGCCAGTTGCTCATGCTCAACATCGACGCCGGCGGTGTGCAATCGCGCAAGATCATCGAGCGGCACATCGCTGCCGAGCAGTCCACCCCCCTGGCCCAGGCCGCCTGAGACCGACCATGACCACCAACCCCACCCTGCAGGTGCGCGTGGCGCGCAAGGCCCTCGAAGCCCAGGACATCGTCACCCTGGAACTGGTGGCCACCGACGGCAAGGCCTTGCCGGCCTTCTCTGCCGGCTCGCACGTCGACGTCAGCCTGCCCAACGGCCTGACCCGCCAGTACTCGCTGTGCAACGATCCGCAGGAGACGCACCGTTACCAGATCGGCGTGCTGCGCGATGCCGCTACACGCGGCGGCTCCCAGGCCGTGCACGATGCCGTGCAGGAAGGCGATGTGCTGACGATCAGCGCGCCGCGCAACCACTTCGCCCTGGCCCACGACGCGAAAAAACACCTGCTGCTGGCCGGTGGCATTGGCGTCACGCCCATCCTGTGCATGGCCGAACGCCTGGCCATCACGGGTGCTGACTTCCAGATGCACTACGCCACGCGCGCGCCGGAGCGCACGGCGTTTCGCCAGCGCATCGCCGCCTCGGCTTTTGCCAACCGCGTGCATTTCCATTACGACAGCGGCGATGCGGCGCAGAAGCTCGACCTGACGGCACTGCTGGCGACGCCCCAGGCCGGCACCCATCTCTACGTCTGCGGCCCCCGCGGCTTCATGGACGCGGTACTGGGCACGGCGCGCGCACGGGGCTGGCCCGAAGCGCAACTGCACTACGAGTTCTTCGGCGCCGATGTCGTCAAGTCCGACAGCGACGCGGGCTTCGAGATCAAGCTCGCCAGCTCGGGGCGCATCATCATGGTGGCGAAGGACCAGACCGTGACCCAGGCGTTGGCCGCAGCGGGTGTGGAAGTCATGGTGTCCTGCGAGCAGGGCGTGTGCGGCACCTGCCTCACGCGGGTGCTCGAAGGCGTGCCCGACCACAAGGACAGCTACCTCATGCCCGATGAGCAGGCCGCCAACGACCAGTTCACGCCCTGCTGCTCACGCTCCAAGACGCCGCGCCTGGTGCTCGACCTCTGAGCCGCATGCAGGAAGGGGCCGTTGCGGCCCCTTCTTACAATAGCGGCATGACTTTCCTCGACATGCTGAGCGCCGCCGAGCGGCGCAACGGCTCCATGCTCTGCGTGGGCCTGGACCCGGAACCGGCGCGCTTTCCCGCAGCCTTGCGCGGTGATGCCTCGAAGATCTACGACTTCTGCGCCGCCATCGTCGAGGCCACGGCCGATCTGGTGATCGCCTGGAAGCCGCAGATCGCCTACTTCGCGGCGCACCGCGCCGAGGACCAGCTCGAAAAGCTCATGGCCCACATGCGCCGCGTCTCGCCGAATGTGCCCGTGATCCTGGACGCCAAACGCGGCGACATCGGCAGCACGGCCGAGCAGTACGCCAAGGAGGCCTTCGAGCGTTATGGTGCCGATGCCGTGACGCTCTCGCCCTTCATGGGCTTCGACTCCATCCAGCCCTATCTGCAGTACCACGGCAAGGGCGCCTTCCTGCTGTGCCGCACCTCCAACCCGGGCGGCGACGACCTGCAGGCCCAGCGCCTGGCCAGCGTGCCCGGAGAGCCGCTGGTGTACGAGCACATCGCCCGCCTGGCCCAGGGGCCGTGGAACAGCAATTGCCAGCTGGGCCTGGTGGTGGGCGCCACTTATCCGGCGGAGATCGAACGCGTGCGCGCCGTCGCACCCACCGTGCCGCTGCTGATCCCCGGTGTGGGCGCACAGGGCGGGGATGCCATCGCAACCGTCAAGGCCGGCTGGCGTGCGGGCAGCGACGGGGCCACCACGGCCCCCATCGTCGTCAGCTCCTCGCGCGCCGTGCTCTACGCCTCGCAGGGGGCGGATTACGCCGCCGCGGCGCGCCAGGTGGCCCGGCAGACGCGGGACCTGCTGCACGCAGCGCGCAGCTGACGACCGCCCAGCCGGAAACAAAACGTAGCCGGCTGGCACGGGCCCCGGTCCGGATGCACAATCAAGGTCATGTTTTTGCAGCCCAGGCTGGGCAGGAGTGGGTCGTGATGAAAATTCTCAAGCAATTGCCGATGTACGCCGTGGTCGCCTCCATGGTCCTGGCGGGCTGCTCCGTGGTGGCTGAGGCCCCGAGCGCCAGCGGGCCAGGACGTGACAAGGACCGCTACGAGCGGCGCGACGACCGCCGGGATGAGCAGCGCGACAGCCGGCGCGACGACAAGCATGACCGCCGTGATGACCGTCGCGATGATCGCAAGGACGACCGGCGTGACGATCGCCGCGGTGGCGCGAACGTGCAGGTTCAGATCGGCGGCTATTTCGGCGATCGCCAGCGCGATTCGGTCTACGAGCGCTACGGCCACTCGACGCGTGCCAACTGCCCGCCCGGCCTGGCCAAGAAGAACAACGGCTGCCAGCCTCCCGGCCAGGCCAAGAAGTGGAAGGTGGGCCAGCCCCTGCCGCGCGACGTCGGCTACCGCCCGGTGGAGGCCGACATCCGGGTGCGCCTGGGCACGCCGCCGGCAGGCCATGAGTTCGTGCGCGTGGCGCAGGACATCCTGCTGATCGCGGTGGGCACCAGCATCGTCATCGACGCCATCGAAGACCTGCAGCGCTAGACGCCGCCGGCCCCTACAGCAGGGGCCGCAGATAACGCCCGGTGTGGCTGGCCGGGTTCGCGGCCAGATCCTCGGGCGTGCCCACGCCCACCACGATGCCGCCGCCGGCGCCGCCCTCGGGGCCCATGTCGATCAGCCAGTCGGCCGTCTTGATGACGTCCAGGTTGTGCTCGATCACGACGATGGTGTTGCCGGCGTCGCGCAATTGGTGCAGCACCTTGAGCAGCAGGTCGATGTCGGCAAAGTGCAGGCCGGTGGTGGGCTCGTCCAGGATGTAGAGCGTGCGGCCGGTGTCGCGCTTGGAGAGCTCCAGCGCCAGCTTCACGCGCTGTGCCTCGCCTCCCGAGAGCGTGGTGGCCGACTGACCCAGCTTCACGTAGCTCAGGCCCACGTCCAGCAGGGTCTGCAGCTTGCGGGCGATGGCCGGCACGGCCTTGAAGAAGGCGTAGGCCGCTTCCACCGTCAGGTCCAGCACCTGGGCGATGTTCTTGCCCTTGTACAGGACCTCCAGTGTCTCGCGGTTGTAGCGCGCACCAAAGCAGACGTCGCAGGGCACGTAGACATCGGGCAGGAAGTGCATCTCCACCTTGACCATGCCGTCGCCCTGGCAGGCCTCGCAGCGGCCCCCGGCCACATTGAAGCTGAAACGCCCCGGGCCGTAACCGCGCTCACGCGCCATCGGCACCTCGGCCATCAGGTCACGGATGGCCGTGAACAGGCCGGTGTAGGTGGCCGGGTTGGAGCGCGGCGTGCGGCCGATGGGCGACTGGTCGACGTTGATGACCTTGTCGAAATGCTCGATGCCCTCGATCTCGCGCACCGGCGCGGGTTCGTCGTGCGCGCGGTAGAGCTGGCGCGCCACCGCCTTGTACAGCGTGTCGTTGACCAGGGTGGACTTGCCCGAACCCGAGACCCCGGTGACGCAGGTCAGCAGGCCCACGGGCACGTCCACCGTGACGTCCTTCAGGTTGTTGCCGCTGGCGCCGATGATCTGCAGGCGCTGCAAGTCGGCACGGTCCGCGCCCTTGCCGCCGGCCCGCGATCCGACCTCGACGCGCTCGGGCTGCCAGGGCGTGCGGCGGGTGGGCACCGCGATGCGCAGCGTGCCGGCCAGGTACTGGCCGGTCAGCGAATCCGCATGGGCCTTGACTTCTTCATACGTGCCCTGGGCCACCACGCGGCCACCGTGCACGCCCGCGCCCGGTCCCATGTCGATCAGGTGGTCGGCCGCGCGCATCATGTCCTCGTCGTGTTCCACCACCAGAACGCTGTTGCCGATGTCGCGCAAATGGCGCAGGGTCTCGATCAGGCGGTCGTTGTCGCGCTGGTGCAGGCCGATGCTGGGCTCGTCCAGCACGTACATCACGCCGGTCAGGCCGCTGCCGATCTGGCTGGCCAGGCGAATGCGCTGCGCCTCGCCGCCCGACAGCGTCTCGGCGTTGCGGTCCAGGCTCAGGTAGTTCAGGCCCACATCGTTGAGGAACTTCAGGCGCAACCGGATCTCGCGCACCACCTTGTCGGCGATGCCGGCCTTGGCGCCGTGCAGCTGCAGCTGCTCGAAATAATCGAAACACTCGCGCAGCGTCAGGTGGCTCACCTCGAAGATGGCGCGTGCCTGCTCGCCCTCGCCCAGCTTCACGTGCCGCGCTTCCGGTCGCAGCCGGGTGCCGGCGCAGGCCGGGCAGGGCTGGGTGCCGCGCAGGCGGGCCAGGTCCTCGCGCACCAGGGCCGAGTCGGTCTCGCGGTAGCGCCGCGTCATGTTGGGGATGATGCCCTCGAAGGGGTGGGTCTTGCTGACCTTGCGGCCCTTGGAGGCGCCCGAGTCCATCACGTAGCTGAACTTGATCTCGTCTTCGCCCGAGCCGTGCAGGATGACCTGCTGGATCTCTGGCGGCAGTTCCTCGAAGGGGTCCTCCAGCTTGAACTTGTAGTGCTTGGCCAGGCTCTCCAGCATGGCGAAGTAGTAGGCGTTGCGCCGGTCCCAGCCCTTGATGGCGCCGCCGGCCAGGCTCAGGCTGGGGAAGGCCACCACCCGCGCCGGGTCGAAGAACTCCTGCTGGCCGATGCCGTCACATGTGGGGCAGGCGCCCTGCGGCGAGTTGAAGGAGAACAGGCGAGGCTCCAGCTCGCTGATCGAGTAGTGGCACAGCGGGCAGGCGTAACGCGCGTTGAACAGGTGTTCGGTGTTGGCGTCGGTCTCCAGTGCGATCGCCCGGCCCTGTGCGATGCGCAGCGCGGCCTCGAAGCTCTCGGCCAGGCGCTGGCGCAGGGCCGCGTGCTCGGGTTCATCGACACCGCGCACCTTGAGGCGGTCGATCACCACGTCGATGTCGTGTTTCTCGGTCTTCTTGAGCGTGGGCAGTTCGTCGAAGTTGAGGGCCTGGCCGTCGATGCGAAAGCGCACGTAGCCCTGGGACTGCATGGATTCGAAGACGTCGCCGAACTCGCCCTTTTTCTGGCGCGCCAGCGGCGCCAGGATCATCAGGCGCGTGTCGGCCGGCAGGGCCAGCACGGCGTCCACCATCTGGCTCACGGTCTGCGCTTGCAGCGGCAGGCCGTGCTCGGGGCAGTGCGGTGTGCCGGCGCGCGCGTACAGCAGGCGCAGGTAGTCGTGGATCTCGGTCACCGTGCCCACGGTGGAGCGCGGGTTGTGGCTGGTGGCCTTCTGCTCGATGGAAATCGCCGGCGACAGGCCTTCGATCAGGTCCACGTCGGGTTTGTCCATTAGCTGCAGGAACTGGCGCGCGTAGGTCGAGAGGCTTTCCACGTAACGGCGCTGGCCTTCGGCGTACAGGGTGTCGAAAGCCAGGCTGGACTTGCCCGAGCCCGAGAGGCCGGTGATCACCACCAGCTGATTGCGCGGGATGTCCAGGTCGATGTTCTTGAGGTTGTGCGTGCGCGCCCCGCGGATGTGCATGGCCTGCTGCTGCAGGGCGCGGGCCAGGTAGAGCCCCTGGCCTTCTTCGGCATGGACGGGGGGGCGGAGGCCTTCAGGGGTGGAGTTCAAGGGCGGCAATCGGCAAAGCCGTCCATGATAGAGCGTTCCCGGTCGACCAGATACCCCGGCTGGCCGGATCGGGGACAATACGGGAGTTGCCCGCCGCTACGCGGGCCTTCTCTATTCCGGTGCCCGCTTTTCCCGTGTCCTCCACAGCCGCTACGACTGCCGCCAGCCCCGACGCCTACGTCATGACCGCGCACGAGCGGCGCGCCAGCGCCTCCCTGGCCGCGATCTTCGCCTTGCGCATGCTGGGCCTGTTCCTGGTGTTGCCGGTGTTTGCGCTGGAAGCCGCGCGTTACCCGGGCGGTGATGACCCGGTGCTCATCGGCCTGGCCATGGGGATTTACGGACTGACCCAGGGCCTGCTGCAGATCCCCTTTGGCATGGCCTCCGACCGGCTCGGGCGCAAGCGCGTCATCATCGCCGGCCTGGTGGTCTTTGCCCTGGGCAGTTTCCTGGCCGCGCTGGCCGGCAGCCTGACCTGGCTGATCATCGGCCGCTCCCTGCAGGGTGCTGGCGCCGTCTCGGCCGCTGTCACGGCCCTGCTGGCCGACCAGACGCGTGACGAGGTGCGCACCAAGGCCATGGCCATGGTGGGTGCCAGCATCGGCCTGATGTTTGCGCTCTCCCTTGTGGTGGCGCCCCTGCTGGTGACCCACATCGGCCTGGCCGGTCTGTTTGTACTGACCGGCTCGCTGGCCCTGGGTGGCGTGGCCGTGGTGATCTGGTGGGTGCCTGCCGAGCCCCTGCAGCACAAGAACCAGCCACGCGGCAAACTCTCCGAGGTGCTCAGGCACGCCGCCCTGCTGCGCCTGGACGCTGGTGTCTTCATCCTGCATGCCGTGCAGCTGGCCATGTGGGTGGCCATCCCTGCCCTGCTGGTGCAGGCCGGCCTGCCACCGGCGCAGCACTGGTGGATTTACCTGCCGGCCGTGCTGGCCTCCTTTTTTGTCATGGGCGTCACCCTGTTCCCGCTGGAGCGGCGCGGTTACCTGCGCGCTGCCTTTCTGGGGGCTATCGCCCTGATCGCCCTGGTGCAGCTGGGCCTGCTGTGGGCCGCGGACGCCCCGCATATCGCCTGGCTGGCCTTGATGCTTTTCCTCTTTTTCTGCGGCTTCAACGTGCTTGAAGCCAGCCAGCCCAGCCTGGCCTCGCGCGTGGCCCCGCCCCATGCGCGCGGCGCCGCCCTGGGCGTCTACAACACCCTGCAGTCGCTGGGCTTTTTTGCCGGCGGCATGGCCGGCGGCTGGCTGGTCAAGACCCAGGGCGTGCCGACGCTGTTCATCGCCTGCGCAGCGGGCATGGGCCTGTGGCTGCTGCTGGCCTGGCCCATGACGGCGCCTGGCCGCAAAGCCTGAACTGATCCCCCGTGTGAATTGACTCCTGATTTTGATGCGTCCATAATGGATCCGTTTTGGATCCAAAGCAGCACCATGCCCCATCTTTCCATCAAGGACGTTCCCGCAGCCTGGGCCGAAGCCCTGCGCCAGCGCGCGCTGCAGCATCACCGGTCGCTCCAGGGCGAGTTGATGGCCATCCTGGAGCAGGTGCTCACACAGCCGGTCACCAGCCCTGCACAAGCCGGTCCGGCCTCTGCGCCGGGCCAGGACACGACCGGTCGGCCTGTGCTGCGCCAGGGCAGCAAGACGCTGGCGCAGGTGCGCCAGGAGCTGCTGGCCCGTTATCCGCAAGCCATCACGGCGCAGGTGTCCAGCCTGGCCCTCCTACGCGAGGGGCGTGAAAGCCGATGAGCCAGCTGCACATCGCCGAACCCCCGGCGCACTACCAGGCCCGCCCGCCCATCGTGGTGGATTGCAGCGCGCTCGCCGGCATCGTCTTTCGTGAACCCTGGGGTGAACAGGCGCTGGAGCGTCTGGAGGCGCGCAGCCTGCATGCACCGTATCTGCTGCAGGTCGAAATTGCCAGCGTGGCCGTCGAGAAGCTGCGTCGCGGCGAGGCGCATGCCGCCTACGGTCTGGGGTTGGCCGCGGAGATGGACATCGACCTGCATGCCGTCGACCCGGTGGCCGTGGCCGAGCTGGCGCAACGCTATCAGCTCAGTGCCTATGACGCGGCCTACCTCTGGTTGGCCTCCGAGCTGCGCTGCCCGCTGGCCACGTTTGACCCAGCGCTTGCCCAGGCGGCCCAAAGCCATCTCGGAAGTCTGGCCTGACACCTGCCCATTTGCGGCACAATCTTTCCATCTGAGCAAGAGAGTACACACCATGGCATCCGTCAACAAAGTCATCCTGGTCGGCAACTGCGGCCGCGACCCCGAAATCCGTTACCTGCCCTCGGGCCAGGCCGTGGCCAACGTCAGCGTGGCCACCTCCAGCCGCCGCAAGGACAAGAATTCCGGTGAAATGATCGAAGACACCCAGTGGCACCGCGTCACCTTCTATGACCGCCTGGCCGAGATCGCCGGCGAGTACCTCAAGAAGGGCCGCCCGGTCTACGTCGAGGGTCGCATCAAATACGGCAAGTTCACCAACAAGGATGGCGTCGAGCAGAACACCTGCGACATCATCGCCACCGAAATGCAATTGCTCGGCGGCCGCGAAGGCATGGGCGGCCCGGACGAAGACAGCGGTGGCGGTGCCCCGCGCCGCAGCGCCCCCCCGGCTGCGCGCCCGGCGCCCAGCGCCGCCCCGCGCCCGCAAGCCCCGGCCAAATCGGCCAGCGGTTTCGAGGACATGGACGACGACATTCCGTTCTGACCCACGAGGGAGGTCCTTCCCGGCTTCAGCAACCCCGCCTCCGCAAGGTCGCGGGGTTTTTTGTCCCCCGGTCTTGTACTCCTGGGGGTATATTGCTATACTGCCGCCAGTATATGGAGCGCCGCATGAAATTGATCCACACCTTCGCCTTTGTCGTTTCCCTGGCCGTGCTGGCCAGCGCGCCCGTGCTGGCCCAGGGCGCTGTGGTGGTGCCCACCGTGCAGATCGGTGCCCGCCCGGTGTCCACCGGTTACGAGATTGACGGCGTCATTGAGCCGGTCAAGCAGAGTGTCATCTCGGCCCAGGCCTCCGGACGCATTGTCAAGCTGCTGGTCAAGATGGGCGACCGCGTCAAGGCCGGCCAGTTGCTGGCCACCATCGACGACCAGGAAAGCTCGGTCGGTGTGCAACGCAGCGCCGCCCAGGTGGCCCAGAGCGAGGCCGAGCTGCGCAACGCCCAGGCCCACTACGAGCGCACGCGCAACCTGCAAAGCCAGGGTTTCGTGAGCCAGGCTGCGCTGGACGTGGCCGAAACACAGTACAAGGCCGCCCAGGCCGGCAAGGCCCAGGCCTCGGCCGGGGCGCGCCAGTCGGCGCTGTCCCAGGGCTACACGCGCGTCACCGCGCCTTATGACGGCTGGGTGCTGCAGACGCACGTCGAAGCCGGCGACCTGGCCGTGCCGGGCAAGCCCATCGTGACGGTCTATGCTCCGCTGCCGCTGCGCGCCGTGGTGCAGGTGCCGGCCTCCTTGGCCGACAGCACCCGCGCGGCCAGGGAGGTGCTGGTGCAGCTGAGCGCGGCGAACGGCGACAGCCAGTGGGTGGCGCCCATCAAGCGCAGCGCCATGCCGGCGGCCGATCCCGTGTCGCAGACCGTGGTCTGGCGCCTGGACCTGTCGAGCCAGGCGGCGCAGAATCTGCTGCCAGGCCAGCAGGTACGCGTGCGTTTTGTCGGTGGCCAGGCCAACCGCACTGTGGTGCCGGCCGGTACCGTGCTGCGCCGCGGTGAACTGACCGCCGTGTATGTGGCCACCGAGCGCGGTTTCGTGCTGCGGGCCGTGCGCCTGGGGGCCGATCATGGCGCCGAGGGTGTGGAAATCGTGGCCGGTCTGGCCGCTGGTGAGCGTGTGGCGCTGGACCCGGTCAAGGCCGGTCTGGCCGGTGCCGTCGCCGCCCAACCGTGAGAACCGCCATGAAAGACAGCCAGCAAGAGCGCATGGGCATTTCCGGACGCATCGCGGCGGCCTTCCAGGCCAACGCCATCACGCCCCTGCTCGCCCTGGTGGCCTTGCTGCTCGGCCTGTTCGCCGTGTTCGTCACGCCGCGCGAGGAAGAGCCGCAGATCAACGTGACCATGGCCAATGTGCTGATCCCCTTCCCCGGGGCCAGCAGCACCGATGTGCAGAACATGGTGGCGCGCCCGGCCGAGCAGGTGCTCAGTCAGATCGCCGGCATCGAACACACCTACTCCGTGGCCCGCCCTGGCCTGGCCGTGCTCACCGTGCAATTCGAGGTGGGTGTGCCGCGCACCGAGGCGCTGGTGCGCCTGTACGACGTGCTCAACGCCAACCAGGACTGGCTGCCGCGCGACCTGGGCACGCTCAGCCCCATCGTGAAACCCAAGGGCATCGACGACGTACCGGTGCTGGCCGTGACGCTGTGGAGCAAGGACGCCCAGCCCGCGCATGAGCTCGAGCGTGTGGCCCATGCGCTGGAAACCGAACTCAAGCGCGTCAAGGGCACGCGGGAGGTGCAGACCATCGGCGGCCCCGGCCGTGCCGTGCATGTCTGGCTGGAGCCGACCCGCCTGCGCGCCCGTGGCATCGACGTGCTCAGCCTCAAGCAGACCCTGGCCGCCGCCAACTTCGGCATGCCCGCGGGTACCGTGCTCGACATCCAGGGCAAGAAAAACGGCGCCGCGCCGCAGATGCTCAGTGTGGAGACCGGCGAATTCCTGCGCTCCGCACAGGACGTGGGCGACATCGTCGTCGGCGTCAGCAAGGGCGCCCCGGTCTACCTGCGCGAAGTGGCGCGGGTCGAGATAGGCGCGCAGCAGCCGCAACGTTATGTGTGGTTCACCCCCGGCGCCGCCAAGGCCCCCGGCGAGGGCGCCGATGCCCTGCCCGCTGGCCAGGTCTACCCGGCCGTCACGCTGACCGTCACCAAGAAGCCGGGCGAGAACGCGGTGGACGTGGCGCGTGCCGCCCACGCCCGCGTGCAGGCCCTGCGCAACACCGTCATCCCCGGCAACATCGAAGCCACCGTCACCCGCAACTACGGCGAGACCGCGGCCGAGAAGGCCAATAAGCTGATCCAGAAACTGGCCTTTGCCACCGGCTCGGTCATCCTGCTGGTCGGTTTTGCGCTGGGCCGGCGCGAGGCGGTCATCGTCGGCGCCGCCGTGATCCTGACGCTGATGGCCACGCTCTTCGCCTCCTGGGCCTGGGGCTTCACGCTCAACCGCGTCTCGCTGTTTGCGCTGATCTTCTCCATCGGCATCCTGGTGGACGACGCCATCGTGGTGGTGGAGAACATCCACCGCCACCAACAGCTCACACCGGATGCGCCGCTGCGCGAGATCATCCCGCGCGCCGTTGATGAAGTGGGCGGCCCCACCATCCTGGCCACGCTGACCGTGATCGCCGCGCTGCTGCCCATGGCTTTCGTCAGCGGCCTGATGGGCCCCTACATGAGCCCGATCCCGATCAACTCCAGCCTGGGCATGGCCATCTCGCTGGCCATCGCCTTCACGGTCACGCCCTGGCTGGCGCTCAAGCTCATGAAACAGCACGGCCCCGGCCACGCGGCGCATGACGGCCACGCCAGCGGTGGCATCGGCGCCAAACTGCAGACGCTGTTCACCCGCGTGCTCACGCCCTTCCTGAGCAGCGCGCGCCAGCGCATGCTGCTGCTGGGCGGCATCATGGGCGCGTTGCTGCTGTCGGTCGCGCTGACCCTGGTGCCGTCCTCCTTTGTCGGTGTGGTGCTCAAGATGCTGCCCTTCGACAACAAGAGCGAGTTCCAGGTGCTGGTCGAGATGCCGGCCGGCGCCCCGCTGGAAGACACGGCCGCCACCCTGCACGAGCTGGGCGCCTTCCTCGCGCAGCAGCCCGAGGTGCTGGACCTGCAAGCCTATGCCGGCACCGCCTCGCCCATCACCTTCAACGGCCTGGTGCGCCAGTACTACCTGCGCGCCGAAGCCGAGCAGGGCGACCTGCAGGTCAACCTGGTCGACAAGCAGCACCGCAAGGAGCAGAGCCACGCCATCGCGCAGCGCCTGCGCCCCGAGCTGGAAAAGATCGGCGTGAAACACGGCGCACGTGTCAAGGTGGTTGAAGTGCCGCCGGGCCCGCCCGTCATGAGCCCGCTGGTGGCCGAGATCTATGGCCCCGACGAAGCCGGTCGCCAGCAACTGGCGCAGCGTGTGGCCCAGGCCTACAGCGCTACGCCGGACATCGTGGGCGTGGATACGTCCCTCAAGGAAGAAGCGCCGCGCGCCTGGCTGCGCGTGCGCCGCCAGCGTGCCGAGTCCCTGGGCATCCCGGTGTCCGCCGTAGCCCAGACCGTCTCGGCCGCGCTCTCGGGCACCGACGCCGCCTGGCTGCACGACGCCCAGTCCAAGTACCCGGTGCCGGTGCGCCTGCAGTTGCCGCGCGACAAGCAGGTGGGCCTGGACACGGTGCTGGCCCTGCCCATGCGCGCGGCCAACGGCCAGCTGGTGCCGCTGTCGGAACTGGTGCGCGTGGAGCGCGGTGTGATCGACAAGCCGCTTTTCACCAAGGACCTGGCCAACGTCAGCTATGTTTTCGGCGACATGGCCGGCCAGCTGGACTCGCCGCTCTACGGCCTGTTCGCCATCCGCCCGAAGCTGGAAGAAGCCGCGCTCAAGGGTACGGGTGAACTGGCCGAGTACTGGATCAGCCAGCCCACCGACACCTACCGCCAGTACGCCCTGAAGTGGGACGGCGAGTGGCAGATCACCTACGAGACCTTCCGCGACATGGGCGCCGCCTACGGCGTCGGCTTGATCCTGATCTACCTGCTGGTCGTGGCGCAGTTCCGCTCCTACACCACGCCCCTGGTCATCATGGCGCCCATCCCGCTGACCATCATCGGCGTGATGCCGGGACACGCCCTGCTGGGCGCGCAGTTCACCGCCACCTCCATGATCGGCATGATCGCGCTGGCCGGCATCATCGTGCGCAATTCCATCCTGCTGGTGGACTTCATCGAGCTGCAGGTCAGCCAGGGCATGAAGTTCCGCGAGGCGGTGGTGCAGTCGGCCGCCGTGCGCGCGCAGCCCATCGCGCTCACGGGTCTCGCCGCCATGATCGGCGCCTTCTTCATCCTGGACGACCCGATCTTCAATGGCCTGGCCATCGCCCTGATCTTCGGCATTCTGGTCTCCACCCTGCTCACGCTGGTGGTGATCCCGGTGCTCTATTACGCCCTGTACCTCCGCAAGCATGAGAACGCCGACGGTACGCCCCTGTCTCCCCTTTCCTCAACCTGAACCCTAGGAGTTAAAAATGACTGTTGAACGCTACATCCGCATCATGGCCGGTTTCTTTGTCATGCTGTCGCTGGCCCTGGGCATCGAAGCCAGCCCGATCTTCGTGAGCCCCTGGTTCCTGGCCTTCACCGCCTTCGTCGGTTTCAACCTGTTCCAGTCCGGCATCACCGGCTTCTGCCCGCCCGGCATCCTGCTCAGGAAAATGGGCGTGCCTGAAGGCGGTTCCTGCGGTACCAAGTAAGCCATCACCAGGAGCTCACCATGAGCGAGTCCATACCCCGTGTCGTGCTGCGTCAGCAGCAGGACTTCCAGTTTGCCATCGACTTCGGCACCGGCCAGCCACCGCTGATCGGTGACGAGAACCCGCCGCTGGGCCAGGGCCAGGGGCCCACGCCCGTGCAGTTGCTCGCGGCGGCTGTGGGCAACTGCCTGTCGGATTCGCTGCTGTTTGCCTTGCGCAAGTTCAAGCAGGCGCCCGAGCCCATCAGCTGTGAGGTCATGGCCGAGATCGGCCGCAACGCAGAGAACCGCCTGCGGGTGCTGGGGCTCAACGTGGAGCTCACACTGGGCGTGCCGGCCGCCAGCCTGCAGCACCTGGACCGTGTGCTCGAACAGTTCGAGGCCTTCTGCACCGTGGGCGCCAGCGTGGCGCAGGGCATCCCCCTGCACGTGAGCGTGCGCGACGCCAACGGCCAGCAACTCAAATAAAGGGAAGAGGCATGGCCAAGAGCGCATCCTTGAAGAAAGCCCCGGCACCTGCCAGCACCGCGGTGGGCTGCGACCCCACCGTGCTGACCGACAGCGACGCACGCACCGAGGTGCTCAACCGCCTGCGCCGCGCCGAAGGCCAGCTGCGTGGCATCCAGCGCATGATCGAGGACGGCGAGAGCTGCCTGAAGATCGGCCAGCAGTTCAGTGCTGTGCGCAAGGCGCTGGACAGCACCTACCTGCGCATGACGGTCTGCTTCATGGAGCAGGAGCTCGAAGCGCGCCTCTCCCCCGGCGAAGAGCAGAAGGCCGACCTCTCGGCCATGATGAAGGACATGGAGACGCTGCTGGCGCGCATGGGCTGAGCGGGCCGTGGCCCAGCTTCAGGCGGCCGCCTGCTCGAAGGCCGCGTCGAGCGCAGCGCTCCATTGCTGCTTCAAGCGCGTCTCGGCAAAACTCGCCTCGAAGCTGTTGCGCGCCAGCGTGTAGGCCTGGCGGGCGTTGAGCCCGGTGGCCGCAAAGGTCTGCGTGTAGTTGTCGTTGACGTAACCACCGAAGTAGGCCGGGTCGTCGGAGTTGACCGTGGCCACCAGGCCGGCGTCGAGCAGGGCACCCAGATTGTGTGCGGCCAGCGTGGGGAAGACGCAGAGCTTGAGATTGCTCAGCGGGCAGACCGTGAGCGGAATGCGGTCCTGGGCCAGGCGGCGCATCAGTGCGGTGTCGTGCACGCTTTGTACGCCGTGGTCGATGCGTTCCACCTTCAGCACATCGAGCGCGCTCCACACATAGGCCGGCGGGCCCTCTTCGCCGGCATGGGCCACCAGGCGCAGGCCCAGCTCGCGGCAGCGTGCGAAAACGCGTGCGAATTTCTCGGGCGGATGGCCCAGCTCACTCGAATCCAGGCCCACGCCGATGAACAGGTCGCGGTACGGCAGGGCCTGCTCCAGCGTCTCGAAAGCCTCTTCCTCGCTGAGGTGGCGCAGAAAACAGAGGATGAGTTCGGCGCTCACACCCAGGGCGGCGGCCTCGCAGCAGGCGCGGTGCAGGCCGTGGATCACCGTGTCCATGGCTACACCACGCGCGGTATGGGTCTGCGGATCGAAGAAGATCTCGGCGCGCACCACATGGTCGGCCGCCGCGCGCTTCAAATAGGCCATGCCCATATCGTAGAAATCCTGCTCGGTCAGCAGCACGCCGGCGCCGGCGTAATAGATGTCCAGGAAACTCTGCAGGTCGGTGAAGGCGTAGGCCAGTCGCAGGGCCTCTACGCTGGGGTAGGGCAGGGCCAGCCCATTGCGTTGCGCCAGCGCGAAGATCAGCTCGGGCTCCAGCGAGCCCTCGATGTGGATGTGCAGCTCGGCCTTGGGCATGGCCCGCAGCAGATCGGGCAGACGGTCCACCGGGATGTCGGGGATGGGCAGCATGGTTCGTTCCTCCTGCTTCTTCAAACAACAAGGGGCTGCCGAAGCAGCCCCTGATCATCCGCGCGCGGGTTTATTTGCCCCCGGGGATTTTGCCTTCCACGCCCTTGACGTAGAAGTTCACGCCACCGAGGAACTTGTCGTCGGCGACTTCGTCCTTCTTCAGCACTTCCTTGCCGTCCTGGCCGACGATGGGGCCCTTCCAGATGGCGAAGGTGCCGGCCTTGAGGCCCGCGCGGATCTCGTCCACGCGCTTCTTCGTCTCTTCCGGCACATCGTCGGCCACCGAGACCATGTCGATCGCGCCTTCCTTCACGCCCCACCAGGCCTGGCCCGTGGTCCACTTGCCTTCCAGGGCTTCACGCGTGGCCTTGATGTAGTACGGACCCCAGTTGATGATGGCCGAGCCCAGGTGGGCCTTGGGGCCGTAGGCGGTCATGTCGCTGTCCCAGCCGAAGGCGCGCTTGCCCATCTTCTCGGCGGTCTGCAGCACGGCGGAGGAGTCGGTGTTCTGCATCAGCACGTCGGCGCCGCCGTTGATCAGCGCGGTGGCGGCTTCGGTTTCCTTCGGCGGATTGAACCACTCGCCCACCCAGACCACCTTGGTCTTGACTTTGGGGTTGACCGACTGCGCGCCCATGGTAAAGCTGTTGATGTTGCGGATCACCTCGGGGATCGGGATCGAGCCCACCACGCCCAGCGTGTTGCTCTTGGTCATCTTGCCTGCGATCACGCCGGCCATGTAGGCGCCTTCGTAGGTGCGGCTGTCGTAGGTGCGCAGGTTCTCGGCGGTCTTGTAGCCGGTGGCGTGCTCGAACTTCACGCCCTTGTTGTCGGCGGCCACTTTGAGCATGGGCTCCATGTAGCCGAAGGTGGTGCCGAAGATCAGGGTGTTGCCCTGGCCAGCCATGTCGCGTATCACGCGCTCGGCGTCGGCGCTCTCCGGTACCTTCTCGACGTAGCTGGTGACGATCTTGTCGCCAAATTCCTTCTCCAGCGCCTTGCGTCCGTTGTCGTGCGCAAAGGTCCAGCCGCCGTCACCGACGGGGCCCACGTAGGCGAACGCGATCTTCAGCGGCGCGGCCTTGGGCGCGGGCGCAGCAGCCGGCGCGGCAGCGGGTTCCTCCTTCTTGCCGCAGCCCACGAGGGCGGCGGCGGCGATGGCGGAAATGGCAGCAGCCTGGAACAGGCGGCGTTTGGTCAGGTCGGTCATGGGTGTCCTCACTGGGTTGAAAAAGCGGTTGGAAAAGACGACGGGATTATGAGCCGGGCGTGAAGCTCTTGCCCAGCGAGGCCGGCATGTTCACGCGGATCCATGCGGGATTGCGCGAGATCAGGGCCAGCACCACGATGGTGGCCAGGTAGGGCAGCATGTCCAGGAACTGGCTGGGCATTTCCACGCCCGTGCCCTGCAGGTGGAACTGCAGCATGGTCACGCCACCGAAGAGGTAGGCGCCCAGCAGAACCCGTGCCGGGCGCCAGGTGGCAAAGGTGGTCAGCGCCAGCGCAATCCAGCCCTTGCCGGCCACCATGCCCTCCACCCACAGCGGGGTGTAGACGATGGACAGGTAGGCGCCCGACAGGCCGCACAGCGCGCCGCCGGCCACCACGGCCGCCAGGCGGATGCGCCGCACCGGGTAACCCAGGGCGTGCGCCGACTCGGGCGATTCGCCCACGGCGCGCAGGATCAGGCCGCTGCGGCTGCGCCCCAGCCACACGATCAGCGCGACGGCCAGCGCCACGGTGAGGTAGACCAGCGGGTGCTGGCGGAACAGCGCCGGGCCGATCCAGGGGATGTCGCCCAGCACGGGCACGATCCACTGCGTGCGCTCGGGCAATTTGGCCTGCACATAGTTGATGCCTGCAAAGGCCGAGAAGCCGGCGCCGAAAAGGCTCAGCGCCAGGCCGGTGGCATAGGGGTTGGTGTTGAGCCAGATCACCAGCCAGCCAAACAGCGCGGCCAGCAGCGCCCCCGCCCCCATGCCGGCCAGAAAACCCAGACTGTCGCTCCCCGTGTGCACCACGGCAGCAAAGCCGGCAATGGCGGCGCACAGCATCATGCCCTCGGCCCCCAGGTTGACGATGCCCGACTTCTCGTTGAGCAGCAGGCCCAGCGCGGCCAGCGCCAGCACCGTGCCGGCGTTGAGCGTGGCCGCGAGCAGCAGGGCGTAGGACTCCATCAGCGGGCCCCTTTCAGACGCAGTCGGTAGTTGATCAGCGTGTCGCAGGTCAGCAGCGTGAACAGCAGCAGGCCCTGGAACACGCCGGTGATGGACTTGGGCAGGCCCAGGCGCGATTGCGCCAGTTCACCGCCGATGTAGAACATGCTCATGAGGATGGCCGAAAACACCATGCCCACCGGGTGCAGCCGCCCCACAAAGGCCACGATGATGGCCGCGAAACCGTAACCTGCCGGCACATAGGGCGTGAGCTGGCCAATGGGCCCCGCCACCTCCAGTGCGCCGGCCAGGCCGGCCGCACCGCCCGAGACCAGCAGCGCCGTCCACAGCGCGCGGCGCGATGAGAAACCTGCGTAACGCGCCGCCGCCGGCGCCAAGCCGCCCACCTGCAGCGCAAAACCCGCGCGCAGCCGGAACAGGAAAACCCAGAGCACACCCGCGCCCAGCAGCGCCAGCAGCAGGCCGATGTTCAGGCGCGAGCCGCTCATCAGGCGCGGGATCTGCGTCACCGCTTCGAAGGTCTTGGTCTGCGGGAAGTTGTAGCCGCCCGGGTCCTTCCAGGGGCCGTGCACCAGGAAGTTGAGCAGCTGGATGGCCACATAGACCAGCATCAGGCTCACCAGGATCTCGTTGGCGTGGAAGCGGTCGCGCAGCAGCGCGGTGATACCGGCCCACAGCATGCCGCCCAGCACACCGGCCAGCAACAGCGCCGGGATGATCCAGGGCCCCGTGCCCTTGTCGGCCAGCAGGGCCACGCCGCCGGCGCAGACCGCGCCGATCACGAACTGCCCCTCGGCCCCGATGTTCCAGACATTGGAGCGGAAACACACCGCCAGGCCCAGCGCAATGATGAGCAGCGGCGTGGCCTTGACCATCAGCTCGCCCAGCGCGTAGCTGGATTTGATGGGCTCCCAGAAGAACATCTGCAGGCCGCGCAGCGGGTCCTTGCCCAGGGCGATGAAGAGGATCACGCCCAGCAGCACGGTCAGCGCCAGCGCCAGCAGGGGCGAGCCCAGGCTCCAGGCGCGCGAGGGCTGGGGGCGCGCTTCAAGCCGCAGCATGGCCGGCCTCCAGTTCGTGCAGGTGCTGTTGCACCTCGGTGTGCCACAGGCCGCTCATCCACTCGCCGATGCGTTCGGTCGTGGCCTCTGCCATGGGCAGGGAGGGCGAAAGCCGCCCCTTGGCCATCACGTGCAGGCGGTCGCTCAGTTCGAACAGCTCTTCCAGCTCCTCGCTCACCACCAGCACGGCGCAACCCGCGTCGCGCAGCGCCAGGATCTCGGCGCGGATCTGTGCGGCCGCGCCCACGTCCACGCCCCAGGTCGGCTGCGAGACGATCAGCAGGCGCGGGCCGGCGTCGATCTCGCGGCCCACGATGAACTTCTGCAGATTGCCGCCCGAGAGGCTGCGCGCGGCGGCGTGTTCGTCCGCCGCCTTCACGTGCAGGCGCGCGATGATGCCGCGCGCCTGGGCGGCCAGCACCTTGGTGCGGATCCAGCCCAGCGGGCCCAGCGATTCGCCGCGCGTGAGCAGCAGGTTGTGGTCCAGGCCCATGGCGGGCACGGCGCCGCGGCCCAGCCGCTCTTCGGGCACGAAGTGCAGGCCCAGTGTGCGGCGGCGTGCCGGGTCCAGCCGGCTGGCGTCCTGCTCCCCCACGCGGATGCTGCCGCTCGCGCTGCGCAGGTCTTCGCCTGAGAGCGCGTACAGCAGCTCGCGCTGGCCGTTGCCCGACACGCCGGCAATGCCCACCACCTCGCCGGCGCGCACCTGCAGCGCGATGTTGTCCAGGTCCACACCAAAGGGGTCCTGCCGTGGCAGGCTCAAGCCCCGCACGTCCAGCTGCACCGCGCCGGTCTGGGGCGGCTTGTGCTGCAGGGCCGGCGGCTCGGTGCCGATCATCAGGCGGCTCAGCGAGGCATTGCTTTCCTCGCGCGGGTCGCACACGCCGGTGACCTCTCCGCCACGCAGCACCGTGCAGGCCGTGCACAGCGCGCGGATCTCGTGCAGCTTGTGGCTGATGTAAAGAATGCTGCAGCCCTGTGCCGCCAGCTGGCGCAGCACCTCGAAAAGTTTTTCCACGGCCTGCGGCGTCAGCACCGAGGTCGGCTCGTCCAGGATCAGCAATTGCGGCTCGCCCAGCAGGGCGCGGATGATCTCCACGCGCTGCATCTCGCCCACGCTTAGGCTGTGCACATGGCGCTCGGGGGCGATGTCCAGGCCGTACTGCTGCGCCTTGTCGCGGATGCGCTGGCTTACCTCGGCCAGCGTCAGGCTCTTGTCCAGCCCGATCCAGACGTTCTCGGCCACGGTCAGCGAATCGAACAGGCTGAAATGCTGGAACACCATGCTGATGCCCAGGGCCCGCGCCTGCTGCGGGTTGCGGATCTGCACCGGCTGGCCCTTGTAGACGATCTGGCCTTCGTCGGGTTTGACGGCGCCGTAGACGATCTTCATCAGGGTGGACTTGCCCGCACCGTTTTCGCCCAGCAGTGCATGGATTTGGCCCGGGAGCACCGTCAGGGAGATGTTGCGGTTGGCCACCACGCCCGGGTAGCGCTTGGTGATACCGGAAAGCGCAAGGCGAGGCGGGGCGTCTGCGACAGAGGTGCTCATGATGTCAAAAGGGGTGTTCGCGGGTGAGAAATCCGGGCGAACCGCACTAGCTTAAGCTATAACTGTGCCAAGTCCTGCATACAAATATTGCATACAAACCGCTGCGTGTCGACCCCCGCTGGTATGACGCTTGCTTCGGAGACCGAGATGGAAGAGAAACCGCTGCAATTCGTCCGCCGGGGTGAAATCGTCTCGCTCACGGGGGTGGCCCCCAGCCGCACACTGCTCGAAGTGTTGCGCGAGGACCTGCAATGCACGGCCGTCAAGGAAGGCTGCGGGGAAGGCGATTGCGGTGCCTGCACCGTGGTGCTGGCCGAACCCCAGGGCGAGGGTCTGGCCTACAAGGCCATCAACAGCTGCATCCGCATGGCCCATTCGGTGCATGGCCTGGCGGTCTGGACTGCGCAGGACCTCGGGGCACATGATGGCTTCGTCACTGCCGGGCCGCCCCAAGGTGACGAACGCCCCCCCGGGGGGCAGCGACCCGCGTCAGCGCCGGAGCGTGGGGGCACAGGTCTTCATCCCTGCCAGCAGGCCATGGTCAACTGCCACGGCAGCCAGTGCGGTTTCTGCACCCCGGGTTTTGTCATGAGCCTGTTCGGCATGTACCAGAATCGTGTCTTGGCTGGCGAAACCGTCAGCCGTGAAATCGCGCAGACCGATCTCTCGGGCAATCTTTGCCGCTGCACCGGCTACCGCCCTATCTTCGATGCCGCGCAGCAGATGGGCGCCCTGCCGCGTGTGACGGTGGCGGAGGCCACGGTGCTGGCCCAGCTGGGCCAGATCGCACCCGCACCCGCGGCCGGCTACAGCGCACCCACCACACTGGCTGCGCTTTTACGGCTGCGCGCTGATTTGCCGCAGGCCCAGCTGGTGGCCGGCTGCACCGACGCGGGCCTGTGGGTCACCAAACAACACCGCCAGTTCGCCCAGGTGCTGGACGTGACTCGCGTGGCAGAACTGCGCCAGCTCAGCCGCACTTCCGACACCCTGCGCATCGGCGCTGCCGTCACCCTGCACGAGGCCTACGCCGCCCTGGTGGCCGACCGGCCGCAGCTCCAGCGTTTTGCCGAGCGTTTTGCCGGCCTGCCCGTGCGCAACAGCGGCACCCTGGGTGGCAATGTGGCCAACGGCTCGCCTATCGGCGACAGCATGCCCCTGCTGCTGGCCCTGGGCGCCACGCTGGTGCTGGCCAGTGTGCGCGGCGAGCGTCGTGTGCCCCTGGACGATTTCTACACGGGCTACCGTAAGAACCAACTCGCGGCCGATGAAGTCCTCGCCTTTATCGACGTGCCCTTGCCCACGCCGGATGAACACCTACGCATCTACAAAATTTCCAAGCGTCAGGACGATGACATTTCCGCCGTCTGCCTGGCCTTGAACCTCACGGTGCGTGAGGGCCGCATCAGCGGTGCCCGCATCGGCGCCGGCGGTGTAGCGGCCACGCCGGTGCGTGCACTGAATACCGAAGCCGCCTTGCTGGGCCAGCCCTGGGCGCGTGCCACTTTCGAGGCAGCAGCCCAAGTTCTGCAGGCCGAGTTCGAGCCCATCTCCGACATGCGCGCCAGCGCCGATTACCGCCGCAGCGTGCTGGGCCGCCTGCTATTGCGTTATTGGGCCGAAGAGCAGGGCGAGCTGCAGCTGGAAGCCTTGTCATGAGCGCTTCCGATCCCATCTTCGCCAGCGGCCAGTCGGGCGCGCACGAAAGTGCGCGCCACCAGGTCCCGGGTCTGGCGCCCTATATCGACGACCTGCCCGAGCTGCGCGGTACCCTGCACGCCGCACCCATCCTCTCGCCCGTGGCGCACGGCCGGCTCTTGGGTGTGGACACAAAGGCTGCACGCGTCATGCCGGGCGTGGTGGACGTGGTGCTCGCGGCCGACATCCCCGGTGACCCGCTGCTGGCCACTTTCGTGCACGACGAACCCATCTTCGCGCGCGACACGGTCCAGCACGTGGGCCAGGTCATTGGCCTGGTGCTGGCCGAGACCGTGATGCAGGCACGCCGCGCCGCACGTGCCGTGCAGCTCGACATCGAAGCCTTGCCGGCGGTGCTCACCGCGCGCGCCGCCCATGCCGCGCAAAGTTATGTGTTGCCGCCCGTCACCGTGAAGCGCGGCGAGCCCGAGCAGGCCATGAAGCAGGCGCAACACACGCTCAGCGGCAGCTTCGAAGTCGGCGGCCAGGAACACTTCTATCTCGAAGGCCAGATCGCCTACGCCATCCCGCAGGAACAGCAGCAGTGGCTGATCCACAGCAGCACCCAGCATCCGGGGGAGATCCAGCACTGGGTGGCCCATGCCCTGGGGCTGGACAACCACCGCGTGCGCGTCGAATGTCGCCGTATGGGCGGTGGTTTCGGCGGCAAGGAAACCCAGGCTGGCCATCTGGCCGTCTGGGCCGTGTTGGCCGCGCACAAGACGGGCCGCCCGGTCAAGCTGCGCCTGGACCGCGACGACGACTTCATGGTCACCGGCAAGCGCCATCCTTTCGCCTATGACTACACCGTGGGTTATGACGACACGGGCCTCATCACCGCACTGCAGCTCACCCTGCTGGCCGAATGCGGCTTCAGCGCCGACCTCTCGGGCCCGGTGGCCGACCGCGCCGTTTTCCACAGCGACAACGCCTATTTCCTGAGTGATGTGCGCATCGACAGCTACCGCTGCAAGACCAACACGCAAAGCCACACGGCCTTCCGCGGCTTCGGTGGCCCACAGGGCGTGATCGCCATCGAGACCATCCTCGGCGACATCGCGCGCCAGCTGGGCCGCGATCCGCTGGACGTGCGCCTGCGCAATCTGTACGGCATCACTGAACGTAATGTCACCCACTACCAGATGACGGTGGAAGACAACATCCTGCGGCCGCTGATGACGCAGCTGGCGCAGACCGCGCGCTACCGCGAGCGCCGCGCAGAAATCGCCGGCTGGAACCGTGACCACACGGTGCTCAAGAAAGGCCTGGCCCTCACGCCCGTGAAGTTTGGCATCAGCTTCACCGCCACCTTGTTCAACCAGGCCGGTGCGCTGGTGCACGTCTACAACGACGGTAGCGTGCTGGTGAACCATGGCGGCACCGAGATGGGCCAGGGCCTGCACACCAAGGTGGCGCAGATCGTGGCCGATGAGCTGGGCCTGCCTTTCGAGCGCGTGCTGGTCAGCGCCAGCGACACCGCGCGGGTGCCCAATGCCAGCGCCACCGCTGCGTCGAGCGGCACTGATCTCAACGGCCGCGCGGCCCAGTTCGCCGCGCGCCAGATCCGCGAGAACCTGGCCGCCTTCGTGGCCGGCCTGCAGGGCTGTGGCGCGGGCGAGGTGCAGTTTGCGAATGGCAAGGTCTACGCTGCCGGCAGCACACGCGACTTCCGCGAGGTGGTCAAGGCCGCTTACGCCAACCGCATTCAGCTCTGGAGCGACGGTTTCTACCGCACGCCCAAGATCCACTACGACAAGACCACTCTCACGGGCCGGCCCTTTTATTACTTCGCCTACGGCGCGGCCTGCTGCGAGGTGGCCATCGACACGCTGACGGGCGAGAGCCGCGTGCTCGCCGTGGACATCCTGCACGACGTGGGCCACAGCATCAACCCGGCCATCGACATTGGCCAGATCGAAGGCGGTTTCATCCAGGGCATGGGCTGGCTCACCACCGAAGAGCTGGTCTGGAACGCCGACGGCAAACTGGCCACCCATGCGCCCAGCACCTACAAGATCCCGGCCACTGGCGACATCCCCGAAAAGCTGCGGGTGGATTTCTGGCCCGAGCCCAACCGGGAAGACAACGTCTTCGGCAGCAAGGCCGTGGGCGAGCCGCCTTTCATGCTGGGCATTGCCGTTTGGGAAGCCATCCGCGATGCCGTGGCGGCGACGCGCAAGGATGGCCGTGTGGCCATGAACGCCCCTGCCACCCCCGAGCGCGTCTGGCGCGCGCTGCAAGACTGAGGTTCACCGATGACCACTCTGCTCATCCAGGACGCCCGCTGCATCGCCACCCAGGACGACGCACGCACGGAACTGAAAGACGCGTCCATCTTCATCCGCGACGGTTTCATCGAACATGTCCTGCCCGCGGGCAGTGATCTGCGCCCGTGGCAGGACCAGGCCGACGAGGTGATCGACGCGCGCCGCCACGTGGTCATCCCCGGCCTGGTCAACACCCATCACCACATGGTGCAGTGCCTCACGCGCGCCATCCCTGGCGTGCAGAACGCCGAGCTCTTCTCCTGGCTCAAGGGTCTGTATCCCATCTGGGCCGGGCTCACGCCCGAGATGGTCAAGGTCTCCAACCAGGTGGCCATGGGCGAGCTGCTGCTGTCCGGCTGCACCACCAGCAGCGACCACCTCTACATCTACCCCAACGGCGTGCGCCTGGACGACAGCATCGAAGCCGCGCACACCATAGGTATGCGCTTCACGGCGACGCGCGGCAGCATGAGCGTGGGCGAAAGCCAGGGCGGTCTGCCACCCGACCGCGTGGTGGAAAAGGAAGACTTCATCCTCCAGGAAACGCGCCGCCTCATCGAGACCTGGCACGACACGAAACCCGGCGCCATGCTGCAGGTGGCCGTGGCCCCGTGTTCTCCCTTCACCGTGAGCCAGGATTTGATGCGCGAATCGGCCAAGCTGGCCCGCGCCTACGGCGTGCGCCTGCACACCCACCTGGCCGAGAACGACCACGACATCGCCTACACCCGCGAACACTTCAACTGCACCCCGGCCGAGTACGTGGAAGAGCTGGGCTGGGTGGGCGAAGACGTGTGGCACGCCCACTGCGTCAAGCTCGACGAACACGGCAGTTACCTCTTCGCCAAGACCGGCACCGGCATCGCCCACTGCCCCTGCAGCAATATGCGCCTGGCCAGCGGCATCCTGCCATTGCGCCGCCTGCTCAACCTCGGTGTGCCCGTAGGCCTGGGCGTGGACGGCAGCGCCAGCAACGATGCCGGCCACCTTTTGAATGAAGCCCGTCAGGCCATGCTGCTGGCGCGGGTGGGCAAGGCACTGGAACCACCGGCCATCGGGTCCGATGGACGTACCCAGTTTGGTTGTGACACCGGCCCCAGCGAGATGACCCCGCGCGACGCGCTCTGGCTCGCCACCCGCGGTGGCGCGCGTGTGCTGGGCCGCAGCGACATCGGGCAGATCGCCCCCGGCAAGTGCGCGGATCTGGCCCTCTACCGCACCGACACCCTGAGCATGGCCGGCGCCGCCGTGCACGACCCCGTGGGCGCGCTGATGCTCTGTTCCAGCGACAACGCCGACTACACGGTGGTCAATGGCAGGGTGGTGGTGCGCCAGGGCGAGCTGACCACGGTGGACACGGGCGCGCTGATCGAACGCCAGAACACCCTGGCCTTGCAGCTCGCGCAGCAGGCCGGCACGCGCTGAACGTCGCTTGATTTATGGGAATATTATCGAAGTTAATAAAAATTTGTAACTTACATAATATCTGTATAAGATCGCGGAATGGACCCAGTTACCAATCCCTATGCCCCGGGCGCTGGAACGCCCCCGCCTGAGCTTGCTGGACGGGATGAGCTGCGCAATACCGTGCGCATCGCGGGTGAGCGCATCCGCGCCGGGCGACCGGCCAAGAGCCTGCTGCTGATCGGGCTGCGCGGGGTGGGCAAGACGGTGCTACTGGACCGGATGTGCATGGAGATGGAGGGCATGGGCCTGCACACTCTGCGCATCGAAGCGCCGGAAGGCCGCTCCCTGCCTGCCATTCTGGCGCCACAGTTGCGGCAAGCGCTGCTACGGCTGTCGCGTGTAGAACAGGCACGTGAGCTAGGCAAACGCGCCTTGCAGGCGCTAGCTGGCTTTGCCCGAGCACTGAAGGTCAAGTACGCAGATATCGAGGTTGGCATCGACTTCGAGCCCGAGCCGGGGCTGGCCGACAACGGGGATCTGGAACACGACTTGCAGGCCTTGCTGGAGGTTGCAGGTGAGGCCGCCAAGAGCGCGAGCACGGCCTTGGTTATCTTTATTGACGAGTTGCAGTACGTCGAGGAAGAGCAGATGGCGGCCCTGATCACGGCCTTGCATCGGGTCGCACAACGACAGCTGCCCGTGATGCTGGTGGGTGCCGGCTTGCCGCAGTTGCCCGGGCGCATGGGACGCGCCAAATCATACGCTGAACGCCTGTTTGATTTTCCCTTCATCGGCCCGCTGGACGCAGCCGCCGCGCGCGAAGCGATCGCGGTGCCGGCCCAGGAACAGGGCGTAGCGCTGGAGCCGGCTGCCTTGGAAAAAATCGTGAGTGAAACCCAGGGCTACCCCTATTTCCTGCAGATGTGGGGCAAGCATGTCTGGGATGTGGCGACTCGCTCGCCGATCACCTTGCAAGACGTCAACCTGGCTTCGGTTTCGGTCATTGCTGCGCTGGACGAGAGTTTTTTCCGTGTGCGCTTTGATCGCCTGACACCCGCTGAAAAACGCTATCTGCGCGCCATGGCAGAGTTGGGCGCTGGGCCGCATCGCTCCGGTGATATTGCCGGCGTGCTCGATCGCAAGGTCACGGCTTTGGCACCGATGCGCAACCAGTTGATTTCCAAGGGCATGATCTGGAGCCCGAGCCATGGTGATACGGCGTTCACCGTGCCCATGTTTGACCAGTTCATGAAGCGCATCATGCCCGGCGCTGATTGGCAGGCTGTGCGCTGAATCAACCCGACAGGCGCTGCAGCAGCTGCGCCGCCACCGCCACCGCAATCACCTCGGGTTGTTTGCCCGCAATGCCCGGCACGCCGATGGGGCAGATCACGCGCGCGAAATCTTCTTCGGTGTAACCCCGCGCTTCCAGCCTGTGGCGGAAGGTGGCCCATTTGCTCTTGCTGCCGATCAGGCCGATATAGGGCAGGTCGCTTTGTTTGCGCGCACGCTGCAGGCATTGGGCCAGGATCTCCAGGTCTTCAGCATGGCTGAAGCTCATGATGAGTACAGAGGAGCCTGGGGCGATGTCGGCCACGGCGGCCTGCACCGGGTCCGAATGCTCGCAGCGGATGTTGGGGGGCGTGTCCGCGGGAAAGATCTCGTCGCGACTGTCGATCCAGTGCAGGGCAAAGGGCAGATGGGCGAGCTGGCGCGCAATCGCCTGGCCCACATGGCCGCCGCCGAAGAGGGCCACGGGCGTGGACGGTGTGTGCAGGCGCTGCGCCAGATCGGCTGCGTCCTGCGGGTCCAGTAATTCATAGCGCAGAAACACCACACCGCCGCAGCATTGGCCCATGCTGGGGCCGAGGGCCACGCGTTGCGGTTCGGTGGGGACGGGAGCGCCCGCGAGCATGGCGCGGGCTTGTGCGATGGCGTCGAACTCCAGATGTCCGCCGCCGATGGAGCCGATCACGCGTGTGGGTAGTACGGCCATCCAGGCGCCAGCCTCGCGCGGCGCCGAACCTTCCGTGCGGCCGACGCGAACCAGAACGGCCCGGGCTTTGGGCAGCGTCACCTGAAAATCGAGGAGGGCGGAGGACATGCGCTGCGGCGCCCTTGGTACTGCCTGCGTCAGGCCTCGGTAGCGTCGATCACGCCACCGCCCAGACACACCTCGCCGTCATACAGCACCGCCGACTGTCCCGGCGTCACCGCCCACTGCGCTTCCGGGAAAACCAGGCTGAACCCAGCACCCTCGATGTCAGAAATCGAACAAGCCGCATCCGCCTGCCGGTAGCGCGTCTTGGCCGCCAGGGCGCCCGGCTTCGGCGGTTCACCCGCCACCCAGCTCGGGTCCTGCGCGTGCAGCTGCGGCGAGAGCAGTAGGGGGTGGTCGTGCCCCTGCACCACCCACAGCGTGTTCTTCTCCATATCCTTGCGCGCGACGAACCAGGGGGCGTGCTCACCCCCGCCTTTTTGCGCGCCTTTGGCCTTGATGCCGCCGATACCCAGGCCTTGCCGCTGGCCCAGGGTGTAGAAGCTCAGGCCTTCGTGTTTGCCGATGACACGGCCATAGGCCTTGTCGCCGGGCGCGGGCGTGCCGTCCTTGATGGGGCCGGGTTCCTTCTGGATGTAGCGGTTCAAAAACTCGCGGAAGGGGCGTTCGCCGATGAAGCAGATGCCCGTGCTGTCCTTCTTCTTGGCGTTCGGCAGGCCGATCTCGGCGGCGATGCGGCGCACCTCGGTCTTGTGCAGCTCGCCCACGGGGAAGAGCGTCTTGCTGAGTTGCGCCTGGTTGAGGCGGTGCAGAAAGTAGCTCTGGTCCTTGGCCGGGTCCAGGCCCTTGAGCAGTTCGTGTTTGCCGGTCTGCTCGTTCAGTCGCACCCTTGCGTAGTGACCGGTGGCGATCTTCTCGGCGCCCAGGCGCATGGCGTGGTCCAGGAAGGCCTTGAACTTGATCTCGGCGTTGCACAGGATGTCGGGGTTGGGCGTACGGCCGGCCTGGTATTCGCGCAGGAACTCGGCGAAGACGCGGTCCTTGTACTCGGCGGCGAAGTTGACGTGTTCGATCTCGATGCCGATCACGTCGGCCACGGCGGCGGCGTCCACGAAGTCGATGTTGGACGAGCAGTATTCGCTGTTGTCGTCGTCTTCCCAGTTCTTCATGAAGATGCCGATAACTTCGTAACCCTGCTGTTTGAGCAGGTGCGCGCTGACGGCGGAGTCCACGCCCCCGCTCAACCCCACCACCACCCGCTGTTTGCCTGCTTTGCTCATAGGTGTGCGATTATCCCAGCCGTAGGCAATACGGTCCGAAAACAGGTCATTCATGGAACTCAGGCAGATCCGCTATTTCGTGCGCGTGGTGGAGCTCGGCAGCATGAGCCGCGCCGCGCAGGAGTTGGGCATGGTGCAGTCGGCGCTGAGCCAGCAGGTCAGCCGGCTCGAAGGCGAACTCTCCACCCGGCTGCTGCAGCGCACCAGCAAGGGCGTGCTGCCCACCGAGGCGGGCCTGGCCTTTTTCCGCGAGGCCCAGCTGACCCTGCGCCACGCTGAGCAGGCCGCACGCGCGGCCCAGCAGGCCCGCCTGTCGGGCACGGTGAGCGTGGGCCTGGCGCCCACCACGGCCGCCGTGCTGGGCCTGCCCCTGCTGCGGGCCATGCGCGAGCGCTACCCTGATGTGCGCCTGCACCTGGTGGAAAGCATGTCGGGCCATGTCACCACCATGCTCAATGCGCGCCAGCTGGACCTGGCGGTGCTGTTCAACACCGACCCGGGGCGGCGCTGGAGCGTGATGCCGCTGCTCGAGGAGCGGCTGTATTACATCCGCGCGCGCAGCAGTGTGCAGGGCGAGCCGCCGGCCAAGGTGCGCGCCGCTGCCCTCAAGGGCGAGCCGCTGATCATGCCGACGGGCGGCCACGGCCTGCGCAGCGCACTGGACGCGGTGTTCAGCCGTGCGCGGATCCAGCCCACGGTGGTGGCCGAGATCGATTCCCTGACCATGCTGATGGCCGCTGTCGAAGACGGCCTGGGCGGTTCGCTGCAGCCCTGGTCGGCGGTGAGCCGCTACAGCGATGTGGCAACGCGTTTTGCCCTGTCGGAGCTGGCCGACACCCTGGCCCGCCGTCGCAACATGCTGTGCAGCCTGTCGGACGACGAGCTCTCGCCGGCCGCACTCGCCACGCGTGTGGTGCTGGCCGACTGCGCGCGCGAACTGGTGCGTTCGGGGCGCTGGGTCGGCGCCAGCCTGCTGGAGCCCTGAGCGGTTGGACCTCACCCTGGTAGGTGCGAGCCATCACAACTTGTGATACCCCTGTGCCAGGTGGCCGCTGGCCCAGAACCGGCCCCGGGGTTAAAGTCCACACCCTCAGCTTTGTGGACACCCCAAATCATGGATTTGCAGCTCAAGAACAAGACGGCGCTGGTCACTGGCGCCAGCGCAGGCATCGGCCGTGGCATCGCCAAGACCCTGGCCGCCGAAGGCGTGCGCCTGGCCATCACGGCGCGCCGCGTGGACAAGCTCAAGGAAGTCGCCGCTGAAATCGTGGCTGCCGGCGGACACGCCCCGGTGCTGATCGAGCAGGACATGTATGCCGAGGACGCCGCGAAAAACCTGGCGCAGGCCGCGATACAGGGCCTGGGGCACGTGGACATCCTGGTCAACAACGCCGGCGGTTCGCGCAGCTTCAAGGACCTGCACGTGAGCGAAGAGCAGTGGCAGGAGGCGATCACGCTGAACTTCCATCGCCCGCGCCAGCTGGGCGACGCCCTGATCGACCAGATGATCGAGCGCAAGTGGGGCCGCATTGTCTGTATCACCGGCAAGAGCGAGCCCGAGCACATCAACGGCGCCTTCTGCGCCAAGGCCGGCATCCACAGCTGGGCCAAGGGCCTGTCGCGCATGGTGGGCCAGCACGGCATCACCGTGAACTGCGTACCGCCCGGGCGCATCATCTCCGAGCAGATCATGCGCAACTACTCGCCCGAGTTCCAGAAATGGCAGTGCGAGAACGAGATTCCCGTGGGCCGCTACGGTGAACCCGAAGAGCTGGCCAATCTGGTTACGTTCCTGGCCTCGCCGCGCGCGAGCTACATCACGGGCGCGGTGATCCCGGTCGACGGCGGCCTGCGCAAATACCAGTTTTGAAGCACCCCTGTGGCGGCCCGAAGGCCGCCTTCCCCCTCAAGGGGGCAACGCCAGTGGCCCGGCCAAGCCGGTTTCACGGCGTTCCCCGAGAGGGCCTGTTTCACGCGTCGCGGGTCGTGTACGACGCCATGGAGCAACTGATATGAATCTCGATGTTTTGGTTATCGGGGGCGGCAACGCCGCCCTCTGTGCCGCGCTGATGGCCCGCGAGGCGGGCGCCAGCGTGATGCTGCTGGAGTCTGCGCCAAAAGAGTGGCGCGGTGGCAATTCCATCCACACGCGCAATCTGCGCTGCATGCACGATGCGCCGCAGGACGTGCTGGTGGACGCCTACCCGGAAGAAGAGTTCTGGCAGGACCTGCTCAAGGTCACCGGCGGCATCACCAACGAACACCTGGCGCGCCTGACCATCCGCGACTCCTCCACCTGCCGGCCCTGGATGGTCAAGCACGGTGTGCGTTTCCAGCCCTCGCTGTCGGGCACGCTGAGCCTGTCGCGTACCAATGCCTTTTTCATGGGGGGCGGCAAGGCCCTGGTCAATGCCTATTACCGCAGCGCCGAGAAACTCGGCGTGAAGATCCGCTACGAGTCGCCGGTGGACCGACTGGACATCAGTGACGGCAAGTTCCTCGCGGCCTATGTGGGGGACGAGCGCATCGAGGCCAAGGCCTGCGTGCTGGCCGCCGGCGGTTTCGAATCCAACCGCGAGTGGCTGCGCGAGGCCTGGGGCCAGAACGAGCGCGGCGAATGGCCGGCCGACAACTTCCTGATCCGCGGCACGCGTTTCAACCAGGGTGTGCTGATCAAGGACATGATGAAGCATGGCGCCGACATGATCGGTGACCCTTCGCAGTCGCACTGCGTGGCGATCGACGCGCGCGCCCCGGCCTACGACGGCGGCATCTGCACCCGCATCGACTGCGTCTCGCTGGGTGTGGTGGTGAACCAGAACGCCCAGCGTTTCTACGACGAGGGCGAGGACTTCTGGCCCAAGCGTTACGCCATCTGGGGCCGCCTGGTGGCGCAGCAGCCGGGGCAGATCGGCTACTCCATCATCGACAGCAAGGCCATCGGCCGTTTCATGCCGCCGGTGTTCCCGGGGGTCAAGGCCGACAGCCTGCCCGAGCTGGCGCGCAAGCTCGGCCTGGACGAAGCCGCCTTCATGCAGACCATGAACGCCTACAACGCGGCCTGCCGGGTAGGCACTTTCGACCACACGGCGCTCGACGACTGCCACACCGAAGGCATCGCGCCGGCCAAGACCCACTGGGCCCTGCCGCTGGACACCGGGCCCTACTACGGTTACGCGGTGCGCCCAGGCATCACCTTCACCTACCTGGGCCTCAAGGTCAATGACCGCGCCGCCGTGCATTTCGGCGGCCAGCCCAGCGACAACCTGTTTGTGGCCGGCGAGATGATGGCCGGCAATGTGCTGGGCAAGGGCTACACCGCCGGCGTCGGCATGTCCATCGGCACGGCCTTCGGCCGCATCGCCGGCACCGAGGCGGCGAAGGCTGCCCTGAACACCATGAATCCGGAGCAAGAACGTGCAACAGCTTGAGACTTTGACCCGCGAGGCACGGGCCCTGGCCAACGGTGAGGTCGTGCCCGGCAGCCCCGAAGCCGAAGTGGCACGCCAGCTGCAGATCTGCAATGGCTGCCGTTATTGCGAAGGGTTCTGCGCCGTGTTCCCGGCCATGACACGCCGGCTGGAATTCAACGCCGCCGACGTGCATTACCTGGCCAACCTGTGCCACAACTGCGGGGCCTGCCTGCACGCCTGCCAGTACGCGCCGCCGCACGAGTTCGCCATCAACGTGCCCCAGGCCATGGCCAAGGTGCGCCTGCAAACCTACACGGACTTCGCCTGGCCGCCTTCCTTCGGCCGCCTCTACCAGCGCAACGGGCTGACGCTCTCGCTGGCGCTGGCCGGCGCGCTGGCGTTTTTCATGATGCTCACGCTCTGGCTCAAGGACACGCTGTGGCGGGTGCCCGCCTCGGCCGATTTCTACGGCATCTTCCCGCACAACCTGCTGGTGGGCCTGTTTGCGCCGGTGTTCCTGTTTGCCGTGCTGGCCCTGGGCCTGGGAGTGCGTCGCTTCTGGCGCGAAGTCACGCCGGGCCGCGACTACGACGCCCCCGCGATCTCTGCCGTACAGGGCGGTGCTGCGCTGGAAGCCACGCACGATGCGCTGCGCCTGAAGTACCTGGACGGCGGCCATGGCGAGGGTTGCCACAACGAGGACGACGCCTGGACCAAGAAACGCCGCCTGTTCCACCACGCCACCTTCTACGGCTTCATGCTGTGTTTTGCCGCCACCAGCGTGGCTACGCTGTACCACTATCTGTTCGGCTGGGTCGCGCCCTACGACCTGCCCAGCCTGCCCAAGGTGCTGGGCGCGGTGGGTGGGGTGCTGCTGCTGATCGGCACGGCCGGGCTGTTCCGCCTGAACCTGCGCCGCCATCCCCAGCATGGGGACGCCGCGCAGAAACCCATGGACCGCGGTTTCATCGGCCTGCTGTTTTTCACCAGCCTGACCGGCCTGGCCCTGTGGTGGGCGCGCGGCACGACCGTCATGCCGGCCACGCTGGCCCTGCACCTGGGTTTCGTGATGGCTTTTTTCCTGACCCTGCCCTATGGCAAGTTCGCGCACGGCATCTTCCGCGGCGCGGCCCTGCTGAAGTGGTCGATCGAGAAGCGCTTGCCCAGCAAGTTGCAGCTCGGCGCAGACTAGGTTCGACCCGACGATGTGGGGTGCACCGCCGCGGGGGGCACCGGTTCCAATTTTTAGACAAGAGAGTATTGCCATGGTGCAAGAAACAAGCGGCGCGGCGAGCGAAACCTGGGATGAAAGCCTGGTCCGCGTCTTCAAGGCCAACGAGATCAAGCTCATCACCTATGTGCCCGACAAGGTGCTGGCGCCGCTGATCAAGCGCCTGCATGCGGATCCGTATTTCACCGTCGTCTGCCCGGCGCGCGAGGAAGAGGCCGTGGGCATCGTGACCGGTGCCTACATGGGCGGCCTGCGCGGTATCGTGCTGATGCAGACCAGTGGTTTTGCCACCCTGCCCAATGCGCTGGCCTCGCTGACCGTGCCCTACCAGATCCCGCTGCTGATGCTGATCTCCGAACGCGGTACGCTGGGTGACTTCCAGCTCGGCCAGGTCATCGTCTGCCGCACCATGCGCCCGATCCTGAACTCGCTCAACATCGAGAACTACGCCATCGAACGCCAGGACGATGTGGAGTTCATCGCCGACCGCATGATCAAGCAGGCCTACGCCACCCAGGCCGCCGCCGCCATGATCCTGTCGCCGCTGCTGACGGCACGCGTGAAGAAGTAAGGACCTACCATGCAAGCACAACTGCTCCAGTCCGTTGGCCGCGATACGGCCAAGGTGATGAACCGCTCCGACCTGACGCGTCGCCTGGTCGCCAAACTCAAGCACGAGGAAGCCGTGGTCGGTGGCATCGGCCACACCCACTTCGACCTCTGGGCCGCCGGCCAGCGTCCGCAGAATTTCTACATGCTCGGCACCATGGGCCTGGCCGCACCCATCGCCGTCGGTGTGGCGCTGGCCCAGCCGCAGCGCAAGGTGTTTGCGCTGGAGGGCGACGGCTCGCTGCTGATGCAGCTCGGTGCCCTGGGCACCATCGCCAGCCTCAAGCTCAAGAACCTGGTCGTCATCGTCTGGGACAACGGCTCCTACCAGATCACCGGCGGCCAGCCCACGATGACGGCCAGCAATGTGGACCTGGTGGCGATCGGCAAGGGCGCGGGCCTGGTCCAGAGCGTCTGGGCCAAGGATGAGGCCCATTTCGAGGCCCTGGTCGAGGCTTCGCTCAGCAGCGATGGCCCGCTGTTCATCTGCGCACGCACCGACAATGCGCCGCCGGCCGGCGTGACCGAGCGTGACGCCGCCAAGATCCGCAACAAGTTCATGGAAGGCCTGAAGGTCAACACGCGCGGTGACCAGCAGACCTACGCCGGAGCCGCGTGATGGGCGCGCCCGTGGGTCAGCTGCTGGTTGGTGGCCAATGGGTCGACGGCGCCACGCGCCAGGCCCTGCACGACAAGTACGAGGGCAAGGTCTACGGCGAGATGGCCGTGGCCTCATCCGAGCAGGTGACAGCCGCCGTGGCCGGCGCCGTGACGGGCCAGCAGCAGTCTACGCTGACGCCCTACCAGCGCTACAAGATCCTGCTGGCCGCGGCGCGCATCGTCGAGTCGCGCATGGCGCCGCTGATCGAGCTCATGCGCCACGAGGCCGGTTTCACCCGTGCCGATGGCGACAACGAAGTGCGCCGTTGCGTGCAGACCTTCGAGCTGTGTGCGGAAGAAGCCAAGCGCCTCAACGGCGAGATGGTGCCCATGCAGGCGGCCGACGGTGTGAAGAACCGCGTGGGGTTCACCCTGCGCTCCCCGCGTGGTGTGGTGTGCGTGATCACCCCGTTCAATTCACCGCTCAATGTGCTGGTGCACAAGGTGGGCCCGGCCCTGGCCGGAGGCAATGCCGTGGTGATCAAGCCCTCGGATTTCACGCCCCTCACGGCGGTCGAGCTCTGCAAGATCCTGATCGAGGCGGGCCTGCCCGCTGATCTGCTGGCCCTGGTGCACGGTGACGGCGCCACGGTGGGCGGCCAATTGGTGGCCGACCCGCGCATCGCCTTCTACGCCTTCACGGGCAGCACGCGTGTGGGCCGCGAGATCCAGCGCGGCGCCGGCCTGCGCCGCACACAGATGGAGCTGGGCAGCATCGCCAGCACCATCGTCTGCCACGACGCCGACATCGAACTGGCCATCCCCAAGATCCTCAACGCGGGTTTCCGCAAGGCCGGCCAGGTCTGCACCTCGGTGCAGCGCCTGTATGTGGACCGCCGCATCGCCGCGACCTTTGTGCCCAGGCTCGTCGCTGCGGCGCAGAAGATGAAAGCCGGTGACCCGGCCGATCCGGCCACCATCATCGGCCCCATGATCAGCGAACACCATGCCAGGCGCGCGCAGAGCTGGGTGGACGAAGCCGTGGCCGGCGGCGCGCGCCTGCTGACCGGCGGTCAGCGTGCGGGCAACGTGATCCCCCCCACCATCCTGACCGACGTGAAGCCCGAGATGAAGGTGGTCTGCGAGGAGATCTTCGCGCCCGTGATGTCGGTGATCGAGTTCGACGGCATCGATGAGGCCGTGGCCCAGGCCAATGCCCAGCCCTTCGGCCTGTCGGTGGGCCTGTTCACGGCCGATCTGCACACGGCCTTCACGGCGGCCAAGGCCCTGCGTTTCGGCGGCATCCACATCAACGAGGCCTCCAGTGCGCGTATCGACGCCATGCCTTTTGGCGGCGTCAAGGATTCCGGCTTTGGCTGGGAAGGCCCGGCCTACGCGATCCGCGAGATGACCGAAGAGCGGCTGATGACCATCAGCTACTGAAGCAGAAACAAGAAGCCAGCACCATGATCATCGACCAGCTCGCCGACTATGCCCAGCGCGAATCGGCCCGCCCCCTGCCGGCCGACGTCACGCACCATGCCAAGCGCGCCTTGATCGACTGGTTCGCGGCGCTGTTTCCGGGCATTGCCCTGGCGCCGGGCCCGCAGCTCATGCGCACCCATGCCGACGAGCTGGGGCATGGCAAGTCCAGCCTGCCCGGCCAGCGCACCACGGCGCATGCCGCCACGGCGGCCTGGATCAACGGCAGCATCTCGCACGCGGCCGAGTTCGACGACATCTTCCGCGACGCGGTCTACCACCCCGGTTGCCCCACCATCGGCGCAGCCCTGGCCGTGGCCGAGGAGCGGGCTTGCAGTGGTGCGGACCTGCTCAAGGCCATCACCATAGGCTACGAGATCTCCACGCGCATCGGCGTGGCTGTGCAGCCCTCGCACTACCGCTATTTCCACACCACCGGCACCATCGGCTGCTTCGGCAGCGCGGCCGCCACGGCCGCCTTGGTGGATGGCAGCAACCCCGAGGTCATGCGCCATGCGCTGGCCACGGCGGCGACCTTCGCCTCGGGCCTGCAGCAGGCTTTCCGCTCGGATGCCATGACCAAGTGCCTGCACGCGGGCCACGCGGCCTGGGTGGGCGTGAACGCCGGCAAGGGCGCGGCCCACGGCATCACGGGCGCGCTGGACATCCTGGAAGGCGCCGCGGGTTTCGGTGCCGCGCTGTCGGTCAACCCCAACTGGGCGGAGGCCACACGGGACCTGGGCACGCGCTACAACATCCAGGTCATCACGCAGAAGAACCACGGCTGCTGCGGCCACACCTTCGCGGCCATCGACGCCATGCTGGACATTCGCCAGGGGCAGGCCCTGGACCCGGCGCAGATCGCGTCCATCCGCATCGACACCTACCAGACCGCGCTGGACGTGACTGGCAACTTCGCGCCGCGCACCGCCTTCGAGGCCAAGTTCAGCCTGCCTTATGTGGTGGCCCATGCGTTGCTCTACGGCGCGGTGCGCCTGAACGCCTTCGAGCCGCAGCGCCTGGCCGACACGGCCATCCGCGATCTGATGGCTAGGACGACACTCGTGGCCGACCCTCAGCTCAGCGCCGGTTTCCCGGCCCTGCGCGCCGCGCGCATCGTCATCACCCTGATCGATGGCCGTGTGGTCGAGCAGTACGCACCCTGCCGCAAGGGCGACCCGGAAGCGCCGCTCTCCGACGCGGACATCAACGACAAGTTCACTGAGCTGGCTTCACCGGTGATCGGCGCGGAAGCGGCTACCCGGCTGCTGGCCCAGCTCTGGCAGATGGAACGGCTGCAGGTCGCGGACCTGCGCCTCACCAGCCTCTGAGCATGAGTGCCAGCCTCCTGATCTCCCGGCAGATCGCCGTCGAATATCAGGCGGCGCTGGCGCAGATCCTGGCAGCGGCGCCACGCCGGCTGGAACTGCTGCACTTCGACCCTGAGGTCGCCTACAGCAGCGCGCAGATCGCCAGCATCGAGGTGGCCTTTTATTCACGCGACATCTGGGAGGGCACCCAGGCCAAGCATCGCAGCCCGCAGGGGCAGGCCTTCTGGTCCCTGATTGACGCGGCGCCGAACCTCCAGTGGCTGCAGCTGGTGTCGGCGGGCCTGGACCATCCGGTCTACCAACCCTCGATGCAGCGCGGGGTGCGCATCAGCACCGCGGCGGGGACCAATGCCGAACCGGTGGCCCTGAACGCCCTGACCGGTCTGCTGATGCTCTCGCGTGATTTTCCGCACTGGCTGCAGGCCCAGCAGCAGAAGGTGTGGGCGCCGATCCAGGACGCGCAACTGCCCCGGGACCTGCAAGGCCAGACGGCGGTGATCGTGGGCGTGGGCCACATCGGCACGCGGATCGCGCGCGGCCTGCAGGCCCTGGGGATGCGCACCATCGGTCTGCGCCGGCAGGCGCAGCCGGCGGAGTGTTTCGACGAGGTGCGGGGCCTGGAGGCCATCGACACGGTGCTGCCGCGCTGCGACTGGCTGGTGCTGGCCTGCCCGCTGAACGCGCAGACGCGCGGCCTGATGGATGCGCGCCGCCTGGCCCTGCTGCCGCAAGGTGCGGGGCTGGTGAACATCGCACGTGGTGAGATCGTCGACGAGGCCGCCCTGATCGAGTCGCTGGCCAGCGGCCACCTGCTGGGGGCCTACCTGGACGTGTTTGCGAAAGAGCCGCTGCCGCCGGAGTCCCCCCTGTGGACGCTGCCCCATGTGCTGATGACGCCGCACAGCGCCTCGGCCTCGCTGGGCACGCGCCAGCGAGGGGCCGAACTGTTCCTGCGCAATCTGCAGGCCTATCTGCAGGGCGCAGCCTTGGAAAGCGAAGCCGCGCGCGGCTGAGGGCTGCAGCGCGTCAGCGCTGCAGCAACTGCACCGTGGGATCGGTGTAGACCGACTCGAGCGGGTAGCGTTGCCCGCGCAGGTGGTCTTCCATGCAGTGCACGAGCAGGGGGCTGCGATGGCGTGCGGCGCTGGCTCGGATCTCGTCCGGTGTCATCCAGACCGTGCGCAGGATGCCGGTGTCCAGTTGGCGCCCCGGCACCACGTCACCCAGCTCGCCGGTGTAGGCAAAACGCAGGTAGGTGATGTCTTCCACGCCGCCTTCGGGCTGCGGGCGCTGGAAACGCGAGAGGTAGATGCCCAGCAGGTGCGTGGGCCTGAAGACGTGGGTGGTTTCCTCCAGCGCCTCGCGCGCGCAGCCTTCGGCGGGCGATTCGCCCGGGTCCAGATGCCCGGCCGGGTTGTTGAGTTTCAGGCCTTCGGGGGTCTCTTCCTCGACCAGTAGAAAACGGCCGTCACGCTCGATGATGGCGGCGACGGTGACGCTGGGTTTCCATCGGGTATTCATATGCATGCATTATGAATCGCCCCCCAAATCGTTATACAGCTTATTCCTGGGCGGAATGGATTTCTCAGTTAAGCTTTCGTGATGTGCGGACAGCGCCCTGGGTCAGGGCCTGCGTGACCGTCATGTCTATCATGTTCAGGAGTTGATTTATGCAAGCTGGCACAGCTAAACCGGCGCAGCGCATCGGCGTGCCGCGGGAGATCTTCCCGGGCGAAAAGCGCGTGGCGACGGTGCCCGAGGTGGTGGAAAAGCTCATCAAGCTCGGTTTCACGGTGACCGTTGAATCCGGTGCCGGTGACGCCGCCAATTTCAGCGACGACACCTACCGCGCAGCCGGCGCCGAGATCGTCAACGGCGCCGCGGCGCTGTGGGCGGCCGCCGACATCGTGTTCAAGGTACGCGCCCCGAGCAAGGACGAAGTGGCGCTGATGCGCGAGGGCATCGCCCTGGTCGGTTTCATCTGGCCGGCGCAGAACCCCGAGCTGATGCAGCAGCTGGCCGCCAAGAAGGTGACCGTGCTCGCCATCGACGCGCTGCCGCGCACGCTCTCCCGCGCCCAGAAGATGGACGCCCTGACCTCCATGGCCGGCGTCAGCGGCTACCGTGCCGTCATCGAGGCGGCCAACGCCTTCGGCCGTTTCTTCAACGGCCAGATCACGGCCGCGGGCAAGGTGCCGCCAGCCAAGGTCTTCATCGCCGGTGCCGGCGTGGCCGGTCTGGCCGCCATCGGTACCGCCGCCAGCCTGGGCGCCATCGTGCGCGCCAATGACACCCGCGCCGAAGTGGCCGACCAGGTCGTGTCCCTGGGCGGCGAGTTCGTCAAGGTCGACTACGAGGAAGAAGGCTCGGGCGGCGGCGGTTACGCCAAGGTCATGAGCGAAGGCTTCCAGCAGGCGCAGCGCGAGATGTATGCCAAGCAGGCCAAGGAGGTGGACATCATCATCACCACCGCCCTGATCCCCGGCAAGCCCGCGCCCAAGCTGATCACGGCCGAGATGGTGCGCTCCATGAAACCGGGCAGCGTGATCGTCGACATGGCGGGCGAGCAGGGCGGCAACTGCGAGCTGACCGAACCCGGCCAGGCCGTGGTGAAACACGGTGTGACCATCGTCGGCTACACGGACCTGGCCTCCCGCCTGGCCAAGCAGTCCTCGACCCTGTACGCGACCAACCTGTTCCGCCTGGCCGAGGAGCTGTGCAAGGCCAAGGACGGTGTCGCCAACGTGAACATGGAAGACGACGCCATCCGCGGCCTGACGGTCATCAAGGACGGCAATATCACCTGGCCGGCCCCGCCCCTGAAGCCGGCGGCGGTGCCTGCCCCGAAGCCGGCCGCAGCGCCGGTGGCCGAGAAGAAGGGTGGCCACGGCCACGGCAGCAGTGGGCCTTTGCCGGCCAAGACGCTGGCCATCATCTTCGCCGTGGCGGCGCTGGCCTTCTGGTTCATCGGTGCCTACGCGCCGGCCGCCTTCCTGGGCCACTTCACGGTGTTCGTGCTGGCCTGCTTCATCGGCTACATGGTGGTGTGGAACGTGACACCCGCGCTGCACACGCCGCTGATGAGCGTGACCAACGCCATTTCCAGCATCATCGCCATCGGCGCGCTGGTGCAGATCCTGCCGCCGGAAGCCGGCACGGGCGATCGCCCGGACGCGCTGATCCGCTGGCTGGCCTTTGCCGGCATCGTGCTGACGGCCGTCAACATGTTCGGTGGTTTCTCCGTGACCCGCCGCATGCTCGCCATGTTCCGTAAATAAAAAAGAGAAGAAAGACAACCATGTCCCAAAGTCTCGCTACGGTGGCCTACCTCGGTGCCGCCATTCTTTTCATCCTGAGCCTGGGTGGCCTGTCCAACCCGGAAACCTCGCGCCGCGGCAACCTGTTCGGCATGGTCGGCATGGCTCTGGCTGTGCTGGCCACGGTGTTCGGCCCGCGTGTCAGTGCGGCCGGCATCCCCTGGATCATCGCTGCGCTGGTGCTCGGCGGCAGCATCGGTCTCTACGCCGCCAAGGTGGTGAAGATGACGCAGATGCCCGAGCTGGTGGCGCTGATGCACAGCTTGGTCGGCCTGGCGGCCTGCCTGGTCGGTTTTGCCAGCTACGTCGACACCTCGATCCAGCTCGCCGGCGCCGAAAAGGTCATCCACGAAGTGGAAATCTACGTCGGCATCCTGATCGGTGCGGTCACCTTCTCCGGCTCGCTGATCGCCTTTGGCAAGCTCAACGGCAAGATCGGCGGCAAGCCGCTGCTGCTGCCGGCCCGCCATTGGCTCAACCTGGCCGGCCTGCTGATCGTGATCTGGTTCGGTAACGAATTCATCCAGGCCAAGACGGTGGCCGAAGGCATGACGCCGCTGATCGTGATGACGGTCATCGCCCTGCTGTTCGGCATCCACATGGTGATGGCCATCGGTGGCGCCGACATGCCGGTGGTGGTGTCCATGCTCAACAGCTATTCCGGCTGGGCCGCTGCGGCCACCGGTTTCATGCTGAGCAACGATCTGCTGATCGTGACCGGCGCGCTGGTGGGCTCCTCCGGCGCCATCCTGTCCTACATCATGTGCAACGCGATGAACCGCAACTTCATCAGCGTGATCGCCGGGGGCTTCGGCTCCGGTGGCGGTGCGACCCCGGCCAAGTCGGGCGAGGCGGCCCAGCCCCAGGGCGAGGTGGTGCCCGTGAGCGCGGCCGAGACGGCCGAGATGCTGCGTGATGCCAAGAGCGTGATCATCGTGCCGGGTTACGGCATGGCGGTGGCGCAGGCCCAGCACACGGTGTACGAGATCACCAAGACCCTGCGCGAGAAGGGCGTCAAGGTGCGTTTTGCCATCCACCCGGTGGCCGGGCGCATGCCGGGCCACATGAACGTGCTGCTGGCCGAGGCCAAGGTGCCCTACGACATCGTGATGGAGATGGACGAGATCAACGAGGATTTCCCCGACACCGATATCGCCATGGTCATCGGCGCCAACGACATCGTGAACCCGGCCGCTCAGGACGACCCGGGCAGCCCCATCGCCGGCATGCCGGTGCTGGAGGTCTGGAAGGGCAAGACCTCCATCGTCATGAAGCGTTCCATGGCCTCGGGTTACGCCGGTGTGGACAACCCGCTGTTCTACAAGGAGAACAACCGCATGCTGTTCGGCGATGCCAAGAAGATGCTGGACGAGGTGCTGGTCGCACTCAAGAGCTGACCGCTGCTGACAGCGGTCCCCGGACGGGTTTGCCGGGGAATCGCCCGCAGGTTCTGACAAGGCATAATCCCGCCACGGGAAAAAAAGCACGACCGTGCTGGATCTTCCAGCACGGTCTTTTTTTGTTCCGCTACAGTCAGAACCGATAACACAGGAGACAAGACATGAGCGACCGCATCTGGCTCAAGAGCTACCCCGAGGGCGTGCCCGCCGACCTGCCGGCTTCGCCTTATCCCTCGCTGGTGGCGCTGATGGAAGAAAGCTTCCGCCAGTACGCCGACCGCCCGGCTTACAGCTTCATGGGCAAGGAAATGAGCTTTGGTGAGACCGACCGCCTCAGCCGCGCCTTCGCCGCCTACCTGCAGGGCCTGGGCCTGGGCCAGGGCGACCGTGTCGCCATCATGATGCCCAATGTGCCGCAGTACCCGGTGGTGGTGGCCGCCATCCTGCGGGCCGGCTACGTGGTGGTCAACGTCAACCCCCTGTACACGGCGCGCGAGCTGGAGCACCAGCTCAAGGACTCCGGTTCGAAAGCCATCGTCATCATCGAGAACTTCGCCCACACGCTGGAGAAGTGCATCGCCGCCACCCCGGTCAAGCACGTGGTGATGTGCGCCATGGGCGACCGCCTGGGCCTGCTCAAGGGAGCCCTGGTCAACTTCGTGGTGCGCAAGGTCAAGAAGATGGTGCCGCCCTTCAACCTGCCGCAGGCCGTGCGTTTCAATGACGCCATCGCCAAGGGCGAACGCGGCACGCTGCGCCAGCCCGAGATCAAGCCTGACGACGTCGCCGTGTTGCAGTACACCGGTGGCACCACCGGCGTCTCCAAGGGCGCGGTGCTGCTGCATCGCAACGTCATTGCCAACGTGCTGCAGTCCCAGCTCTGGAACGAGCCGGCGATGAAGAAGATCCCGGCCGGCCAGCAGTCCACGGGCATCTGCGCCCTGCCGCTGTACCACATCTTCGCCTTCACGGTGGGCATGATGCTGTCCATGCGCATGGGTGCCAAGCTGGTGCTGATCCCCAATCCGCGCGACTTGCCGGCCGTGCTGAAGGAGCTGTCCAAGCACGTGTTCCACACCTTCCCGGCGGTCAACACCCTGTTCAACGGCCTGGCCAACCATCCCGACTTCAACAAGGTGGACTGGAGCAACCTGAAGGTCTCGGTCGGCGGCGGCATGGCCGTGCAGGGCGCGGTGGCGCAGAAATGGTTCGACAAGACCGGCTGCCCGATCTGCGAGGGCTACGGCCTGTCCGAGACCAGCCCCTCGGCCAGCTGCAACCCGGTGACGGCGACGGAATACACCGGCACCATCGGCGTGCCGATCCCCGGCACCTGGATGAAGATCATCGATGACGACGGCCGCGATGTGCCCCAGGGCCAGCCCGGAGAGATCGCCATCAAGGGCCCGCAGGTCATGGCCGGCTACTGGCAGCGCCCGGACGAGACCGCCAAGGTCATGACAGCGGACGGCTGGTTCAAGAGCGGTGACGTGGGCATCATGGACGAGCGCGGTTACTTCCGCATCGTCGATCGCAAGAAGGACATGATCCTGGTCAGCGGCTTCAACGTCTACCCGAACGAGGTCGAGGACGTGGTGGCCAAGCTCGACGGCGTGCTGGAGTGCGCCTGCGTGGGCGTAGCCGATGCCCAGACAGGCGAGGCCGTCAAACTCGTGATCGTGAAGAAGGACCCCGCCCTCACCGAGGAGAAGGTGCGCGCCTGGTGCCGCGAGAACATGACCGGCTACAAGCAGCCGCGCGTGATCGAGTTCCGCACCGACCTGCCCAAGACCCCGGTCGGCAAGATCCTGCGCCGCGAACTGCGCGATAGCAAGTAAGGCGCCGCTGCGTGGCCGTGCGTCCTGAAACCACGGCCATCCTCAGTGCGCTGGCCGAGGAGCAGCAGGGGCTGATCGGCCTGTTGCGCGAACCCCGGCGCGTCGCCCGTGCCGGGCGCGAGTTCTGGCTGGGCGAGCTGCACGGCACCCCTGTGGTGCTGGCGCTCTCGCGCATCGGCAAGGTGGCCGCGGCCACCACGACCACCACCCTGATCGAAGCCTTCGGCGCCCAGCGCCTGGTCTTCACCGGCGTGGCCGGTGGCATCGGCCCGGGTGTCCGGGTGGGTGATGTGGTGGTGGCCCGTGAGTTCGTGCAGCACGATATGGACGCCTCGCCCCTGTTCCCGCGCTACCAGATCCCCCTCTACGACCGCGAGCGTTTTGCCTGCGACATCGCCCTGGGCGAGGCGCTGCTGGCGGCAAGCCGTGCCGGTCTCCAGAGCCTGGCCTTGCCAGCCACGGTGCACCACGGCCTGATCGCCAGTGGCGACCGTTTTGTTTCCGCCGCCGAAGAGGCGCGGGCGCTGCACGCCGCACTCAGTGATGCCGGGCACCCGCCGCTGGCCGTGGAGATGGAGGGCGCCGCCGTGGCCCAGGTCTGCCACGACTACGCCATCCCCTTCGCCGCCGTGCGCACCATCTCCGACCGCGCCGACGACACGGCCCACGTGGACTTCCCCCAATTCGTCACCGAAGTCGCCAGCCGCTACGCCCTCGCCATCATTGACGAGTTTGTGCGATCGCTGAGTCATAAGCGCATCGCCTGAGAGGGTTGATGCGGGAACGCCGTGGAACGGGCTTTGCCGGACCACTGGCGTTGTCCCCTTGGGGGGCTGAGGGCCGCGGCTCCAACCCTGCCTGCGCAGGCTTGGACGTGCCCGAAGAGTTGCAGCCTCTGGCTGCGACACCGGGCGTGGCTACACGCAGTGAGCGGTCAACAGGGGGGAGCTACTTCAACCAGCCGCGACGCCTGAAGTACCACATCGGCACCAGCGCACTGGCCACCATCAACGCCAGCGCATAGGGGTAGCCCCATTTCTGCGTGAGTTCGGGCATGTACTGGAAGTTCATGCCGTAGAGGCTGGCGATCAGGGTGGGCGGCAGCAGCGCGACGCTGGCCACCGAGAAGATCTTGATGATCTTGTTCTGGTTGATGTTGATGAAACCGACGGTGGCGTCCATCAGGAAGTTGATCTTGTCGAAGAGGAAGGCGGTGTGCGAGTCCAGCGAGTCGATGTCGCGCAGGATCTGTCGGGCTTCCTCGAACTGTTCGGGATTGAGCATCCGGCTGCGCAGCATGAAGCTGACCGCGCGGCGCGTGTCCATGGCATTGCGGCGGATGCGGCCGTTCAGGTCTTCCTGCCGCGCGATCGCGCCCAGTACCTCGCCGGCCAGCGCGTCGGTCACGTCGCCAGCGAGCACCAGCTTGCCGGCTTTCTCCAGCTCGTCGTAGATCCCCTCCAGCGTGTCGGCCGAGTACTCGGCGTCGGCATCGAAGAGCTTGAGCAGCACTTCCTTGGCGTCGCTGATCAGGCCCGGGGCGCGGCGCGCGCGCATGCGCAACAGGCGGAACACGGGCAGGTCTTCGTCGTGGATGGAAAACAGCACGCCACAGCTGCGCAGGCCGGTGTTGTGCTGGTTCAGGATGAAGGCCACACGCACGGTGCGCGGCTGGGCGTCGTCGGCGATCAGGAAGTCGCTGCGGATGTGCAGTTCGCCGTTGTCTTCCTCATAGAAGCGGGCGGATTCCTCGATGTCCTCGTCCATCGCGTCTTCCGGGATGGACAGGCCGTAGTACTGCTTGACCCAGCGCTTCTCTTCGAGCGTGGGTGATTCCAGGTCGACCCAGATGGGCTGGAACTTGGAGAGCTCCTCCAGCGACTCGATCTCTTCCTGGAAGAGCCGGCCGTTGGCGAGCGTGAAGATGTTGAGCATGGCTCACTCCCTCTGGGTTGGGGCATCGGGCGGGTGGGGGTGGGGGTGTGGCTTCCAACCCCCGATGCCGGGAGTCGAAAGCTACCGACTGGGGCAGGTTTCCAAGGAGCGATCTCCGGAGTGACGACAGGCGCAATTATGGCACTGTGCCGGTCTGCAGGAGGGTGGTTTTGCAGGCTTGCGGGGCCTGGGGCCGGACTCGCGCAGGGGGCGAGAAAACGCTGCAATCCAAGCATTCTGCACCGGTGTGTGCGGGCTGGCAAGCCCCTGTGTGACGGGCGGAATTCAAGGGGCGAAGACCGCGAAAAACTTGCGCGAATGCAAGGAAAAAGGATTGCATTTCGAGCGGGTCAGGCGCATAGTGAACTTGCCTGCAGCAGCGAAGTCCGAAGTCGTCGTCGGGCTTCGCGGGTGCAGGCGGCAGTTCAAATCCGAGAGCAACAGGAGGCTACTCATGAACCTGACGATCAGCGGTCATCACCTCGAAGTCACCCCCGCCCTGCGCAGTTATGTCACGACCAAGCTTGATCGAATCACCCGGCACTTTGACCAGGTTGTCGATGTCAAGGTGCTGCTCACCGTTGAAAAACAGAAGGAAAAGGAACGACGGCAACGCGCTGAATGCAACATCCATGTCAAGGGCAGTGACCTGTTCGCGGAAAGCTCCCACGAGGACCTTTACGCAGCCGTGGATGAACTGGTCGACAAACTCGACCGCCAGGTGGTGCGCCACAAGGACCGCCTGCAGGACCACCACCACGATGCGGCCAAGCGCCTGATGCAATAGCTGCATGCCCCAGGGGCCCGGGCTGCGCGCCCGCCCCGCCCAAAGCAGCCGCGGCTACCCCCGCGGCTTTTTTGTCGCCGGGCCTGTCCAAGACAAAGGCGGCCCCGTCAGCGGGAGGTTTGGGGGAGAATTTGTGTGCATAATCTGCCCACTCGAACACCATGAATCGTCTTGCTTCCATCCTGCCGACCGCACAAGTGCTTGTGCACGTCGATGCCACGAGTAAAAAACGGGCTTTCGAGGAAGTGGGCCTGCTGTTCGAGAACCTGCACGGCCTCAATCGCGCCCTGGTGACCGACAGCCTGTTTGCGCGCGAACGCCTGGGCTCCACCGGTCTGGGCCATGGTGTGGCCATCCCGCACGGACGCATCAAGGGCCTGAAGTCGCCCATGGCTGCCGTGGTGCAGCTGGCCCAGCCGATCGGTTTCGACGCACCTGATGAGCAGCCGGTGAGCCTGCTGATCTTCCTGCTGGTGCCCGAGGCGGCGACGCAGAAGCACCTGGAAATCCTGTCCGAGATTGCCGAGTTGCTGAGCGACACCGCGCTGCGCGCCAAACTCAACACCTGCGCCACCTCAGGCGAATTGCACGAGCTGATTGCCAGCTGGCGCTCGGCCCAGCCGGCCTGAGCCGCGGAGTGTCCCGGTGAGACCGACCGTCGTCAGCGCCGAGGTCCTGTTCGAGGAGTTCCGCGGCAAGCTCAAGTGGGAGTGGGTGGCGGGGCTGGGCGCTTCCGAGCGCCGTTTCGACGAAGTGGCGGTGCGTGCGGCCAACTCCGGCGCCGACCTGGTCGGCCACCTCAACTACATCCATCCCTATCGCCTGCAGGTGCTGGGTGAGCGCGAGGTCGCCTATCTGACCAGCGCCACGCCCGAGGATTGCGAGCGCCGTATCTCACGCATCACTACCCTGGAGCCGCCGGTGCTCGTGCTGGCCGACGGCCAGAAGGTGCCGCCGGCGCTGCTGGCCATGTGCGAAGAGGCCAACATCCCCATGTTTGCCTCGCCGGAGTCTTCGGCCTATGTGATCGACGTGCTGCGCAGTTACCTGTCGCGGCATTTCGCCGACCGGGCTTCCATGCACGGTGTGCTGATGGACATCCTGGGCCTGGGCGTGCTGATCACCGGCGAATCGGGCCTGGGCAAGAGCGAGCTGGGGCTGGAGCTGATCTCGCGCGGTCACGGCCTGGTGGCCGACGATGCGGTGGATCTCTACCGCGTGAACCAGGACACCATCGAGGGCCGTTGCCCCGAGCTGCTGCGCAACCTGCTGGAGGTCCGCGGCATCGGTCTGCTCGACATCCGGGCCATCTTTGGCGAGACCGCGGTGCGGCGCAAGATGCGGCTCAAGCTCATCGTGCACCTGGTGCGGCGCGAGACGCTGGAGCGTGATTACGAGCGCATCCCCTACGAGCCGCTCACGCAGGACGTGCTGGGCATCCCGGTGCGCAAGGCGGTGATCCAGGTCGTGGCGGGCCGCAACCTGGCGGTGCTGGTGGAAGCGGCGGTGCGCAACACCATCCTGCAGCTGCGCGGCATCGACACCTACCTGGAGTTTGTCGAGCGCCACCGCAAGGCCATGGGCGAGAGCTAGCGCTCTGCCCCTCCGGTCTCAATGACCTGAGTGTTGCCCGCGTCCGCCCTGGCCCCGGTTCGGGCACTTGTCCTTGGTGCAGTGGGCGTACAGGCTCAGCGCGTGCTCGGCGAGCGTGAAACCACGCGACTTCGCCACGGCGTTCTGCCGGTTCTCGATCTCGGCGTCGAAAAACTCCTCGACCTTGCCGCAATCCAGGCAGACCAGATGGTCGTGGTGCTGGCCTTCATTGAGTTCGTAGACGGCCTTGCCGCCCTCGAAGTTGCTGCGCGTCAGGATGCCGGCCTGCTCGAACTGGGTCAGCACGCGGTAGACCGTGGCCAGGCCCACGTCGGAGCGGTCCTCCAGCAGCACGCGGAACACGTCTTCGGCGCTCATGTGGCGTTGCGCACCTTTCTGGAAAATTTCCAGCACCTTCAGGCGAGGCAACGTGGCTTTTAGGCCGGTGCTCTTGAGTTCGTCGATGGTGTTCATAGGCTTGTTTCCAGGGAGGCGGTGAGGCGTGGCGGCAGGCCCTGCCGCTACAATGGGCCGATCATATCGCTAGCGCCAGTTTCATGTTCATTTTCCATCGCGCCCCCGGCCGTCTGGGGCTGGCCCTGCTCTTGGGCGCTGCCCTCTCGGCCTGCAGCTTCCTGCAGCCCTACCGTGTACCGGTGGTGCAGGGCAATGTGGTCACGCGCGAACAGGTCGGGGTGCTGCGCCCCGGCATGAGCCGCATCCAGGTGCGCGACATCCTGGGCACACCGCTGCTGGCCAGCGTCTTCCACACCGATCGCTGGGACTACGTCTTCACCCTCAAGCGCCAGGGCGCCGAGCCGCAGGCGCGCCGTGTCACCGTCTACTTCAAGGGCGAGGTGCTCGATCGTTTCGAGGCCGATCCCCTGCCCAGCGAAACCGAATTTGCCGCCACCCTGGGCAGCCGAGAAAAGCCCAGGGTCCCGGTGCTGGAGGCGGCGCCGGAAAAACTGCAGGAATTCCCCGCCCCGGCCCCTGCGCCCGAAGCCAAGCCCCTGCCCCCGCTGCCGGCCAGCTACCCGCCGCTGGAGCCGGCAGCCCGCTGAGATGAACCCACCATGACTGCACAGACACACCATCCCGTCGCCATCACCGGTGCTTCCGGTCGCATGGGCCGCATGCTGATCGAGGCCGTGCACGCAACCGACGATTGCCGGCTGGCCGGCGCACTCGATGTGGCGGCCAGCCCCGCCATCGGCAGCGATGCCACCGCATTCCTGGGCCACGCCAGCGGTGTGCACATCACGGCCGACCTGAAGGCCGGCCTGCAGAACGCCCGCACCCTCATCGACTTCACGCGCCCCGAGGGCACGATGGCCCACCTGAAGGCCTGCCGCGAACTCGGCGTGGCCATGGTGATCGGCACCACCGGTTTCACCGAGGCGCAGAAAGCCGAGATTGCCGACGCTGCCAGGGACATCGCCATCATGCTGTCGCCGAACATGAGCGTGGGCGTGAACGTCACGCTCAAGCTGCTGGAGATGGCGGCCAAGGCGCTGGCCACGGGCTACGACATCGAGATCATCGAGGCCCACCATCGCCACAAGGTGGACGCGCCCTCGGGCACGGCCCTCAAGATGGGCGAGGTGATTGCCGATGCGCTGGGCCGCGACCTGAAAGACTGCGCCGTCTACGAGCGTTACGGCCACACCGGTGAGCGCGATCCGTCCAGCATCGGCTTTGCCACCATCCGTGGCGGTGACATCGTGGGTGACCACACCGTGCTGTTTGCCGGCACCGGCGAACGCATCGAGATCACCCACAAATCCGCCAGCCGTGTGACCTATGCCCAGGGCAGCCTGCGTGCCGTGCGTTACCTGGCGGGCAAGCAGAACGGCCTGTACGACATGTTCGACGTGCTCGGACTCAAGTGACCATGCAAGAGAAGTACAACCACCTCGACGTTGAGAAAACCGCCCACGCCCACTGGGTGGCGCGGGACGCCTACCGCGTGACGGAAGACGCCGGCAAGAAGAAGTTCTACGCCTGCTCCATGCTGCCCTACCCCAGCGGCAAGCTGCACATGGGCCACGTGCGCAACTACACCATCAACGACATGCTCACGCGCTACCTGCGCATGAACGGCTACAACGTGCTCATGCCCATGGGCTGGGACGCCTTCGGCCTGCCGGCCGAGAACGCAGCGCTCAAGAATGGGGTACCGCCGGCCAAGTGGACCTACGAGAACATCGCCTACATGAAGGGCCAGATGCAGGCCATGGGCCTGGCCATCGACTGGAGCCGCGAGGTCGCCACCTGCGACCCCACCTACTACAAGTGGAACCAGTGGCTGTTCCTCAAGATGCTCGAGAAGGGCATCGCCTACCGCAAGACCCAGGTCGTGAACTGGGATCCGGTGGACCAGACCGTGCTGGCCAACGAGCAGGTGATCGACGGCCGCGGCTGGCGCACCGGTGCCCTGGTCGAGAAGCGCGAGATCCCGGGCTATTACCTGAAGATCACCGACTACGCCCAGGAACTGCTGGACCACGTGCAGATCGGCAACGACAAGGCCACGCTCAAGGGCTGGCCCGAGCGCGTGCGCTTGATGCAGGAGAACTGGATCGGTCGTAGCGAGGGTGTGCGTTTTGCCTTCACCCACAACATCAAGGGTGAGGACGGCCAGCCCATCGCTGACGGCCGCATGTATGTCTTCACCACACGTGCCGACACCATCATGGGGGTGACCTTCTGCGCCGTGGCGCCGGAGCACCCGCTGGCCCAGCACGCCGCGAAATCGAACCCCGGGCTGGCGGCCTTCATCGAGGACTGCAAGAAGGGCGGCACCACCGAGGCCGAGCTCGCGCTGCGCGACAAGGAGGGTATGCCCACCGGCCTGTTCGTGAAGCACCCGCTGATCGAGGAACAGGTCGAGGTCTGGGTCGGCAACTACGTGCTCATGAGCTACGGTGATGGGGCCGTCATGGGCGTGCCGGCGCACGACGAGCGCGACTTCGCCTTTGCCCTGAAGTACAAGCTGCCGATCCGGCAGGTGGTGCACGTCGATGGCGAGCACTACGACTACCACCACTGGCACGACTGGTACGCCGACAAGACCCAGGGCGTGACCATCAACTCCGACACCTTCAGCGGCCTGTCCTACGCCGAAGCGGTGAACGCGGTGGCGCACGCCCTGCAGGTGCGCGGCCTGGGCGAGAAGAAGACTACCTGGCGCCTGCGCGACTGGGGCGTCAGCCGTCAGCGCTACTGGGGCACGCCGATCCCCATCATCCATTGCGATGAGCATGGTGCGGTGCCGGTGCCCGAAAAAGACCTGCCGGTGGTGCTGCCGCAGGATTGCATCCCCGACGGATCGGGCAATCCGCTGCACAAGCACGTCGGGTTCCACGCGGGTGTGGTCTGTCCGGTGTGCGGCAAGGCCGCTCGGCGCGAGACCGACACCATGGACACCTTCGTGGATTCGTCCTGGTACTACATGCGCTATTGCGATCCGACCAACGCCGACAAGATGGTGTCGGAAGGCACGGCGTACTGGATGCGGGATCAGAATGCCGCTACCGGCGGCAGCGGCATGGACCAGTACATCGGCGGCATCGAGCACGCCATCCTGCACCTGCTTTACGCACGCTTCTGGACCAAGGTCATGCGCGACCTGGGGCTGGTCAAGGTCGACGAGCCTTTCACTAAGCTGCTCACGCAGGGCATGGTGTTGAATCACATCTACTCGCGCCGCACCGACAAGGGCGGCAAGGAGTACTACTGGCCGCATGACGTGGAGCATGTGCTCGATGCCAGTGGCAAGATCACGGGCGCGAAGTTGAACAAGGCGGTGGGCGGCCTGCCCGCGGGCACGGCCATCGACTACGAGGGCGTGGGCACCATGTCCAAGTCCAAGAACAACGGTGTCGACCCGCAGGACCTGATCGAGAAGTACGGTGCCGACACCGCGCGCCTGTACACCATGTTCACCGCCCCGCCCGAGGCCACGCTGGAGTGGAACGACGCCGCGGTGGAGGGCTCCTACCGCTTCCTGCGCCGGGTCTGGAGCTTCGGCGTGAAGCTCGGTGGGCTGGATCACACCACCGCGATGGCCAGTGTGGCCGGCGTGAAGAACCTCCAGGACGTGAACTTTGGCAAGGAAGCCAAGGCCCTGCGTCTGGAAATCCACAGCGTGCTCAAGCAGGTCGATTACGATTACCAGCGCATGCAGTACAACACCGTGGTCTCCGGCGCCATGAAGCTGCTCAATGCGCTGGAGGACTTCAAGGCCACCGGCACGCCGGGCGCCGAGGTTGCGCTGATCGAAGGTTTCGGCATCCTGCTGCGTTGCATCTACCCGGCCACGCCGCATATCACCCACGCGCTGTGGAGCGAACTGGGTTACGCCGGCGTGCTGGGTGAGCTGCTGGACGCGCCCTGGCCGCAGGTCGATGCATCAGCCCTGCAGCAGGACGAGGTCGAACTCATGCTGCAGATCAACGGCAAGCTGCGTGGAGCCATTCTGGTGCCGGCCGGCGCGTCCAAGGAAGCCATCGAAGCCATCGCCTGCGCCAGCGAGCCGGTGCAGACCCAGGCCCAGGGTGGGGCGATCAAGCGCGTCATCGTGGTGCCTGGTCGCCTGGTCAACGTTGTCCTCTGAAAACATGACGCGCCGCCTTTCAGCCAGCCTCCTGTGCGTGTTGCTGCTGGCATTGGCTGGCTGTGGTTTCGGTTTGCGCCAGCCCTACAACTTTGCCTTCGCTTCCCTTTACAGCGGTGTGGCGCCCACTTCGCCCATCGGACTGGAGCTCAGGCGTCAGCTGAGGTCCAGCGAGCAACTCGAGTACATCACCGATGCGGCCCGTCAGAAAGAGGCGCAGGTGGTACTCGATATCCTCTCCGAGCAGCGGGTCAAGACGGTGGTCGGTGTCAGCGCCACCGGCCAGGTGCGGGAATTCCAGCTGCGCTTGACACTCAAGTTCCGTCTGCGCACGCCGCTGGGCAAGGAGCTCATTCCAGAGACCGAACTCGTGCAGCAGCGCTCGCTGAGCTACGACGAAGCTTTTGCCCTGGCCAAGGAGGCTGAGGAGGCCCTCCTCTACCGCAATATGCAGGGTGACATGGTGCAGCAGATCCTGCGCCGCCTGGCCGCCGTCAAGCAGCTCTGAGCCGGGATCCTTTGCATGCAAGTCGCCCCCGCCCAGCTTCCCGCCCAGCTGCAGCGCGGACTCAGGAGCCTGTACACGGTGCACGGTGACGAGCCCCTGTTGCAACAGGAGGTGGCCGACACCATCCGCGCGACAGCGCGGGCCCAGGGCTACACCGAGCGCACCGTGCACACGGTGGCAGGAGCCCACTTCGACTGGAGCGAGGTGCTCGCTGAGGGCGGCTCGCTCAGTCTGTTCGCCGACAGGCAGATTGTCGAGATCCGCATCCCCTCGGGCAAACCCGGCAAGGACGGCAGCGTGGCCTTGCAGCAGCTGGCCGAAGCAGCCCAGGGTAACGACAGCACGCTCACCCTGGTGCTGCTGCCGCGTCTGGACAAACAGACGAAAACGGGCGCCTGGTTCGGCGCCCTGGAAAGCTTTGGCGTGACGGTGCAGGTCGAGCCCGTCGAGCGGCGGGCCCTGCCGCAGTGGATTGCCCAGCGCCTGGGCGCGCAGGGTCAGCGGGTGGTGGGCGGCGAGGAAGGGCAGCGTACCTTGCAGTTTTTCGCCGACCGGGTGGAGGGCAACCTGCTGGCCGCCCACCAGGAAATCCAGAAACTTGCGCTGCTGTATCCCGAAGGGGAATTGACTTTCGAGCAGGTCGAGGGCGCCGTGCTGAACGTGGCGCGCTACGATGTCTTCAAACTGTCCGAGGCCGTGCTGGCTGGGCAGGCGGCGCGTGTGCAGCGCATGCTCGACGGCCTGAAGGCCGAGGGCGAGGCCGAGGTGCTGGTGCACTACGCGTTGAGCGAGGACATCCGCGCCCTCAAGCGCGTCAAGGATGCCATCTCCGCCGGTCGTCCCCTGCCCATGGCCCTGCGCGAGCAGCGCATCTGGGGCCTGAAGGAGCGCCTCTACGAGCGCGTGCTGCCCCTGCTGACAGCCACCGACCTGGCCAATCTGTTGCAGGCGGCCCACCTGGTTGACGGTATCGTCAAGGGCCTGAAGCAGCCCGACTGGCCTACCGAAGGTTGGCAGGCCCTGCAGCGCCTGGCCCTGCAGTTGTGCGGGCACTGTGCCATCGTTTCCGCGAAAAGCGCTGCCGTGAGAAAATGAGCGGCATGAACGCGCCCGATACCGCTGCCCGCATCACCGACATCACCCAGACCCTGGGCAGGCAGGCGCGCGCTGCCGCCGCCTTGATGGCCAAGGCCAGTGCTGCGAAGAAGAACGACGCCCTGCGCCGCCTGGCCGCCCTGCTGCGCGCCAATACAGCCACGCTGAGCCTGGACAATGAAAAAGACCTGGCCCGCGCCCAGGCGGCCGGCCTGGCCGAGCCCATGGTGGATCGCCTGCGCCTGAGCCCGAAGGTCATCGAGACCGTGGCCCAGGGTTGCGAGCAGCTCGCGGCCATGGGCGACATCATCGGCGAGATCGTCGGCATGAAACAGCAGCCCAGCGGCATCCGCGTGGGCCAGATGCGCGTGCCCATCGGCGTCTTCGGCATGATCTTCGAGAGCCGGCCCAACGTCACCATCGAGGCGGCCAGCCTGTCCATCAAGAGCGGCAATGCCTGCATCCTGCGCGGCGGCTCGGAGGCCATCGAATCCAACAAGGCGCTGGCCAGGCTGGTGCAGCAAGCCCTGGTCGAGGCCGGCCTGCCGGCCGAGGCCGTGCAGCTGGTGCAGACCACTGACCGCGAGGTGGTGGGCCAGCTCATCGCCATGCCCGAGTACGTGGACGTGATCATCCCGCGCGGCGGCAAGTCCCTCATCGAGCGCATCAGCCGCGAGGCCAAGGTGCCGGTCATCAAGCACCTGGACGGCAACTGCCACACCTATGTTGACGATCCCTGCGACCTCGACATGGCCGTGCGGGTCGCCGACAACGCCAAGACCCACAAGTACAGCCCCTGCAATGCCACTGAAAGCCTGCTGGTGGCGCGTGGCGTGGCGGTCGACTTCCTGCCCCGCATCGGGGCTGTCTACGCCGCCAAGGGTGTGGAGATGCGCTGCGACCCGGAAGCTTGGGCCATCCTGGAAGGCATCCCCGGCGCCGAGCTCAAGGAAGCCACCGAGCAGGACTGGTACGAGGAGTACCTGGCGCCCATCATCGCCGTCAAGGTGGTGGCGGGGCTGGACGAGGCGATTGCCCACATCAACCAGTACGGCAGCCACCACACCGACGCCATCCTCACGCGCGACCACATGCACGCCCAGGCCTTCCTGCGCGAGGTGGACTCGGGCAGCGTGATGGTCAACGCCAGCACACGGTTTGCCGACGGCTTCGAATACGGCCTGGGCGCCGAGATCGGCATCAGCACCGACAAATTCCACGCCCGTGGCCCGGTAGGACTGGAAGGCCTGACGTCCTTGAAATATGTCGTTCTGGGCCAAGGTGAAGTAAGAAACTAGCAACAACGAAGCCCACCCGAGGATGCGCGGCGCCAGCCTTGCCGCAGGCCGTATCGGGGGGCGTACAAGGACATCATGGTTCCCCATCTCATCACGGCCCTGACCGGCCCCATCAACGAACTCGAGCAGCGCATCCTCGACTCCATGCCCGCCATCGAGCGCTGGTTCCGCCTGGAGTGGATGGAGCACACGCCGCCCTTCTACACCTCGGTGGACATCCGCAATGCCGGCTTCAAGTTGGCGCCGGTGGACACCAATCTCTACCCCGGCGGCTGGAACAACCTCACGCCCGAGATGCTGCCGCTGGCGGTGCAGGCGGCCATGGCGGCGATCGAGAAGATCTGCCCCGAGGCGCGCAACCTGCTGTTGATCCCCGAGAACCACACGCGCAACACCTTCTACCTGAGCAATGTGGCGCAGCTGCGGCGCATCTTCCACATGGCTGGCCTGAACGTGCGCATCGGCTCCATCAGCCCCGAGATCAAGAAAAATACCGTCATCGAAATTCCCGGCGGCGAGACCGTGACGCTGGAGCCGGTCATCCGCAGCAAGACCCGCCTGGGACTGAAGGACTTCGACCCCTGCACCATCCTGCTCAACAACGACCTCTCGGCCGGCATCCCCGGCATCCTGGAGGACATCCACGAGCAGTACCTGCTGCCGCCACTGCACGCGGGTTGGTCGGTGCGCCGCAAGAGCCGGCACTTCCAGAGCTATGAGGAAGTCTCCAAGCGGTTCGGCAAGCTGCTGGGCATCGATCCCTGGCTGATCAACCCCATGTTCAACCGCTGCGGCGAGGTCAACTTCGCCGAGAGCGCGGGCAACGAGTGCCTGACCAGCAACGTCGATGCCCTGCTCACCAAGATCCGGCGCAAGTACAAGGAATACGGCATCAAGGAAAAGCCCTTTGTCGTGGTCAAGGCCGACAACGGCACCTACGGCATGGGCATCATGACCGTGCGCGACGCCAAGGAGCTCGAGGACCTGAACCGCCGTACGCGCAACAAGATGAGCGTCATCAAGGACGGGCAGGCCGTCAGCGAGGTCATCATCCAGGAAGGCGTGCTGACCAACGAGCGCATGCACGACGCCGTGGCCGAGCCCGTGGTCTACATGATGGACCGCTACGTGGTGGGCGGCTTCTACCGCGTGCACGCCGAGCGCGGCATCGACGAGAACCTGAACGCCCCGGGCGCCAGTTTCGTGCCCCTGGCTTTCGACCAGAGCACCCATCTGCCCCAGCCCGGCGCCAAGCCTGGCGCCAGCGCGCCCAACCGCTTCTACATGTACGGCGTCATCGGTCGCCTGGCCATGCTGGCGGCCAGCTACGAACTCGAAGCCACCGACCCCGAGGCCGAGGTCTACGCCTGAGGCCCATGGCCGCCTTTCGGGGTTGCTGCGGCGCAACAATCTGTCCTGCGGTCGGGTGGCAGGCCCGGCTTCATTTGGTGTCGCCAGCCCTGCGGAGCACAATAGCGCATCTGCATCGTTCGAACCCCGCCCGTGACGACGGGGCTTTTTTGTGTCCGCATCCAAATCCTCGCTCGCCGCATTGACCCTGGGCGCCATTGGCGTTGTTTACGGTGACATCGGCACCAGCGTGCTGTACGCCGTCAAGGAGGTGTTCGGCTCCGGGCACGTGCCCTTCACGCCGGACAACGTCTACGGCATCCTTTCCATTTTTTTCTGGACCCTGACGGTCATCGTCTCGCTCAAGTACGTCACGCTGATCCTGCGTGCCGACAACAATGGCGAAGGCGGCCTGGTCGCCATGCTGGCGCTGGCCTCGCAGTCGGTCAAGGACAAGCCGGCCCTGCGTCGTGTGCTGCTGCTGGTGGGCATTTTCGGCACCTGCCTGTTCTATGGCGACGGCGTCATCACCCCGGCGATCTCGGTGCTCTCCGCGGTCGAGGGGCTGGAGATCGTCTCGCCCGCCTTCAAGCAGGCGGTGATCCCGCTGACCCTGGTCATCCTGTTTGCACTGTTCGCCGTGCAAAAGCGTGGCACGGCCGGCATCGGCAAGTTTTTCGGTCCCATCACCCTGGTCTGGTTCACGGCCCTCGCCTTGCTGGGCCTGGCGCACATCGTCAGCAACCCGGCCATCCTGTGGGCGCTGAGCCCGCATTACGCGCTGGGCTTCATGTGGCACAACCCCGGTACCACCTTCATCATTCTGGGCGCGGTCGTGCTGTGCGTGACCGGCGCCGAGGCGCTGTATGCCGATCTGGGCCATTTCGGCAAGCGGCCCGTGCGCCTGGCGTGGTTTTCCGTCGTCATGCCTGCGCTCACCCTGAACTACTTCGGGCAGGGCGCGCTGCTGCTCAAGAACCCCGAGGCGGTCAAGAACCCCTTTTACATGATGGCGCCAGACTGGGCCCTGCTGCCGCTGGTCGTCCTGGCCACCATGGCGACGGTGATCGCCTCGCAGGCCCTTATCACCGGCGCCTTCAGCGTCACCAAGCAGGTCATCCAGCTGGGTTACCTGCCGCGCCTGCAGGTGCAGCACACCAGCGTGAAGGACACCGGCCAGATCTACATGCCCTTCGTCAACTGGGGTCTGTTCGTGGCCATCGTGCTGGCGGTGCTGATGTTCCGCTCCTCCAGCAACCTGGCGGCGGCCTACGGCATCGCCGTCACACTGGACATGCTGATCACGACCGTCCTGACCTTCTTCGTGTTGCGTTACGGCTGGAAGTACCCGCTCGCGCTGTGCCTGGGGGCCACCGGCTTTTTCTTCGTGGTGGACCTGGCCTTCTTCAGCTCCAACCTCATGAAGCTGCACCACGGCGGCTGGTTCCCGCTGGCCATCGGCGGCGCCATTTTCATGCTGATGGTCACCTGGAAGCAGGGGCGGGCCCAGCTCAACGCGGCGCTCAAGCAGGACGCGCTGGATCTACCGGGTTTCCTGGAAGCCGTGTTTGTCAGCCCGCCCGTGCGCGTCGAAGGCACGGCCGTCTTCCTTACCGCCGAGCCCGGCAGCGTACCCAACGCCTTGCTGCACAACCTCAAGCACAACAAGGTGCTGCACGAGAACAACCTCTTCGTCACCGTGCGCAACCATGAGGTGCCCTGGATCGGGCTGGACAAGCGCATCGAGATCGAGGCCCTGGGCCACGACTGCTGGCAGGTCATCGTGCACTACGGCTTCAAGAACGATCCCGACCTGCCCGCTGCGCTGCTGCAGGTCCGCACCCAGGGCTGCGCACTGGAGCCCATGACCACCAGCTACTTCCTTTCGCGCGACATCGTCATCCCCACCATGGGCCATGGCATGTCACCCTGGCGCGAGAAGCTGTTCGCGCAGATGCACCACAACGCGAGCGCGGCGGCGGAGTTTCTGAACCTGCCGAACAATGCGGTGGTCGAACTCGGGTCGAAGATCGAGATCTGATTCTCTTTGGCGCGTATTTGCTCTTGCAGCCTACGCAGCAAAATAAAGCAGCAAAAGAAAAAAGCCCGCTCGAAAGCGGGCCTCGGCAAGAGCAGGCGAGTAAGGGTCAACGACCCTTGCGCACTTCCCCCACCAGATAGTCCACCACTTGCAGCGAGCGATCCATATTACGGGTCAGGGTCGCATCGGTGTAGAAGCGGCCGGCCACGCCCATGGCAGGCACGCCTTCGACCTTGTAGGCGGCGGTCAGCTGGCCGGCGCGGGTGACCTTGGAGGCCACGGTGAAGGAGTTGAACTGCTCCATGAACTTGGCCTTGTCCACACCCTGGCTGGCGACCCAGTCGGCGATGACCTCGGGATTCTCCAGGCGCTTGCGCTCGACGTGGATGGCGGCGAAGACCTTGGCGTGCACCTTGTCGACCAGGTTCATGGCCTCCAGGGCGTAATACAGACGCTGCTGGCCCTGGTAGGCGCTGCTGAAGGCGACGGGCACGCGCTTGACCACCACGTCCTTGGGAGCACGCTTGATCCAGGCTTCCAGCGCGGGCTCGAAGGCGTTGCAGTGCGGGCAGTTGTACCAGAAGAACTCGATCACCTCGATCTTGCCGCTGGGCGTGTCGATGGGCGCCGGCTTGTCCAGCGGCAGGTAATCCTTGCCGGCGTCGAAGCGCTGCTGGGCGAAGGCAGGCAGCACGGTGGCACCGGCCAGGGCGGCGCCGCAGGCGCGGGAGAAATCACGACGTTTCATCATCTGCATAGGCTCCATGTGAATGCACGGGTGGGACACGCCCGGCTTGAAAAAGTTCAGTGCCGGCTCAGCGCTGCACGCGCACCAGCGCGGTTTCGTGGCCGGCGGCCTCGATCTGGGTCTTGATCTTCTCGGCCTCGTCCTTCTTGTCATAGGGGCCGACGCGGACGCGGTAGATCTGGCGGCCTGACTGCTCACGCTCGGTCACCTTGGCCTCCACGCCGGTCAGCGAGAGCTTGGCACGCTGGGCCTCGGCGTCTTCGGGGGTGCGGAAGGCGCCCACCTGGATGAAGTAGGCGAAGGGATCGGCAGCACCCGCCTTGGCCTTGGCCAGGTCACCCAGCGGGTCGGCCGAGGGTTTGGCGTCGGCCTTGGCTGGCGCCTTGACGGCCGGTGCCGGTGTGGCGGGCTTGGCCGCAGCCTTGGGGGCCGAGGCGGCCGCTGCCGGCGGCTTGGCCTTGTTGTAGAGAGGCGCGTTCGGGTCCCAGTCCTTGTTGCGCTTCTCCTCGGCTGCGTCCTGGTCCGGGGTGCGGTTCTGCCCCTTGTTCAGGAAGGGCACCGGGGTCTTGGTCACGTAGAGGGCGACGACCAGCGCCACGGCCAGGCCGATGACGACGCCGATGATCAAGCCCAGGATGGTTCCGCCGCGTTGCTGTTTCATGCCTTACCTTTGTCTCGACTATCTGGATGTCCGATACCGCGTTGCGGCCGATTACATCTTCTCCGGTGCGCTCACGCCCAGCACCGCCAGGCCATTGTGCAGCACCTGCGCGGTCGCAGCCACCAGAGCCAGCCGCGCGCGTTTGAGCGCCTCGTCCTCTACCAGGATGCGCTCGGCATCATAGTAGCTGTGGTAGCTGGCGGCCAGCTCGCGCAGGTAGAAGGTCACGTCGTGCGGCGCAAAATCCTGCGCTGCGGCCGTGAGCATCTCGGGGTAGCGGGAGAGCTGCAGCATCAGGCCCTGGGCGGCCGGGCTGTCCAGCAGCGACAGGTCGGCGTCCTTGAGCGTGCTGCGGTGGCCGTTTTCTTTGTCGCGCCAGGCGTTGATCACCGAGCAGATGCGCGCGTGCGCGTACTGGACGTAATAGACCGGGTTCTCGTTGTTCTTCTGTACGGCCAGGTCGACGTCGAAGGTGTATTCGGTGTCGGGCTTGCGGCTGAGCAGGAAGAAGCGCACCGCGTCCTTCGAGGTCCACTCGATCAGGTCGCGCAGCGTCACGTAGCTGCCCGCGCGTTTGGAGATCTTCACCTCCTGGCCGCCGCGCACCACGCGCACCATGGTGTGCAGCACGTAGTCGGGGAAGCCGGGGGGGATGCCCAGGCCCACGGCCTGCAGGCCGGCGCGCACGCGGGCAATGGTGCCGTGGTGGTCGGTGCCCTGGATATTCACCACCTTCTCGAAGCCGCGCTCGAACTTGGTGATGTGGTAGGCCACGTCGGGAACGAAGTAGGTGTAGGTGCCGTCGCCCTTGCGCATGACGCGGTCCTTGTCGTCGCCGTACTCGGTGGTCTTGAGCCACAGGGCGCCGTCCTGCTCGTAGGTCTTGCCGGCCTCGCGCAGCCGCTGCACGGCCGCGTCGACCTTGCCGCTGGTGTACAGACTGGACTCGAGGTAGTAGTTGTCGAACTTCACCTCGAAGGCCTTGAGGTCCAGGTCCTGCTCATGGCGCAGATAGGCCACGGCAAACAGGCGCATGCCGTCCAGGTCGTTCACATCACCGCTGGCGGTGAACTCACGATCGTCGGATTTGACCGATTTCTTCGCCATGAAGTCGGCCGCGATGTCGGCGATGTAGTCGCCGTTGTAGGCCGCCTCCGGCCACTCGGCGTCGCCCGGCTTGAAACCCTTGGCGCGCAACTGCACGCTGTTGGCCAGGGTGCTGATCTGCACACCGGCGTCGTTGTAATAGAACTCGCGGCTGACCTCCCAGCCCTGGGTCTG
>CALRZY010000009.1:0-95146 GCA_943372765.1 Curvibacter sp. AEP1-3
GGCCGAGCTGGCACGGGTGTACGCTGCTGCCGACGTGTTTGTCATGCCCAGTCGCTCCGAAACGTTTGGCCTGGTCATGCTGGAGGCCATGGCCTGCGGCACCCCCGTGGCGGCCTACCCGGTCGATGGCCCGCTGGAGGTACTGGGTCAGCACGCCGGCCGGGCCCAGGGCGGGGTGCTGGACGAGGACCTGCAGCAGGCCTGGTACCTGGCCCAGGCCGTGCCGCGCCATGCGGCACGCCAGCGGGCCGAGGTGTTCAGCTGGGAGCAGGCGGCGCAGCAGTTCCTGGCCCATCTGGTGCATGTGCGGCAGGACACGGTGCTGAACGCGCCATCGGGCGATACTGTCACACCAATGTCATCTATGCTGTAAACAATCTGTCATGACTTTGCAATCTTCCAGACCAGATTTCGCCATGTCTGCCGAAAGCGCGCTACGCACCGCCGTCCCGGTCCTGCTGGACCGGGACCAGAGCATCCTGGCCTTCAACTGGCGCGTGTTCGACTGGGCCTGCCGGCCCGAGGTGCCACTGCTGGAGCGCCTGCGTTACCTGTGCATCGTGTCCTCCAACCTGGACGAATTCTTCGAGGTGCGGGCCGAACCCCATCTGAGCGCCAAGCAGGGCCAGGACCAGCAGGGGGTCTACACCGCGGCTTCCTTCGATGCCATGTCGGTGGCCATCCACACCCTGGTGGAGCGTCAGTACGCCCTCTACAACGACGAACTGATGCCGGCTTTCGAGAAACAGGGCATCAAGATCATCTCGCACGGCGACCGCAACACCGCCCAGCGGCGCTGGGTCAAGCAGTATTTCGAGCAGGAGGTGCGCCCTCTGCTGATCCCCGTGGGGCTGGACCCCTCGCATCCCTTCCCGCAGGTGGCCAACAAGTCGCTCAACTTCATCGTGCATCTGGGCGGTCTGGACGCCTTTGGCCGCGAGAACGATATTTCCATCGTCAAGGTGCCGCGGGCCCTGCCGCGCCTGATCCCACTGCCCGCCAATCTATGTGGCAAGCGCCGCCTCTTTGTCTCGCTCTCCAGCGTGATCCGTGCCCACCTGGCCGAGCTCTTCCCCGGGCGCGACATGAGCCAGTTCTCGCAGTTCCGGGTCACGCGCCACTCCGACCTGGCGGTGGACGAAGACGACGTCAAGAACCTGCGCACCGCGCTGCGCCAGGGCTTGCAGCATCGCCATTACGGCCAGGCCGTGCGGCTGGAGGTGTCCGCCGGCTGCTCGGAGTACCTGTCCGACTTCCTGCTGCGCCAGTTCGAGCTGCCCCTGGGGGCGCTGTACCGCGTGCACGGCCCGGTGAACCTGGTGCGCCTGGGCCAGCTGGTCGACCTGGTGGACGAACCACGCCTGCGTTTCCCGTCCTACAAGCCGTCCTACCCTGGCCAGCTGGTGCCCGGGCAGTCCATCTTCGAGCAGCTGCGGCGTGGCGACGTGATGATCCACCAGCCCTACGAGAGCTTCGATGGCGTGCTGGACTTCCTGCGCGAGGCCATCAACGACCCGCAGGTGCTGGCCATCAAGCAGACCATCTACCGCACGGGCGCCAACTCCGTCCTGATGGACCTGCTGCGAGAGGCGGTACGCCGCGGCAAGGAAGTGACCGTGGTGCTGGAGCTCAAGGCACGCTTCGATGAAGAGGTCAACATCAACTGGGCCGAGCAGCTTGAATCGATCGGCGTGCAGGTGCTCTACGGCGTGGTTGGCCTCAAGACCCACGCCAAGATGATGCTGGTCACGCGACGCGAAGGCCGGCACTTCCGGCGTTACGCCCACCTGTCCACCGGCAACTACAACCCGATGACGGCGCGTTTCTACACCGACCTGAGCCACCTCACGGCCGATGCGGGCCTGACGGCCGACATCGAACACGTCTTCGTGCACCTGGCCGGGCAGAGCCGCCTGCCGCGCCTCAAGCACCTGTGGGTGGCGCCCTTCCAGCTGCACCGCAAGCTGCTGGAAAAGATCGAAAGCCTGGGCGCTGCAGCCGCGGCCGGCCAGCCGGCGCGCATTGTCGCCAAGATGAATGCCTTGACCGACGAGGCCCTGATCCGCGCCCTGATCGCTGCGGGTCGCCAGGGCGTGAAGATCGACCTGATCGTGCGCGGTGCCTGCATGCTGCCTGCGCAGCTGCCGGGGCAGACCACGAACATCCGCGTGCGCTCGCTGATTGGCCGTTTCCTCGAGCATGCGCGGGTGTTCTATTTCCGCGCCGGCGAAACCGAGGACCTCTACCTCTCCAGCGCCGACTGGATGAACCGCAACATGCTGCGCCGGGTCGAACTGGCCTGGCCGGTGCTGGACCCACTGCTGCGCCAGCGCATCGTCGACGAGTGCCTGGTCGCCGCCATGGGCGACACCCAGGGCAGCTGGGAGCTGCAGCCCGACGGCCGCTACACCAAGGTGGCGCCGGCGACCGGTCAGGCCGCCCTCAGCGCACAGAACGCCCTGATGGCGCGTTACGCCTTACGTGAGTCTCGCTAGATGGACCTGCTGCTGTGGCGTCACGCGGAAGCGCATGAGGCCCAGCCGGGTGGGGATGACCTTGCGCGCGTGCTGACGCCGCGCGGAGAGAAACAGGCGGCCCGCATGGCGGCCTGGCTGGACCGCCAGTTGCCCGAGGGCGCACGCATCCTGGCCAGCCCGGCGCGCCGCACCGAACAGACCGCCATCGCGCTGGGGCGCAAGTACAAGCTGCGCGAGGAGCTGGCACCCGATGCCACAGTGGAGCAATTGCTGCAGCTCGTGCAATGGCCCGAGGCCCGCGGTGTCACCCTGGTGGTGGGGCACCAGCCGGTGCTGGGCCAGACCGTCGCCCGCCTTCTCGCTATCCACGGCAGCGAATGCAGCGTGAAAAAAGGCGCCGTCTGGTGGCTGCGCCATCGCCTGCGCGACGGTGTGTCACAGACCACGCTGGTGGCGGTGCAGTCCCCCGACGTGCTGTAGGGCCGACGGGGGCGTCGCTCAGTCCTTCTTCGGCCGACCGGTCTTGATCGACGGGACCGCCTTGAGCGCGGCCAGCAGGCTCTTGTCGCTCATCGCGGCCAGGGCCTGGATGCCGGCACGCAGCAACTCGCTCTTTTTGCTCGGCTGGGCGAGCTTGGCGCAGCGTTGCTTGAGCTCGGCCAGCGCCGTGTACTCGTCTTTCGGGATGGTGAAACTGTCGCGGACCAGCTTGGGTTTCCTGGGCTTGACCGTTTTGGCCACCGTTTTGGCTTTGACGGTCTTCACGGTCTTGGTGCTGCCGGCCTTGGACGCCGCTTGGCCCGTTGCAGATTTGGTGGGCGCTGCTTTTTTGGCGGAGGGGCGGACCGTCGAGGTCTTTTTGCGGGCCGGGGCGGGAGCGGACGAGGTGGATTCTTGCATGAAGATGTAGTCGTAAAAGTTGAGACAAAAAACAGTTTATATAGTTTGAATCCCTGACGCAATCACTGCGGATGTGTGCGATTTTCACGAAGTCATAAATTTGAAATACCTTTGTCATGCATCTGACACGGTGTATGCGCACAGTGTTTCATGGCATGTCCCCGGCGTATCGAATTGAAAATGGAATGTTGGAAACCCTGTCCCCCCCGACGCAGGATGCGCCCGCTGCGCATCGCCCGCCGATGATCGACCACGTTCGCCTGTTTGCCCACGAGTTCCTGTCCGCGCTGAGTGGTCGCGAGGGGCCGCTGGCCTGCCTGATGCGGGCCGACGCCCTGTACCCGGTGTTCCAGCCCATCGTCGACCTCAAGGGCGCCACAGTGCACGCGCACGAGGCGCTGATCCGCGGACCCCAGGGCAGCCTGTTGTCGTCGGCCGACGCGCTGCTGTGTGCCGCCCAGACCGAAGGCCTGCTCTACGAGTTCGAGCTGTACTGCGTCTACGTGGCGCTGCGGCAATGGGGACAGCAGCGCCAGCCAGGACGGCTGTTCCTCAACATCAGCGCCCATGCACTGGAGCGCCTGGTGGCGGTGGACGGCACCCAGACGCTGGCGCGGGCCATGCGCACCCTGGAGGTCTCGCCGCGCATGGTGGTGCTGGAGATCACCGAGCACGAGCGCGTGCACGACATGGACGCTCTGGTCGAGGTGGCCCGCGCGCTGCACGCTGTCGGCCTGTCGCTAGCGCTCGACGATTTCGGCGACGGCCGCTCCAGCCTGCGTCTGTGGTCACAGATCCGGCCCGACATCGTCAAGATCGACAAGTACTTCAGCCGCGACATCAGCTGCAGCGCCGACAAGCTCAAGACCCTGCAGGCCCTGTTGCAGATCGCCGATGTGTTCGGCACGGCCCTGGTGGCCGAGGGCATCGAGAACGAGGCCGACCTGCGTGTCATCCGCGATCTGGGCATCAGCTACGGCCAGGGTTATTTCCTGGGCCGGCCCGGCCGCGACGTGATGGCCGACATGCTGCCCGCTGCCGCCCAGCTGCTGCACGACACCCGGGTGGCGGTGATGCCCGAGCAGCGTTACGTTGCCCGCATGGGGCAGCTGCGCCACCTGTCCCTCATCCACGCGCCCGCGGTCGGGCGCCACGCCAACAACGACGAGGTGGCCACCCTGTTCCAGGCCTATCCCGAGCTGCATGCCCTGGCGGTGGTGGACGACGAGCGCCCGCTGGGCATCATCAACCGCCAGCAGTTCATGGACCATTACGCCACCTTGTACTTCCGCGAGATCTTCGGCAAGAAGTCCTGCCTGCTGCACGCCAACCAGCAGCCGCGGCTGATCGAGCGCAATCACGACATCGAGGAGCTGGTGGGCATCCTGACCTCCCAGGACCAGCGCTACCTGAGCGACGGTTTCATCGTCACCGAGAACGGTCGTTACGTCGGCCTGGGCACGGGCGAGCAGCTGGTGCGTTCGGTGACCGAATTGCGCCTGGAGGCGGCCCGCCACGCCAACCCGCTGACCTCGCTGCCGGGCAACATCCCGATCAGCCTGCACATCAAACGCCTGATCGAGAGCCAGGGCGAATTCGTCGCCTGCTACATCGACATGAACAACTTCAAGCCCTTCAACGACCAGTACGGCTACTGGCGCGGCGACGAGATGATCCGGCTGCTGGCCCAACTGAGCGTCACGCACAGCGATCCGCAGCGCGACTTCGTCGGCCATGTCGGCGGCGACGACTTCATGATCCTGTTCCAGAGCGACGACTGGGCGCAGCGCTGCAAGCGCATCGTCGACGAATTCGCCTGGCAGGCGCGCGAGCTTTTCGACGAGGCGGCCCGCCTGTGCGGTGGCATCCATGCCGAGGACCGGCACGGTGTCATGCGCTTCTTCCCCTGCACCACGGTCTCCATCGGCGCCGTGCAGGTCGCACGCAAGGCCTACCGCGACGCGGAGGAGGTGGCCACCCAGGCCGCGCTGGCCAAACGCGAGGCCAAGGCGGCGGGCAACGGCCTCTTTGTGATGCCGCGGCGCGCTCCTGTTACCGCCTGAACCGCGGGTGCGGGCGACTGGTCCGGTCACCGATTGTTCATGGCGCCGACACGTCGCGGTCACATGACGCTTCCATGATCGCTCCAAGCAACAAGAGGGGTGACCATGAAAGTATCAGTGATCGGTGCGGGTTATGTGGGCCTGGTGACGGCGAGCTGTCTGGCCGACATGGGCCATGAGGTGGTCTGCATGGACAGCGACCCGCGGCGCGTGGAATTGCTGCGCTCGGGCGTGGTGCCCATCTACGAACCCGGGCTGGACGCCGTGATCCAGCGCAACAGCCGCGACCAGCGCCTGTTTTTCACCACCCGCCTGCCCGATGCGCTGGAGGCTTGTGAGGTGCTGTTCATCGCCGTCGGCACCCCGCCCAAGGAAGACGGCTCGGCCGATCTGGTTCATGTGCTGGAGGTGGCGCGCCAGGTGGGCCAGGCCATGTCGCGGCCCCTGGTCATCGTCAACAAATCCACGGTGCCCGTGGGCACGGCCGAGCGGGTCGAGGCGGTGATCACCGCAGCCCTGCAGGAGCGGGACCGCTCCGAACTGCCTTACGCGGTGATCTCCAACCCCGAGTTCCTCAAGGAGGGCGCGGCCATTGACGACTTCATGCGCCCGGACCGCATCGTCATCGGCCTGCCCTCAGGTAGCCCGGGCGAGATGGCGCGCGCCGCCATGACACGCCTGTACGCCTCGCTCAACCGCCACCACGAGCGTACGGTCTGGATGGATGTGCGCAGCGCCGAGCTCACCAAGTACGCAGCCAATGCCATGCTGGCCACGCGCATCTCCTTCATGAACGAGATGGCCAATCTGGCCGACCTGGTGGGCGCCGACGTGGACGCCATCCGCCGCGGCATCGGCAGCGACAGCCGCATTGGCCCGAGTTTTCTCTACGCGGGCACGGGTTACGGCGGCAGCTGCTTCCCCAAGGACACCCGTGCGCTGATGCAGACCGCGCAGCAGCATGGCAGCCAGATGCAGCTGGTGGACGCCACCGAGCGTGTCAACCAGGCCCAGCGCCAGGTGCTTTCGCGCCGGGTCATTGCGCATTTCGGCAGTGATCTGCACGGGCGCCGTTTCGCCCTGTGGGGCCTGGCCTTCAAGCCGCAGACCGACGACATGCGCGAGGCGCCCAGCCGCCACCTGATCCGCCAGCTCATCCTGCGCGGCGCCGAGGTGGTGGCGCACGACCCCGTGGCCATGGAGGCGGCGCAGGCCGTGCTGGCCGAGGACCTGGCCGACATTCCGGACGGCCTCTCGCGCCTCAAGCTTGTCGGCGACGCGATGTCCGCGCTGGACGGCGCCGACGCCCTGCTGGTGGTGACGGAGTGGAAGCTCTTCCACAACCCCGACTTCGAGCTGATCCGCCAGGCCCTGCGCCATCCGCTGATCATCGATGGCCGCAATCTCTACGACCCGCAGCAGCTGCAGGAACTGGGCATCGCCTACCAGGGCATCGGGCGGCGCAATGCGCTGGCCGGGCAGCCCAGCGCCGCCGCGGTCGGCATGGAGAGCCTGGCCCGGCCCGCTGCGCCGGCCCGCGCAATGGTGCATGTCTAGGGCTTTGCCACGTGGCTTCGGGTGGCTCATGGCTACCCAGTTTCTTTCCTCGCTGGCCGACAACACGCTGCTCATCGTCGCCATCGCCCACCTGCAGCACCTGGGCGCGCCGCTGTGGTGGGCGCCGCTGCTCAAGTTCGCTTTCACCCTGTCCTATGTCTTTCTGGCGCCCTTCATCGGCGCGCTGGCCGACGCCGTCTGCAAGCGCAGCCTGATGGCCTGGATGAACGCGCTCAAGCTGCTGGGTGCGCTGGCGCTGCTGTACGGCGTGCATCCCATGCTGGCTTTTGCCCTGGTGGGCCTGGGCGCCTCGGCCTATGCGCCGGCCAAGTACGGCCTGCTGACCGAGAGCGTGCCCCCGGCCGCGCTGGTGGCAGCCAATGGCTGGGTCGAATCGACCGTAGTGCTCTCCGTGCTGCTGGGCACGGTGCTGGGCGGCGGCCTGATCTCTCCGCTGTGGCTGGGCTCCACTGCGGTGGGCTGGGCCGGCAACCTGTGGCCGGTGGCCACCGGTGCGTCGTCACCCGCGCTCAACGTGTCCCTGCTGCTGGTCGCCTGCCTCTACGGGCTGTCCTCGCTGTGCAACCTGGCCATCGTGCCCAGCGGCAAGTCCTATCCGGCGCGTGACCGCGCGCCCCTGCGCATGCTGGCCGACTTCCGGCACGCCAATGCCACGCTGTGGCGCGACCGCAGCGGTGGCCTGTCGCTGGCCGTCACCACCACTTTCTGGGGTATCGGGGCCATGCTGCAGTTCGCCGTGCTGCACTGGGCTGTGCAGGTGCTGGGCCTGAGCCTGGACCAAGCCGCCTACCTGCAGGCCATCGTCGCCGTCGGGGTGGTGGCGGGCGCGGTGCTGGTGGCCAGCCGCCTGCGCCTGCGCCACGCCACCAGCGTGCTGCCCCTGGGCCTGCTGATGGGCGGCTTGATGGCGCTGACGGTCTGGGTGCCCGACTGGACCTGGGCCGTGCCCTCGCTGCTGATGGTGGGGGCGCTCGGCGGCATGCTGGTGGTGCCCATGAACGCGCTGTTGCAGCACCGCGGCCACCGCCTGCTGACGGCGGGCCAGTCGATCGCTGTGCAGGGTTTCAACGAGAACCTCAGCGTGCTTGTCATGCTGGGTCTTTATGCCGGGCTGATTGCCCTGCAGGTGCCGGTGCAGCTCGTCATGGTATTGGCGGGCCTGGGGCTGCTCGTGTTCATCGGGCGCAATCTTTGGCACCGCCGCGGGGCGCCGGGGCGTCAATCCTTGCTAGGCCATTTGCTGCGGCGCGATTGAGGTCCGGCGTTCACCGCCGGCCATGCCGCTGGCGATGGCCAGCTTCATGACACTCTCGATCTGTCCCACGATGCCAGCCCAGTCGTTCTGGCGTGCGGCGTTACGCGCGGCGGCGCGCAGGCGCTGCCGCAGGCCGGCGTCCTGTGCCAGTTCGGCGACCTGGCGTACAAAAGCGTCCTCGTCGTCCATCGCGGCCAGCAGGCCGGTGCGGCCCGGTGTGATGTTTTCCGAAGCGGCTGCGTAGTCATAGGCCAGCACGGCCAGGCCGCTGGCCATGGCTTCCAGCACCACATTGCCGAAGGTCTCGGTCTGGCTGGGGAAGCCGAAGATGTCGGCGCTGGCGTAGTGCCGTGCCAGTTCCAGCCGGTCCAGCTGGCCCGTGAGGATGGCGTCGGGCGCCAGGGCCTGCAGCTCGGCGCGCAGGGGTCCGTCGCCCACGAGGACCAGCTTCAGCCCGGGCTGCACCAGCCTGGCCTGGGCATAGGCGCGCACCAGCAGCGGCAGGTTCTTCTCGCGTGCCAGACGGCCCACACAGAGCAGCACGGGGGTGTCGGGCCCCACGCCCCAGCTCGCGCGCAGCGCCTCGTCACGGCGGGTCGGGTCGAAGATGCCGGTGTCCACGCCGCGCGCCACCACCTGCAGGCGCTCGAAGCCGGCTTCGCCCAGGCGTTCGGCCAGGCCGCGCGTGGGCACCATGGTGCTCAGGGTCTGGTTATGGAAACGTCGCAGATAGGCCATGATGGGCTTGCTCAGCCAGCCCATGCCGTAGTGGCTGCTGTAGGCGTGGAAATTGGTGCGGAAGTCGGAGGTGACCGGAATGCGCAGCTTGCGCGCCACGCGCAGCGCCGACCAGCCCAGCGGTCCTTCGGTGGCGATGTGCACCAGGTCCGGTCGCTTGAGCGTCCACAGCGGCTCGAGCTGGCGGCGCGAGGGCAGGCCCAGCTGCAGGTGCGGGTAACGCGGGATGGCCATGCCGCGCATCAGCACGTCGCCCGACGCGCCCGGCGGGGCTTCGCTGGCCTGGCGCGGGCGCACCAGTTGCACCTGATGGTCGCGCTCGCGCAGGCCCTCCACCACACGCTGCAGCGTGAGCGCCACGCCATTGACCTCGGGCGGGTAGGTCTCGGTGACAACGGCAATGCGCAGATGGGTCTGCGCTGGCGGCAGGTCTTCGACCAGGATGTCGGTGGTGTCGGGTTTCATGCGCTTATCTTGCGGCGCGTTTGTCTCAGTTCGATGACAGCGTGGTGAGCACGCACCGTCTGCCCATGAAATTTTGATGACGGCTATAGCCCTGTCATCGTTCTTTCACGGGCGGGCCCGACCATGCCCCCAGGCGCAGCTTTGCTGCCCTCTGTTTTGACGACACACCAAGGAGTCTTCGTGAGCCAATTCCTGCAAGCCCTCAAGGTCCAGCGCTGGGACGACCACCGCTACTACCACCACAGCCGCATCAACCAGTCCCTGCACCTCGTCAGCGCCATCGCCTTCCTGGTGGCCTACGTCTTCCTTTTCATCAACCCGCCGGTAGCCGCGCTGATTGCCTGGCTGATCTCCATGGTCTCGCGCCAGTCCGGCCACTTCTTCTTCGAGCCCAAGGGCTACGACCAGGTGAACCAGGCCACGCATGAGTACAAGGAAGAGATCAAGGTGGGCTACAACCTGCAGCGCAAGGTGGTGCTCATGGCCGTCTGGGCCGGCTTGCCCGTGGCGCTGTGGCTGCAGCCTGACTTCTTCGGTCTGCTGGAGGCGCACAGCCAGCCCAGCGGCTACGTGCTCAACGTCGGCTGGCTCTGGCTCTGGCTGGGTGTGGGTGGTCTGGTTTTCCGCGTGCTGCAGCTGGCCGTGAGCCAGAGCCTGACCACCGGCATCGTCTGGGCGACCAAGATCATCACCGACCCCTTCCACGACATCATGCTCTACTGGAAGTCGCCGCTGTACCTGCTGAAGGGTGAACTGATTGCCAAGCCCGAGTACCTGATGGAGGAACGTGCCGAGCACGAGGCCGAACTGGCCCGTCAGCAGGGTTGATCCCATGGAAAAAGGGCCCCGGCACAACCGGGGCCTTTTTTCATGCACCGCTGGGCGGCAGCCCAGCCTGCCCAGCAGCCTCTCTCAACGCTTGAAGATCTGCCCCAGCATCTCCCGCAGCAGCCCGCGTTTGATGGACTTGTTCGTCTGGCCAGGGGCATGCCACCACCAGCCGTCGCGCTGCATTTGCAAACCGGCCTGCACACAGCGCTCCAGCATGTCCTCGAAATCGGCGTCCGTGAAGTTCAGGCTGAAGATGAAACGGCCCGTGCCCACCCAGCTCAGGGCCAGACCATGATCTCGCAGGTAGTACTGCAGCATCCAGTTGTAGCGCGAGGGTCGGGTGTAGCCCAGGGTCCAGACGCTGCTCATGTTCGCCGCCTGCAGCGGCAGGCCCTCGGACTGCATGCGGGCGTTGAAGCGCTCGCGCCGTGCATCCCAGGTGGCATCCAGATCCTGATAGATCGCGCTGATCTCGGGTGTGTCCAGCCGCCGCAGGAATTCGTTCATCGCGCCCATCACGTAGGGGTGGGCGTTGAAGGTGCCCCGCGCGAAGCAGATGTCGGCCGGCTTGTCCTCGCGGAAGCGCTGCATCAGATCCTGCTTGCCGCAGACCACGCCCACGGGCAGGCCGCCACCCAGGGTCTTGCCGTAGGTGACCAGATCGGCCTGCACGCCAAAGTACGCCTGCGCGCCGCCCGGCGCCAGCCGAAAGCCCAGAAAAACTTCGTCAAAGATCAGCACGATGCCGCGCTCGGCGCAGACCTCGCGCAGCTGCTGCAGCCAGCGGGTGTAGGCCGCTCGGTCGTAGCCCGCGCTGCGGCTGCTGTCGAGCAGGGTGGAGTCACCCGGTGCGTTCTTGTTGGGGTGCAGGGCCTGCAGCGGGTTGATGAGTACGCAGGCAATGTCGCGGCGCGTGCGCAGGACCTTGAGGCTGGCTTCGTGCATGTCGCGCAGGGTATAGGTCTCGCGCGGGGGCAGGGGGTTGCCCGGGCCGGGCTGCACGTCTTCCCACCAGCCGTGGTAGGCGCCGCAGAAACGCACCAGGTGGCGTTTGCCCGTGTGGTAACGCGCCAGGCGCACGGCCTGCATCACGGCCTCGGTGCCGCTCATGTGGAAGGACACGGCGTCCAGCCCGCTGATCTGCTGCAGTCGCGCCACGTTGTCGGCCACACAGGGGTGGTAGGCGCCGAGCACAGGGCCCAGGTCCTGCGCGATGCGCGCACCCGCCGCAATGCAGGACTTGTAGAAGTCCATGCCCATGACGTTCACGCCGTAGGAACCTGTCAGGTCGATGTAGCGGTTGCCGTCGATGTCCGTCACGCTCACGCCCTCACTGGCCTGCACAAAACCACCCACCTGCAGGTGCTGGCGCAGGTAGGGACTGAACTGGTAGGGCACGCGGTAGGCACCGGTGAAGCGCAGGTCCGGCAGGCCCTCGCGCGCTTCCTTGGTCATCGCGATGGACAGCGGCGCCTTGGCCTGCAGCCGGCCGGCCAGCGCAAAGAAGCCCGCGCGGCGTTGCTGCACAACCTCGTCGGACGCGCCGTCGCAGGCAAAAAAAGCGGCCTCGTCGTAGGCGTAACCGGGAATCCAGCGCGCCAGGCGTTTGGCCATGCGCGAGTGCCCGGCCAGCGACGGGTGCTTGGCACGCGAGAGCTCCAGGCGTCGCTTGAGGGCGGGCAGGGTGAGGCCGGCGGCGCCGGCAATCCAGACAAGTTCGTAAGCCATGACAGTTCCGTGGTGAGCGATGGCTCTTTGTATTCAACTGATTTGACAAGCTCGTGAAAAGACCATGACATTTAAAAAGTTCCTCGACCGACTTCTGCAGCAGGAAGGCCTGAACTTCGTGCTCACCAACCGCCTACCCCGTGTGGCGCTCACGCGTTTCATGGGCCGTTTCAGCAAGATCCGCCAGCCGCTGGTGCGTGATACCTCCATCGCCCTGTTCAAGTTTTTCGGTGATCTGGACTTGAGCGAGGCGAAGCAGCAGCAGTTCGACAGCCTGCACGACTGCTTTGTGCGTGAACTGAAAGAGGGCGCGAGGCTCTTCGACGCTGATCCGCAGGTGGTCTGCAGCCCCAGCGACGGCATCATCGGCGGCCATGGCCGCATCGCAGGCGACGAACTGCTGCAGATCAAGGGCATGCCCTACAGCCTCACCGAGCTGCTGGGCAGTGCCAAGTTGGCCGCGCAACACCAGGGTGGCAGCTACGTCACCCTGCGCCTGCGCGCCAGCATGTACCACCGCTTCCATGCGCCAACCGACTGCACGGTGCAACGCGTCACGCATATCCAGGGTGATATGTGGAACGTCAACCCCATCGCGCTCAAGCGTGTGCCCAGTCTTTACTGCCGCAACGACCGCGCTGTGATCGAGGCCCAGTTGCCCTTAGGCCAGGCCCTGACCCTCGTGCCCGTGGGCGCCATCCTGGTGGCCAGCGTGCGCCTGCATTTTCTGGACCTGAACCTGCACCACGATTACCGGGGTGAGCAGCTCATCGCCTGTGATGCGCCTTTGAAGCGTGGGCAGGAGATGGGCTGGTTTGAGCATGGCTCGACCATCGTGGTGCTGGCGCCGAAGGGTATGGAGCTGTTGGAGTCCATCGAGACAGGTACGGAGGTGAGGGCGGGGCAAGCACTGCTGTCTCAGGTTTGAATAGGTATCGTCGCGGTGCTGTAATACGAGGCTGGTCGATTTGCTACGAGCACGACCCTGAGACTTCCGGTCTATTTCATGTCGCCCGATGAAACCACCCTCGACTTGTCCCAGGCCCGCAGCAAGCAGGCCCTGCACAACGTGCTTGCCAAAGGACTCGGTTTCCCCAATTACTACGGCATGAACTGGGATGCGTTCTGGGACTGCGTGCGCGACGACGATCAGTCCCGCCTGCCGCGCCATCTGGTGCTGGCAGGGATGGCGCAGCTGCAGCAGGCGCTGCCCCGCGAGGCGGAGATGCTACGGCGCCTTTTGCGTGAGTTGCAGCAGGAGCGCCCAAGCCTGAGGGTTACGATATCCGACGGAGGCTTGCGTACGGCGCTGCTGGTGCAGTACCCGGAAATGCAGGCTCCTTTTTTCTGCGCCGTCATAGATCTCAGCATGAAGTTTTCTGCCTTGTCCACGGTGTGCGCCGGCCTGTCGGCTGTGTGTGGCGCACTGGGCTGCCTCCTGGCCTGGGTGGCCTGGCAGCGCGCGGGCCTGCCGTACAACGAGGAAGGCCATTACTTCGACGGGCTGGTGAACCACCATCAGCAGAGCGTGCTGGTCTACGGCGTGTTGGCGTTCCTTGCCTTGCTGCTGGCGCTGGGTCTGGCCTGGGTGCATCTCAGGGCTCGCCGTCGCTAGGGTGGGGTGGTGATGTTTGTCCGCGCACCAGCCCCTGCGATCCGTGCTCCAACCCTGATCGCCCCAGTACGCCGCCCGATGCATCTCCCCAGGTTGGCTGTCGCCTTCTTCTTGCTGCTGTCCTGCCCCTGGACCCAGGGCGAATCAAGGGACTGGCAAGAGTTTGCTCTGCCCCTATCGGTCCAGGCCCGGTCTGTGCCGATGCAAACGCTCGAAGGCTGGCAAATCGATACGACATCCACACCCTGCGAACTCGTCGGCGTCACGGTCTTTGACGGTGTGCCGCAGGAGTTGGCTGCGCTGGTACCGGACGCCGATCAGGTCTTGCCGGGCGGGCTCGGCCTGCTGAGCTGGTCGCTGTCGCCGGTGTCAGCGGCAGGGACCTGGGTCTCACTGTCCTACAGCTGCAAGTCACTGGTGTTGAGCCGGCCCTTGCCGGCGTCGGCAAGCGAGTTCCGCGTCACCTACGACCAGCGCCTGCGCGTGGACGGCCTGCCCAGGATCGTCAGGGCCGAGGTCCGCGAGCAGACCCGCACAGACCGCGCGCCGAGCCGATGATGCCCCAAGCCCCTGCCAGCCTGGTCCTGGTGTTGGAAGATTCCCAGGTGAGCCGTGTGCAAGCCCTCGGGGTGGATGTGCAGCTGACGCTGTCGTCCGCGCACGTGGTTGGCCCGCAGGGCTGCTTCAAGGATGCGCCCGGGGAGAGCGAGGGTTATCTCGCGCCGGTGGTCCTGCTGTTCCGGCAGGCCTGCGGGCAAGGCGAGCTGGCGCAGGGCACGGGGCGGCTCGTCGAGGGCGAGCTGCGCATCGCCGGGCGGCGCCTGCGCCAGCTGCCCTTGCCCTTCGAGAGCGCCGGTCCGGTGCACGCCAGGCTGGCTTTCGCGAACGGCGTGGTGCTGGAGATCCAGGCCGAGGGGCTGGAATGCCCCCTGGATGGGGACGAGACCGTCAACCCGTCGTTTGCCTGCTAGGCTTGCACAAACGGCCCTCGCACGGCACAGCCGATGCGTCGGGACATAGTCAAACGGATCAGGAGCCGGTATGTCATTTCTCTGGGTGGTGCTGAGCGTGATTTTGCAACTCGGCCTGGCTTTCATGCTGTTCTTGCTGGTGGCGTTTTCCAGCGCGGGGATTGCCAACGGGGCCAAACTGGACAAAGTCAACTCCCTGGTGCTCGATATCTCCCTGTACGTCCTGCCCCTGCTGTGCTTTCTGAGCGCCTGGTTCATCGTGCAGGGCTACCGCTCGGATGCGTCGGTTCACACCTACTGGTGGCACCTGCTCCCCATCCCGCCCGCCATCGCCTACGTGCTGTTCGCGCTGGCGCTGAGCAGGTCGTCGGGGCCTTGAACGCCTGCGCTTGCGCAGGGTTTTGACTGGTTTCCTCAGTCGCCGCTAGACTGCGGCGCTGCTCCTGTTCCGACGATGGCTCACATGACACCAACCCATTCCCGCGACCCTCTGACCCGCCGCCAGCTGCTGGGCACCCTGACCGTTCTGGCCGCGTGGGCCAGCCTGTTGCCCGCCTGTGGCAAACGCGTGCCCAAGGCCCAGCCACTCGCTGCCGGCAGCACCGTGCTGGCTTTGGGGGACTCATTGACGTCCGGCGTTGGCGCCTCGGCAGACACGGCTTATCCTGCGGTGCTGCAGCAATTGACGGGCTGGCAGGTGGTGAACGGCGGTGTGTCGGGCGACACCACGGCCCAGGCTTTCGCCCGTTTGCCCGCCTTGCTGCAGGAACACCAGCCCGCGCTGGTGATCGTGAGCATTGGCGGCAATGACTTCCTGCGCCAGCTGAGCGCCGGGACGGCCAAGGACACGATCCGTGAGATCAGCCGCAGCGCCAGTGCTGCGGGCGCCCAGGTGCTGCTGGTGGGTGTGCCCCAGGTCTCGCTGCTGGCCGCTGGCACGGGCAGCCTGAGAGACCACCCGCTGTACGCCGAACTGGCGGAGGAATTGAAACTGCCCCTGCATGCGAATGGCTGGGCCGATGTGCTCTCCAGGCCCGATTTGCGAGCCGACACGGTGCACGCCAACGCCCAGGGCTACCGCCAGTTCGCCGAGGGCCTGGCGCAGGCGCTGCGCCAGCTGGGCTGGCTGGCCTGAGGAAAGCTTGGACGTTCAGCTGGCGTTGAGCACGCGCAGCGTCCAGCTGGTTTTCAGCCAGGCCTGGACTTCTTCCATCAGCAGATAGGCCGACTGCGGGTATTTGGCGACCCAGTCCGCGCGGCAGTCGAGCCGCACGTCACGCCTGCCATCCCAGGCCAGGCTCAGGCCCTGCAGGTCAGGGTCGCGCCGGGCGTGGCACAGGATGACGGCCAGGCGCAGGGCCAACAGTTGCAGCACAAACACTTCGTCGTCGAGCTGCAGGTCCAGCTTGCGCAGCTTGCCGCGGTGGCCCAGCACGAGCTGGCCCAGGCGATGCAGTTCGTTCATGGTGAAGCCTGCGGCGTCGGCGTTGTCCAGGATGTAGGCGCCATGTTTGTGGTAATCACTGTGCGAGATGGCGCTGCCGATCTCGTGCAGCTGCGCAGCCCAGCCCAGCTTGCGCAGGGCGCGTTCCAGTTCCGCGAGTTCGTTCGGTCCGGCCAGCTGGCGCAGCAGGTGGTGCGCCACCTTGCTCACGCGCTGGGCCTGGGTCGGGTCGGCGTTGAAGTTGCGGGCCAGGCGCGCCACGCTGGTGCCGCGCTGGTCGCTCTGTTCGTGCTCGCGGTCCAGCAGGTCGTAGAGCGCGCCGTGGCGCAGCGCCCCCTGGGCCACGTGCATTTCCGTGATGTCCAGCAAGGCAAAGAGGGCGCGCAGCACGCTGACACCCCCGCCGATGACGGCGCGCCGGTCGTCCTTCATGCCCTCGATGCGCAGACGCTCGGCACTGCCGGCCTTGAGCAGGCGCTCCAGCAGCCAGTCCAGGCCCTCCTGCGTGATCAGGCCTTCGGCCCAGCCGGCGGCCTGCAGCACGTCGCCGACGGCGCCCACCGTGCCCGAGGAGCCGTAGGCCACATCCCAGTCTTCGCGTCGGCAGCTGTTAAGCGCTTCGTCCAGCACGGCCTGGGCAGCCACCTCGGCGGTCTCGAAGGCCTCGGCGCTGAAGTTGCCTTCAGGGAAATAACGCATGGACCAGGCCACGCTGCCCACGCGGTAGGAGTCCATGAAGCGCGGGCGGTAACCCTGGCCCAGGATGAGTTCGGTGGAGCGCCCGCCGATGTCCACCACCAGGCGGCGTTCGTTGGATTGCGGCAGCAGATGGGCCACGCCCTGGTAGATCAGGCGCGCTTCCTCGCGGCCGGAGATGACGTCGATGGGAAAGCCCAGGATTTTCTGCGCGCGTTCCAGGAAAACCTCACGGTTGCGGGCTTCGCGCAGGGTCTGGGTGGCGACGGCGCGCACCTGGTTCTTCTTGAAGCCGGCCAGGCGTTCGGCAAAACGGCCCAGGCAGTCCCAGCCACGCTGCATGGCGGCTTCGCTGAGGTTGCGCTCGGGGTCCAGGCCATTGCCCTGGCGTACGGTTTCCTTCAGGTATTCGCGGCGCTTGAGCAAGCCGTGGTCCAGTTGCGCGATTTCCAGGCGAAAGCTGTTGGATCCCAGATCCACCGCAGCGAGTTCGATTCCATCTCTCATTGAGCCGCTCTTTCTGTAGGGTGTCAGCATAGCACCGGCCTCCCGCTTGCCGGAGGCCGCGGGTTTGCGGGTGGGTGCAGCCGCTTCAGCCAAGAATGCGTCCGTCAGCGCTGAGCATGCTTTGCGTCACATAGGCGCTGGTTCGCCTCTGCGCCTGGAAGCTGATGCGGAAACCGGCCAGGTCGAGCTGGCTGCGTTTCTGGAAGGCCTGCAGCACCTGAGCGCGGGTAGCGCTGGGTTCCACACCTTGCAGCACATCCTGGGCGTAACGCGCTGCAATGTAGCCGGCCAGGCTCTGGGGTGTCGGTGGTTCATCAAACAGGCGGGCCAGGGTCTCGCGGTAGGCGCGCACGATGGGCAGGCTGGAGGTCACCACGGGCACCACCTGGGTGCCCATGACCGGTGTGCCGCGTGACTGAGCCAGCTGGTTCAGCGTCTGCAGATTGACGTCGGCCAAGCCGACGACGTAGCGCTGACGATCCTGTTTCTCCAGCCCCAGGGTGAACTGCGACAGCTCGGGCGTGCCGCCGATGAACAGCAGAATGGCCGGGGTCTGCGGCGTGAGCTGCTGGCCCAGCTGCTGCAGAGTGGTTTTTGGCAAGTAAGGTTGGTACCTGAGTTTGAGTTCGCGCGCCAGGCTCGACAGCTCGCCCTGGTTCAAGGTCTGGTCTTGCGCCGAGGCGTAGACCACACCGACTTCGGACACGCCGATCACCGAAAGGGAGCGCAGCGCATGGCTGATCTGTTCCTGCCGGGAGGCGAAGATGGAAAAGGTCCGTTCCATGCCGCCGGGGGGGTCTCGGTGCAGCCACGGCGCGACATGGGCGATCTCCAGCCCCGTGTCCTGCCCCAGCAGCTGGATCAGCTGGCTGGCCGTACGGTCGCCGGCGGTGCCGCACAGGGCCAGGCAGTTGGGCAGGGCACGCACGGTCTCCAATGCCTGGCGCAGGCTGGCGGCGCTGCCGTCGACCTCCAGCACGGTGTGCTGCACGGCGCGGCCGCGCCAGCCGCCGCGGGCATTGAAGTCCTGCCAGGCGGCGCGCGAGCCGATCAGGAAGTCGCGCGAGACGTCGAGCTGGTCGGTGGCGCTGTCGATGATCTGCACGATCTCCGGCGCGCGCGCGGGTGGGCTGGGCCGCGCCGGCTGGGCCTGGGCGGCGCCCAGCAGGGGCAGGCTGGCCGCGGCCAGCAGGAGCTGGCGGCGGGTGGGGGCAGGGAGGGCGGGCGGTCGGATCACGATGTGGGCACTGAATTCGGGTGTCGCAAGTGCGCAGGCCCACCGGGGGTGGGCCTGCACGAAAGGAAAGGCATGCCGGCCGCGGTAGGCCGACATAGGAAGCTTCAGCGACGCACGGGCGGCATGAGCACGCGGTCGACCACGTGCACCACACCATTGGTGGCCATCACATCGGCCTTGGTCACCATGGCTTCTTCCACGGTGACGAAGGTGCCGGCGCGGGCCAGGGCCAGGTTGGCGCCCTGCACGGTCTTGGCCGGGGCGTTCTTGACGTCGGCGGCCATGACCTTGCCGGCCACCACGTGGAAGGTCAACACGTCCTTGAGGCGGGCCGGGTTGGCGGCGAGCTCTTCCAGGGTCTTGGCCGGGACGGCCTTGAAGGCGTCGTTGGTGGGGGCGAAGACGGTGTAGCTGCCGGACTTGAGGGTGTCCGTGAGGCCAGCCTTTTCCACCAGGCTGCTCAGGGTGCTCAGCTGGGGGTCACGGGCCAGGGTCTCGGCCAGAGTGACGGGCTGGTTCATGCTGGCGCAGCCGGCCAGGCCCCAGGCCAGGGCGGTGGCAAGCATCAGGCGGCGGGTGAAAACGGTCTTGATCATTGCTAGCTCCTTAGGTAAGAAAGCCTGAAGACTATCGGAGGTCTGTGACAGAAAGATGACGGCATTTTGAAAAGTGTGGGCCGCGCTACACTCCGTGTGTCGATTCATGTCACGATCCTGTCACAAAAGATTCGTAAATTTGGTTTGCTTTCCAGTAACCAACCAGGAGCCAATCCATGAAAACCAGTCTGAAATTTTCCCTGCTGGGCCTCGCTGCCAGCTCGACCCTGCTGTGGTCGGGTGCCGCCGTCGCCCAGGACGTGACCGGTGCCGGCGCGACCTTCCCGGCGCCCATCTACGCCAAGTGGGCCTCTGAATACAACAAGGCCACCGGCATCAAGATCAACTACCAGTCGGTGGGCTCCGGCGCCGGCATTCGCCAGATCGACGCCAAGACCGTTGATTTCGGTGCCTCCGACATGCCGCAAACCGACGAGGTCCTGGCCAAGAAGGGCCAGATCCAGTTCCCCACCGTGATGGGTAGCGTCACCCCTGTGGTGAACGTCAAAGGCATCGCTCCGGGCCAGCTCAAACTGACCGGCCCCGTGCTGGCTGACATCTACCTGGGCAAGATCACCAAGTGGAACGACAAGGCCATCACCAACCTGAACCCGGGCCTGAGCCTGCCCGATGTCGCCATCGCTCCGGTGCGCCGCGCCGACGGTTCCGGCACCACTTTCGCCTTCACCAACTACCTGAGCCAGGTCAGCCCCGAGTGGAAGGAAAAGGTCGGTGAAGGCACCGCCGTGAACTGGCCCGTGGGTGCTGGCGGCAAGGGCAATGAGGGTGTGTCTGCCTTCGTCGGCCGCCTGCCCAACTCCATCGGCTACGTCGAGTTCGCCTACGCCAAGCAGAACAAGATGTCGTACACCCAGCTGCAGAACCGCGATGGCGTGTTCGTCGAGCCCGGTGACGACAGCGTCAAGGCTGCCGCTGCCGGCGCCGACTGGAACAGGACCTTCTACCAGATCCTGGGCAACAAGCCGGGCAAGAACGCCTGGCCGATCGCCAGCGCCACCTACATCCTGATGCACAAGGTGCAGGACAAGCCGGCCAATGCCGCCCAGACCCTGAAGTTCTTCGACTGGGTTTACCAGAATGGCGACAAAATGGCCGGTGACCTGGAATACGTGCCCATGCCCCCCACCGTGAAGGACGCCATCCGCAAGTCCTGGGGTGATATCAAAGACGGCTCTGGCAAAGCCATTGCCTACAAGTAAGTCGAGAGAAAGCGTCAGTACGCCATGAGCTTACCCACGTCTGTTCCCCGGTCCCGAACCGGTGCCTGGTTTGAAGTCCTGTTCGGCTGGCTGGCCCGGGGCGCGGCGTGGGTGACTCTGGCGCTGCTGGCCAGCATCATTGCTTCCCTGGTGATCGGCGCCTGGCCGGCCATCGAACGTTATGGACTCGGTTTCCTCACCAATGCAGTGTGGGATCCGGTTCAGGAGGATTTTGGCGGCCTGGTGATGATCTACGGCACCCTGGCCACCTCCTTCATCGCCTTGCTGATCGCCGTGCCGGTGAGTTTCGGCATCGCCCTGTTTCTGACCGAGATGTGCCCGGCCTGGCTCAAGCGCCCGCTGGGTACCGCCATTGAATTGCTCGCAGCCGTCCCTTCCATCGTGTACGGCATGTGGGGTCTGCTGGTCTTCGGCCCTATCCTGTCCACCTATGTGCAGATGCCGCTGCAGAAACTGTTTGACGGCGTGCCTTACCTGGGCGCCCTGGTGTCGGGGCCGCCGGTGGGCATTGGCATCCTGTCGGCCGGCATCATCCTGGCCATCATGATCATTCCCTTCATCGCGGCTGTGATGCGCGATGTGTTCGAGGTCACGCCGCCCCTGCTCAAGGAGTCGGCCTACGGCCTGGGCTCCACCACCTGGGAGGTGGTCTCCTCGGTGGTGCTGCCCTATACCAAGACTGGTGTCGTCGGTGGCATCATGCTCGGCCTGGGCCGCGCCCTGGGCGAGACCATGGCGGTCACCTTCGTCATCGGCAACATGAACCAGCTCGACACACTGAGCCTGTTCGATGCGGCCAACAGCATCACCTCGGCCCTGGCCAACGAGTTCGCCGAGGCCTCCGCCGGCATCCACCAGGCCTCGCTGATCTACCTCGGTCTGGTGCTGTTCTTCATCACCTTTGTCGTGCTGGCCATGTCCAAGCTGCTGCTGCAGCAACTCAAGAAGAGCGAAGGCACCAATTCATGAACGCGCAAGACCAGATCCGCAGCGTTGCATTCCGGCGGCGCAAGCGTGTCAACATCCTGGCCCTGGCGCTGTCCATGGGTGCCATGTCTTTCGGCCTGTTCTGGCTGTTCTGGATCCTCTGGGAAACCTTCCGCCTGGGCCTGAGTGGTCTGGCCTGGGCCACCCTGACGCAGATGACCCCGCCGCCCAACGAAACAGGCGGTATTGCCAACGCCATCTACGGCTCCTTCCTCATGGTGATGCTTGCCACCTTTGTGGGCACGCCCATCGGCATCATGGCGGGTATCTACCTGGCCGAGTACGAGCCCAAGGGCTGGCTGGCCGAGGTGACGCGGTTTGTGAACGACATCCTGCTGTCGGCACCGTCCATCGTGATCGGTCTGTTCGTCTATGCGGTGGTGGTGACGCGTTTCAAGTCCTTTTCCGGCTGGGCCGGCGTGATGGCGCTGGCTTTGCTGGTGATCCCGGTGGTGATCCGCACCACCGAAAACATGCTGCAGCTGGTGCCCTCTGCCATGCGTGAGGCGGCCTATGCGCTGGGCACGCCCAAGTGGAAGGTGATTTTGATGATCACCCTGCGTGCCGCGCGTGCCGGTGTGGTCACCGGTGTGCTGCTGGCGGTTGCGCGCATCTCGGGCGAAACGGCGCCGCTGCTTTTCACGGCGCTGAGCAACCAGTTCTGGACCTCGAACCTGTCGGACCCGATGGCCAGCCTGCCGGTCACCATCTTCAAGTTCGCCATGAGCCCGTACGAGAACTGGCAGCAGCTGGCCTGGGCCGGCGTGATGCTGATCACCGTGACCGTGCTCGGGCTCAACATCATTGCGCGCGTACTCACGCGCCACAAGGGCTGACACGTGTACACCAGCGAATACTCTCCTGCAAGGCAAAACATGGAACCGATTTCCAACCCCGCCGACACGCCTGTCCCGAAGATCTCGGTGCGCAAGCTGGATTTCTTCTACGGGAAATTCCACGCGCTCAAGAACATCAACCTGGACATCCCGCAGAACAAGGTGACGGCCTTCATCGGCCCTTCCGGCTGCGGCAAGTCCACCCTGCTGCGTGTCTTCAACCGCATGTTCGAGCTGTACCCCGACCAGCGCGCTGAAGGGCAGGTGCTGCTCGACGGCGAGAACCTGCTGACCAGCAAGCAGGATGTGGCCCTGCTGCGCGCCAAGGTGGGCATGGTGTTCCAGAAGCCGACGCCGTTCCCGATGTCGATCTTTGACAACATCGCCTTCGGCATCAAGCTGTTCGAGTCGCTCAGCGCCACCGACCTGGAAGAGCGCGTCGAATGGGCGCTGCGCAAGGCCGCGCTGTGGAACGAGGTCAAGGACAAGCTCAAGCAGAACGGCTCCAGCCTCTCGGGCGGCCAGCAGCAGCGCCTGTGCATCGCGCGCGGCATTGCCATCAAGCCCGAGGTGATCCTGCTCGACGAGCCCTGTTCCGCGCTGGACCCGATCTCCACCGCCAAGATCGAGGAGCTGATCACCGAGCTCAAGGACGACTATACCGTGGTGATCGTGACGCACAACATGCAGCAGGCGGCCCGCTGCAGTGACTACACGGCCTACATGTACCTGGGTGACCTGATGGAGTTCGGCTCGACCGAGCAGATGTTCTTCAAGCCCACGCGCAAGGAAACGGAAGACTACATCACTGGTCGTTTCGGTTAAGAAGGAAATGAACATGCCTGACAAACACCTATCGACGCAGTTCGACACCGAACTGAGTTCCGTTTCCAGCCGCGTCATGGAGATGGGCGGCCTGGTCGAAGCCCAGCTGCAACAGGCCGTACAGGCCCTGGCTCGCCTGAATGTTGATTCGGCCCAGCAGGTGATCGAGCTGGAGCACCGCGTCAACGCGATGGAAATCGAACTCGACCACGAGATTTCCTCCATCATCGGGCGCCGTCAGCCCACCGCACGCGATCTGCGCCTGCTGATGGCGATTTCCAAGGCGGTCGCCAACCTGGAGCGTGCCGGCGACGAAGCCGAGAAGATGGCCCGCATGGTGCTCTCCATCATCCATACCGGCGCCCCGCGCGCCCTGCCGGCTTCCGAGCTGCGCACGGCATCCGATCTGGCGGCCGGGCAATTGCGCAAGGCGCTGGACGCCTTCGCCCGCCTGGACACGACCACCGCCGTGGCGATCCTGAAGGAAGACGATCTGATCGACAAGGAGTTCGACAGCTTCGTGCGCGTGCTGATCACCTACATGATGGAAGACCCCCGCACCATCTCGCCCAGCCTGGACCTGCTGTTCCTGGCCAAGGCGATCGAGCGTGTCGGCGACCATGCCAAGAACATTGCGGAGCTCATCATCTACATCGTCAAGGGGGCTGATGTGCGGCACGCCTCCATCGAAGAGATCGAGTCGGTCCTCAAATGAAGCAGCCTGCGGTCCTGGTGGTGGAAGACGAGCCGGCGATCGCCGAGCTGATCGCCGTCAACCTGCGCCACAACGGTTTCCAGCCAACTGTGGCGCCCGATGGCCAGGTGGCGCAGCGCGAGATCGATGCAGTGCTTCCCGACCTGGTGCTGCTGGACTGGATGCTGCCCGGCGAGAGCGGCCTGACCCTGGCGCGCCGCTGGCGCAATGATCCGCGCACCAAGGCCGTGCCCATCATCATGCTGACCGCTCGCGGCGACGAGGCCGACCGCGTGGCCGGCCTGGATGCCGGGGCCGACGACTACATGGCCAAGCCCTTTTCCACCAAGGAAATGCTGGCGCGCATCCGTGCCGTATTGCGCCGGCGCGCGCCCGAGCAGGGAGCTGTGACGCTGGAGATCGGTCGCCTCAAGCTGGACACGGCTACACACCGTGTGAGTTATGCGGAGCAGGCGCTCAAGCTCGGGCCCACCGAGTTCAAGCTGCTGCAGTACCTCATGAGCCATGCCGAGCGCGTGCACAGCCGTGGCCAGCTGCTCGACAAGGTCTGGGGTGACCACGTGTTCATCGAGGAGCGCACGGTCGACGTGCACATCAAGCGCCTGCGCGAGGCGCTGGGCGAGGCTGCTGCCATGGTGGAGACTGTGCGTGGTGCCGGTTACCGCCTGTCGGCGCAACCCGCACCCGCAACCGTCGCGCTGCGGGGCTGAGGATCCACTACCCGTCCGCGGGGACGCCGGTTTCATGCTCTTGCAGCTCGTTCTTTTTCTGCTGAGCCAGTCCCTGGGCGCTGTCGTCGGCATGTGGCTGGCGCCCGAGGACCTGCAGATCCGCGGGGGCCTGGCCGGCATGCTGGTGGCTGGCCTGATCTGGGTGCTGGTCGATTTCACGCGCGGTCTGCGGGTCCTGCAGTGGTTGCGCGACGGCGACGTCTCGGATGTGCCGCTCAAGCTGGGCATGTGGGGTGAAGTGGCCGAGCGCGCGCGCCGGCTGGTGCGCCAGCGCGAGCAGGAAACACGCGACAGCGAACGCCGCCTGCAGAATTTCCTGGCAGCCTTGCAGGCTTCCCCCAACGGGGTGGTCCTGCTGGACGTGCAGGGCCGCATCGAGTGGTTCAACCAGACGGCTGCCAACCACTTCGGCCTGGAGGCCGGCCGCGACCTGATGCAGCACATTGTCAATCTGGTGCGCAATCCGGCGTTCACGGCCTATGTGGCCGGGACCAGCCGCGAGGCCAGCGTCGTCATGCAGGGACGCGCCCACACCAGCGCCCACCCCTCGCGCATCTCGGTGCATCTGCACGACTATGGCGAGGGCCGGCGCCTGCTGCTGTCCCGTGATGTCACCATGTTCGAGCAGGCCGAGGCCATGCGACGCGACTTCGTGGCCAATGTCTCGCACGAGATCCGCACGCCACTGACGGTGCTCTCGGGTTTTGTCGAGACCCTGCAGACCCTGACGCTGGACGCCACCGAGCGCGCCCGTTACCTGGACCTGATGGCGCAGCAGGCCAGTCGCATGCAGTCGCTGGTGAGTGACCTGCTGACGCTCTCGCGCCTCGAAGGCAGTCCCCTGCCCGGGGCCGGTGAGTGGTCGTCATTGCCGGCGCTCTCCAACCAGGTGGAGCAGGAAGCACAAGTACTCTCGGCGGTGCTCAACCCGCCCATGACCGGCCTGGCCCAGCACCTGGACTTCGGCGTGGCGCCCCCCCGCGAACTGTCGGGTACGCCCAGCGAACTTCACAGTGCGCTGTCCAACCTGGTCAGCAATGCCGTGCGTTACACGCCGGCTGGCGGCGAAGTGCGCTGCGGCTGGCTGGAACACGGCGACGGCCGTGTCGAGTTCTACGTGCATGACAGCGGCCCGGGCATCGCGCCCGAACACATTCCGCGCCTGACCGAGCGTTTCTACCGTGTGGACCGCAGCCGTTCGCGCGACACTGGCGGCACCGGCCTGGGCCTGGCCATCGTCAAGCACGTGGCGCAGCGCCACGGCGCGGAACTGCGCATCGAGAGCGCGCCGGGCAAGGGCTCGCGTTTTGCCATCGTCTTTCCGGCCAGCCGGCTGCGTCCGCTGCCCTGAAGCCCGCGCGACGGGCCGGCCCGCAGGCCGGGGCCAGGGCTCAGCGGGGTCGGCGATCGCGGCGCAGCACCTGCCAGATCATGGCCCAGAAGCTCAGGGCCGCCAGCGCCAGCGCGAAGGCACCGGCCATCCAGAAGGCGGCGGGCGTCTGCAATGCCGGCCAGGGGCCGATGCCTTGGTAGGCCAGCAGGTAACCACCGTACAGGCCCAGGCCCCAGAGCAGCACCGCGTAGATCAGGAAGGGCGTGAGCGTGATGCGCCAGCAGCGCAGCACGAAAACGGCCAGCGCCTGCAGGCCGTCGAAGAGGTGGTAGATTGCGGTCCAGAACAGCAGGGGCACGGCCAGGGCCACCACCTCCGGGCTGCGGGCATATACCGCCGCCAGCGGCGTGCGCACGGCGACCAGCGTCGCGGCCAGCAGGACCGCAGTGCCCGCCACAAGACCGAAGCCCACGCCCACCGCATGACGTGCCCGTGCCGGCTGCCCCGCGCCCAGCCAGTAGCTGGTGCGTGCGCTGGTGGCGATGCCGATGGCCAGCGGCACCATGTAGAGCACGGCCGCCAGGTTGGCGGCGATCTGGTGGCTGGCCGCGGCCGTGGTGCCCAGGCGCGCCACGAACAGGGCCATCAAGGTGAAGGAGGTCACCTCGATCAGGATGGTCAGGCCGCTGGGCACACCCAGGCGGGCAAAGGCGGCCAGCACCTTCCAGTCGGGCCGGCCGGGCGATGACCACAGCTGGTAGGGCGCATACAGGGCGCGCGTGCGCAGCAGGTAGAGCGCCAGCGATAGCATGGTCACATGCACGACCAGGGTGGCCCAGGCGCAGCCTTCGGCGCCGCGCGCCTCCAGGCCGAGGCCGCCGAAGGCGAACCAGATGGAGAGCGGCACCTTGACGGCCAGAGAGCCCAGCTGCAACCAGGTGACGAGCTGCGGTTTGCCCAGGCTCTGGTTGAGCGTGCTGTAGAGCCGGAACATCAGCGCGGCCGGCAGCGCCAGCGCCAGCACGTCCAGGTAGGCCAGAACCTCGGCGCGCAGCGCCACCGGCACCTCGGCCCAGTCGAGCAGGAATCCGGGGTTGAGCAGGATGGACAGGCCGACCCCCACCAGCGCCAGCCACAGGTACAGCGCCTGGCGGAAGGAGTGTCCCAGTTGCGTCGGTTGGCGCGCCCCGTGCAGTTCTGAAAAGACAGGGAGCAGGGCTTGCAGCACGCTCATCAGGCCGACGTACACGCTCATGTAGATGGCCGAACCCACCGAGAGCGCGGCCAGCGAGGCCTCGGCATAACGGCCGGCGACGATGGTGTCGGTCACGCCATAGGCCATGGTGGCCAGCTGGCCCACCAGCACCGTGCCGGCGTGGTGCGCGATGGTCTTGAACTCGGGCACGGGCTCAGCGCGGTGCGGGAGGCTCGGCGCTCAGCCGGCGGAAGACCACCACGCCGTCGTCACCCGGACGCGGGTGGTCCAGCGTTGCCCGGGTCTGCCACTGGCTGGCGCTGACGATTTCCGGGGTCTGGCGCAGGATGTCGTGGTTGACCGCCAGCCAGTCGCAGCGTGCGCTGTCCGACAAGGGCTCCAGCTTTTGCGGGGCATGCATCTGCAGTGCCGCGAGCTGGGCGCGGGTGAGGCCGAAGTAGGCCAGGCAGTCGGTGGGCTGGATGACCTGCTGCAGGCGCTGCACCAGCGGGGCGTAGCTGCGTGCGTGGTTGAGCGCGGGCATCCACAAGGTGGTGAGCAGCAGCCAGCACAGGGCCGCGCCGCCCGCGGGCAGCACCATGCTCTTCCACAGGGCGGAGCGGTGCCGGCCGATGCGCCATTTCACCAGCCAGCCCCAGGCCAGGGTCGCCAGGGTCGCAAAGACGAAAGGCAGGATGATGAAGCGCGGCTCGAAGCCGGGCAGCAGCTTGGCCACGTTGGCCGCGGGTTGGGGAGGCATGCCGGTGAGCATGGCGATCCACACCACCCAGATGACAAGCGCGCAGCCGGTAAAAAAGAGCAGCGTGAACCAGTCGATCAGCGCCGACAGGCTGCGGCCCAGCGTGGGCAGGGCAAAGGCGGCCAGCGTGGCCAGGGCCGGCAGCGCCAGCAGCAGGGCGCGGTCGCCGGCCGGGGTGATGAGCATGGCCCCCACGGTGATCAGCGTGTACCACAGCGGCAGCGAGAGATGGCGGCTGGGGCGGCGGTCGAAGAGCTGGCGGCGCCAGCGCCACAGCGTCCACAGCACCAGGGGCCAGAGGGGCCAGGTGAACCACAGCAGCAGGCGCCCCAGGCTTTGCCAGGACGCCGCGCTGGCCGGCAGGCCGATGCGCCAGCGCCAGAGCTCGAGGGCCGAGGCCAGCACGGTGATGAAGACCGTCAGCGCGAACAGTCGCCACAGGCCGCGGCGGTGCCGACGCGGATCTTCCTGCGCCTGGCGGCGGTCCATGGCGTGGGTGGCCAGGCCGCCTACGGCCAGCAGCAGGGCCATGGAGGGGCCGCCCGAGAGCGTCAGGCCGGTGAGGCCGGCCAGGGCTGCCAGGGCCGGTGTCCAGCGCCGGTAGGGCAGGGCGGCGAAGGCATAGAAGCTCAACGCGACACAACAGAGCTGGGTCAGTGCCGGCGTGGTCTCGTGTGACAGCTGGGCCAGGCCCAGGCTGGCAATGAAGGCCAGCAGGCCGCCATCGGCCATGGCGCGTGCGTAGTCCTTGGGGCGCGCTTCGCCGCCGAAGGCAAAGGCCACCGGCTGGGCCAGCGGGCTGCGCGCGAGGTAGTAGATGCCGTACCAGACCGCCAGCAGCGTGAGCGCCAGCAGGCCGATGAATGGCAGGCGGGCGGCAAAACCGGGCTGGATCCAGCCCGGCGCGAGTTGCAGGGCCCAGGCCCCGAGCCAGTAGGGCAGCAGGCCGTCCACGTCGGGCGGCATGCCCAGCAGCGTGGGGGCGAGCCAGTCGGTGCGGCCGGCGGCCAGTTCGGCCATGTAGCCGTAGGCGGTGATGTCGGCGCTGCGCCAGGGGGTACGCCCGATGAAGCCGGGCAGCACGTAGGCGAGGGCGAAGAGCCAGAGCGCGAAGTGCGGCAGGCGGCGCACGGCGCCCTGGGGGACGATGGCGGGGCTGGGCTGGGTCACGCTGGGATCATGCCGGAAAAAAACAAGGGCAGCGCGGCGTACCGGGCTGCCCTGGGCTGGAAAACAGCGGCCAGATTACTTGGCTGCGGTCTTGCCGAAGCGGTTGCGGAACTTCTCCACGCGGCCGCCCATGTTGTCCACCGACTTCTGGGTGCCGGTATAGAAGGGGTGCGACTCGCTGGAGGTTTCCAGCTTGAAGAGCGGCAGTTCGCGGCCGTCTTCCATCTTGATCATTTCCTTGGCGTTGGCGCAGGAACGGGTCACGAACTTGAAACCGTTGGACAGGTCCACGAAGCACACTTCGCGGTAGTTCGGGTGAATGCCTTCTTTCATGATTCTTCCTCTAGGTGCGGGAGCCGGCCTGGACCATCCAGACTACTTTCCGCGAAAAACGCAGATTATACATAAAAATCAATGGCTTGCGAGCACATCGCGTGTCCGGGGCCGCGCGCAGCGCAGGCCTGTTCGCAGGCACCCGCGGAACCGGCTTCGCCGGGCCGCTGGGTGCGCCCCCTGCAAGGGGGGAGGCGGCGCAGCCGCCAAGGGGGTGTTCAACCGCCTCTTCGCATCATGTCGAAGAACTCATTGTTGTTCTTGGTGGCACGCATCTGCTTGAGCACCATTTCCATGGACTCGATCTCGTCCATGTTGTAGAGGAACTGGCGCAGGATGCGGGTTTTCTGCAGGATTTCGGGCTGCAGCAGCAACTCTTCGCGGCGCGTGCCGCTGCGGTTGAGCTGGATGGAGGGGAACACGCGCTTTTCGTACAGACGGCGGTCCAGGTGGATTTCGCTGTTGCCGGTGCCTTTGAATTCTTCGAAGATCACCTCGTCCATGCGGCTGCCGGTATCGACCAGCGCCGTGGCGATGATGGTCAGCGAGCCGCCTTCTTCCACGTTGCGGGCAGCGCCCAGGAAACGCTTGGGGCGCTGCAGGGCATTGGCGTCCACACCACCGGTCAGCACCTTGCCCGAGGAGGGCACGACGTTGTTGTAGGCGCGGGCCAGGCGGGTGATGGAGTCCAGCAGGATCACCACATCCTTCTTCAGCTCCACCAGGCGCTTGGCGCGCTCGATCACCATCTCGGCGACGTGCACGTGGCGGGCCGCGGGTTCGTCGAAGGTGGAGGCAATCACCTCGCCCTTGACGGTGCGCTGCATCTCGGTCACTTCTTCCGGGCGCTCGTCGATCAGCAGCACCATCAGGTAGCTGTCGGGGTAGTTGGCCGAGATGGCATGTGCGATGTGCTGCATCATCACGGTCTTGCCGCTCTTGGGCTGCGCCACGATCAGGGCGCGCTGGCCCTTGCCGATGGGGGCAATGATGTCGATGACACGGCCGGTGATGTTTTCCTCGCTCTTGATGTCCTGTTCCAGCTTCATCTGCACCTTGGGGAACAGCGGCGTCAGGTTCTCGAACATCACCTTGTGCTTGTTGGTCTCGGGCGAGCCGCCGTTGACCTTCTCCAGCTTGTTCAGCGCGAAGTAGCGCTCGCCATCCTTGGGCGTGCGCACCTCGCCTTCGATCATGTCGCCGGTGTGCAGGTTGAAACGACGCACCTGGCTGGGGCTGATGTAGATGTCGTCGGTGCTGGCGGTGTAGCTCGAATCCGGGCTGCGCAGGAAGCCAAAACCGTCGGGCAGGATTTCCAGCACGCCGTCGGCAAACACCTGCTCGCCGGTCTTGGCGCGCTTCTTGATGATGGCGAACATCAACTCCTGCTTGCGCATGCGACCGGTGTTCTCGATTTCGAGGGCCTCGGCCTGCTGGAGGATTTCAGATACGTGCAGTACCTTGAGTTCGTTTAAGTGCATGGATGGAGCCCCAGTGGGGTGTGGCTATCGATCGGGGGGGAGGTGGGACTGAGCAGACGCCGGGGTCTTGCCAGCCGGGAACTCGAACCGGTTTGAATGCCAACCGGCGATTGCTGGCAATTATGACAGGAAAAAAGGCCACCGCGCAGTATCGCGTCGGTGGCCCCTGTTTGTCGTGATGAGTGGCTTCAGGCCAGTTGCTGGTCGATGAAGGCGGTGAGCTGGGCCTTGCTCATGGCGCCGACCTTGGTGGCGGCGAGCTGGCCGCCCTTGAAAATCATCAGCGTGGGAATGCCGCGGATGCCGAACTTGGCCGGGATGTCGCGGTTCTCGTCCACGTTCATCTTGGCGATCTGCAGCTTGCCTTCGTAGGTGCCAGCCACTTCGTCGAGCACCGGGGCGATCATCTTGCATGGGCCGCACCACTCTGCCCAGTAGTCGACCAGCACGGGCTGGCTGGATTGGAGGACGTCGCTTTCGAAGGACGCGTCGGAAACATGCTTGATCAGGTCGCTGGCCATTGAGGGCTCCTTGTTCGGTGAGGCAATGCGGCTACAGTTGCGGCATTGTGACAGAAACCACGGATTTTCGTTGGCAGCAGTGGCTTGCCGGCATCAGTTCGCACATGCGTGCGCGCAGTGCGCATCCAGCGCGCACCGTGGTCCTGCTGCCCTATGCCCAGCTCATGCCGCAGGCCACGCGCCTGTGGGCCCGAGGGCACCCCGATGGCTTCGCGCCACGTTTTGAAACCACGCAGAACTGGTGTCGCAGCCTGGGCGGGCACCACCCCGCGCCCACCGACCTCAGCTTCGACCCTGCGCTCGACGCGCTGACGGCGCATGCCCTGCTGGAGCAGAGCGGTCTGCGCGAGCAGGCCGAGGTGGCCACGCCGCTCCTGCTGGACTCGGCACGCGAACTGGCGGCGCTGGCTGCGGCGGTACCGCCTTCGCAGCGCACGGCCTGGGGGCAAGCTGCACGTACCGCCGCGCTGACCGGCCTGGATGCTGATGCGCTGGCGCTTGAAGCACGCGTGGCCCAGGTGGCGGTGGCCTGGGCTGCCAATTCTTCCTATCCCAGCGATGTGCTTTTTTCATCGCGTGTGATCGCATCCGTGGACGCCCTCATCGTGGTACCGGGCCTGCAGCCCGATCCGTTGCCGGCCGGGCTGTTGCCGGTCTGGGGCGAGCGCCTGCGCGTGCTGGACCTGGCGCTCAGCGAGACGACGGCACCAATGCACGCCTTCCATGAGGCCGAGGACGCACCGGACGAGGCGCTGCGTGCGACGGCCTGCGTGCTGCGCCATCTCGAGGCCGGCCGCAGCCCCGTGGCCGTGGCGGTGATCGACCGTGCGCTCACCCGCCGCGTGCGCGCCATGCTGGCGAGCCACGGCGTGCAGATGCGTGACGAGACGGGCTGGAAGCTCTCCACCAGCCGTGCCGGCGCACAGCTCATGGCGGCCTTGCGCGCCGCGGCCTGGAATGCGAGCAGCGATCTGGTGCTGGACTGGCTCAAGCATGCACCGGCCTGTGATGCACAGGCGCTGCGTGAACTCGAAGCCGCGCTGCGCCGCCGGCCCCAGCGCGCATGGCGTCATGTGCCGGACACGCTGGACGTGCGCGCGCCCTCGGTCTTGCCCGAACTGCTGCTGCGCATCGAAGCGTGGCGCGCACCGCTGCAGGGCACACACACCCTGGCCCAGTGGCTGCCGATCTTGCGTGATTTGCTGCAGGCCACAGGGCAATGGGCACTGCTGCAGGACGACCTGGCCGGTGCCGGGGTGCTGGCCGCCCTACGGCTGGACGCCGCCGCGCCCTTGCCCCCGGAGGCTCCCTGGGTGCGCCGTCGCCTGAGCCTGAGCGATTTCACGCGCTGGGTGGACCAGGTGCTGGAGTCTGCGAGTTTCAAGCCCGAGTACCCGGCGCAGGAGCAGGTGGTGCTGTTGCCGCTGGCGCAGATGCTGGGACGTGAATTTGCCGCCGTGGTCCTGCCCGGTTGCGACGAGCAGCGCTTGCCGACCTCTCCTGACCCGGGAGGTTTGTGGACGGCGGCGCAGCGTGCCGCGCTGGGCCTGCCAGCACGCGTCGAACTCGAGGCCGCCTTGCGCGCGGCCTGGCACGACGCCTTGTCGCGGTCCGCGGTGGATGTGCTCTGGCGGCGCAGCGATGAAGGCGGCGAACCTCTGCTCGCGAGCCCGCTGGTTCAGCTGGCGCAGGCCGGGCAGGAAAGCACGCTGCCGGCCGCAGACCCGCTGATGACCCGCACGCTGACCGCTGCGCTCGTGCATCAACCCGCACCGGCTGCCGCCGGGCTGGCGCTGAGCCGGATCTCGGCCAGCGCCTACCAGGACTTGCGCCACTGTCCCTACCGTTATTTCGGCCTGCGCCTGCTGGGCCTGCGGGAGGCCGAGGAGATCGAGGGTGAACTCGACAAGCGTGACGTGGGCAACTGGCTGCACGGCGTGCTGCAGCGTTTCCATGCCGAGCTGGACCGGCCGGGTGCCGACCGGGCGCAGCGCCGGCTCTGGCTCGACGCGGCGGCCGCCGAGGAGGCACAGGCCCAGCGCCTGGCCGAAGACGAGTTCCTGCCCTACCAGGCGGCCTGGCCGCGCATGCGTGAGGGCTATCTGGACTGGCTGGCCGGGCACGAAGTCGATGGCTGGTCCTATGTCGATGGCGAAAGCGATGCCGAACAGCCCCTGGGCGCTCTGACGCTTTTCGGGCGCATCGACCGTATCGACCAGGGGCAGGGCGGCGTGAGCCTGCTGATCGACTACAAGACCGAGCCCCCGCAAGTCACACGCACTCGCATCGGCGAGCCTCTGGAGGATACGCAGCTGGCGTTTTACGCGACCCTGCGGTCTGAAGACACGCTGCGCGCGGCCTATGTCAATGTGGGGGAGCGTGAGGGTTGCCGTACTTATGAGCAGGAGGATGTGGTGGCGGTGCGGGATGCCTTGATTGAGGGTTTGCTCGGTGAGTTGGGACGCATCGCTGCGGGGGCTCCATTACCAGCGCTTGGTGAGGGGAAGGTTTGTGAGACTTGTGCGGCGCGTGGTTTGTGTCGTAAGGATTTTTGGGGTGGTGGGTCATGAAGGTTGATTGCTTGCGCAGTTTTGTAACCCCCCCCTATCCCCCCCCGCCCCCTTCCCACCCCCGCCGGGGCGGGAAGGGGGGGCCGGATTTGGCTTTTGCTTTCTGGAGTCGCTTCTATGGCGCCAAGGTCGCCACCGCGTGTGGATCGCTTGCACCCCAGGCCAACGGTCGTAGTAAACACAAAGTGGTTGGTACGCCCCCGGCTGGCAGCTGCGCGCCAGCGATCGAGCCATTGACTACGACCGTCGCTCCGAACTTTTGGCGTGGAAGGGCCGATCGCAAACTTTGCGTCGTAAAAGCGTCGCCGGCGCGACGAAACAAAATCGGGCTCCCCTTCCCGCCCCGGCGGGGGTGCCGAGCAACGGCGTTGCCGTTGCGCGCCCAATGGCGGGGATCGCCCCCGCACGCGCAAAGCGCGTGCTATGGGGCGGGGGGGATAGGGGGGGGAAGAGCCACCCTGGCCGGGAGGCAAAAACAATGACGCCAGCCTACGAACGCAACAACCAACCCGTCGCCAGAGAAGACTTCTACAAGATCGCCTGCGACCCCAACCGCCACGTGGCCGTGGAAGCCTGCGCCGGCGCCGGAAAGACCTGGATGCTGGTCTCGCGCATCCTGCGGGCCCTGCTCGAAGGCGCGGCGCCGCAGGAGATCCTGGCCATCACTTTCACCAAGAAAGCCGCGGGCGAGATGCGCCAGCGCCTGATGGAGTGGCTCGAACAATTCGCGCACGGGAGTGATGAACAGCTGCAGGAAGAACTGCGCATGCGCGGCGTCGACGCCCAACGCATCCCCGGGCTGATCGATCCCCTGCGCGGCCTGCACCGGCAGCTGCTGGGCCAGGGCCGCACGGTGCAGATCCGCACCTTCCACAGCTGGTTCGCGGCCCTGTTGCGCAATGCGCCGCTGTCGGTGCTCGACCGTCTCGGGTTGCCGGCGGCCTACGACTTGCTGGAGCAGGATGCGCCGGCCATCGCCCAGCTCTGGCGTCCATTCCAGGCCCGGCTGTTGCGCGAACCCGAGGCGCGGGCCGACTACGAGGCCCTGGTCGCCACCTACGGCCGCAGTCAGACCGAGAAGGCGCTGGAGGGGGCCTTGCAGCGGCGGGTGGAGTTCACGCTGGCCGATGCGGCCGGGGTGCCCGCGGCCTCGGTGCCACCGGCGGGTGAGCTGTACATCGAATTTGCGGGCCTGGACACACCGGCGCAATGGCTGCTGCAGGCGGTCGTGCGCGAACGCTGGCTGGCGCGTGCCAGCGTTCTGGGGCAGGAAAAGAACAAGACGCCGCAGAAGGCTGCGGCAGCGGTGATCGATGCCTATGACTCGCTGGATGCCGCGGCGGGTCCGGCGCAGTGGGACGCGGCACTGCAGACCCTGCGCGCCGGCTTTTTCGTCAAGGACGAAGACCGCCTGACGCAGCATCTGCTGAAAGTGAGCGCGGCGCAGGAGGCCGAGCCCGAGTTGCAGCGCCTGTGCGCGGCCCAGCAGCAGCACGAGGCCTGGCTGTACCAGCAGCGCCTGACACGGCTGAGCCGGGTCCTGATCGGGGAGTACGCCGCGCTCAAGCGCGAGCGCGGCTGGGTGGACATGAGCGATGTGGAGCGTTCGGCGCTGTACCTGCTCAAGGATGCCGAGCTCAGCGGCTGGATCCAGGAGCGGCTGGACGCGCGCACGCGCCACCTGCTGATCGACGAGTTCCAGGACACCAACCCCCTGCAATGGCAGGCCCTGCATGCCTGGCTCGGCGGCTACGCGGGCAGCGGTGGTGGCGCCGAGGCGCCGCGGCTTTTCATCGTTGGCGACCCCAAGCAGAGCATCTACCGCTTCCGCCGCGCCGAGCCCCAGGTGTTCAAGGCGGCGCAGGCCTTTGTGCGCGAGCTAGGTGGTGAACAGCTGAGCTGTGACCACACACGACGCAACGCCCCTGCGGTTCTGGAACTGGTCAATACCACCTTGGGCCATGCGCAGGCGGAACAGGCGTACGAGGGGTTTCGCGCGCACAGCACCGAGTCGGACGAGGCCGGTGTCGTGCTGGCCCTGCCCGTGATTCCCCGGCCCGAGAGGGATAAAAAAGAGGTGGCTACCGAGTGGCGCGACAGCCTGGTGACCCCGCGCCACACCCTGGAAGACACCTTGCGTGAACTCGAGTGCCGCCAGGCGGCGCGCTGGATCGCCACGCAGATCGCGGCCGGTGTGCTGCCGCAGGACATCATGGTGCTGGCCCGCAAACGCGACCGCCTCAGCGCCATGGAAGCCGAATTGCGCGCCCTCGGCATCCCGGCCCTGCAGCCTTTGAAAACCGAGCTGGGCGAAGCGCCCGAGGTGCAGGACCTGGTGGCGCTGCTCGATGCCCTGGTCTCGCCCGCGCATGACCTTTCGCTGGCACGCGCGCTCAGGTCGCCGCTGTTCAGCCTCAGTGATGTGGCCCTGGTCGAGATCGCCATGCGCCAGCGGGCACATCGCCGGCCCTGGTTCGAACTGCTGCAGGAGTCGGGCTGGTCGTCCGAGCTCGAAGGCGTGGGATTGCGCCTGCAACGTTGGCAGCAGTGGGTGAACCAGCTGCCGCCGCACGATGCGCTGCACGCCATTTTCGAGGACGGCGATGTGCTGGCCCGGTTCGTTGCGGCGGCACCGGCGACGCTGCGCGCCGGGGTACGCGCCAGCCTGCTGGCGCTGCTGAACGCGGCGCTGCAGGTCGATGGCGGTCGTTACGCCACGCCCTACGCCTTCGTCCGTGCCTTGCGCGCGGGCGGGGTGCCGGCGCCGCAGATGGCGGCACCGCAGGCCGTGCAGTTGCTGACGGTGCATGGCGCCAAAGGACTGGAAGCGGAGCTGGTGCTGCTGCTGGACACCGATGCGCCCCCGCCGCCGGCCGAGACCATGGGCGTGCTGCTCGACTGGCCGGGGGAAGCCGAAGTGCCGCAGGGTTTTGTCTTCCTCGCCAGTGAGAGCAGGGTGCCGGCCAGCGTGCAGACAGCATTGGCCCGGGAAGAGCGCGAGCGTCAGCGTGAAGAACTCAATGCCCTGTATGTCGCGCTGACGCGTGCCCGGCAGGGTCTGGTGCTGTCTTCCGTGGCGCCGCATCGGGACAGTGGTCGCAGCTGGTGGCAGCGGCTGTTGCCGGGCTGCACCGCCCTGGACGCGCAGCTGCTGGCCGCGGCGGGCGTCATGTCCCATGCCGAAGACACGGCCATCACCCTGGCCGTGCTGCCGGACGTTTATTTCGAAGCGCCCCGTGTACCAGCCGCCGAGGTCGACGACAGTCCCGAGGCGCGCGTCGGTTCGGCCATGCACCGCCTGCTCGAATGGGCCGTGCTCGATGCGCAGGAGGTGGACCCGGGCCAGGTGGAGCGGGTCATGGCGGAGTTCCTGCTCGATACTGAGGAGGCCCACCGGGCCGCGACCATGGCGCGGCGCATCCTGCAAGGCGAGGGGGCCTGGGCCTGGCGTTCGGCGGAGCTGGTCTGGCAGGGCAATGAGGTGCCGGTGACCCTGCAGGGCAGCGTGCGCCGCATCGACCGCCTGGTGCAGCGCAAGGATGGCAGCTGGTGGGTGCTGGACTACAAGTCGGCGGCGCAGCCGCAGGGCCGCGAGGACTTGCAGTCGCAACTGCGTGATTACCGCCTGGCGGTGCAGGCGGCCAGCCCGGGCGAAACGGTGCGGGCCGCGTTCCTGAGCGCGGCGGGCACCCTGGAAGAGATTGAATAACGACAGAACGAATGACAACAGAACAGAAAAAACGTGTGGTGGTGATCGGTGGCGGCCCGGCCGGCCTGATGGCGGCCGAGGTCCTGGTCGAGGCGGGTCTGACTGTGGACCTCTTCGATGCCATGCCCTCGGTCGGGCGCAAGTTCCTGCTGGCCGGCAAGGGCGGCTTGAACCTCACGCATGCCGAACCGGCCGACCGTTTTGCCGAGCGTTATGGCACGCGTCGCACGCAGATCGAGTCGTTGCTAGGCAGTTTCGGCACCTTGCAGTTGCGCGAGTGGGCGCAAGGTCTGGGCATCGAGACCTTTGTCGGCAGTTCGGGCCGCGTTTTTCCGAAGGACATGAAGGCCGCGCCGCTGCTGCGGGCCTGGCTGCAGCGCCTGCGCCACCCGTCCCAAGGCGGGCCGGGGGTGGTTTTCCACATGCGGCACCGCTGGATTGGCTGGGCCGACGACGGCCGTACGCTGCGCTTCGAATCGCCGGAAGGCGTGGTGGCCGTGCAGGCCGATGCCGTGGTTCTGGCCCTGGGCGGTGGCAGCTGGGCGCGGCTGGGCTCGAACGGCGCCTGGGTGCCCCTGCTGGCTGCGCGCGGGGTGGCGGTGGCGCCTCTGCTGCCAGCCAATTGCGGTTTTGATGTGGCGATCCGGGGGCGCCTGCCGCAGGACAGCCAGGCCTTGCCCGTGCAGGCGGTGCCTGCCCCAGCAGGCTGGAGCGAATTTTTTGCCAGCCGTTATGCGGGCCAGCCCTTCAAGACGGTGTCCATCTCCTTCAGGAATGCGCAGGGCCAGACCTTCCAGCGCAAGGGCGAGTTCGTCGCCACGACCACCGGCGTGGAAGGCAGTCTGATCTACGCCGCCTCCAGCCTGCTGCGCGAGGAGATCATCCGCAGCGGCCACGCCACGCTGACGCTGGACCTGCTGCCTGACATGACGGCCGAGCGCGTGCTGGCCGAGGTGATGCACCCGCGCGGCGCGCGTTCGCTCTCCAGCCACCTCAAGAGCCGGCTCGGTATCGAGGGCATCAAGGCCGCCGTCTTGCACGAACTGCTGGGCAAGGACGATATGCACGACAGCCACAAGCTGGCGGCCGCGCTCAAGGCCTTGCCGCTGCAGCTGGTGGCGGCCCGCCCCATCGACGAGGCCATCAGCAGCGCCGGTGGCGTGCTGTTCGAGGTACTGGACGAACACCTCATGTGCGAGGCCCTGCCGGGACTGTTCTGCGCGGGAGAGATGCTGGACTGGGAGGCACCGACCGGCGGTTACCTGCTCACGGCCTGCATGGCCAGCGGCATGAAAGCGGGTGAGGGCGCCCTGCGTTACCTGGCCTCTACACCTTCAACTTAGGACCGACATGCCCGCCAACGAAATCAAGGTGACATCGGCCGGTGTGGTGGCCGGCAAGGAACTGCTGATCCCCACGGGTGAGCAGGGGCCTACCCTGCCCCATGTCCAGGACTGGGTCACCAGCCGGCTCAAGGCGAAGTCACCCGTGAAGGATGTCAGTGCGACCGTGCTGGTCAAAGGTATCAAGCAATGGGCGGCCTACGAGGAAAAGGCGGGGGGCAAGAAGATCCGGACCGTCTTCAAGATCACGTAAACCACGCTTGCCCACTCATATTTTTGGGCAGAAATCGCTCCATCACGGCCCATCAGTGAATGCCTGTTTATATGCCTTGAGGTCTCTCCGCATCGCACGCAGGATGGTCGTGAACTCTGCCGTTCTGAACTTTCTGGCCTTGGCATCAAATCGATCCCCATGCATTGCATTCTTCAGAAGGTTGCACCTGGCACAGGTGAGCACCATGTTTGACAAGTCGTTCTTCCCGCCCTCGGCGATCGGCTCGTAATGGTCCACATGTAGTGACTTGCTGCCAAGCTCGATGGATACGCCGCAAAAGTAGCACAAACCTCGTTGTGCCGCGTGCATGCCTTTGATGTGTTTTCTGTTGAACTTACCGCCGTTCTCCCGAACCATTCGTGAACGTCTCGCATTCGCGGCTCGTCCCAGCTCTCTCGAATACAGCATTCTGAAATGCGATTGAAAGAGACTCGTTGGAAATTTGATAACTAGGTGATTGCCCCTTCCAAGCGGCTTGCCGCAGCCACACCTAGAGAAGTCTTCGGCTATCGGTGTACCGCAAAAATCACACACTCCATGCTCACGGAAGAACTCCACGAAGTCTAAAGACAGTCCCTCCTCAAACATGCCGTTTCTGCCGAAGTCATAGCTCGGGCCTTTCGTAGACACCTTGACTTCACAGAAGTCAATGGACCAAATGCACAGGTCGATGAAGTACGGAATACGCTTGACCGATCTTGATCCAGTACCCATTGATGAGTCTCTAGAAGTTTCGCAGCATGAAGTTGATAATGTCCTTGCTTGCCTCCGCTCTATGGCGATTCATAGTTTCGGAGCCACCCAGTGGCAGGCCAGCAAACGGGGATTGCCCGTCGATGAACAGGAAATTGTCCCCGTCAATCTGCCCGCAGTTTGGACAGCAGTTGGCCCAATACCTGCCCCCAAAGGAGACTGATTTCCGGAACTGTACTGAGGGCGGCCTAGGTTCAGGGGGCGTGGACTCGCAAAACGGGACTCCAGGCCACCAGTAGGAAATCATCTCCTCCTTGCACTTCCAGCATTTCCGAACGGTAGCGAGGTAAGTTGCCCTCATCGGGTCCTTGTAGCCCGCATACTGGGTCAGCGGCTGCTTCCAACGCGCAGCTACCTCTTCGAGCCGCTTTAAGGCTGCCTTGCAGTTCTTGCACAAGGCCGGTTTGAGCCGCGCATTCACCGGAGTCCACTTGTACGGGTCCTCAATCACATCCAGTGCTCTTAGCTCGACCCAGTGGATGGGCAGCCCCTCGGCCTTCTCAGCGTGAACGGCATTGGACGAGACAACTTCGATTCCAAGCGCCTGCGACTCACCCCTGAAGGCGACGACATCACACCTGTAGCGGCCTACTGGCTCCTCGACAGCTACCCCTGAGAAGGTGTCAGAGGGAAGGTGCTTCAAGAACGACTGTTTGCAGCAGTCACATTCACAGGAAAGTGAGATTGGCGTCGCCGTCTCTGGGGTGTCGAACTGCTCACATAGGACCTTTGCAATCAGCAGCTTGGCTGTCTCGTGAGCTACAGATTCACCGCTGCAACTCGTGTCAGCTGTGTGAGCAAAGTGGCGCGTGACTACCTCGCCAGCCTTGAGGACAAGCTGGGTCGAGCACTGCGGGCAAGAGTACGTCCTATCCTTCAGTGCATCCTTGGCATGGACAAGGCTCCCGTCAGGAGCCAGTCCACAGGGGACGAGCAGTTCTTTTTCCATGGCAACAGGACTGTAACGCTGCTGGCCTACATGGGTTGACTGGTGCTCGCAGGCAGCAACTGAATCCTTGCAGATAGCCCGCCCCAACAACTCAGCTCACTTGCTAGTCCCCTGATAACCGCCTCGCGGTGGCTGCAAGGCCCCAAGGTCTGGACTCAGCGACCTTTTCGGAGCTGCTCTCTGAGCGGGTAGTCTTGGGGGTGGACGATGCGGACGTAGTACGACCCGCCGCGCTGAAAAAGTCCGGTCAGTTGTTCCACGGATGAGTCACGCAAAAGATAACGTGACACATTCAGGAGATACAAGTCAGGGCTCTAAATGGCCATAACCCGCTGGAAACCCGCACCGGTAGCGGGTTTCCTGAGAAGAAGGTGACAGACCTTGACCCCGGCACTGACTCCACAGTTAGGGCTGCTTGGTTCCCCACCTGACCCGGTTGGCCGCTTCACCATGCGGGAAGGCCTGTCGCTTTCTATTGTAAGGGCAGGGGCGCGAACTTAAAGGCCGGCTGTCCAGAAAAATCGGCACGGCCCACACGTAGAATCCAGCGCATGTCCTATCTTGTGCTCGCCCGTAAATACCGGCCGAAAAGCTTCACCGAAATGGTGGGGCAGGAGCACGTGGTGCGGGCGCTGGGCAATGCGCTGCAGACGGGACGCCTGCACCATGCCTATCTGTTCACCGGCACGCGTGGTGTGGGCAAGACCACGGTCTCGCGCATCCTGGCCAAGTCGCTCAACTGCGTGGGCCCGGACGGCACCGGCGGCATCACCGACCAGCCCTGCGGCGTCTGCCAGGCCTGTACCGACATCGACTCGGGTCGTTTCGTGGACTACACCGAACTCGACGCCGCCTCCAACCGCGGTGTGGACGAGGTCCAGGCCCTGCTGGAGCAGGCGGTCTACAAGCCGGTGCAGGGTCGCTTCAAGGTCTTCATGATCGACGAAGTCCACATGCTCTCGAACACGGCCTTCAACGCCATGCTCAAGACGCTGGAGGAGCCGCCCGAGTACCTCAAGTTCGTGCTGGCCACGACCGACCCGCAGAAGGTTCCGGTCACGGTGCTGTCGCGCTGCCTGCAGTTCAACCTGCGGCCCATGGCACCCGAGACCGTGCTGGAGCATCTGGTCAAGGTGCTGGCCGCCGAGAATGTGCATGCCGAGCCGGCGGCGCTGCGCCTGATTGCGCGCGCGGCGCGCGGCTCCATGCGCGATGCCTTGTCGCTCACCGACCAGGCCATTGCCTTCGGCTCGGGCCAGCTGCAGGTCGACACGGTGCGCCAGATGTTGGGCAGCGTGGACCGCTCGCACGTCTTCAAGCTCATCGATGCCCTGGCGCAGGGTGACGGCAAGTCCGTGGTGGACACCTCGGAGATGCTGCGCGTCAACGGCCAGAGCGCGGCCTCCACGCTGGAGGAGATGAGTGTGGTGTTGCAGCGCATGGCCGTGCTGCAGGCCGTGCCCGACAGTGCCGATGCCTCCGATCCCGAGGCGGCCGAGACAGCGCGCCTGGCCGCCTTGCTGCCGGCCGATGAGACGCAGCTGCTCTACAGCCTGTGCCTGCACGGGCGCGGCGAACTAGGCCTGGCGCCCGACGAGTACGCTGCGCTGACCATGGTGCTGCTGCGCCTGCTGGCCTTCAAGCCCGGTGCGCTGCCATCTGGCGGATCGGCTGAAAAAAAAACACTGAAAACACCTGAGGCCGCCGCGCGGCCCCAGCCCGTGGTGGCTCAAGCTGCGGCGCGACCCGCTCCTTCCGCTCGGGCTGAGCCCTTCGACATCGCTCAGGACAGGCCTGTCGAAGCCCTTCGACAAGCTCAGGGGGAGCGCAGTACGCCCACCCCACCCGTGGCCGCTCGTCCTATCGCCGCACCTGCAGCAGCACCCGCCCCACGCCCGGCCGGCGTCACGCCGCCGGGCCAGGTGCTGTCTGTGGCGGATGACGAGCATCCCGTGCAGCCTGCCAGGCCGGTGACAGCCTTGCAGTCCGCCCAGGTGGTGGCCGTGCCGGTGCGGGTGGCGCCTGAATCGCGCGCCGATCAGCCTGCGCCCGGTGCGGCCCTGGTGCCGACCGAGGAGGGGGGCTACTGGCACCAGGTGGTGCGTGGCCTCATCGCCAGCGAGGCCGTGACGGCGCTGGTGCGCGAACTGGCCCTGCAATCACAGCTGGTGGCGCGCGATGCCGACCAGTGGCTGCTGCGCGTGGAGCGCGAATCGCTCAACTCGGCTTCGAGCCGTGAACGCCTGCAGGCGGCCCTGCAGGCCGCCGGGCATGCCGTGACCCTGGCCGTGGAGATCGGCCGGGTGGGTGACAGCCCGGCCCGGCGCAATGCCGCGATCGCGGAAGAGAAGCAGCTGGCAGCGGAAAAGCTCATCCAGGAAGACCCCTTCGTGTTGGCCATGATGCGTGACTTCGGCGCGAAAATCGTGCCCGGCAGCATCAAGCCCATCGAACCCACTACCCAAACCAAAGCGTAAGGAACACCATGTTCAACAAAGGACAACTCGCCGGCCTCATGAAACAGGCCCAGGCCATGCAGGACAACCTCAAGAAAGCGCAGGACGAGCTGGCTTTCATCGAAGTCACCGGTGAATCGGGCGCTGGCCTGGTCAAGGTGGTGATGACCTGCAAGCACGACGTCAAGCGCATCACCATCGACCCCAGCCTGCTGACCGAGGACAAGGACATGCTGGAAGACCTGGTCGCCGCGGCTTTCAACGCAGCCGTGCGCAAGGCCGAGGAGACCAGCCAGGAGAAGATGGGCAAGCTGACCGCTGGCATGCCCGGATTGCCCGGTGGCATGAAGTTTCCGTTCTGATCCTGCGTGTCCGACGCCCATTCCCTTGACGCGTTGATCCAGGCCCTGCGCCGGCTGCCGGGCGTGGGCGTGAAGTCGGCCTCGCGCATGGCCTTCCATCTGCTGCAGCATGATCGCGAAGGGGCCCAGCTCCTCGCGCGCGCCCTGCAGGAGGCGGCGAGCAGCGTGCGCCATTGCACGCGCTGCCACACCTTCAGCGAAGGCGAGGTCTGTGCCACCTGCCTGGACCCGGCGCGCGACGCCAGCAAGCTCTGCGTGGTGGAAACCCCGGCCGACCAGATGGCGCTGGAGCGCACCGGGGCCTACAAGGGCCTGTACTACGTGCTCATGGGCAAGCTCAGCCCGCTCGACGGCATCGGTCCGCGCGACATCGGCCTGAAACAGCTCTTCGAGCGTGCCAGTGATGGCTCGGTGCGCGAGGTCATCCTGGCCACCAACTTCACCGCCGAGGGCGAGACCACGGCCCACGTGATCGCCGAGGCGCTGAAAGTGCGTGGTGTGGCGTTCACGCGGCTGGCGCGTGGTGTGCCCATCGGCAGCGAACTGGAGTACGTGGACCTGGGCACCATCGCCCATGCCCTGGTGGACCGGCGATAATCTTCCGCAGATTCCGCAAGCCTTGTGTCCCATCCTCTTCCGACAACAACATCATGACCTTTGCCCGCTTCACCCTGGCCTACTGGTGTGTCCTGATCGCTGCCCTGTTGCCCATCCTCTGCGCCGGCATCGCCAAGTCCGGCATGATGGGCAAGCCCCGGCGTGACGGCGGCTACGACAACGACAACCCGCGGGCCTGGCTGGCCAGGCAGACCGACTGGCGGGCGCGTGCCAACGCGGCGCAGCAGAACACCTTCGAGGCGCTGCCCTTTTTCATCGGGGCGGTCATCATTGCCCACCAGCTCGGCGCCCACCAGGCGCGGCTGGACGTACTGGCCTTCCTCTTCGTCTTCCTGCGCCTGTTCTACATCATGGTCTATGTCGCGGGCATGGGCACGGCGCGTTCAGTCGTCTGGGCGGCTGGCCTGGCCGTCAACGTAGCCATCCTTTTCCTGGGGTATCGCTGAGCGCAGGGGCGGCGCTGCCCGGTTTTTCTTGTTAGGTGTAAACCCGCTCGGGATGTTTCCCGATGCGGGTTTTTTTGTGTCTTGATAGGCTGTGTGCATCAAGAAGCCAGTTCGATTTCCGGGAGCCGTTTACATGAGCACACCTCTCATCAACCGCCGTCAGTTCACGGCGGCTGCCGCATTCGCGGCATCTCCACTGGCCGCGCCGGCCCTGCAGGCCCAGGGCGCCCTGGAAAAAACCCGTGTGTCCATCGCCGTCGGCGGCAAGGCCTCCTTTTATTACCTGCCGCTGACCATCGCCGATCAGCTGGGCTACTTCAGGGCCGAGGGCCTGGAGGTCGAGATCAGCGACTTCGCGGGGGGCGCACGCGCGCTGCAGGCCGTGGTGGGCGGCTCGGCCGACGTGGTCAGCGGGGCCTACGAGCACACCATCAACCTGCAGAACAAGGGTCAGATGTTCCAGGCCTTCGTACTGCAGGGGCGCGCGCCCCAGATCGCGCTGGGCGTGTCGACCAAGACCCTGCCCAACTACAGGTCGGTGGCCGACCTGCGGGGCAAGAAGATCGGCGTGACCGCGCCGGGATCGTCCACCAACATGATGGCCAACCTGGTGCTTGCGCGCGCCGGCCTCAAGGCGACCGACGTCAGTTTCATCGGTGTGGGCACCTCGGCCGGTGCACTGGCGGCACTGCGCTCGGGGCAGATTGATGCCATGAGCAACATCGACCCGGTGATGACCATGCTGGAGCAGAAGGGGGATGTGCGCATCGTCGTGGACACGCGCACGCTCAAGGGCACACGGGCCGTTTTTGGTGGCCCCATGCCGGCGGGCTGCCTGTATGCGCCCATGGGTTTCCTTCAGAAGCACCCGAACACCGCCCAGGCCCTGGCTCATGCCATGGTGCATGCGCTCAAGTGGCTGCAGACCGCCGGCCCCAGCGACATCCTGAAGACCGTGCCGGAGACCTATCTGCTGGGCGACCGCGGGCTCTACCTGGCCTCCTTCGAGAAGGTGCGTGAGGCCATCGCCCTCGACGGCGTCTTCCCCGAGGAAGGCGGCAGGACGGCACTGCGTGCGCTGGCCAGCTTCGACGCCACGCTCAAGGCCGACAAGATCGACCTCTCCAGGACCTGGACCAACCAGTTCGCGGCCCAGGCCAAGGCCAGGTTCAAGGCCTGAACCGGGTACAGCACACGGCCGGGTGCCGTCGCGCTTTCCGGCGGGTGATTTCCAGTGTACCGTTCACGGGTTTTTCTGGCAGGGTGCAGGCGTTGAATTGACGGTCGCCGCTCCCTGGTCTGCACAGTGACCGTCAGCAGGGGGGACTCCATGATCGAACGTTTTCGACATCTTATTTTGCTTGTGTCAACCGCATTGCTCGTCGCCTGCGGGTCGGGCGCCATCGGACCGGAACGCGATATCAACGACCCGGGCAATTCCCTGGTCTACGCCTACGTCGACATGTCCGAGGCGCCCACCAGGATCGACGGCGCCAGCCTCAAGCCCCAGGGCGAAGAAGGCTACTGGCACATGAACGTGGCCAAGGATGGCCAGCTGCTGAGCCAGCCCTACCTGCCGCCGGGGGCTTACCAGATCGCAACGCTGGAGGGCTCGGGCTTTTTTGCCGGCAATAACGTCTACAGCTTCCCGACCTACGGCCGCAACCAGACTGCCGTGCGGATCCAGAAACCCGGCATCTACTTCATGGGCGCCTACCGTTATGCCAAGGTCAAGACCGGCATGTTCGAGGGAGGCAAGTTCGCGATCGAGCGGGTCAATTCGCCTTCCGAGGTCGAGCTGCTCCAGCGCCTGCAGAAGGAGGAGTGGGTCAAGGGCACGCAGTGGGAAGCCCGCATCCGCAACCGCATCACCGAACTGGGCCGTAAATGAACGTGAACGAAGACACGGTGACACCGCTGTACCGCCTGGCCTGCGCTGGCGTCGCGGCCCTCTTGCTATCGGCCTGCGTGCCGGCCAGCCGCATCCAGCCCGTGGAGAAGCTGGCCGATCTGCCCTCCGGCGATGTGCTGCTGGTCGGACGCATCGAGCTCGATCCGCCGCTCAAGCCTGGCGAACAGCGACTCAGCCAGTCCTATGCCGAATACGAACGCCTGGCCCTGGTGATCGTGGACGAGACGCCGCGCGAGATGGACAGCCTGGGCCTGAGCGACATGAAGCAGCGCATCAATGCGCCCCTGGGGCAGCACTTCTTCGTCAACCATCCGGCCCGGCCTTTCTACATCCTGAAGTCCTGGGTGGTGATGCAGGCGCAGATCAAGGTCCAGTCGCCCAATGCGCGCATGGAAGATCCCGTGGCGCCGTTGCAAGGACTGTTCAAGGTCGATGTCAGACCGGGCGACCAGGCGGTCTACATCGGCACGATCCGCTACCACCGTGACGAGTTCTTCGGTACGACCCGGGTGGTGGTGCGCGACGATCACGCGGCTGCCAACGCCGAGTTCCAGCGTCGTTTCGGCCGGGGCATGAGCCTGCGCAAATCGCTGGCCGTTCCCGTACCCCGTCGCTGAGACGCCGGATCGCATGACCGAGGATTTGCCCCACGCGCTGGAGTTGCTGGGCATCCGCTGCACCTTTGGCGGGGCGCAGGGCGCGCCGTCCTACACCGCCGTGGCCGAGACTACGCTGCGCGTGGCGGCCGGCGAGTTCGTCTCCGTGGTCGGGCCTACCGGCTGCGGCAAGTCCACCCTGCTCAACGTCGGTGCCGGTCTGCTGGCGCCCAGTGCCGGCGAAGTACGTGTGTTCGGCCAGCCCTTGCAGGGCCTGAACCGGCGTGCCGGCTACATGTTCCAGACCGATGCCCTGCTGCCCTGGCGCAGCGCCCTCGACAACGTGATGCTGGGCCTGCAGTACCGCGGCCTGCCGGACGCCGAGGCCCGCGCGCAGGCCCAGGATTGGCTGGCCCGGGTGGGGCTGGGCGGTTTCGGTGACCGCTACCCGCACCAGCTCTCGGGCGGCATGCGCAAGCGTACCGCGCTGGCCCAGACCCTGGCGCTGGACCCCGACATCATCCTCATGGACGAACCTTTCAGCGCTCTGGACATCCAGACGCGCCAGCTGATGGAGGACGAGGTGCTGGAGCTCTGGAGTGCAAAGAAGAAAGCGGTGCTGTTCATCACCCACGACCTGGACGAGGCCATCGCCATGAGCGACCGCGTGGTGGTGCTGTCCGCCGGGCCGGCCACGCGGCCGATCGGCGAGTTCAGCATCGACCTGGTGCGCCCGCGCAATGTGGCCGAGGTGCGCGCGACACCACGTTTCATCGCGCTGCACACGCAGATCTGGAACGTGCTGCGCGAAGAAGTGCTCAAAGGCTACCAGCAGCAATTGAAAAAGGCCGCCTGAGATGACGGCGTGGCAGCACATCAAACCCCACGCCGGCAACCTGCGCTGGTGGCAGCTGGGCGTGCTGCTGGCTTTTCTGGGGCTGTGGCAACTGGCCTCCAAGGACGCACAGCTGGCTTTTTTCCTGGGGGAGCCGGTCCAGGTGGCCGGGCGCATCTGGTCCTGGTTCCTGCCCTGGGCGCTGCCCCCCAATCCGCTGTTCCCCGATGGCCTGAATGGCAACGCCGACATCTACCGGCACCTGGGCACCACGCTGCTGGAGACTTTCCTTGCCTTCGGCATCGGCACCGTGCTGGGCCTGGCCTGCGGCCTGTGGCTGGCGCTGTCGCCCCTGGCGAGCGCCATCCTGGACCCCTACATCAAGGCGGCCAACGCCATGCCGCGCGTGATCCTGGCGCCGATCTTCGCCATGTGGTTCGGCCTGGGGATCTGGAGCAAGGTGGCGCTGGCCGTGACGCTGGTGTTTTTCATCGTCTTCTTCAACGTCTACCAGGGCGTGCGCGAGGTCAGCCCGGTGGTGCTGGCCAATGCACGCATGCTGGGCGCCAACCAGCGCCAGCTGCTGCGCACCGTCTACCTGCCCAGCGCCACGGCCTGGGTGTTCTCCAGCCTGCACACCTCGGTGGGGCTGGCTTTCGTGGGGGCAGTGGTGGGCGAGTACCTGGGCTCGGCGCGGGGGGTGGGTTACCTGATCCTGCAGGCCGAGGGCACGTTTGATGTCAACACGGTGTTCGCCGGCATCGTGGTGCTGACCGCCTTTGCGCTGCTGCTGGACGGTGGGGTGGGGCGCATCGAGCGCCACCTGATGAAGTGGCAGCCGCGCGCCGGCGAAACGCAGAAACTCTGAGCCCGCAGCGGGCGACTTACAGGAACACCACGACCTTGTCGCCGGGCTTGAAGCTGGCTTTCTCGCTGACCTTGTTCCAGCGGGCCACGGCACTGATGGGCAGGCGGTAACGCTGCGCGATGTTGGCCACCGTGTCACCGCGACGGCCCACCTTGAGCACGGTGCGGCGCGTTCCACTGGCCGGGCGCGCGGTCTGCTCCCGCGCCAGATGCAGCTGGCCGTTGTCGGCGATGCGCTCGGTGACGTCGCGCATCTGGCCGGCCGGGCGCGGCACCAGCAGTGTGGAGCCGGCGCGGATCAGCATGCGCGGCGGGATGCGGTTGACGTAGCGCAGATCGGCCTCGCTCATCTTCACGCGCTGGGCGGCTTCGTCTGGTTTCATCGTGGTGGGCGCGATCCAGACCGTCCAGCTGGACAGGCGTGAGCCGGCATAGGCGCCCAGGTTGCGCTGGAAGATGGCGGCGTTGTCCCAGGGCAGCAGGATCTGCGGGGTGCCGGCGGCCAGGATCACCGGCCGGTGCATCGAGGGGTTCAGCGCCTTGAAGTCTTCCAGTGGCACCTCGGCCAGCTTGGCGGCCAGCGCGACGTCGATGTCGCGAGTGATGGTCACGGTATCGAAGTAGGGGTGGTTCTCGATCACCGGCAGCCTGACCCCGAAGGCATCCGGGCGGGCCACGATGTTCTTCATGGCCTGCAGCTTGGGGATGTAGTAGCGCGTCTCCATCGGCATGTTCAGGTCCAGGTAGCCGGTGCCCTTGCCGCTGCGCTGGTTCTTGGCGATGGCGCGTCCCACGCTGCCTTCCCCCCAGTTGTAGGAGGCCAGCGCCAGATGCCAGTCGCCGAACATGCGGTAGAGGCGCTCCAGGTAGTCCAGCGCCGCCTGGGTGGAGGCCAGCACATCGCGCCGGTCGTCGCGAAACGCGTTCTGCTTGAGCTGGTAGACCTTGCCGGTGCTGGGGATGAACTGCCACATGCCGGCAGCGCGCGCGCTGGAGTAGGCCTGCGGGTTGTAGGCGCTCTCGATGAAGGGCAGCAGGGCGAGTTCGGTCGGCAGGCCGCGGCGTTCGATTTCCTCGACGATGTGGAACAGGTACTTGCGCGAGCGCTCGGCCATGTTTTCCAGCTCCGCGGGGCGCGCGGCATACCACTTCTCGCGGCCCGGCACGAGGTCGCTCTCCAGGTCGTTCATGGCAAAACCGCGGCGGATGCGTTCCCACAGATCGGCGGGTGTTGTCATCGCCGCCACCGGGCGGGGTGCGGGCTCCTGCGAGTCGATCGGTGTCAGCTTGCCGGCCGGGTATTCGGGTTGGTGACTCGGCGAGGCGGGCGGGCTGTAGGAAGGACTGGCGGCGGCGGGGGGCGTTTCCTGGGCCGGGATGGCCGAGGTGTCGCCGGGGCCGACGCTGGCGCAGCCACCCAGTGCGAGGAACAGGCCGGCCAGGGTGGCGTGACTGAAAAGCTTCATTTGAACTGGTTTTTCCATTCGCGCAGGGCGGCGAAGATGCTGATCTCGTCGCTGGCTGCCGCACGGGCCGCAACGGCCCGGGTGACAGCAGGCTGGCGCGAGCGCAGAAAGGGGTTGATGTCGCGTTCGACGGCGATGGTCGAGGGCAGGGTGGGCAGCTGGCGTGCCCGCAGCGCCTCGCACTGCTGGCTGTAGTCCTGCAGTGCCGCGTTGTCGGGTTCGACAGCGCGCGCAAAACGCAGGTTGCTCAGCGTGTACTCATGGGCGCAGCACACGCGGGTATTGCCGGGCAGGGCGGCGAGCTTGTCCAGCGAAGCCAGCATCTGTGCCGGTGTGCCCTCGAAGAGTCGGCCGCAGCCACCGGAGAACAGCGTATCGCCGCAGAAGAGCAGGGGCTGACCATCGCCATCGGATGTGTACCAGGCGATGTGGCCAGCGGTGTGGCCGGGCACATCGAGTATGGTGAAGTGCAGGCCCAGCAGGTCCAGCGTGTCACCATCGGCGAAGCGCTGCAAGGGCTCTGGCATCTGCTCGCCCGCCGGGCCATAGACGGTGGCGCCAGTCGCCGCGCGCAGGGCTGCGACGCCGCCGACGTGGTCCGCATGGTGGTGGGTGACTAGAATCGCCCTGAGTTGCAGGCCCAGGGTCTGCAGCGCCTGCAACACCGGTTGCTCATCACCGGGGTCGACGACCAGAGCCTGGCGCCCGTCATGCAGCATCCAGATGTAGTTGTCGTCGAAGGCGGGCAGTGGAAGCAGTGTCATGAATGACGGAATTATAGGTTTGCAGGACTGGTTTGAGACTCCGGCCGGGTCTTATCTCTTGGCCTGGGAGCAACAGCAGTTCGATCGCCTGGTGGTGGACATCTTCGGATATCACGCCCTGCAGCTGGGCCTGCCGGCGCTGGATGCGCTGGCCGCCAACCGCATGTCGCACCGCTGGCTGGCCACGCCCCATCCCGTGCCCCCCGGGGCCGCGAATGCGCGCTCTGCCCTGCTGAGCGACTATGCCGCCTTGCCCTTTCCCGAGGCCAGCCTGGACCTGGTGGTGCTGCCGCACACGCTGGACAGTCACCCCGACCCGCATGCCACCTTGCGCGAGGTGGCTCGCGTGCTGGTGCCGGGCGGGCGCGTGGTGCTCAGCGGCTTTAACCCCCTCAGCCTGTGGGGACTGCGCCAGCGGCGCGAGCGATTGTGCCGGCGATTCAATCTGGGCACCTCCTTGCTGCCGCCCTCGCTGGAGTTCATTGGCTACCGGCGCCAGCGTGACTGGTTGCGCCTGCTGGATTTCGAGATCGAGGTCAGCGATCACGGTGCCTACCGCCCGCTGCTGGGCAGTGACAAGTGGCTCAAGCGCTGGAGCTGGATGGACCGCGCCGGCGCACGCTGGTGGCCCTACTTCGGCGCGGTCTACTGCCTGGTGGCGGTCAAGCGGGTGTATGGCGTGCGTCTGCTGGAGCCCGCGTGGAAAAAAGTGGGCAGCAAGGCCACGGGCACGGTGCCCCTGGTGCGCCGCAGCGGCGACAATCACCTCCACACGAGCAACGGAAACCACGAGTGAACACAGTCGAGATTTATACCGATGGCGCCTGCAAGGGCAACCCCGGCCCGGGTGGATGGGGTGTGCTGCTGAAGGCCGGCGGCGTGGAGAAGGAACTGTTCGGCGGTGAACGCCAGACCACCAACAACCGCATGGAGATGCTGGCGGTGATCATGGCGCTGGAGTCGCTCAAGCGGCCCTGCCACGTGATCCTGCACGCCGACAGCCAGTACGTGCTCAAGGGCATCACCGAGTGGCTGGCCGGCTGGAAGGCGCGCGGCTGGAAGACCGCGGCCAAGCAGCCGGTGAAGAACGTGGACCTGTGGCAGCGGCTCGATGCGCTGGTGGCGGGGGCGGGCCACCGCATCGAATGGCGCTGGGTCAAGGGCCACGACGGTGACCCGGGCAACGAGCGGGCCGATGCGCTGGCCAACCGCGGCGTGGCGCAGGTTTTGTAAAGTTCCGGCAAAGCGTCCCTCAGGGTCACAAGCCCTGCGGGCATTGCGCATGCAGAAGCAGCGCGGGACTGTTACATTCAGCAGCTGTCCTGCTCTGTCGAGCGGGTGACCGAACGACTTTCGATTCATCCATGGCCCCCAAATATCTCTACCCTGTGGTTGCCGTTGTCGGCATCGCGGCGGCGTCCACTGCCGCCTGGTGGTACCAGAGCAAACCATCGGCCACGTCGGCAAGCGCCAGCCGTGCCCCTGCCGGCCCGGCCGCAGGGGGCGTACCCGCTGCAGGAGGCCCTGCTCGGCCGGTGACTGTGGAGGTGGCCAAGGTCCAGGTCGTGAAGCTGGTCGATGATGTGCAGGCCGTGGGCAGCCTGCGTTCGCGCCAGGGCGTGATGCTGCGCCCCGAGGTCAGCGGGCGCATCACCCAACTCAATTTCCGTGACGGCGAGCGAGTGCGCAAGGGCCAGCTGCTGGTGCAGTTCGACGACAAGTTGCAGCTGGCGCAGATGAAGCAGAGCCAGGCCGAATTGTCCATTGCCCAGGCCAACCACAAACGCAACCAGGAGCTGCTGGCGCAGAACTTCGTGAGCCAGCGTTCCCTGGACGAGAGCGCGGCCAACCTGGAGGTGGCGCAGGCCAAGCTGGCGCTGGCGCAGGCCACCGCGGCTCGCCTGAAGATCCTGGCGCCGTTCGACGGCATCGCCGGCATCCGCAACGTCAACGTGGGCGACTACCTGAAAGACGGTACCGACATCGTCAACCTGGAAGACATCGACACCGTCTACGTCGACTACCGCCTGCCCGAGCGCTACCAGACGCAGGTGCGCTCCGGCCAGCGCGCCACGGTCGAACTCGACGCCTTGCCGGGGCGCACCTTCGAGGCCCGGGTGCAGGCGGTCGATCCGCTGATCGATGCCAATGGCCGCTCCGTCGGCGTGCGCGCCAGCATCACCAACCAGCAGCTGCTGCTGCGTCCGGGCATGTTTGCGCGGGTGAGCACCGTGTTCGGGGTGCGTGACAAGGCGCTGGTGCTGCCGGAGGAGGCCATCGTGCCGCAAGGCGGGCGGCAGTTTGTCATGAAGCTGGTGCCAGGGCCCGACAACGACACCCTGGTATCGCAGCGGGTGCCGGTCAAGGTCGGTATCCGCCGCCCGGGCCAGGTCGAGATCCTCGAAGGGTTGAAAGAGGGAGACACCGTGGTCACGGCCGGCCAGCAGCGCCTGCAGCGCGACGGCAGTCCGGTGCGGGTGATGGAACTGAACCGCCCGGTGAACTGAACAGGCTTCCGGAGTCACCATGCAACTGCCCGAAATTGCGATCCGCCGCCCGGTGTTCGCCACCGTGCTTTCCCTGCTGGTGTTACTGATCGGCGCCGTGAGCTTCACCAAGCTGCCGGTGCGCGAATACCCCAAGATCGACGAGCCGGTGGTGACCGTCACCGTGCGTTATGCCGGTGCCTCGGCCGAGGTGGTGGAGTCCCAGGTGGCCAAGCCGCTGGAAGACTCGATCGCCGGCATCGACGCGGTGGACGTCCTCACCTCGATCTCGCGCGCCGAGCAGGCGCAGATCACGGTACGCTTCCGCCTGGAAAAGGACGCCGATGCCGCCGCTGCCGAGGTGCGCGACCGCACCGCCCGCGTGCGCAACAAGCTGCCGCAGGCCATCGACGAGCCAGTCATCGCCAAGGTCGAGGCCGATGCCTTTCCGGTCATCTGGCTGGCCTTCTCCAGCGACACGCACACCCCGCTGCAGCTCAACGAGCTGATCAACCGCGTGGTCAAGCCGCGCCTGCAGACCGTCAGCGGTGCCGCCGACGTGCGCATCTTCGGCGAGCGCAAGTACGCCATGCGGGTCTGGCTGGACCCGGACCGCCTGGCCGCCTACAAGCTGACCACGCAGGACGCCGAGGACGCGATCCGCCGCAGCAATCTGGAAGTGCCGGCCGGTCGCATCGAGAGCCGCCAGCGCGAGTTCTCCGTGACCTCCAACACCGATCTGATGAAACCGGCACAGTTCGGCGAGATCGTGATCCGTACCGTCAACGGTTTCCCGGTCAAGCTGCGCGACGTGGCCCGCATCGAGGAAGGCGCCGCCGAGGAACGCACCTCGGTCCGTATCAACGGGCGCCCGGCGATTTCCGCTGGCGTGATCCGCCAGGCCACGGCCAATCCGCTGGAGCTCAGCCAAGGCGTGCGCGAGATGCTGCCCCGGCTGGAGGCTGAACTGCCCAAGGGCATCAGCATCACCATCGCCAACGACAACTCGGTCTTTATCGATCGCTCGATCAAGAACGTCTTCACCACCATCCTGGAAGCGGTGGTGCTGGTGGCGCTGGTGATCTTCGTCTTCCTGCGCACCCTGCGTGCTTCCATCATTCCCATCATCACCATCCCGGTCAGCCTGATCGGCACCTTTGCCCTGATGGCGCTGGCGGGCTTCACCATCAACACGCTGACGCTCCTTGCCCTGGTGCTGGCCATCGGCCTGGTGGTGGACGATGCTATCGTGGTGCTGGAGAACATCTACCGCCACATCGAGGAAGGCATGGAGCCCTTCAGTGCCGCCATCAAGGGGGCCAAGGAGGTGGGGTTTGCCGTGGTGGCCATGACCTTGACGCTGGCCGCCGTCTACGCCCCGCTGGCCTTCACGCCGGGGCGCACTGGTCGCCTGTTCGTCGAGTTCGCGCTCGCGCTGGCGGGCGCGGTGATCGTCTCGGGTTTCATTGCCCTGACCCTCTCGCCCATGATGTGCTCGCGCCTGCTCAAGCACAACCCCAATCCCTCCTTCTTCGACCGCTGGATGGAACTGCGCCTGACGGCGCTGAGCAACGGCTACGAGCGGCTGCTGCGACGCGTGCTGGGCATGCGCTGGCTGGTGCTGGCGGTGATGGCCGGCGTGGTGCTGGCCATTGCGGCCGTGCTGCCGGGCATGAAACGCGAGCTGGCGCCGCTGGAAGACCGTGGCGTGATCCTCAACGTGATCAATGCGCCCGACGGCGCCACCATGGCCTACACCGACAAGTACGCCAGCGCCATCGAGAAGATCGGCAGCCAGTACCCCGAGTTCGACCGGGTCTTCGTCGTGCTCGGTAATCCCACCGTGAGCCAGGCCAACGTGACCCTGCGTGCCGTCGACTGGGACGAACGCAAGCGCACCACGCTGGAGATGGCGCGCGAGATGCAGCCCCGCATTGCCGCGCTGCCGGGGGTGTCGGCTTTCCCCATCACGCCGCCTTCGCTGGGCCAGGGTTTCCGCGAGCGCCCGGTGAACTTCGTCATCCTGACCTCCGAGAGCTACGAAAACCTGAACCAGGTGGTGCGCCAGTTCCTCGACGAGATCGCCAAGAACCCCGGCATCCAGGGTGCCGACGTGGATCTGCGCCTGAACAAACCCGAGCTGAAGATCGATGTGAACCGCGAAAAGGCCTCGGACCTGGGGGTGGGCGTGGACGCCGTGGCGCGCGCCATCGAAACCATGCTGGGCGGTCGCCTGGTGACCCGCTACAAAAAGGGCGGCGACCAGTACGACGTGATCGTGCAGACCCAGTCCCTGGGGCGCGACACGCCCGATGATATCGAGCGCATCTTCGTGCGCGGCCGCAACGACACCATGATCCCGCTGGCCTCGCTGGTGACGGTGCGTGAATCGGTCTCGCCGCGCGAGCTCAACCACTTCAGCCAGCGCCGCGCTGTCACCATCACGGCCAATCTGGCGCCGGATTACTCGCTGGGGCAGGCGCTCGATTTCCTGGACGATGTCAGCGCCCGCGTGCTCAAGCCGGGCTACACCACCGATCTCAATGGCACCTCGCGCGAGTTCAAGAACTCGCAGGGCTCGCTCACCATCGTCTTCGTACTGGCCCTGCTCTTCATCTTCCTGGTGCTGGCGGCGCAGTTCGAGAGTTTTGTCGATCCGCTGGTCATCATGCTGTCGGTGCCGCTGTCCATGATCGGGGCGCTGCTGGCCTTGAAATTGAGCAACGGCTCGCTCAATGTCTATTCGCAGATCGGCCTGATCACGCTGGTAGGCCTGATCACCAAACACGGCATCCTGATCGTCGAGTTCGCCAACCAGATGCGCGAGCAGGGCATGGACATGGTCGAGGCCGTGGTCAAGGCCTCCAGCCAGCGCCTGCGCCCCATCCTCATGACCACCGGCGCCATGGTGCTGGGGGCGGTGCCGCTGGCGCTGTCCACGGGTGCGGGCGCCGAGAGCCGCATCCAGATCGGCTGGGTCATCGTGGGCGGCATGACGCTGGGCACGCTGCTGACCATCTTTGTCGTGCCCACCATGTACACGCTGCTGGCGCGCAAGCATGCGCCCGGTGCCGACAAACGTTCGGTCAGCGAGGCCGCCGAGCCCGAAGCCGAGCTGATCGCCAAGTAAGGCCTGTCCACACCCCAGGCCATGCCGCACAATCAGCGGCATGAGCCTGCCCTCCACCGATGACCCCGGCCTGAGTTCTGCCGAAGCCGCGCGGCGCCTGGCAGAGGACGGCCCCAACGCCCTGCCGGGCGACGGTGGCCGCAGCTGGCTGCACATCGTGCGCGAGACCGTGCGCGACCCCATGTTCTCCCTGCTGCTGGCCGCGGCCGGTCTCTACCTGCTGCTCGGTGAGCTGCAGGAAAGCCTGAGTCTGGCGCTCATGGTGTGCGTGGTGATCGGCCTGACGCTGTACCAGGAAGGCAAGACGGAGCGCGCCATACAGGCGCTGCGCGACCTGTCCAGCCCGCGTGCGCGTGTCATACGCGACGGCCAGGCGCAGACCCTGGCCGGCCGTGAACTGGTGCGTGGCGATCTCTTGCTGCTGGCCGAAGGCGACCGCGTCGCGGCCGATGCCGAGCTGCTCTCGGCTGGAGAGTTGCAGGTGGACGAATCCCTGCTCACGGGTGAGTCGGTGCCGGTCAGCAAGAGCGCAGGTGGGGTGTTGGCGCTGCATGCCGGCACGCTGGTGGTAGACGGGCAGGGCCTGGCGCGGGTGACGGCGACGGGGCCGCGCAGCCAGATGGGGCAGATCGGTCACGCGCTGCAGACCGTGCAGGCCGAGGAGTCGCCGCTGCGGCGCCAGACCCGCGGGCTCGTGCATCGCCTGGCCTGGCTCGGGCTGTCGTTGAGCGTGGTGTTGACCTTGATTCAGGGCCTGACGCGCGGCGACTGGTTGCAGGCCTTGCTGGCAGGTATCGCACTGGTGATTTCCCTGCTTCCGCAGGAGTTCACGGTGGTGCTGACCGTGCTGCCGGCGCTGGGGGCCTGGCGACTCTCGCACCAGCAGGTCCTGACGCGCCGCATTGCCGCCATCGAGACGCTGGGCGCGACCTCGGTGCTGTGCGTAGACAAGACGGGCACCTTGACCCAGAACCGCATGCGCGTGGCCAGTCTGCATGCGGGCGGCGCCGAACTGGTGCTGGACGGAGTGCCGCGCAGCGATTTGCCCGAGGACTTCCATGAACTCGTGGAATACGCCATCCTGGCCAGCCGCATCGATCCCTACGATCCGATGGAGCAGGCCTTTCATGTGTTGGGTCAGGCTTTCCTGACGCAGACCGAGCACCTGCACGCCCGGTGGTCCCTGGTGCACGAATACGCGCTGACCCCGGAGCTGCGGGCCATGGCCCACATCTGGAAGGGCGATGCGCAGGACGCCCACGTGGTGGCGGCCAAGGGCTCGCCGGAGACCATCGTCGATCTTTGCCACCTTGATGCGTTGCGCCGGGATGAGGTGGTCGCCGCCGCCGATGCCATGGCCGCGCGTGGCCTGCGCGTGCTGGGCGTGGCGCGGGCAAGGCATGCCGGTCCGCCCTGGCCCGCAGGCGAACATGATTTCGACTTTGAGTTCATCGGGCTGCTGGGCCTGGCGGACCCGCTGCGCGAGGAGATCCCGCAGGCCGTGCGCGAGTGCCGTGAGGCCGGCATCCGCGTGGTGATGATCACCGGCGACTACCCGGTCACGGCGCGTGCCATCGCACGCCAGGCCGGGCTCGATGCGCAGGAGGTATTGAGCGGCGACGAGATGGAACGACTGCCCGATGCCGAACTGCAGCAGCGCCTGCGCACGACCAGCATCTGCGCGCGTATCACGCCAGCGCAGAAGCTGCGCATCGTGCAGGCCCTGCAGGCCACCGGTGCGGTGGTGGCCATGACGGGCGATGGTGTCAACGATGCGCCGGCGCTCAAAGCGGCGCACGTGGGCGTGGCCATGGGAGCGCGTGGCACGGACGTGGCGCGTGAGGCGGCGGCCATCGTGCTGGTGGATGACAACTTTGCTTCCATTGTGCGTGCCGTGCGCCAGGGCCGGCGCATCTTCGGCAACCTGCGCAAGTCCATGAGCTACATCATGGCGGTGCACGTACCCATCGCCGGCATGGCCTTGCTGCCGCTGCTGCTGGGCTGGCCCATCGTGCTGTTTCCCATGCACATCGCGCTGCTGGAGCTGGCCATCGACCCGGCCTGCGCCATGGTGTTCGAGAACGAGCCGGCCGACGATGACGTGATGCGCCAGCCGCCGCGCGACCCCGCTGCCCCGCTGTTTGCCGGCGGCACGCTGGTGCAGGCGGTGCTGCAGGGCCTGGGTGTGCTGGCGGCGGTGCTGGGGGTTTATCTCTGGGGGACGCAGCAGCTGGATGAGGCGCAAGCGCGCTCACTGGCCTTCAGCACCCTCGTGCTGGGCAACCTGGCGCTGATCGTCTCCAACCGCGCCGGCCCAAGTGGCCTTCTGGCCTCGCTGTGGGTGCCCAATGGCATGCTGTGGGGCGTGATGGTCTTCACGCTGGGGCTGCTGGCTCTCGCGCTCTATCTGCCGCCGCTGACCGACGTGCTGCACATGGTGCCGCTGTCAGCGGGGCTGTTGGGCATCGCCCTGGCGGGGGCGGGGGGCTGTCTGCTGTGGTTCGAGGCGCTCCGGGTGCTGGCGCGCCGGAGTCTGTCCGGTCGGGTCTGATCAGATCACGCCGTCGAACATCATCACGTCGACTTCGTCGCCCACGGCGACGTTGCCCTGGCCGTGATGCAAGACGATGAGCCCGTTGCCCTGCACCATGGAGCTGAGCACGCCTGACCCCTGGTTGCCGGTGGTGCGCACCTGCAGACCGCCGTCGGGGGCGGCGCTGACGAACCCGCGCTGGTACTCGGTGCGCCCCGGTTTCTTGCGCAGGGCTTCCAGACTGCGCGCGCGCAGCAGCGGGGCGGGTGTGGCGGTGCAGCCCATCATCTGCAGCAGGGCAGGGCGTACGAAGGCCAGGAAGGTCACCATCACCGCGACCGGGTTGCCGGGCAATCCAAACAGGACAGACTTGTCAATGCGGCCCACCGCCATGGGGCGGCCCGGGCGCATGGCGATGCGCCAGAAGGCCACGTCGCCGAGTTTTTTCATCATGGCCTTGGTGTAGTCGGCCTCGCCCACGCTGACACCACCGCTGGTGATGATGGCGTCGGCTTCGGCCGCTGCACGGCGGAAGGTGGCTTCCAGCTTCTCGGGGCTGTCACCCACGACACCGTAGTCCAGCACCTCGATGCCCAGCCGTTTGAGCAGGCCGAAGACGGTGTAGCGGTTGCTGTCGTAGACCGCGCCTTCGCGCGGCGCCTCACCCAGGCTCAGGATCTCGTCGCCGGTGGAGAAGTAGGCCACCTTGAGGCGGCGCCAGACCCGCACCGTGGGGATGCCCAGGCTCGCGGCCAGGCCCAGTGCGGCCGGGGAGAGGCGGGTGCCCTGGCGCAATGCGGGCTGGCCCTGCATCACGTCCTCACCCTTGAAGCGGCGGTTGTCGCCGGGCTGCAGCAGGCCGGGGGGAATCGTGATGATCTCGCCTTCGGTCTTGACGAACTCCTGCGGCACCACGGTGTCCAGCCCGGCGGGCATGATGGCGCCGGTCATGATGCGCAGGCACTGGCCCGGGCCGACCTGGCCCACCCAAGCCTTGCCGGCCAGCGCGGTGCCCACCTGGGTCAGCGTGAGCGGGCCGTCGGCGCGCAGCTGGCGGCCGTCGAAGGCGTAGCCATCCATGGCCGAGTTGTCGTGCGGCGGCACGCTGACCGGGGAGATCACGTCCTGCGCCAGCACACGGTCCAGCGCGTCGAAGAGAGGCAGTTCCTCGGTCTGCGTGACCGGCTCGACCAGGCGGCCCAGGAAGTCGTTGACGGCGGCGGCGCTCAGGGCCTGCGGGTCGTAGCCCTGCAGCTCGGCGGCGATCTGCTCAATGCTTTTCATGCGGGAGACCGGATCAGGAATTTTCGAGCTGCTTGAGCTCGTCCAGGGTGTTGGCATTGGCAAAAGCCAGCGGATCGTCGCCGGGCTGGTCAAAAGGCACGACCACGGTCTTGTGATGCGCGGTCCAGGCGTCGATCTTGCGCCCGCCACCCTGGGTGAACTGGACCAGGCTTTCCAGCAGATCAATGCGCAGCAGGCAGAACACCGGCTGGGGCCGCACTTTGACCTCACCCTGCTCATCCTTCTCCGGGGCGGCGGCCATGGCGATCTCGGCCTGCTCACGGTCCATGGCTTCGGCCAGGCGGGATACCAGGTCCAGCGGAAAACGCGGCGAGTCGCAGGGCGCCGTGACCAGGTAGGGCGTTTCGCAGCGCTCCAGTCCGGTGAGAAAGCCTGCCAGCGGGCCGGCGTAATCGGCCATCACGTCGGGCCAGACCTCGGCGCCGAAGGACTCATAGGCCGCCAGGTTGCGGTTGGCGTTGATCATGACCTGGGCCACCTGCATCTGCATGCGCATCAGCGTGTGCAGCGCCATGGGCATGCCGTTGAAGTTCTGCAGCCCCTTGTCGACGCCGCCCATGCGGCTGCCGCGGCCGCCGGCCAGGATCAGCCCGGTGATTTCAGAAGAGTCGATCATTGAACAGCCTCTTAAAGGAGTGGAGTGTTTTGCCGCCGGGCCGCCCCAAGGCAAAACGCGGCCCCCTCGGGGGGCAGGGAGCCACACGCAGTGGGCGACCGTGGGGGCGACATGCTATCCGCCGATGTAGCTCATCTCGACGCGGCGCTGGCTGCCGTGACCGCTGTCGGGGGGCTGGGCGCCGCGTTGTTCGGAGTAGCGGTCGTCGCGTGCACCCCAGATGTGGGCTATGGCCGATTCGATGTCGGCGTCGCTGGCGCCGTCGCGGATCAGCGTACGCAGGTCATGGCCCTGGGTGGCGAAGAGGCAGAGGTAGAGCCGACCCTCGGTGGAAAGACGGGCGCGGTTGCAGTCGCCGCAGAAGGCGTGGGTGACGCTGCTGATCACACCGATCTCGCCGGCGGCCGGGTCATGCTGGCCATTCGCATCGGCGTAACCCCAGCGCTCGGCGGTCTCGCCCGGCGCGCTGTGGCCGAGCTGCACCAGAGGCATCTCGGCGTGGATGAGCTTGACGACCTCGGCCGAGGGCAGCACCTCGTCCATGCACCAGCCGTTGGTGGCGCCCACGTCCATGTACTCGATGAAACGCAGCACCATGCCGGAGCCGCGGAAATGCCGCGCCATGCGCAGGATCTCATGCTCGTTGGTACCGCGCTTGACCACCATATTGATCTTGATCGGGCCCAGACCGGCGTCCTTGGCGGCCTGGATGCCTTGGAGCACGTCGGCCACGGGGAAGTCGACGTCGTTCATGCTGCGGAACACGGCATCGTCCAGCCCGTCCAGGCTGACGGTCACGCGCTGCAGGCCGGCAGCCTTGAGGGCTTGGGCCTTGCGCGCCAGCAGGGATCCGTTGGTGGTCAGCGTCAGGTCCAGCGGATCGCCGTCGACGGTGCGCAGGGCGGCCAGCTGTTCGATCAGGATTTCGATGTTCTTGCGCAGCAGCGGCTCGCCGCCGGTCAGGCGGATCTTGCGCACCCCATGGGCGGCAAACAGGCGCGCCACCCGGGTGATTTCCTCGAAGCTTAGCAGGGCGCTGTGCGGCAGGTAGGCATAGTCCTTGTCGAAGATCTCCTTGGGCATGCAGTAGCTGCAGCGGAAATTGCAGCGGTCGGTCACGCTGATGCGCAGGTCGCGCAGGGGCCGGCCCAGGCGATCGGCCAGCAGGCCGGTGGCCGCTACACGGGTGGCCGGGTCGAAGGCGGCCGCGGGAGCACGCAGCGTCGGGATGCGCTGGTCGACCAAGGGGATAACACGTTCGGACATACCCTTATTGTGACCCAGCCGGCATACCCTTTGGGGCAAGGCAGAATCTGGGCAGGAACAAGAAAAACCATACCCTCCGAAAACCTCGTCCATGAATCGCAATTACAAGCTCACCTGGCTGGCTGCACTCTGCGGACTGGCCAGTGCCGCCGTCGCCCAGCAGGCGCCGGCCGTCTCGGAAAAGGATTACCTGGACGAGGTGCCCATCGTCCTCTCGGTCTCGCGCCTGCCGCAGCGGCTGGACGAAACACCGGGTGCGCTCACCCTCATCGATCGCGACATGATCCGCATGAGCGGTGCGCGTGACGTGGCCGACCTGTTGCGCCTGGTACCGGGTTTCCGGGTCAGCAATGCCTTCGAGGCCAATACGCCCCAGGGCAGTTACCACACTTCGCTGAGCGATTTCTCGAACCATATCCAGATCATGGTCGATGGGCGTTCGGTCTACTCCACCTACCTGCGTGGCAGTACCGGCCCGGGGCTGCAGACCGTGGCGCTGGAGGATATCGAACGCATCGAGGTCTTTCGCGGCTCCAACTCGGCGGCCTATGGGGCCCGCGCTTTCCTCGGCAGCATCAACATCGTGACCCGCGATCTGGTCGACACCCAGGGCGCTCAGGTGCAGCTCGCGCGGGGTGGCAACGGCATCGAAGACCAGTTGCTGCGCCTGGGCTGGGGCGACGACCAGGCGCGTTTCCGGCTCACCGCGGATGGCCGCAACGATGATGGCCTGCTGGGCGCCAGTGGACCGAACCGCGTGCAGCGCGTCAACCTGCGCGCCGATCTGCGTGCCGGCCCCAGTGATGTGCTGGAGCTTCGTACGGGCAACAGCCTGATTGACGCTGGCGTCGGTTTCCCTTTGTCAATTGATCCGAGCGGCGGCAACATGCCACGCACACGCCGGATCGATACGTCGTTCCTTCAAATCGACTGGCGGCGCAACCTGGGCGAGGACGAAGACTTGGCCTTCCAGGCTTCCCATACGGTCGAATCCATACGCGACCAGTTTGCCTATGGTTTAGATCCCAGCGTGACGCTCTTCTTTGGCGGCCGCGCGAGCAACTCCAACCTGATGGCCCAGCACACGGTGCGTATCGATCCTGCCTTGCGTCTGGTCTGGGGCGGTGAATTGCGGCGCGAAGTCATCGAATCACGTGCCCAGTACAACACCGACGCCGCCTTCGTCACGGACTTCTCACGCCTGTTCACGAATGCTGAGTGGCGCCTGCACCCCGATCTGCTGCTCAATGCGGGGGCGCTCTTCGAGCGCAGCAGCATCGCCGGCGAGCACCTCTCGCCCCGGGTCATGCTCAACTGGAATGCCGCCGAGGGGCATACCTTGCGTGGTGGTGTGTCCAGGTCCTTCCGGCCGCCGAGCACCTTCGAAAAATACGCCAATGTGCGTTATTTCCAGGGGGGCGTGCTGGCCGAGTCCACCTCGGTGGCGCGTGGCAATGCCGTGGCGGAGAAGGTCGAAGTGCGCGAGCTGGGTTACCTGGCGGAACTCCCGGGTTCTACCCTGAGCCTGGACTTGCGCCTCTTCGACGAGCGCGTGCGCGACTTCATCGCCGAGCAGGATTACACCCTGCCCGGTAGCGGCGGCGACGGCATTGCCAAGGACTACCTCAACAAAGAGAATTTCAGGATCCGGGGCCATGAGGCCCAGCTGCGCTGGAGGCCCTGGTCGGGCAGCCGCTTGCACTACGGCTTTTCCGACTTGCAAAGCGCGCAGTCCTACGGCGGATCCCTGGTAGGCAGGTACACCATCCAGAACCTGATGTTCATGCAGCAGCTCCCCCGGGGCTGGGACTTTAGCCTGAGCCATTACGAGGCCGATGCCGGCCAGTTTCCGGCCGCAAACTCGGCCGCACCGGCCTACAGCCGGACCGACCTGCGGCTTGCCAAAGCGCTGCGGATGGCTGGGCGGCGCGCTGAGATTGCCGTGGTTGGCCAGAACCTGGGGGCCGACTATGCCGACTTCATGCCGCAATTGCGTGTCCAGTCGCAGGTCTATGTGATGCTGAAGCTGGAGAACTGAGGGCCATGACGGTTTCCCGCCCGTTCCTGCTGCTCTTGCTGCTGTCCGGCTGGATGGGCCTGGCCCGGGCTGAGCCGACCGTGCTGGTGGTCAGCAGCGAGCGCAGCCCGGCTTACCTCGAAGCCGCTGCTGCCGTGGCAGCTGAGGTGCTGCGGGCCGAACCACGGCGGGAACTGGTGCAGCTCACGGTAGAGGAACTCGCGGCTTATCGCGGGCCGGCGCCGCGTTTGTATGTCTCCCTCGGGGCCGAGGCCTGCAGGGCACTGGGGCGCCCGGCGGCAGCGGCCCCAGTGCTGTGCGCCCTGTTGCCGCGCGCCAGTTTCGAGCGTGTGCTGCGCGACACCGGCCGGCGTAGCGGCGCTTCGTTCTCGGCCCTGTACCTGAACCAGCCGCTGGGTCGCCAGCTGGACCTGATGCGCCTGGCCTTGCCGCAGGCGCGGCGTGTGGGGGTCTTGTGGGGGCCGGATTCGCAGGTCAGCGAAACGCTGCTGGAGGCCGCCGCCCAGGCGCGCGGGCTCCAGGTGGTGGGCGTTTCGGTCAGGCCGGACGAGCCGGTGTTCAACAGGCTGAAGAAGATCCTCGACGAATCGGACCTGCTGCTGGCCCTGGCCGATCCGCAGATCTACAACAGCAACAGCATCCAGAACATCCTGCTCGCCTCGTTCCGCGCCCAGGTACCCATGCTCGCCTTCTCGCCGGCCTATGTGCGCGCCGGCGCCCTGATGGCGGTCTATTCCACGCCGGCCCAGATCGGACAGCAGGCCGGGCTGATGGCCCGCGGTGTGTTGCAGGGGCAGCCGCTGGGCGTGCCGCAGTACCCGCTGCAGTTCGAGGTCAGCGTCAACGAGCACGTGGCTCGCTCCCTGGGGCTCAGGCTGGATGCCGGTAGCCTGGCTGAGCGCCTGCGCAGGCAGGAGCGGGGCCCATGAGGTTTTTCGATATCCGGGACCGCATGCTGCTGGCGGCCTTGCTGCCGGTGACGCTGGTGGCTGTCCTGCTCTCCAGTGTTTTCCTGGCCGGGCGTTATGCTGATCTCGACGAAGCCCATCAGCAGCGTGCCCGTTCCCTGGCGCGCCAGGTGGCCAGCGCCAGCGAATACGGCCTGTTCTCCGCCAACACGGGCAGCCTGCAGGCGATCGCGATTGGCGCCCTGCGCGAGCCGGACGTGCGCTCGGTCCTGATCCTGGATGCGCAGGGAGAGACGCTGGCCATGGCCGGCTCGACCGGCCAGGCCGCGCTGCCTGCCCTGGGCGTACAGGAGCAGCGCTGGGTGGATGCGACGAGCGGGCACGAGCTGCTGGTGCAGCCGGTCAGCCCTTCGCAGATACAGCTGGATGACCTGTTCGAGGTCGCCGCCGTCGAGGACCGTGATGAGGCGCTCCCCCTGGGGCATGTGGTGCTGGAGATTTCGCGTGCCGCGGTGGTCTCGCGCAGCCAGGACATGCTGGCGATCGGACTGGCTGTGACTTTGGGCGGCTTGCTCTTCGGCGGGGTGCTGGCGGTCCGGATCGGGCGGGGGGTGATCCAGCCCATCCTGCGTGTGTCCGACATGATCGCGCGCATCGGCCGTGGTGAACTGTCGGCGCGCGGGGATGTGCGGGCCGATGATCCGCTGCGCGACCTGCAGCAGGGCCTGAACCAGATGGCCGAGCACTTGCAGCAGGGGCGCGAAGAGCTGGAGCGGCGTGTGACCCTGGCCACGTCCGAGCTGCGCGCCAAGAAGGATGAGGCCGAGACGGCCACCCGGGCCAAGTCGCGTTTCCTGGCGGCCGCCAGCCACGACCTGCGCCAGCCTATCCACGCCCTGGGTATGTTCGTGGCACGCCTGGCCCAGTTGCCGCACGACCGGGAGACAAGGCACCTCATCAGCAACCTGGAGGCGTCGGTGCGCGCCATGCAGGACCTGCTGGATGCGCTGCTCGACATTTCCCGTCTCGATGCCGATGCGGTACGGGTCCAGCTGCAGCCGGTGCCGCTGGCGCCCCTGTTCGAGCAGTTGCGCGGGGCACTGCAGCCCGTGGCAGCCGACAAGGGACTGCGCCTGCGCGTGCGCAGCAGCGGGCTCTGGGTGCAGAGCGACCCGACGCTGTTGCATCGCATCCTGCTCAACCTGCTCAGCAACGCCCTGCGCTACACGGGAAACGGGGGCGTCCTGATAGGCTGCCGGCGCAGCCGCGGCGGTGGGCATCTGTGGATCGAGGTCTGGGATACAGGTGTGGGCATTGCGCCCGAACATCAGCAGGACGTCTTCCGGGAGTTCTACCAGATCGGCAATCCCGAACGGGACCGCAGCAAGGGCCTGGGCCTGGGACTCAACATCGTGGACCGCACGGTGCGGCTGCTGGGCCATAGCCTGCAGCTGTGCTCTGTGCCCGGCCACGGCACGCGCTTTCGCATCGAGCTGCCGCTGGCGCAGCCCGGCGATCTGCAGGCCCTGCTGGCCGTCGCCGATCCCACGCCCGTGGATGATGTGCGCGGCCTGCGCATCCTGGTGATCGAGGACGATCGCCAGTCGGCCCAGGCGCTGCGCGGACTGCTCGACTCCTGGGGTTGTGTGGTGGCTGTGGTCGAGGGCCTGCAGGGTGCCCTGACGACGGTGGGCGGCGGTTTTGTGCCGGACCTCCTGCTCAGTGATTTCCGCCTGCGGGCCGGAGAGAGCGGCATGCAGACCCTGCAGCAGCTGCGCACCACCCTGGGCCGTCCTTTGCCTGCCTGCCTGATGAGTGGGGACACCGATCCGGAGCTGATCCAGTCCTGCCGCGACGCCGGCCTGCCGCTGCTGCACAAGCCCGTGCGGCCCGCCAAGCTGCGCACCCTGATCCGCCGGCTTGCGCGACCCCAACCGCCCCAGGAGGGGTGAGGCCAGCCCCGCGGGCGCGGCTACGGTCAGGCGCTGTCTTCTGGATTGAGCAGGGAGCGGCCCGAGCCGGCATAGCCGTGGCGGTTGGCGGCCAGTACCGCCTGGGTGCGGGTTGTGACGCCAAAGCTGCGCAGGATGCTGCTCACGTGGTTTTTCACTGTTTCTTCGGAGAGGTAGAGCATGCGCCCGACCTCCTTGTTGGTGTAGCCATCGAGCAGCAGTTGCAACACCTCTTCCTGGCGCGGGGTGAGCAGGGGGGCGGGCAGTTCGAGCGGCATGTCGTCGTTCATGAGCTGAGGCAAGGTCGGCATGTGCACCCCGCCGGCCAGCACCAGCCGGGTGACCGAGAGCAGTTCGTCGCTCATGCCTGACTTGGTCAGGAAAGCCGCCGCGCCTTTTTGCATGACCTGCTGCATCACACGCGGGTTGACGGAGCCCGACAGCACGATGATGGGCAGGGCCGGGTGCTGGCGGGCAAAGACATCCAGCGCTTCCAGCCCGTTCATGTCCGGCAGGTGGTAGTCCAGCAGGACCAGATCGAGCTCGGGCGCCTGTTGGGCCAGCTCGAAGGCACGTGTGCAGGAGCCGGCCTCCAGGACCTCCACGTCGTCTTCCAGTCCGCGCAGGACCTGGCGCAGGCCCTCGCGGACCAGGGCGTGATCATCAACAACCAGTATCTTCAATGAAGTTCCCAACGATGGGTGCCAGGGGCGATGGGCGCCATGGTAGCGCAGGCCTGGGTTTCGGGCTCGTGACGACCCGCAGACAGGCAGGAAGCGGGCGGCTCAGCGCAGAGGGGTCGGGACCGTGGGGATATGGTCCTGGTCGTCGTGACGCAGATCGTGTTGCGAGGGCGGGAGGTCGAACTTGCCCAGATCGGAGGAGACCCGCCAGTAGGCCGGTCCCGGCATGCGGGTATGAGGGAAACCGCAGGTCGGCGCGAACACCCAAGCCATCACATGAGAGCTGTGGTTGTTGGCCGGGTCGAAGTGCTGCAGGCCTTGCAGGATCTGTTGCTTAAGCAGAGGCGCATAGCGCAGCAGGCCTTCGTGCCAGGTGTAGACGATCAGGTTGATCTGGAAGGTCTGGACCTGGCCGCTGTGCGGTCGGGAAATGACTTCACAACCCACCCAGTCGATCGGGATGCCGTTGAGGCGTAGGGTGTCGCGCAAGACCATGCGAACCAGGTCACGGTAATTGATCGGATTCTGGGAGAGGCTGGAGACCCCGAGCGTCGAAGGACTGTCGGCCGACGGGCTTGTGGAGGCGGGACTGCGCGCTGAGCGGAATAGATCGAACATGGGCACACTCCGAAAGACAGATACGGAACCAATCTTGCCCGTTATGCCCGGGTTCTCCACCACCGACAAAACCATTATAGGTATTCCGGGCAGGCGGAGTAAAAGAAACGCAAGGCCTGTGATGCGGTCCGTGTGTGTATGGGGATGACGCTATCGGCTTGGCTGTGGCATTGACGCTCTTTATCATATGAGAGGCCGGCCTGAGGCTGGCGGCGGTCATGACGGGCCCCGGGCGATCTCCGATCCGGATAGAAACTCTACTTGCCGCGAAAAAAAGCCCGCCGGATGGCGGGCTTGCTGGAGCGGGATATTTTTCTTCAGCCGTGGAATTTCATCATCAGCGGCACGATCAGCAGCGCCACGATGTTGATGATCTTGATCAGCGGGTTGATGGCCGGGCCGGCGGTGTCCTTGTAGGGATCGCCCACGGTGTCACCGGTGACGGCCGCCTTGTGCGCCTCGCTGCCCTTGCCGCCGTGGTGGCCGTCTTCGATGTACTTCTTGGCGTTATCCCAGGCACCGCCGCCGGTGCACATGGAAATGGCGACGAACAGGCCGGTGACGATGGTGCCCATCAGCAGGCCACCCAGCGCGGCCGGGCCGAGCAGCAGGCCGACCAGTACCGGCACGACCACCGGCAGCAGCGAGGGGATCATCATTTCCTTGATGGCGGCGGTGGTCAGCATGTCGACCGCGGTGTCGTACTCGGGCTTGCCCGAGCCGTCCATGATGCCCTTGATGTCGCGGAACTGGCGGCGCACTTCAACCACCACTGCACCGGCAGCGCGGCCCACGGCTTCCATGGCCATGGCGCCGAACAGGTAGGGGATCAGGCCACCGATGATGAGACCGATGATGACCATCGGGTTGCTCAGGTCGAAGCTGATGACCTTGCCGTAGGCTTCCAGTTTGTGGGTGTAGTCGGCAAACAGCACCAGCGAGGCGAGGCCGGCCGAGCCGATCGCGTAGCCCTTGGTGACGGCCTTGGTGGTGTTGCCTACGGCGTCCAGCGGGTCGGTGATCTCGCGCACGCTGGAGGGCAGCTCGGCCATCTCGGCGATGCCGCCGGCGTTGTCGGTGATCGGGCCGTAGGCGTCCAGCGCCACCACGATGCCGGCCATGCTCAGCATGGAAGTGGCCGCAATGGCGATGCCGTACAGGCCTGCCAGCTGGAAGGACACCCAGATGGCGATGCACACGAAGATCACCGGCCAGGCGGTGGAGCGCATGGAGACGCCCAGGCCGGCAATGATGTTGGTGCCGTGGCCGGTGGTGGAGGCCTGTGCGATGTGCTGCACCGGGGCGTATTGCGTACCGGTGTAGTACTCGGTGATCCAGACCAGCGCGGCGGTCAGCACCAGGCCCACGGCGCAGGCGCCGAACAGGCGCATCTGGCTGCCGCTGGCGGTGATGGCGTTGTCCGGCATCAGCCACATCGTGACGAAGAAGAAGGCGATCAGCGAGAGCACGCCGGAGACAGCCAGGCCCTTGTACAGGGCTGGCATCACGTTCTTCATGCCTGGAGTCGCCTTGACGAAGAAGCAGCCGATGATGGAGGCGATGATGGACACGGCGCCCAGGGCGAGCGGGTAGACCACCGCGCTGGTGCCGGCGCCGGTGACCAGCAGGGCGCCCAGCACCATGGTGGCGATCAGCGTCACCGCGTAGGTCTCGAACAGGTCGGCGGCCATGCCGGCGCAGTCACCCACGTTGTCGCCCACGTTGTCGGCGATCACGGCCGGGTTGCGCGGGTCGTCCTCGGGGATGCCGGCTTCGACCTTGCCCACCAGATCGGCGCCGACGTCAGCGCCCTTGGTGAAGATCCCGCCGCCCAGACGGGCGAAGATGGAAATCAGCGAGGAGCCAAAGGCAAAACCGATCAGCGGGTTGAGCAGCTTGGCGAGGTTGGCATTGGCATTCAGGTTGCCGTTGCCGACCAGGAACCAGTAGAACGCTGTCACGCCCAGCAGGCCCAGGCCCACCACCAGCATGCCGGTGATGGCGCCGCCGCGGAAGGCCACGTCCAGCGCCGGGCCGATGCCGCGGGTGGCCGCCTGTGCAGTGCGTACATTGGCCCGCACCGAGACGTTCATGCCGATGAAGCCACAGGCGCCGGAGAGCACGGCACCGACGATGAAGCCGACAGCGGTCTGGGTGTCGAGGAAAAGGCCGATCAGTATGGCCAGCACCACGCCGACGATGGCGATGGTCTTGTACTGGCGGGCCAGGTAGGCGGCCGCACCGGTCTGGATGGCGGCCGCGATCTCCTGCATGCGGGCATTGCCGGCGTCTTGCGAGAGGATCCAGCTACGGGCCCAGACGCCGTAAGCCACGGCGATCAGTCCGCATACGAGCGCCAGTATCAGCGCTGAATTGCCTGTCATATCAAACTCCTGTGTTGTTGTATCGCGTAGGGGTGGCAACGCAGGGGGCGGGGCCACCGATGCGTTGCTTCCTCGCCGCAACAGCCCACGGGACTGAAAGGACGATTGGCCAACGGGCGGACTGTAACGTGAAAACAGCCCGTTTCAGGAAGGCGTCAGGGCGGAGCAAGTAAAATCAGGGTTAATCCTGATCACTTTCTGTCTCAACCAAGCAAGTAGCAAACATGTCCCTCGACAACGTCACCCCAGGCAAGAACGTCCCCGAAGCTTTCAACGTGATCATCGAGATCCCGATGAACGCCGACCCCATCAAGTACGAGGTGGACAAGGAAACCGGCGCCATCTTCGTGGACCGTTTCATGAGCACGGCCATGCACTACCCCACCAATTACGGCTACGTCCCTAAGACCATCTCGGGTGACGGCGATCCGGTCGACGTGCTGGTCATCACCCCGGTGCCCTTGATTCCCGGTGTGGTCGTGCCCTGCCGGCCCATCGGCATTCTCAAGATGACCGACGAGGCCGGCGAGGATGGCAAGGTACTCGCTGTGCCTGTGGACAAGATTCTCTCGCTCTACACCCAGTGGCAGAAGCCCGAGGACCTGAACCCCATGCGCCTCAAGACCATCGAGCATTTCTTTGAGCACTACAAGGACCTGGAGCCAGGCAAGTGGGTCAAGGTACAGGGCTGGGAAGGCCCGGAGTCGGCCAAGAAGGAAATCATGGACGGCATCGCCAGCTACAACAGCAAGTTGTCCAAAGGCTGAGCGTCTTCACGCACACAAGCGCCGGCAGGTCCCTGGGCCTGCCGGCTTTTTTTGTGCCTGCGCCAGAGAATCGCAAGGGTTTTCCGGTTCAATTTGAGCTACACCGCGTGAACCCCCGCGTGTATCATGATCCGAAGGTTAATCCGGCGCACCGCGCCAGGAAGGAGCAAAGATCATGCAGACCAGCAGCGAAACCCGCTCAGGCGCAACGACCGCCGTTGCGGCTTCCGGTCAGTACCTCACCCTGCGCCTGGGCAAGGAAGAGTACGCCATCGACATCCTGCGCGTGCAGGAAATCCGATCCTACGAGGAGCCCACCCGCATGGTGAATGCGCCGGCCTTCATCAAGGGCGTGGTGAATCTGCGTGGCGTCATCGTGCCTATCGTTGACCTGCGCATGAAGCTCAGTCTAGACAAGGTCGAGTACAACGAATTCACCGTGGTCATCATCCTCAACGTGCGTGGCACCGTGATTGGTGCGGTCGTCGACTCAGTGTCCGATGTGGTGACGCTGGGCGCTGACGCGATCAAGCCGGCGCCGCAGTTCGAGACCACGCTCGATACCCGGTTCATCACCGGGCTGGCCAATGAGGGCGAACGCATGCTGATTGTCATGAACATGGAAGCCATGATGAGCAATACCGAAATGGGCATGCTAGGCGCGGCGCTCGCTTAAGGCGATCACGCCCTTCCAGGATGCCATTGGGGCCTCTGAGCTGTATGTCAGACGTACCAATTCAATAGCTGAGCCTAGCCTACCTTCCGTAGTGGCGCGTGTTGCGCCAGTTCGTCTACATATTCGCTGATGCCTTGCGCCTCGCGCTCGAGGAAGCGTTCGATGGCATGGGCGAATTCCGGATGCGAGAGCCAGTGGGCGCTGCTGGTGCGCACGGGTAGCAGTGCACGTGCCAGCTTGTGTTCCCCTTGTGCGCCCCCCTCGAAGCGCTGGTAGCCATGGGCCATGCACCATTGGAGCGGGCTGTAGTAGCAGGCTTCGAAATGCAGGCAGTCCACCCGTTCCAGCGCACCCCAGTACCGTCCCCAGGCCACTTTTTCCGGGCCTTCGTCGCTGATGGCGATCAGGCTGCTGGCGATGGGTTTTCCCTGGCGTTCGGCGATGAAAAGCAGCCAGTGCTGCGGCTGCGTGTCGGCGATCTCGGCAAAAAAAGCGCGGCTCAGATAAGGCGGGTTGCCATGTTCGAGGTAGGTGCGTTCGTAGCAGCGGTAGAAGAAGTCCCAGTCCTGGGGGCGGATGTCTGAGCCGCGCACCTCACGCAGTGTCACGCCGGCTGCCAGGACCTTGCGTCGCTCCTGCCGGATCTTCTTGCGTTTCTCCTGGCTCAGCGCAGTGAGGAAATCGTCGAAGTCACGGTAGGGTTGCGGATGCGAGGCTGTTTCGCCGCCGGGCCGCCCCAAGGCGAAACGCGCCCCCTCGGGGGGCAGCGCAGTACGCGAAGCGACAAGCGTGGGGGCTATATTCTCCCAGTGGAATTGCACGGTGTGGCGCTGCATCAAGCTGGCTTGCTGGCAGGCCTGGAGATCATGCGGATGTCCGAAGAGCAGGTGCAGTGAGGACAGGTCGTTTTCCCGGCAGAGGTCGAGTACTGCGTCCACCAGTGCCGACCGGGACGCTGCATCGCGGGCCAGCAGGCGGCTGCCTGGAACCGGGGTAAAGGGGACGGCCACCACGGCCTTGGGGTAGTAGGCGATGCCGTGGCGCAGGTGGGCGTCGGCCCAGGACCAATCGAAGACGTATTCACCGCGCGAGTGGGATTTGAGGTACAGCGGACAAGCTGCCTGCAGCTCTCCGGCGCTGTCCCGAAGGGTCACGAAACGTGGAGCCCAGCCGGTGGCCGGGCTGGCACTGCCGCTGCGGTGCAGCGCGGCCAGGTACTCGTGCCGCATGAAAGGGGTGGGCTGGGCCTGCTGCGCCAGCAATCCGTTCCAGGCGTCAGCGTCGACCTGCAGCGGCGAGTCCAGCACCCGGATGACATAATTGCTTTTGCTCACGCTGCTTCCCGACTTCCCTTGCTTTCCATGACCCTGCGTATCTGCGTTGCCCAACTCAATTTTGTCGTCGGCGACCTGGCGGGCAATGCACAAAAAATCATTGCCGCGGCCCGCACAGCCCATGCCGCCGGCGCGCGCCTGCTGTTGACGCCGGAACTTTCCATCTGTGGGTATGCGGCGGAAGACCTGTTTTTCCGCCTGTCCTTTATCTCTGCCTGTGATGATGCCGTGAAAACAGTGGCCCGCGAGCTGGCCGGGTTAAAGGACATGACGGTAGTGGTGGGCCATCCGGCCGCTGTCGAGGCCGATGGATTGCGTACGCGCTCGGTCACCGTGCCCAACCGGGTCAACGCCGCCAGCGTACTGCGCGAGGGGCGGGTGATCGCCACCTACGCCAAGCGCGAGCTGCCCAATTACCAGGTGTTTGACGAACGGCGTTATTTTGTTCCGGGTCGTGACGTCTGCGTTTTCGAGGCGGGTGAGGCCGGGGCGCGTGTCAGGGTCGGCCTGCTGATCTGCGAGGACGCCTGGTACGAGACGCCGGCCCGCGAGACACGCGCGGCCGGTGCCGAGCTGCTGGCTGTGATCAACGCTTCGCCCTTCCACGTGGGCAAAGGCGGCGAACGCGAGGCCATGATGCGCTTGCGGGCCCGGGACTGCGGCTTGCCGCTGGTCTATGCCCATCTGGTCGGTGGGCAGGACGAGGTGGTCTTCGAGGGGCATTCCTTCGCCCTGCAGGCCGACGGTGTGCTGGCGGCACGAGCGCCGAGTTTTACCGAGGATACGTTCGTGGTGGACCTGCAGCGCAGCGCAGCGGGCGTGCAATTGCAGGGAACGATCGAGCCTGACCGCAGTGCGGATGCCGACCTTTGGGATGCCCTGGTGCTGGGCGTGCGTGACTACGTGGGCAAGAACGTATTTCCGGGCGCCATCATCGGCCTGTCCGGCGGTATCGACTCGGCCCTGGTGCTGGCTATCGCAGTCGATGCGCTGGGGGCGGACAAGGTGCGCACGGTCATGATGCCTTCGCCCTATACGGCCGACATCAGTTGGATCGACGCGCGTGACATGGCGCAGCGACTGGGCGTGCAGTACGACGAGATTTCCATCGTGCCCGAGTTCGAAGCCTTCAAGGCTTCCCTGGCGCAGGAATTCGAGGGGCTGCCCGAGGACACGACCGAGGAGAACATCCAGGCCCGTATCCGGGGAACATTGCTGATGGCCCTGTCCAACAAGAGCGGGCGCATCGTGCTGACCACGGGCAACAAGTCGGAGATGGCCACGGGTTACTGCACGCTATATGGTGACATGGCCGGTGGTTTTGCGGTCATCAAGGATCTGGCCAAGACCGCTGTGTTCCGGCTGGCGCGCTGGCGCAACGCCCACGATCCGCACGGTAGCGCTGCCAACCCGATCCCCGAGCGCATCATCACGCGCCCCCCCAGCGCCGAGTTGCGACCCGACCAGAAAGACCAGGACAGCCTGCCCGAATACGAGGTGCTCGACGCCATCGTCGAGCGCTATATGGAGAACGACCATGGCGTCGAGGAGATCGTCGCCCAGGGTTATGCTCGGGCGGATGTGGAGAAGGTCACGCGCCTGATCAAGCTCAACGAATACAAGCGCCGCCAGGCGCCGGTGGGCATCCGCGTGACCCACCGCAGTTTCGGCAAGGATTGGCGTTATCCTATTACCAACAAGTTCAGGGCCTGATTTGCCTCGCAAGCAGGCCGCTCTTTACCCTAGCCATCGACAGGAAGAATATCCATGAAGCAGATTACCGCCATCATCAAGCCCTTCAAGCTCGAGGAAGTGCGCGAGGCCCTGGCCGAGTGTGGCGTGACGGGTCTTACCGTGACCGAGGTCAAGGGCTTTGGCCGCCAGAAGGGCCACACCGAGCTCTATCGCGGCGCCGAGTACGTGGTGGACTTCCTGCCCAAGGTCAAGGTCGAGGTGGTGGTCAAGACCGACGACGTGGACCGCTGTGTCGACGCCATTGTCAAGGCGGCCCGTACCGGCAAGATCGGCGACGGCAAGATCTTCATCACCTCGGTCGAGCGGGTGTTGCGCATCCGCACCGGCGAGGTCGACAACTCGGCGATCTAAATTGCGTCGAGTCGGGGTGCCGGCGCCAGGCCGGCGGCCTGCACCAGGCTGCTGAGCAGGGCTGGTGGTTCGTCGCCGGTCTGGATCAGGCTCATCTGCCAGTCGCTCAAGAACTGCTGCTCGACCGTCTGCGCCAGGAAGGCCAGCAGGCCATCGTAGTAGCCTGCGGAGTTCAGGATGCCTACCGGCTTGTCGTGGTAACCGAGCTGGCGCCAGGTCCAGACCTCGAACAACTCCTCAAAGGTGCCGATGCCGCCCGGCAAGGCTACAAAAGCATCGGAACGTTCGGCCATCATGCGTTTGCGGTCGTGCATGGTGTCCACGATATGCAGTTCCGTGCAGTCGTGCAGGGCCCATTCCTTTTCCACCAGGGCCTTCGGGATGATGCCGACGACACGACCGCCGGCTTCCAGGGTGGCCTGGGCGACCACCCCCATCAGGCCGGCCCTGCCACCACCGTAGACAAGTTGGCCGCCATGGCGGCCGATCCACTGGCCGACGGTGCGGGCGACATCCGCGTGGCGGGGGGCCAGGCCAGGTCGCGAGCCGCAATAGACACAAAGCGAGAAATTCGGATTCATGCGATCAGGTGTTGGTAAATGGCGGCAGCCCAGATGCCGGCGCACAGCAGCAGGCTGAGCAGGACGGCGGCGCTGCCCATGTCCTTGGCGCGTTTGGACAGGTCATGCCATTCGGGGCCGATGCGGTCGATGGCGGTCTCGATACCGGTGTTGAGCAACTCGACGATCATCACCAGCAGCACGGAGCCTGCCAGCAGGGCCGTCTCCACCCAGTGGCGCCCGACCCACAGCGAGAGGGGTAGCAGGACAATGGCGGCCAGGGCTTCCTGCCGGAAGGCGGTTTCATGCCAGCCGGCACGCAGGCCCTCAAAGGAGTAGCCCAGCGCATGCCACATGCGACTCAGGCCGCGGCGGGCTTTTTGCGGGTTGACGTGATGGGTGGGTGAATCAGGCATGTGCTGATTGTCCACCAGCCGGGGGGATCATTTCCGGGGCGGGCGGGCATCGACCAGGCGGGTTCCGGCCAGGACGTCATGCCAGAACTGCTGGCCAGGATGGAATCGGCTCAACAGTGCCCAGACCGCGATCCAGCCCAGCACGATGACAGCGGATTCGGCACCCGAAAGACCAAAAGGTGCCATAGCTGCCAGCGGCGGCAGAAACCAGAGCCAGCTCAACACGTAGCGCAGGAGTGCGCGCCCTTGTGTCAGGGGCTGACCCTCGCGATCCACCACACGGATATGCCAGGTTTTCATGGCCAGGGTTTGCCCCTTGGCCCAGAACCAGGTGAAGTAGATTCCCAGGACGACGAACAGGAAGGCCTGCTGCAGGGGCCGGTTGTCCAGGGCGTGGCGGGTTTGGGACAGGGCGCTGAACAGGTAGGCGGCGATGAACACCACGCCGAACAGCAGCATGCCCTCATACAGCCAACACGCCATGCGCCGGGCCAGGCCCGGTGTGGCCAAAGAAATTCCTGGGCCCGTCGTTGCGGGCGCTGTCCTGTGGTCCGGGTTCACTGCGCGTCGGCTGGCTCGTCTTCATAAGGCGAGCGTTCGGTGGTGTCGGGCGCAGTTTCGGAGCGCGGCAACAGGGTGTGCTGTTGGACCGGCAAAGTGACCTCTGCCATGTTCGGACGTGTTGCCGAAGCACGGCGGGGTACCTGGCTGAGTTTGGGCGTCGTGCTGGGCCTGAGGGTCGTGACACCAGCCGCCTGGGGCCGCGCCTGCTTGGCGAGTTTGCGCTTTTCTTCAGCGCTCAAGGCCTGGTAGGCCTCCCATTGGCTGGTTTTCTGTTCCGGACTCAGCTTATTGATTTCATTGAAATTCTGGCGCGCCTGGGTGCGTTGCTGCTGGCTGAGGGTGGCCCATTTGCTCATGCGCAGATGCAGCTTGGCCTGCTCCTCGGAACCCAGGCTGGGGTAGTTCTTGGAGAGCGCCAGCCATTTAAGCTTGTGTTGCTCATTCAGGCGGTCCCAGTGCGGGGCCAGGGGCTGCAGGGCCTGGCGCTGGGCCGGGCTCAGGTCTTTCCAGTAAGGTTTGACCTGGATGGGCGCTGCGGCCACGATGGTGTCGGTGCTGCGCGCCCGGTTGTCGATGGAGCGCCCGGTGACCGTTTGCCCGGCGGTGCCCTCGGACGGTGCGGCCTGGACTGGCAGGCACAGGGCAAGCAGCAGCAGGGCGGCTGTCAGGCTGGGGGAGGGGCAAAGCGTCGGTTTCATCAAAAGGCCTCAGTTTTGCTGCATCTGATCGATCCGGGTCTTGAGGAACTGTGCAAAGCCGGGGTCGGCATAGGCGTCAGGCGGCAGATCGTCGGTGAGGATGGCCTCGTCGATTTCAGCCAGTTCTTCGGCAATCTGGTCGCTTCCCATGACCTGGATGGCCACCAGGCCCGCGATCAGGGCGAGCAGGGGGATCAGGGAAACCAGGCGTGGCCAGAGCCCTCGCTCCTCCTCACCCCCGCCCAGCGCCGCCACGCCTCCACCCATGGCCAGGCTGGCGCTCTCCCGGACTTGGATATCGCGGTATTTCTCCAGGGCTTGCAGGCGCGCAAAGCGCAGCCGCTCACTGATATCGTACGGCAGGGCCGCGGCGGCCGCATCCAGGCGGGCCGCCAGTTGGCGACCGTAGCGGTCCTGTGCGGACAGATGGCTGTTGATAGGCGTCTGTTTCATTGTTGTATTCCCTTGGCCCTCAAGGCTTTGTTAAGAGCCTGGACCGCCCTGGAGCAGTGCGTTTTTACACTGCCTTCGGAGCAGCCCATGGCCGCGGCGGTTTCTGCCACGTCCAGTTCCTCCCAGTAACGCATCAGGAAGGCTTCCCGTTGACGGGCTGGCAACTGCTGGATTTCCAGTTCGATTTCCTGCAGGATCTGGGCGCGCTGGGTCGAGTTTTCGGCACTTTCCACCTGGGTGGCGCTGTCCGAACTGTCGAGATTTTCCAACAGATTGAAGTCGCCGTCTTCGCCATCGGATTCGAAGTCGCTCAGGTTCGAGAACAGGGCATTGCGCGTCTTTTGCCGGCGAAACCAGTCCAGGGTGGTGTTGGAGAGGATGCGCTGGAACAGCATGGGCAGCTCATCGGCCGGCTTGTGGCTGTAGTGCTCCACCAGCTTCATCATGCTGTCTTGAACGATGTCCAGCGCCGACTCATCGTTGCGCACGTGGTAGACCGAACGCTTGAAAGCGCGTTTTTCCACGCTCTTGAGAAATTCGGACAGTTCGGTTTCGGTGGCCAAGGGCTGGAACCAGGGGGCGCAGGGGTCTCTTTGATGGGCAAGATGGTCCTGAAGGACCGCTTTGGGGCTGGATTATGGCATCGAGCCCGCACATTTATCGAGAGGCGGACGCCAATTTGATTGCTGCGGTGCGATAATGCTGCCTGCGAATCAAAAAGCAAACGGGTCACGGTCCGGCGCGGCTATCCATGGCGCCCATGTCCTTGATCTCAAGTCCCGACACGATGCCACAAGCGTTTGTGAAGGGGCACCCAAGGTTTTTCGTTAGAGAAATTCACAAAGGTTCATCATGGAAATTTCCAAGGCTGAAATGACTTCCGCCGCGGCAGCCAGTGCTGCCGGCCAGGCCGAAGAGCTGCGTGGCGCCGAGATCCTGGTCAAGGCGCTGCAGGCCGAGGGCGTGAAGTACGTCTGGGGTTATCCCGGCGGCGCCGTCCTGCACATCTACGACGCTTTCTACAAACAAGACACCATCCAGCACATCCTGGTGCGCCACGAGCAGGCTGCCGTGCATGCCGCCGACGGGTATGCCCGTGCGACCGGGGACGTGGGCGTCTCGCTGGTGACCTCCGGTCCCGGCGTGACCAACGCCATCACCGGTATCGCGACGGCGTACATGGACAGCATTCCGATGGTGATCATCACCGGCCAGGTGCCCACCGCTGCCATCGGCCTGGATGCTTTCCAGGAATGCGACACCGTGGGCATCACCCGTCCCATCGTCAAGCACAACTTCCTGGTCAAGGACGCCAAGGACCTGGCGGAGACCATGAAGAAGGCCTTCCACATTGCCCGCAGCGGCCGCCCCGGCCCGGTGGTGGTGGATATCCCGAAGGACGTCTCCTTCAAGAAGGTTCCCTACGCGGGCTACCCGGAATCGGTGGAGATGCGCTCCTACAACCCGGTGCGCAAGGGCCACGCCGGCCAGATCCGCAAGGCGCTCCAGCTGCTGCTGGCGGCCAAACGGCCCTACATCTATACCGGTGGTGGTGTGTTGCTGGGCAATGCGACGGCCGAGTTGCGCACCCTGGTGGACATGCTGGGCTATCCCTGCACCAACACCCTGATGGGCCTGGGCGCCTACCCGGCCACCGATCCCAAGTTCCTGGGCATGCTGGGCATGCACGGCACGATCGAGGCCAACAATGCCATGCAGAACTGCGATGTGCTGCTGGCAGTGGGTGCGCGTTTCGACGACCGTGTGATCGGCAACCCCAAGCACTTTGCGCAGAACGAGCGCAAGATCATCCACATCGATATCGATCCGTCGAGCATTTCCAAGCGCGTCAAGGTCGACATCCCGATCGTGGGCGACGTCAAGGATGTGCTGACCGAGATGATCGCCATGATCAAGGAAAGCGCGGTCCGGCCCGATGCGGGTGCGCTGGGTTCCTGGTGGGAGGCGATCGACGGTTGGCGCAAGCGCGACTGCCTGAAGTACGACCGCGGCAACCTGGACGTGATCAAGCCGCAGTACGTGATCGAGACGCTGTGGAACATGACCAAGGACGTCGAGGCCTACATCACGTCCGACGTCGGGCAGCACCAGATGTGGGCGGCCCAGTACTACAAGTTCAACGAGCCGCGCCGCTGGATCAACTCCGGCGGCCTGGGCACCATGGGCGTCGGCATTCCCTACGCCATGGGCATCAAGCTGGCCAAGCCCGAGAGCGAGGTGTTCTGTGTGACGGGCGAGGGCTCGGTGCAGATGTGTATCCAGGAACTCTCGACCTGCCTGCAGTACAACACGCCGATCAAGATCCTGTCGCTGAACAACCGCTATCTGGGCATGGTGCGCCAGTGGCAGGAGATCGAATACTCCGGCCGCTACAGCAGCAGCTATATGGACGCGTTGCCCGATTTCGTGAAGCTGGCCGAGGCCTATGGCCACATCGGCATGCTGATCGAGAAGCCCGAAGACGTGGAGCCGGCACTGCGCGAGGCACGCAAGCTCAAGGACCGCACGGTCTTCATGGACTTCCGTACTGACCCCACCGAGAACGTGTTCCCGATGGTCAAGGCTGGCATGGGCATCACCGAGATGCTGCTGGGGGCCGAAGACCTGTAAGCGGGTGCGGCCGCCCAGGCCGCACCATCTCCACTGAAGACGAATCTATTGCCCGCCAAGCCCGGTTGTTACCGCGACCGGGGGAGGGCGGCGAAAAGAGGAATCCACATATATGAAACACATCATTGCAGTCTTGCTGGAGAACGAGCCTGGCGCGCTCTCCCGCGTGGTGGGCCTGTTCTCGGCCCGCGGTTACAACATCGAGTCCCTCACCGTCGCGCCAACCGAGGACCCAAGCCTCTCGCGCATGACTATCCAGACCACCGGTTCGGATGACGTGATCGAGCAGATCACCAAGCACCTGAACCGCCTGATCGAGGTCGTCAAGGTGGTGGACCTGACCGAAGGCGCGTACATCGAGCGCGAGCTCATGATGGTCAAGGTGCGTGCGGTGGGCAAGGAGCGCGAGGAGATGAAGCGCATGGCCGACATCTTCCGCGGCCGTATCATCGACGTCACCGACAAGAGCTACACCATCGAAATGACCGGCGACCAGTCGAAGAACGACGCCTTTCTCGAGGCGATCGATCGCGGCGCGATTCTGGAGACGGTGCGTACCGGCAGCAGCGGCATCGGCCGCGGCGAGCGCATTTTGCGCGTCTGATTTTCAAGTTTTATCAAGGAGAAAGAAGTGAAAGTTTTCTACGACAAGGACTGTGACCTGAGCCTGATCAAGGGCAAGACCGTTGCCATCATCGGCTACGGCAGCCAGGGCCATGCCCACGCCCAGAACCTGAACGACAGCGGCGTGAAGGTCGTGGTCGGCCTGCGCAAGGGCGGTGCCTCGTGGGACAAGGTCGGCAAGGCTGGCCTGACCGTGATGGAAGTGAATGACGCCGTCAAGATGGCCGATGTGGTCATGATCTTGCTTCCCGACGAGCAGATCGCCGAGGTGTACACCAACAACGTGGCACCCAACATCAAGAAGGGCGCTTCGCTGGCCTTCGCCCACGGCTTCAACGTGCACTACAACCAGGTCGTGCCGCGCGCCGACCTGGACGTCTGGATGGTGGCGCCCAAGGCCCCCGGCCACACCGTGCGCAACACCTACACCCAGGGTGGCGGCGTCCCGCACCTGGTGGCGGTGCACCAGGACAAGAGCGGCAAGGCCCGTGACCTGGCCCTGTCCTACGCCATGGCCAATGGCGGCGGCAAGGCTGGCATCATCGAGACCAATTTCAAGGAAGAGACCGAGACCGATCTGTTCGGCGAGCAGGCCGTGCTGTGCGGCGGTGCTGTCGAGCTGATCAAGATGGGTTACGAGACCCTGGTCGAGGCTGGCTACGCCCCCGAGATGGCCTACTTCGAGTGCCTGCACGAGCTCAAGCTCATCGTGGACCTGATCTATGAGGGCGGCATCGCCAACATGAACTACTCGATCTCGAACAACGCCGAGTACGGCGAGTACGTGACCGGACCCGAGGTGATCAACGAGCAGTCGCGCGCCGCCATGCGCAATGCCCTCAAGCGCATCCAGAACGGTGACTACGCCAAGATGTTCATCCTGGAAGGCCGTACCAATTACCCGAGCATGACGGCCCGCCGCCGTAACATGGCTGAGCACAGCATCGAGAAGGTGGGCGGCCAGCTGCGCGCCATGATGCCCTGGATTGCCAAGAACAAGCTGGTGGACCAGACCCGCAACTGATCGGCCCAGCCGCTTCCCGCAAGGCCACTTCGGTGGCCTTGTTTTTTTTCCTCGGCAGGCGTGGCCTGCCTTACACTTGCCGCCATGGACATTCAAGACCTGTACCCAGAGACCTTCCCGTGCATGGCGGAGGTGTGCCATGCATGATGGTGACAACATCCGTCCTGATGAGACGGAAGCTGTGGTGGTGCGCAAGCGCCGCAAAGGGATCTACATCCTGCCCAACCTGTTCACGCTGGCGGCGCTGTTCGGTGGTTTCTACGCTATCGTGATGGCGATGAACGGCCGTTTCGACCTGGCCGCCATCGGCGTTTTCTGTGCCATGGTCCTCGACAGCCTGGACGGGCGGGTGGCCCGCATGACCAATACCCAGAGCGCATTTGGGGAGCAGATGGACTCGCTCTCGGACATGGTCTCCTTTGGTGCCGCTCCTGCGCTGATTTCCTATGAATGGGCCTTGAAGGGGCTGGGGCGCTGGGGCTGGGTGGCCGCTTTCGTCTATTGCGCCTGTGCCGCCTTGCGTCTTGCGCGTTTCAACGTCAATACCGGCGTGGTGGACAAACGTTATTTCCAGGGCCTGCCGTCGCCTGCTGCCGCTGCGCTGGTAACGGGCTTCATCTGGATCATGTCGGACTTCGGTGTGGACGGTGCGCGCGTGTCCTGGTTCATGTTTGCACTGGCCTTGTATGCCGGTCTGACCATGGTCACCAACGTGCCCTTCTACAGCTTCAAGGACCTGAGCATGAAAAAGAGTGTGCCGTTCGCGGTGGTCATTCTGATCGTGCTGGGTTTTGCCGTCGTGACGATCGATCCGGCGGCGGTGCTGTTCGGGGTGTTCGTTCTTTATGGCATCAGCGGCTACATGGTTTATGCCTGGCGCAAGGTCAAGGGGCAGCCGGTCAGCGTGATCAGCACGTCCAAGGACGAACCTGAAGAGCGTGGGCTGCACCACTAAGGCGGGTATAGGTGGTGTCTATGGACGCGGGTTTCTTTTGTGATACATTGAAGCCATGAATTTATTCGCGCTAACCCTACTGCTTGGACGCCAACACGGGCGGAATCGGTAGCGCGCGCACATTCCCATCAAAGGCCCGTATGCAAACGCAGCGGGCCTTTTGTGTTTTACGGTTGTTGTTTCTGAATTGCAGGCGAACAGGAGTTTGAGATGGCTGACAAACTGATCATTTTCGATACCACCTTGCGTGATGGCGAGCAGTCGCCCGGGGCTTCCATGACCAAGGACGAGAAACTGCGCATCGCCCGCCAGCTGGAACGCCTGAAGGTGGATGTGATCGAGGCCGGTTTCGCCGCCAGCTCCAATGGGGACTTCGAGGCGATCCAGAACATCGCCAATGCGATCAAGGACTCCACGATCTGCTCGCTTTCGCGCGCCAACGACCGCGACATCTCGCGCGCTGCCGAAGCCCTCAAGGGTGCCAACCGCGCGCGTATCCACACCTTCATCGCCACCTCCCCGCTGCACATGGAGAAGAAGCTGCGCATGAGCCCCGAGCAGGTTCTGGAGCAGGCCAAGCTGGCCGTTCGTTTTGCCCGCAATCAGGTGGCCGACGTGGAGTTCAGCGCTGAAGACGGCTACCGCAGCGAGATGGACTTCCTCTGCCGCGTGGTCGAGGCGGTCATCAAGGAAGGGGCGACCACCATCAATATCCCGGACACGGTGGGTTATGCAGTGCCCGAGCTGTATGGCAACTTCATCAAGACCTTGCGCGAGCGCGTGCCGAACTCCGACAAGGCGATCTGGTCAGTGCATTGCCACAACGATCTGGGCATGGCGGTGGCCAACTCGCTGGCCGGCGTGAAGATCGGCGGTGCGCGCCAGATCGAGTGCACCATCAATGGACTGGGTGAACGCGCGGGTAACTGCAGCCTGGAGGAGATCGTCATGGCCGTGAAGACCCGCCGCGACTACTTCAACCTGGAAGTCGGCATCGACACCACCCAGATCGTCCCGGCCAGTCGCATGGTCAGCCAGACCACGGGGTTCGTGGTGCAGCCCAACAAGGCCGTGGTGGGCGCCAATGCCTTCGCCCATGCTTCCGGCATCCATCAGGACGGCGTGCTCAAGGCACGTGACACCTACGAGATCATGCGTGCCGAGGATGTGGGCTGGAGCGCCAACAAGATCGTGCTGGGAAAACTGAGCGGGCGCAACGCCTTCAAGCAGCGCCTGCAGGATCTGGGCGTGGCGTTGGAGAGCGAGGGGGAACTCAACACGGCATTCGCCCGCTTCAAGGAGCTGGCCGACCGCAAGAGTGAGATCTTCGACGAGGACATCCTGGCCCTGGTGAGCGACGAAAGCGTGACCAGCGAGAAGGAACAGTACGGTTTCATCTCGCTTTCACAGCACAGCGAAACCGGCGAACGGCCGCATGCCTCCATCGTGATCACCGTGGAGGGCAAGGAAGTGCATGGCGAGTCGGATGGCAACGGTCCGGTGGATGCCTCGCTCAAGGCCATCGAGTCACACGTGAAGAGCGGTGCCGAGATGGTGCTGTATTCGGTCAATGCCATCAGTGGTTCGACCGAAAGCCAGGGGGAGGTGACCGTGCGCCTGCAGAACAGCGGTCGTGTGGTCAATGGGGTCGGGTCGGATCCCGACATCGTGGTTGCCTCGGCCAAGGCTTACCTCAGTGCACTCAACAAGTTGCAGAGCAAAGCTGATCGAGTGGCGGCTCAGGGCTAGGGTTATTGCCTATATATGTAAGAGTTTGTTGAGAAAAGCCACACAAGTGGTTGATCCAGCTTGATATTTTCTGTATAACCTTGCTTTAGAAGGTGCCATGGTCGCATGGCACCGTTTTCTCTTTGCAAGGTTGGACCGGTGAGTCACTTACATCGTTTTATCTGGGTTGGGACCGCGTCGCTGTTCGTGATGCTGGCCAGCGCATCCGGGCTGGCGTCCGCCGCAGGTAATGGTGGGCAGAACGCGGCCAAACCCACGGTGGTCAAGTCCGCTCACCAGACCAAGCAGCAAGCCAAGCGCAAGGCCTATGCCAAACGCCCGGTGGCCCGCGTCGTGCGACCGGCCCGGCTTTCCGATGGCATGCGCGCTGGCCTGCACGGCGCCCCCGATCCCCTGTCCCTGCGCTCCAGCGTAGCCTATGTCATCGACCAGGAGACCCAAGAGGTCTTGCTGAGCAAGAACGAAGAGGCCGTGCTGCCGATCGCCTCCCTCACCAAGATCATGACGGCCTTGCTGATCAGCGAGGCGGAGTTGTCTCTGGACGAGATGATCACGATCACCCAGGCCGACGTCGATACAGAAAAGTGGAGCGCTTCGCGCCTGCGCGTGGGATCGACGCTGAGCCGGGGCGAATTGATGCATCTGGCCCTGATGTCCAGCGAAAACCGGGCAGCTCATGCCCTGGGCCGTACCTATCCGGGTGGCCTGCCTGTTTTTGTCGAAATGATGAATGCCAAAGCCCAGTTGCTGGGCATGCAGGACACCAGCTTCGTCGAGCCCACGGGTCTGTCAAGCAAGAACCGATCCAGTGCCAAGGATCTGGCCGTGCTGGTTAACGTGGCGTCCGACGACAGTCTGTTGCGCGAGTATTCCACGTCCCCTGCCCATCAGGTCGCCGTAGGTCGCCGTAAGCTCATGTTCAACAACACCAATCGTCTGGTCCAGAATCCGACCTGGGATATCGGCCTGCAGAAGACGGGGTATATCTCCGAGGCCGGGCAGTGCCTGGTCATGCAGGCCCGGGTGGCAGGCCGCAACCTGATCATGGTTTTCCTGGATTCCGCCGGCAAGCTCAGCCGCCTGGGTGATGCCGAGCGCGTGCGTCGTTGGGTGGAGTCGATTCCGGCCAAGCCCCTGGGTGTGGTGCCGGTCACAGACAACGAGACCGACGTGGATCAGCCGCGTTTCCTTTGACCGCCTGAGTCCGGCCAGGGAGAGAAAAAAGGGCGCTGCGGCGTCCTTTAGCGTTTCTCAATCCCGGCCTGGTAACCCAGCATGCGAGATATCTCGCTGGCCACGGTCTGCAACTTTGGCAGCCATTCCTTGTCCAGCCTGCCCGTTGGTGCCGAGATCGACAAGCCAGCCACCAGCTTGCCCTGGTCGTCATGGATGCCGGCTGCCATGCAGTGCACGCCCAGCTCCAGTTCCTCGTCGTCATGCGCCGTGCCGTATTGGCGCACCTTGCCCAGTTCGCGTTCGAGCACGGGCAATTGCGTGATGCTGTTCTTGGTATGACCGGTCAGGCCGGTGCGCGTGGCATAGGCGCGCACGCGCTGCGGGTCGTCGGCGGCCAGGAACAGCTTGCCCACCGAGGTCAGGTGCAGGGGCGCCCGTCCGCCGATGGCGCGCACCACCTGCATGCCGGAGCGCTCGCTGTAGGCTCGTTCGATGTAGACGATTTCGTCACCCTGGCGCATGCTCAGGTTGACAGGCTGCTGGATCAAACGGTGCAGTTCGCGCATAGGCGCGATGGCTGCGTCACGCACATTGAGCCGCGCCTTGACCAGATTGCCCAATTCGAGCAATCGCATGCCCAGGCGATAGGTGCCAGGTTGCGGCCGGTCGACATAACGGCCGGTGGCCAGGTCGTTGAGGATGCGGTGGGCGGTGGATGGGTGTAGCCCGGTTTTCTCACTGATTTCCTTCAGGGAAATCGCTTCCTCGCGTGAGGCCAGCACATCCATCAGGGTGAACATACGTTCGATCACCTGCACGGTCGGTGTGACGACGGCATCCGGGTCTTTTTTCTTCATCGGGTACGCTCCTGCAATCTGGCCCGATTTTACCTCGTGAAATTACTCTCTGGCCGGCGACATCTCGACATCGGGGCCGACTTCCAGCCACTGGCCTTGCACCCGCCGTTCGTGCGGGCCGAAGCGCGCCTTGTAATTCATTTTCTGGCTGTCCTCGATCCAGTAACCAAGGTAGACATGCGGCAGCCCCAGCAGGCGGGCCTGCTCGATCTGCCAGACCACGCTGTAGGTGCCGTAGCTCGCTTCACGGCCTGGCTCGTAGAAGGTGTAGACCGCCGACAGGCCGTCATCCAGCACGTCCAGCACGGACACCACCCGCAGCGGGCCGGGTGAGCCGTCTTCCAGCGTTTCGCGGAACTCGATCAGGCGCGAGTTGACCCGGCTTTGCAGCAGGAACTGGGTGTACTGGTCGATGCTGTCCTGGTCCATGCCGCCGCCTGCGTGACGGCCATTCTGGTAGCGCAGGTACAGCTGGTAGTGCTCGGGCACAAAACAAAGGCGGGACACGCGGGCCTGCAGGTTCTGGTGCTGTTTCCAGGCCCGCTTCTGGCTGCGGGAGGGCTGGAAGTCCTGGACACGCACACGCAGCGGGATGCAGGCCTGGCAGCCATCACAGTGCGGCCGGTAGGTGAACATGCCACTGCGGCGAAAGCCCTGGGAGACCAGTTCCGAGTAGGTGGAGTTGTTGATCAGGTGGCTGGGCGTGGCCACCTGGGAGCGCGCCTGGCGGCCGCTCAGGTAGCTGCACGGGTAGGGGGCCGTGGCATAGAACTGCAGACTCTGGAGGGGCAGGTCCTTGAGGTGCGTCACGTCGACTCCGCTGGGGCCATCATCAGTTCACGCCAGTATAGGGCGTCGAAGTGCCAGCGGGGCCCGGCTTGTACCTGGCCGGCCGTGATCTGGCGTAAAAAATCCACACGCGGAATTTCATGGGCACCCAGCGAGGCCAGGTGCTGTGTGTTCTGCTGGCAGTCGATCAGGTTGATGCCCTGGTGGCGGCAGAAGGCCACCAGGGCTGCCAGTGCGATCTTCGAGGCGTCGGCCGCCCGTGTGAACATGGATTCGCCGAACACCGCCTGTCCCAGCGCCACGCAGTACAGCCCGCCCACCAACTGGCCGTTGATCCAGGTCTCTACACTGTGGGCGTGGCCGGCACGGTGCAGTTCGGTGTAGGCCCGCACCATGGGCGGCACGATCCAGGTGCCGTCCTGGCCTACACGCGGACTGCCGGCGCAGGCCGTGATCACCTGCTCGAAAGCCGAATCGAAGCGGATCTCGCAGCCCGGGGTCGAGATGAACTTCTGCAGGGTCTTGCGCAGCGAGCGATGCAGCCGAAAGCGTGACACCTCCAGCACCATGCGCGGCTCCGGGCTCCACCAGAGGATGGGTTGTCCCGTACTGAACCAGGGGAAGATGCCATGCGCATAGGCACGGCGCAGGCTGTCGACATCCAGCGCGCCCCCGGCCGCCAGCAGGCCGGGGGCTTCGGAGCCGGGTCCCCAGGCCTGGCTGACAGGCGGAAAGGCTTCACCCGGTTCGAGCCAGGGTAGGGGAAGAGAGCGTGTGCGCATGGAGAAACTTTAGCGCAAGCACGTCACGCTACAGGGAATGGCATGGAGGGCCGGTAGAATACGTAGCTTGTCGGGGCGTAGCGCAGCCTGGTAGCGCATCTGCTTTGGGAGCAGAGGGTCGTACGTTCGAATCGTATCGCCCCGACCATCTTTCTGTCTGATCTCGATGAGATCCATCCTTACCCACTTCGCGTTCCTCTTCCTGCTGCTGGCCAGTCCGATGGCCCTGGCCTGGACCCTGCAGGGTCAGGTGGTCGCCATCGTCAATGGTGACACCATCCGCGTGCGCGATGAGCGCAAGGTCCAGCACACCGTGCGGCTGGCAGGTATCGATGCACCGGAGAAGTTCCAGAAGCATGCCCAGCGCTCGGAAGACACCTTGCGCGAGTTCGTATTCCAGAAGTACGTGACGGTGGAGGTGCCTCGTCAGGGCGGCTCTCCGCGTCTGGGCAAGGTGGTGGTGGCTGGGCGTGATGTCAGCCTGGAGCTGATTGCCGACGGCGCTGCCTGGTACGACCCATCCCGGGCGCATGACCTGGCAGAGCAGGATCGCCAGGCCTATGCCGCCGCGCAGACCGATGCCCGTGAGCGGCGGGCCGGACTCTGGCGTGACAGCAAGCCCATCCCGCCCTGGGAGTACCGGGCAGGCCGCCGCAAATAAACGGGTCTCGGCCCGGTCCGTGTCCGGTGCGCTGTTCCGACCTTTCCCAGAATCAGATGGTCAGGGTTTCGACACGTGCCTGAGCGTGCAGCCAGCGCTGCACGGCTGCCTGCAGCTGATCGGCCCGGCCCGTGCTCAGCCAGCGCAGCGTGGGTTGACCGCGGTCGGCGATGTGCGGCAACACCCGACGTGTCTGCCGTGCGACCGGGGGGCCGCTGGCAAGCAGTTCCACCTCCGGGCCCAGCAGGGACTGGAAGGTGTCGGTGACCAGGGGGTAATGGGTGCAGCCCAGCACCACGGTGTCGATCTTGCCTTCATCCCGCCCACAGGAACCCAGCGCCTGGACGTAATGACGGCCCAGGGCCGCAATGCGCTCGCTGTCCTGATGCTCGATGGCGTCGGCCAGGCCGTCGCATGCTTGCAGCACGAAGTCGGCCGGTCCCTGCAGGGAGGCCAGCAAGGCCTGGAACTTGGCGCTTTCCAGGGTGCCGCGCGTGGCCAGCACGCCCACACGGTGTGTGCGGCTGGCCTGGGCGGCGGGTTTGAGCGCCGGCTCGACCCCAACGACGGGCAATTCGGGATGCTGCTGGCGCAGCAGGGTGATGGCGGCCGCTGTGGCCGTGTTGCAAGCCACCACCAGCGCCTGGATATCGTGGACCTGGATCAGGTGTTTGGTGATCGTCTGCGAGCGCTCGATCACGTGGCCGGGCTCACGCTCCCCGTAGGGGGCGTGGCCGCTGTCGGCCAGGTAAACGAAGGACTGGTGCGGCATCTCGGCGCGCAGCGCCTGCAGGACGCTCAGGCCCCCGATGCCGCTGTCGAAGACGCCGACCGGTCGTGTCACGCGGTGGTCAGCGAGATGCCCTTGAACTCGCCGCTGGCAATGCGGCGGCTCCACTCGGCCGGGCCGGTGACGTGGGCATTGGTGCCGCCGGCGTCCACGGCCACGGTCACGGGCATGTCCACCACGTCGAACTCGTAGATGGCTTCCATGCCCAGGTCGGCAAAACCCACGACCTTGGCGGTCTTGATCGCCTTGCTGACCAGGTAGGCGGCGCCGCCCACGGCCATGAGGTAGGCGCTCTTGTGCTTGCGAATGACTTCCACAGCCTCGGGGCCGCGCTCGGCCTTGCCGATCATGGCGATCAGGCCGGTCTGGCCCAGCATGGTCTCGGTGAACTTGTCCATGCGGGTGGCGGTGGTGGGGCCGGCCGGACCCACGGCCTCGCCCTTGACCGGGTCGACCGGGCCCACGTAGTAGATCACGCGGTTGCTGAAGTCCACGGGCAGTTTCTCGCCTTTGGCCAGCATGTCGGCGATGCGCTTGTGGGCAGCGTCGCGGCCGGTGAGCATCTTGCCGTTCAGCAGCAGGGTGTCACCCGGTTTCCAGCTCGCCACCTCTTCACGGGTGAGCTGGTTCAGGTCGACACGTTTGCTCTTCTGGGTGTCGGGTGTCCAGTTCACGTTGGGCCAGAGGTCCAAGCTGGGCGGGTCCAGGTAGACCGGGCCCGAGCCGTCCATGACGAAGTGCGCATGGCGCGTGGCGGCGCAGTTGGGGATCATGGCCACGGGCTTGCTGGCCGCGTGGGTGGGGTACATCTTGATCTTGATGTCCAGCACGGTGGTCAGCCCGCCCAGGCCCTGGGCCCCGATGCCCAGCGCATTGACCTTCTCGTACAGCTCCAGGCGCAACTCTTCCACCTGGCTCAGCTTTTCGCCCCTGGATGCCTTGGCCTGCAATTCGTACATGTCCAGGTCATCCATCAGGCTTTCCTTGGCCATCAGCACGGCCTTTTCGGCGGTACCGCCGATACCGATGCCCAGCATGCCCGGGGGGCACCAGCCCGCGCCCATGGTGGGCACGGTCTTGAGTACCCAGTCGACGATGGAGTCGCTGGGGTTCATCATGACCATCTTGCTCTTGTTCTCGCTGCCGCCGCCCTTGGCGGCCACGGTCACTTCCACCTTGTCGCCGGCCACGATCTCGGTGAAGATGACCGCGGGGGTGTTGTCCCCGGTGTTCTTGCGGGCGAAATGCGGGTCGGCCAGTACGCTGGCGCGCAGCGTGTTGTCGGGGTGGTTGTAGGCGCGGCGCACGCCTTCGTTCACGGCATCCTCCAGGCTGCCGGTGAAACCGTCCCAGCGCACGTCCATGCCGACCTTGAGGAAGACGTTGACGATGCCCGTGTCCTGGCAGATCGGGCGGTGGCCCACCGCGCTCATCTTGCTGTTGGTCAGGATCTGCGCGATCGCGTCCCTGGCGGCGGGGCTCTGCTCGCGCGCGTAAGCGCGGGCCAGGTGGGCGATGTAGTCGGCCGGGTGGTAGTAGCTGATGTACTGCAGGCCGGCGGCGACGGATTCGATCAGGTCGGCTTGCTTGATGTGCGTGGTCATGGTCGGTACTCGTTCTCGATGGACAGCACCCTGGAGGTTGGGGCGCGGGGGGCGGGCGGCCGGTGGACCGCAGCCCGCTATTTTGACAGGCTGCGTTACGCCCGGCTGACAGCCGGCGCTGGGGTAACCCCCCGGGGGATCAGCCCGCGCGTCGCTCCGGCACGGCGTCGGCCGGCGGTGCGGTGCGGCTGGCTACGCGCAGATGCAGCGCGGCCTGGGCCATCAGGTTGGCCGAGACCGGCGCGGTGACGAAAACGAACAGGGTGATGAGCAGCTCGGCAAAACCGATACGGCCCTGGCCCAGTGCCACCACCATGCTGGCCAGAAGCACGCCGCCCACCCCCAGCGTGGAGGCCTTGGTGGGTGCGTGCAGGCGCATGAAGAAGTCGGGCAGGCGCACCAGGCCGATGGCACCGACCAGCAGGAAAAAGGTCGCTGCCAGCAGCAGCGCTGCGGCCAGCCATTCGAGCAGGGGATGAAGGTCGCTCATGTCCGGCTCCTCATTCGACCACGTCGCCGCGCGTCAGATAGCGTGCCAGGCCCACGGTGGAGGCGAAACCCAGCATGGCGATGATGAGGGCGGCCTCGAACAGCAGCGGAGTGCCAAGGCGGATGCCCAGCAGCACCACCAGCGCCACGGCGTTGATGTATAGCGTGTCGATGGCCAGGATACGGTCGGTCGCGTGCGGGCCGCGCAGCAGGCGCCAGGCGCACAACACGATGGCCAGCGCCACCGCACCCGTGCTGATGTCCAGGGCCAGGGGCAGGATGCTCATGCGGTTTCTCCTTGGGGACCAGACTCGAAAATCTCGCGCAGCAGGGTCTCGTAGCGGACCTTCATGTCGGTCGCGGCCTGGGCCGGATCGCTGCAGTCCAGGGCATGGACCCAGATCAGGCGTCGTTCCTCATCCACCGTGCACGAGACCGTGCCCGGCGTGGTGGTGATGATGCTGGCGAACAGGACGATGGCGGTGGGGTGCTGCAGATCCAGCGGCACCGGAACCCAGGCTGGCTGCGGTCGGTCCATGCGCCCCAGCACCAGGCGGGCGACGGTGATGTTGGAGAGCACGATGTCCCACAGCACGACCCCCATCAGGCGCAGGGCGGGTACGGCGCGGATGCGGCCGGCCGGGGGCAGCGCGTCGTGCAGCAGGCGCGGCACGACCAGGCCGATCAGCGCTGCCGAAAGCAAGTGCACCGGCGCCAGCGAGTGAGAGAGCAGCAGCCAGGACAGCGCCAGCAGCGCCGACAGCCAGGGATGGGCGAGCCAGACTTTCTTCTTCATGGCTTGACTCCGGGCAGGCGCACTTCACCGGCGCCGCCCTGGTAGGGACGGGTGGTCACGGCGGCCGGGCCGCTTTGCGCGCCGAGCACGGCGTTAGCGTAGGCGTGGCGATCGGCCAGCTGGGCGGCGGCGGCATCGGTGTAGCGTTTCATGGGGGAGGCGAAGGCGGCCAGCAGCAGGCTCAGGCCCAGCAGGCTCAGCGTGGCCGAGGTCAGGCGCCAGCTGCTGCCGGAGGCGGCCGGTGCGTGTGCGCTGGGCGTCACGTTCCAGAACAGGATGGTTCCGGCGCGTGCCAGGCCCACCAGCGTCAGGAAACCGGCCAGCAGCACCACGCTCCAGACCCAGTCGTGGGCCGGTGTGGGTGCCGCGCTCTCCAGGATCATCAGCTTGCCCAGGAAGCCGGGCAGCGGCGGCAGGCCGGCGACCGAGGCGGCGCCCAGCAGCGTCATGAGGCCCAGCAGTACCGGCTGGGCCACCGGGGCGGCCGGCTGCAGGCGGTCCTCGATGTCGCCGCGCTGCGAGGCGACCAGCTCCACCAGCAGGAACAGTGCCGCCATGACCAGGGTGCTGTGCACCATGTAGTACAGCGCGGCCGAGAGCGCGGCCGGTGTGAACAGGCCGACGCCGGCCAGGATGGTGCCGACCGAGGCCACCGTCAGGTAGGCGGCCAGGCGCGCCAGGCTGTGGGCGGCCAGCGCGCCCAGCACGGCCAGGGCGATGGTGCTCAGGGCCAAGGGCAGCAGCCAGGGCTGGGCAGTCAATGCGGCGTGGCCGGCTTCCGGGCCCAGCATGACGCCGTGCACACGGATGATGCTGTACACGCCGACCTTGGTCATGATGGCGAACAGCGCCGCCACCGGCGCGCTGGCGGCGGCGTAGGTGCCGGGCAGCCACAGGTACAGCGGCACGATGGCGGCCTTGAGGCCGAAGACCACCAGCAGCACCAGCGCGCCGATCTTCAGCAGCACGGCCTGCTCAGCGTCAAGCTGCGCCACGCGCAGCGCCAGATCGGCCATGTTGAGCGTGCCTGTTAGCGCGTAGATCACGGCCAGGCCGATCAGGAACAGCGCCGAGGCCACCAGGTTGAGCACCACGTAATGCACGCCGGCCTTGTAGCGCTCGCGCCCCTGGCCGTGCACCAGGAGCACGTAGGAGGCGATCAGCAGCACCTCGAAGAAGACGAAGAGGTTGAACAGGTCGCCGGTGACGAAGGCACCCGACAGCCCCATGAGCTGGAAGTGGAAGAGGGCGTGGAAGTAGCGGCCGTGAGCGTCCCAGCCGCCGCTGGCGTACCAAAGCACGGGCACGGCGATGGTCCAGGTCAGGGCCAGCATCAGGCCGCTGAGGCGGTCCACCACCAACACGATGCCAAAGGGCGCCGGCCAGTTGCCCAGCGGGTAGACGGTGAGCGCGCCGCCGGCGGCCTCCAGCATGAGACGCCAGGCCAGCAGGGCGCCGAAGATCGCACTGGCCAGGCTCAGCGTGCGGGCGCGACGCAGCTGTGCGCCGCCGTGGCTGGCCTGGCCGCCACCGTCGCCCAGCAGCAGCAGGACCACGGCCGTGAACAGCGGCAGCAG